>JAKQQP010000384.1 GCA_029564115.1 Candidatus Rifleibacteriota bacterium | reverse complement strand
TGCTGGACTGGCTTCTCGGCGCCCTGCTGCTCTACTCGATGTTCATAGTTTTTACCGGTGATTTAATTACCGGCCACAGCCTGAATTCGGGTCAGATGAGCTCTGACTTCGCTTATCTGCGCAGTTTGCCGGTTCCGCCGTTAAGCCTCATTCTGGTCAAGCTTTTTGAGCGCGTTATCACCGACTACCTTGGATTGATAATTCTTTTCAGTGCCTTTCTGGGTATCGTCAGCCGCAATGGTTTCAACCTCGAGGGGCTTATAATAGCGCTGTTTCTCTATCTGCAACTGAGCTTTGTCATCGGGTTGCTCATAAATTTATGCACGATATGCCTCAGCAGATTTTTCAGACCAACAACCATCAACAACTTCTTTTCTTTGCTCGGCTACGTCAGCGCTTTTCTGACGATAGCTCCATACCTGGTTTTGAGTAATTTTCCTTTGCAGATCATGCAACTGATAATAGACAACCTGGATCTTCTCAACGATACTCTTTTCAGGTTCATGGTGCCGGCACAGTGGCTGGCAGTATCACTTTTGTCTGCTTCATTCTGCGATGAATTTTTTTATTTTTCGGCATTCTGGGCAGTCTGCATGTTGAGCGGCTCTCTGTTATTCCATGCCGCCATCAAACTCAACTGGTACAGCTTCTCACACGCAACCCCCAGAACAAAAATGCCCGAAGAAACAGCAAGATTCAGAGGGATGATCCACAAAGAAACACTGCTGATTCGAAAAGATTTCAATTTACTGATAAACGCCCTATTGATGCCGATTACCCTGATCGTTCTGGAAATTTATTTTCTGAAAGAGGTCTTCAGCTTTTCTGACCCGGCAACAGTTCTGAACACAGTCTGCGGTTCTGTAATCTATTTCTGCATGTTTGGGCCGGTAAACTGCATAGGTTACGAAGGCAAAGCGATATCTCTGCTCGAAACTCTGCCAATAAGCCCTCGCAATCTTCTGCTCAAAAAACTTACCTTCTGGGGAATCATCGCAGAACTGATATTCATGCCTGCCGCTGCTCTGGTCCTTTATCAGATGAAGTTCGACCCGCAGACAGTCATTTTGGGAACCGGCACTACCGGGCTGTTTACCATTGCCTGCGTCACTGCTGCCGTCAGCATCTCCGCTATTTTCCCCAATTTTGACAGCAAAATCCTGCAACAACGTTCTACTTTAACCGGCAAATTTGCAGCGCTGGGCATGATGCTCCTGCTGATACCGGCAAAGAACCTGACACCAGCCAGCGTATTCAGCCTGACTGTTTTTGCAGTTATCAACCTTCTAGTCTGGATCAAAGCCGAAACGAATCTTTATTTCAGGCTCGATGACCAGGCTAGACGGACGGGCAACAATATCATTCTCGACACCCTGCTTCTATTCTGCAGTTTCGCCGCCTGCGAAATAACGGTTTCGCACTTTTTCAAAGCCGTTGCCCCTGGCGTGAATACAGGCATGTGGAACTGGTTTTTGACCGCCGTGATCTTTCTGCCAATTGTATTTATCAAACTTTTCTTTGCAGCCGGCAATTCCCAGGCCGGCACTGACAGGCCGCAGGCACCGGTTCGACAGCCTCGCAAGGCTGCAGTCATTTTTGCAGGCACACTCATATTGCTCATCATGAGTGTGAAAGTTCATGATTTCAGAGCCGAGGCCACGGCTCTGTTCCGCGACGACGTATACCAGATCGCTCAGCTCTCTGAAATCTTCGCAATTAATGCATTTCTCTGGAAATTTCTGCTTACGCTGGCAGCCGCAGCTCTGGGCGGTGGATTCAGCCACCATCTCTACCGCACATTTTCGCCGCCAAAAATGCCGAAAACGATGGGTGCGCTCACAACCACATCTCTGCTGATGCTTGTATCGCCGGCGCCCCTTATTCCGTCAGCCCTTCTGGCGGGGCTGGCTACGGCAGCCTTCAATTTTATTCCCGGTGCGGGCGGTATTGCAGCGTTGCCTGGCGCCATTTTCGCGGCGGCGCAGGCCATATTTTTCATATTTTTATAAAATATCGCTTGCCAATCCATGCATTTTTTATACTCTTTCGCCCCATGAACTGACATGGAGGTTTCTATGTTCACCAGAAAACCTGTTTTAATCTTCGGCCTGATACTGGCCATCGTGGCAGCACTGACTTCACAGGTCAAAGCCAGCCTCAACGAATGGGAATCGGCGACCGATGCCGAGTCGATGAACCCCGACATGGCCTATGCCTTCAGCGGCAACTATATGCAGACTGCCGGGCAGTATGATCGCAACGCCGATGGCAGGGTAGACCTGATTATCGCTGACCGTAATGGCGATGGCCGTGCCGACTACTGGGCTACCGACAGAAACTTTGACGGCAAATTCAATGACTATCAATACGATCGTAATTTTGACGGGCGTATCGATCAGTGGGAATATGACCTTGACGCCGACGGGATTTCTGATAAAATCTATGTTGATGCTGATGGCGACGGTCGAGCAGAACTTTATGCCATGCTCAACCCGATTACACGCACATACACATGGTATGGCAACATGACAACAGTTCAGGCGTCCGGACAGATGTCGTTCCCAGCGATGCCGAGCGCCAGAAAAATTAAAAAAAGCTATCGAGGCGGGCGGGCTGGCGACTCGATGTGATATCTCGAAAATGAAAAAACAGGTTCTCACGATTTTCATGCTTGCAGCGGGCATTCTTCACGGGATGCCTGTTGTCGCTTCGGACGAAAAAGTCCCGGAAACTGTTGCGACAGCAGCCGAGGACTTTCAGATAGATGCCGACACCCCGGCACACCCACAACCCGATGCCGATGCCGATGCCGACGCCGATGCCGATGAGAAAGACAATCAAAAAGACGGCCAGATTGAAACTGAGCCAGATCCATTCAAGGCTGACCCCTTCGCTGGCATACCTCTTTCCCGAATGAAGCTACGGCTGAACAATCTCGAAAACCTCTACTTCTCTGCCATGGAAGCAGCGGATCTCAGCGAAGCAATCGTCGCAGCCCTCAGCGAAAACCGTTTTTTCAGACGCAACTGTGAATTTTTATCCCGAATTACCAGAAAACATCCATTCCCAGTGATGGCTGCCATGCTTATTTTTCCTGAGTTTGCCGGCATTGCCAACGAACTTTTAACCTCAGAAATTCGTGCTATTATCGACACCGCTGCCGGCGAACTGCATCTGGGCACTGCAGAGCGTCTGCAACAATTCGAAAAACTAGCAACCATGCTCGAATTGAGCCAAAGCATAGCTCTGCAACAGCGCCTGGTCTATGAAAAAATCGAAAGCCTCGAGAAAGAACTGCTTCAGGCTGTTGAAAGACGCCACATCTCAGGCTCACCCGCTGAAGCCCTGAAAAAATATCACACGGAACTCAGGCTTCTGACCAGGCCGTTCAAAACAAACCTTGCGGGGCTGATAAACCAGTATGACCACCAGCTCAAACTTTTTTCAGAACACCTCGATTACCTCAAAAGCTCAGCAGACAAACTGCCGGCTATCAGAATATCTTCACAAATAGCCAGAACCCTCAACGGCTTCGGTGATTTCCGCACAAAACTTGAAAGATATTACAGTGCCGCAGCCGATCTGCCTACAAAACTGGAAAACCTGAAAACAGATTTTCACAACCGCCTCAAAGCTATAAGCCAACGCAACAACAGAACAAAAGCCCATGTAGAAGACCTCATCGGGCGATTTCCCGAACGCGACACAGACCTTGAAGAGCTGCCGGAATTCACTCTGGCAGAAGAGCTGAAAACAACCTTTTCCCTGCTGCAAAAGCTGGCGCTGGCCGTCAAAAATCAGACCGGGAACGAAGACAGCCAGCACGAACATGAGTTGCTCGAAATACTCCTAAAGTTCATCGATGGCAACCCCTGGGCCAAAACCCAGAGCGATAAAGAACAAAATTAAAAGCTTTTAAAAGCAAAACAGGCGATTCAGTGCGTTTTTCGCAATTGACTTTACTTGACGGCCTTACACACACTTAAATCAGCAATTACGACAATCAGACTATTCATTAATTTTGTCGATGAATAATTAAGAAGAGGTAAAGTATGCCCTTTTTACTGTGCAAGGAGGCAAATAATGAACATCCAACTGGACCAGGGAAGGTCATCACTTCTAGATCAGCTTCAGCTCAGCACCTATCACCGGACAGGCATCGCCAGAAGCGGTCTGCTGCCATCAGCAAAACAACCTGAGCTCAAAGATATCTTTGAACGTTCTGCCACACCGGCTGCCAAAGGACCTGAAGCCAAAGAGCTGCAGAACGACAACAATAGTGGTTCGATCCAGGCAGGCGGGCTGAACATATCGTTTCAGTTCGACCTGTTTTACGAACTTTCTTCCAAAGTAGAAGCCAGAATGGGGCAACAGGGCGCTGAGCGTTTTGTTGAACTGAGTGGCAAAGTCTCCGAAACTTTCATGGGCAACTTCGACTTGTCGATAGATGCTGTAGGCTCGTTCATGAACGGAACCGATAAATCGATAGATCTTTCGCCCGAAGTTGCCAACGAATTTTTCGATGCCGTCGAAGGGCTTGCTGACCTCAGCCCTGAAGCGCTTGAGAATTTTTTAAAGGAATCGGACGAATTCTTTGCCGAGCTCGAAAATGTTTATGGCAAAGCTGATGGCGCTTTCGGGCAGATTAAAGAAGTTATGCAACAGCAGGCAAAGGCATTCTTCGCAGACGTCAACAGCGCACGCGACGGCCTTATGGCCCCGCAAAGCGACCCGGGCGCAGTCGAAACACCTCAGTTACCAGAAGCAGAAACAGCTGACCTTGCGTCGGCGCTGGCACCGCTGGCAGCAGAGTCAGAGCAAAAACCTTCTTTACTCGAACTGTTCTTCAAACCAGAAACAAAAGTCAGTCAGAACGACTACCAGGATTTTCTGGCCGACTTTTTTACATATACCGAGAAGTTCAAACAACAAATGTTCGAGAAGTTTTTTGCAACCCGCAACCCATACGAAAAAGCGGGCAAAACTGACGCCAGCCAATCCGAAAGCCCGAAACTGCTTGTAGACACCGCTGCATAAAACGCGGCATCTCTCTAGAGAGTTTTCCAGTATTTTACGGCGTTCTCGCCACCAGCGTAATACCATATTATCAGGCGGGTTTCGACATAACCGTTCTTTTCGAACATCTTTCGTGAAGGCGCGTTGCTTTCACGCACTTCGGCGCAGGATCTTCTCATTTTCATTTCTTTAAACCATTTTTCCATGGTTTTTATCATGAATGAGCCGATCCCGCGCTTTTTCATTCCCGGCCTGACACCTATTTTATAAATGCGCCCAGAAGGAACCTTGAAGTTTCTCAACAGGCCGATCACGGCTGCAAAGATTTTACCGTTTTCATCACGGGCAATCATGGTGCGGCAGGTTGGTGATTTGATAAGATGCAGAAGGTTGCGCAAGGGAAACCTGTCAGCGACATGTTCGAAACAGCTTTTTTCGAATTCGAACAGATCGTGTACATCTTCGGGAACGGCACAGACAAGATTGATAAAATCAGATTCAACTGTGTTTTGCTTTTTTTCCATTATATCTCCGCCGATTTTTCCTACATTTTCTAAAAGAGACTTTCTTTTAAATATGCATAAATAAATGAAAATTGCAGCCCTTTGCGCAAATTTTTCCTCAAAAAAAAATCAAAAATTAAACACATTACCCACTTGCGGGTTTTAATCCCGGCCATTACAATGAATTATGTCCGGTTCCAAGCATTCCCGGATAAGTTTATAAGCCCAGGGAGACCGAGAATGAAGCGAGTATCCAGTATCATAGTCGTTGTAACCCTGTTGTTGTGCTCCGCATATGCTCCAGTTAACGCTGCTCAGCCCAAAGACTGGACCCTTGCAGTTTTCCTCAACGCCGACAACAATCTTGACCCATTCGGAGTAGAAGACCAGAAAGAAATGTCCCGTGTGGGATCGAGTGATTTTCTCAATATCGTCAGTCTTATCGACCGCGAACGTGGTCCTGCTCAGATCAACTACGTCGAAAAGAACAACATCAAAAAAGTAAAAGACATGGGCGAGCTCGACATGGGCGACTACCGCCAGCTCGTATCTTTTGCCAAATTCGTCAAAGAAAACTACCCCGCCAAAAAATATTGTTTCGTCATCTGGAACCACGGCTCCGGCTGGAAAAACAAATCTGCCGGCGCTATCTATCGCGGCATTTCCTATGATGATTCATCGAACAACCATATCACCAATGCTCAGCTTGGCGTTGCCATGGAAGAAATAAGCAAAATCCTCGGCCAGAAAATCGACATCCTCAACATGGATGCCTGCCTGATGCAGATGGTTGAAGTCGCCCACGCCGTAAAAGACAGCGTCAGCTACATGGTTGCCTCTGAAGAGCTCGAACCAGGCAAAGGTGCCCCTTACGACGATATCCTCGCCGGCGTAAAAAACGGCATGACTCCGACAGCTTTCGCCCAGAACTGGGTTAACGCTTTTGCCAAGTCATACAATGGCGGCAGCCAGGGTTTCGACGAATCGACCCAGTCAGCCCTCGACCTTTCCAAATTCAGCCCACTCGTCGATGCAGTCAACGGCCTTGCCAAGTCTCTCATGAGCGGCAAAAACACCATGGTTGTCAAAGCAGCCCTCGCCAAAGTCCAGAAATTTGGCGATCCGAGCAGTATCGACCTGGTTCACTTTGCTGAACTGCTCAAAGCCCAGACCGGTGTAGACGCTTCTGTTAAAACAGCTTGCGACAAAGTTATCGCAGCCGTAAAAGCAGCAATCATCATCAACAAAACTACCGGCACAACTACCAAAAACTCTAAAGGCATCGCCATCTACCTCCCCCAGAATCTGATGATCGAATCCAAATACCTCAGCCTCAGCTTCTCAAAAGCCACAATGTGGGATGACATGATCCTCGCTCTGGCCAAACGCGAAGCAGCCGAAAGAGTAGTTGCCGATGTAATCGCCGGTAACCTTGACGAAATGAGAAATCTGGTCGCCGATGCTCAGCAGAACCCCGGCAACGAAGCTTATCGCATTGCCCTGCGCGAACTCAACTTCACCATGTTTGCCGACAAAGCTCTGCCCAGCAACATCGAAAGCGAATTCAACAGTCTTTTCGAAACCTTCAAGAATACTATTTCAGCAAAATAGGCTGTTTCGAATCTCAAAAAGCCGGTGCCGCAAGGCGCCGGCTTTTTTTATCGTTCAAAGATTTCTTGTTACTGCGATTGAGAATGCAAACCCAGCAATCTCAAAATTCCCATAAATTACAGGCATCTCCAGGGTTACCAAACTCTCAATTTCTTTCGAAGGCCATTGCGTCTTAATTTTTTTGCACATTTTCTTGACAGGGTACAGCACAACTTCGTATAATCAGGGGATAAGTATCTTGATTATGTAAGAAGTATTGCCCTCGTTTAATTTGCGTTTTCGCACAAGAGTATAAGGAGTAATAAGTATGAAGCGAGTCATGGGTATTTTTGTAATCGTTCTTCTGGCATGCGTTTTTTGTGCTCCGGCCAGCGCTGCTCAAAAAGAATGGACCTTCATGGTTTTTCTCAACGCTGATAATAACCTCGATTCTTTTGGCGTTGGCGACCTTAAAGAAATGGTTACTGCCGGCGGCTCAGACGAAAATATCAATGTGATCTGCCTGCTCGACCGCGAACATGGCCCTGCCACCCTGTATTACGTCACCAAAGACGAAGCCAAAGTAATTGGTGAACCCGGTGAAATCGACATGGGCGACTATCATGAATTCGTAAAATTCACCGTCGAAACTGTCAGGGCTTACCCCGCCAAACATTATTGCTCCGTAATCTGGAACCATGGCTCAGGCTGGAAAGATGCCAAAGGCGAAATCATCAAGGGCATCTCCTACGACGATCAGTCTGGCAACCACATAACTACCAACCAGCTGACCATCGCTTTCAAAGAAATCAAAGACGCCATCGGCAAAAAAATCGACGTTTTCTGCTTTGACGCATGCCTCATGCAGATGGTTGAAGTTGCCTATGCCATGAAAGACGGCGTCGATTACCTGATCGCCTCAGAAGAAACTGAACCTGGCCAGGGCTACCCCTACAAAGAAATCCTTTCCGGTTTCAAAAAAGGCATGAACCCCGAAGCGTTTGCCAAACACATCGTTAAAGAGTATTCAGCCTCTTATAACGGTGGCAGCGCCGGCACTTCTTCAACTACCCAGTCAGCACTCAAATGCAGCGAAATAGACAATCTTCGCGATGCTATCAACGGCTTCTGCAAAGCCGCAATTGCCGGTAACTACGGCGCCGAATTCAAAACCTCTCTCAACAGTGCTCAGAAGTTCTACTATCGCACCAACATCGATCTCGGCCATTTCGTAGCTCTTACCAAAAACGCTATCAAAGACGAAGGTTTCCAGACCGCAGCCGGCAAACTGCTGACCGCTCTCGACAAAACCGTCCTGGTTAACGGCCTCAGCGGCTATAACACCAAAAATGCCACCGGCCTGGCCGTATATTTTCCCGCTTCTTCTTACAGCTTCTCACCCGAATACAAAAATCTCGCATTCGCCAAAGACACAATGTGGGAAGCCATGGTAAAAGACTATTACAAAAAGACAACCACCAAAAAGCTGGTTGCTGAAGTTGCCAGAGGCGACATTTCCGGTCTCATGGAATACGTTGCCACCGCTAACGAAAACAACCGTGAAGTAAGCGCCGACCTCATCACCAGACTTAACTTCAGAGTTTTCACCGAAGGCGGCATCGACGAAGCTACTCAGACCAACGTCAGAAACATTCTGGCCGACCTGAAAAACAAGTAATCGCGAACATACCTCAAAAACTGGCCGGGGCAAATGCTCCGGCCAGTTTTGTCATTCGTAGTTTTCGATTTTTCTAACTGCGGCGATTGTGTTTCGCCGCTAAACAAGAACCGTCGCCCGGTGGTCAGTCGGGCGACGGTTCAGCAGGAGGGTTTTATAATTTAAAAGAACTGGTCTTCCACAGTTGCCTTTTAATTAACGACGAGGTCTGGAGTCGGCATGCGAGAATTCTTCTTCCAGTCCCGCATCTTTTTTGAGTTTCTGCATATTTTTATGCAATTCAGCAAGTTCCTTTTTCAGTTCGCAGATCTGCGCCATAACGATCTGAGCCTTTTCCTGGGATTCAGGGCCACCTTCTTCATTCAGTTTGCGGAGTTCTGCATAAAGATTGTCGATCTGCGTCTGTTTTTGCTTGATTCGCTGGCTCAACTGGTAGATCTCATGCTTGCTGGCAGCATACAGAACGTTGCCGATCAGAGAAAGGACAAAAGCGAACAAAACAACACAAATCGCATTTTTTCTGGAAAAAGAAATCATTTTATGCCTCCGTCTATTTTATTTCTTAATAAACATCGGCAGGTATCCCCACACAATTAACCCTCAATGTAAAATCTGACGCCTGGAAAACAAAAAAACTGCCAGGGCGAAAAAAAGCACCGCCCACCCTGAAGCTGCCAGCCAACTCTCATAAATACCGCTACTGAAGATGGTCGCCTTATCAGCAAGAATCTTTTCAATGGTCGAGATCGAAAACAGGTCGTCAAGGTGCCTGGTAAAGCACCACTGCGCGGCCTTGTCATACCAGGGGTCGATCTTGTTGAGAAGACCGGTAGCCGTGAGGTAAAAAGTGTGTATACCCATCAGGGCGATCAGACTTGTAAACGACATGAGAATGGCCGACTCGAAAAACAGCGCGAATATAATAAAAAAGCCGATCAGCATAAGATTGCCGAGAAAAGCCATCACAAGGAGCTGCAAAGCAGATATGGTGCCCACCAGGTAAATCGGCTTGGCAATGTCGATATCGAGAGCGCCGGGCAAGATTCCGGAGTTCTGGCTCAAAGAACGGGCAACCAGCAGGTCGGCCTGCAGAAATAAACCGCCCAGACAAATAGCCAGCAGCAGAAAAAGCATGATAGCAGCTGTTTTTGCCGTTATTACCTGCCAGCGGCGCACCGGAGTCAGCAGCATCATTTTCATGTAACCCCGGCTCAATTCAGTCGAAAAGCTGTCACCCACCACCAGCGCCAGAAAGAATGGCGCAATCAGGGAAAAGAGCTTGAAGTGAGCTGTAAACAAGCCCTGAACGACCTCATAAAGCACAGAAAACTGAACTTCACCAAAGCCGAACCCCTTGAATTTTACATAAGCCACGAGCAAAGCCAGGCTTGCCACCAGAGGTACGACATTCAGTGCAAACAGAAACAACAGCGCCTTTTTGCGGTTGAGAATTTTTTTGAGTTCGAAGAGGATAAGGAACAACATTCTTCTCATTTGCCACCTCCGGCCGAGTCTCCGTTACCGGTGAGCTTTATGAAAGTATCTTCAAGAGAGGCGGTCAGCGGAATAAGCGCTTTAACTTCGATGCCGTTCTTAACCAGGGCAGAATTAACGGCAGCAGAACACCCGTTGTTGACCGTAAGAATAAAGCCACGGGCAAATGACTCGACAGCCACCACTTCGTCACGCATGGTGGCAATAATATCGTTAGCTTTAACGGTATCTTTGTCCGCGATTCTGACTTCCCACTTTTCGTGGTGGTCTGAGAGCAGATCTGCAACATAGCCCTCTTTGACCGTTCGGCCACCATCTATGATGACAACGTAATTACACAACCGCTGAACTTCGTCGAGCAGGTGACTGGAAAGAAATATCGACGTCTTTTCTTCTTTGTGGATGCGCGTGAGAATATCGCGCATATGCACGCGGCCGGCCGGGTCCATGCCACTGGTGGGTTCATCGAGAATAAGAAGTCTGGGGCGATGCAGAATACCAAAAGCGACGCCCAGTCGCTGCTTCATACCGGTTGAAAAAGTACCGAAGCGTTGTCTGGCAGCATCTTTCAGGCCAACCATCGCAATGACTTCAAGAATACGTTCCTGGGTCACCGGTTTATACAAAGAACCGAACCAATAAAGGTTTTCGCAGGCAGTCATCGACTCTATAAAGGTCGGGTTCTCGACTACAGCGCCAATTTGTTCAAGAGCGGCGGGGCGACCGCCCGGCATGCTGTGCCCAAGTAGAGATATTTCACCTTTGTTGCCAGGAATCAGCCCCAGAAGCATGCGCAGAGTCGTTGTTTTGCCCGCACCATTTGGCCCGAGAAAACCGGCGATGGTATCGAACGGCACCGAAAAACCGAGCTCTTTGAGCACCTGTTTCCTGCCAAAGCTTTTAACCAGATTTTTAACGGCTATTGCCGTTTCAGGTTTATGCATAAATCATTCCTGGTCATAGAGTTCGTGATAGAGTTCGCGCCCCAGAACCTTGAGAATTACAGTAGCCGGAACAGCGAGCACCATGCCCGGAATACCGGCAAGACTGCCGGCGATGGTCAGGGCAAGCATGACGGTCAGGGGGTGCAGACCGGCGTTTTCGCCAACGACATAGGGCTGCAGATACCAGCCATCGATGCTCTGAATGACAGCGACGGCAATGGCAATTTTAATCATTGTGGCCAGCAGAGCCGACGAAAAACCAAACTGGGTAATAGCCAGCAGCAAGGCAAAAATCACCGTAAACAACCCGCCGAGATACGGAATGAAGTTGGCAATGCCGGCAAATAGCCCCAGAAAGAAAAAGAAGTTCAGTCCAGAAAACCATATTGCAAAAGTCATCAGAACCGCAAAAATTGAATTTGCCAGCAGCTGGCCGCGCAGCAACGAACTGAGCTGCTCATCGAGTCGTCCGAGAATCAGGAGTGTTCTAGGCCTGTAGTCACGGGGAATGAGCATCTTAAAACCGGCGTATATTTCGTCCATATCGAGCAATATGTAAAAAACAAGAATTGGGATGAAAATCACGTTGAACATGCCGGAGAAAGCACCGCCAACAAAATTGAAAACCTTTTTAAAGGCGTTGACCGCGCCATCTTTGACAAAGATTACGCCCTGGGCGGCCAGTTCTCTCAGACGATCGCTCTGCACAAAATCATCTATATACGACTTTACCTGCGGGTAATTGGAAAACTTCGCATAAAAATCGAGTCCGAGGGTTTTATAATTGTCTGCAAGCTTCTTGACGTCGAGGTTTCCAAGCCCGGCAACAAGGTCGCCGGCTTCGGCGATCATGGTAAATGTAAATGGAACCACAAACAAAATAAAAACGGTAAAGCCCACGAGAAAAACGACAAAAACGGCCCATGGTCGCGGAACATTTCGCTGAACCAGTCTTCTGACGAAAGGATTGAGAATGTAGGCAATGACCAGCGACACAAGAAATGGCGCGATGACTCCGGAGAGATAATATAAACAGATTGCCAGAATGACAAAGCCGACCATGATGAGGCCGTTTTTAACTGATGCTGGCAGGCTGGCGAGAAATGTTTTTTCAATTCTGCCTTTGTCGCTCTGCACTGCCGGGCTCTGAACGGCGTCTGATTTTATCTTTGTCTGCTGCTGACTACAGGCCTGGTTGCCACGATTTTTCTTTGCCGACATATCAAAGTACGTTCCTCATGCTGGCATTTTCACCATATATTTTGAGAATGAGGTCGATTTCGCCCTTTCCCATGTTGAGTGTTCTGGCGATCTGCGGCAGTGTAAAGCCTTCAGAATAAAGTCTGAGCACTTCATTCACCCTGAAGTTGCCTGAAAAAACCTCTCCAGGTCGGGGTTCTTTGCAGAGATCGGTTTTTTTGACCACGACCGGCAGAATAACCGGTTCGTTAGGAGGCAAAGTTTTGCATTCTTTGGCAGCTACGATCGGCGACAGAGCTCTGACCGTCTGCGATGACGGAGCAACTGCAACTGTATGAGAAGCGGCATCCCGGCCAACGGTGCGCAGCTGCACAAGTTTTTCCGGGGATTTTTCAGTTGCGGAGTGGCGTTCAAGTATCTCTTCGCCTGATTTCAGATAATTTTTAGAAGTCTTTGCAGAAGATGGCCGCTCAAAAGTTTCTAAACCCGCTTCAAGCACCTCAAGATAGTCTGCAACTTCTTTGCCAACGATGTTACGCAATTCATCTCGATCGAGCACGTCTGCGCCTGTCGATGCTGGCGATTCGGCCAAACGGTCTTCAAGCTCTCTGACGCGACCGTCCAGGGCTACAACTTTTTTGAGCATTTCTTCGAGGGTATCTTGAACCTCTTTGCGGAATCGCTTATCAAGCCCCTGATCTATGCTGGCCAGAGCATTGGCCGGGTTGAGATTGCGTTTACGCAAAGATTCTACGCCATCGTCAATTTCTTTAAGCAGATCATTGGCATAAAGACACTTTTTATCGGCAATGGTCAGTAATTCCTTGAGAATGCTGCATTGGCCATCGAGTGCCTTGATGTTGTGACTGGAAACCATTTCGATATCATCGACCAGATGTTTGAACGATAACTCGAGAGCTTTCATTTCGTTTTCGAGCTTGAAAAATCTGCTTCGACCGATCCGTTTCCCGGTCCAGAACGCGGCCAGAACCAGAAAAATCAGACAAATCGCGATTTGCAAAGCCATCAACATCTGTAATTACCTCAAAAATCAGAAAACTGTCATGTTTGAAACAATCTTGTTTATGTTTCCGCCACATGGTACCATGCCCGCTATGTTAAAATCCAAGAAATTCTGGGGAATTGCAGCAAGTTTTTTATTTTTGTGGCTTGCCCTGCAAAAAGCTGATTTAAAACAGATTCCAGCCATCGCTGCCAATTTGCGATTTTCGTTTTTTCTACTTATGTGTGGATCTTTTACTCTGGAGCATATTTTCAGAGCATGGCGATGGCAGATAATTCTTTCAGGCCGCAGACTCAGCCTCAAGCATTCATATTGCGGGCTGATACTCGGCTATCTGTTCAACAATCTTCTGCCGGCAAGAGCCGGCGAATTTTTGCGGGCCTGGTATCTGAAGAAGCGCGATATCGCCCCGGCGGGCGAGGCTTTTGGTTCTGTGGTCATTGAAAGGTTTCTCGACGGTGTCGTCATCGTGACATTCATCGTCATTTCGCTGCTCAATTTTACTGCCACTCCTCTGATAAGAAAGGCCAGCATTTCAGCCATTGTTTTTTATTGTCTGGTGTTGTTTGCCATTGTACTCATGCAGTTCAAACGAGCTGCTTTCGAAAAAATAACCGACACTGTTCTTCAGATTTTCCCCGAAAAAATTGCTTTGCTGAGCAAACGGGCCCGAAATTCATTTATCAACGGTCTGGCTCTGATTGGCAAACCGGTCAATTTTTTCAAGTCGGTCATTCTTTCGTTTATCGGCTGGGGGCTCTCTTTGCTGACGCTTTATCTTTGCCTGCGGATGTTCAATCTCGAAATAGGCATAAAAGAGGCGATTTTGCTGATTTCTGTTTTGTCCATCGGTTCCATGATACCTGCCAGCCCTGGAATGATCGGCGTCTATGAATTCTGTTGTGTGCTGGTTCTCAACGGCATGCTGAAGTTTTCACCCGAAGTGGCCGCCACTTTTGGGCTGGTATCGCATTCATTCGGTTATTTTTACATACTGATTGCAGGCTTTGCGGTAATTACCATCGAGAATTTGAAGTTTTCAGAACTGCAGAAAGGCGAAACGGAGTTTGCCGTCACTCAGGAATCTTCGAGCCTCTAAGGTTTGCGGCAGAATATGCCGATAGTTTTTCAAGAACCATAGGAGGTCGGGCATGAAAAATCAGAAAATTCCAGGCAAATCCAGAACCCAGTTCGGTCTGTTCCTCTTCTTTCTGAGCGGGTTGTTTTTGTTGCAGATTGCGTTTGCATTCACCATTCACGGTGATATAGGGCCTCATACCAGCATTATTCCCGGCATAGAAAAACCGGCCTCACCTGTGTTGGTAGGAAGAATCGATAGCCTGATAAGCGAAAATCGTCTGAAATCACCGATTAAAGTATCCCCCGAAGGGGCTTTTGCTCCGGCCAGTCGCGATTTTGCAGAAAAGAGTCAGCCAATCGCCAGAATCGACACAGACAATTCAAAAGCGCCGACCGAAAACAATCTGCGCGAAGTTGAAGGTGGCCGCTTCGTTGAATACACCATTCAAGCAGGCGACACCCTTGATAAAATTTCCAGAAAACTTTACGGAAGCCAGCATATGGTGCAGTCACTGGTCAGATTGAACCGCATCAAAGACGAGCGTGCCCTGCGCCTTGGAGCCAGTCTCAAAATTCCGCGCAACGGGCTTCTTGACAACGTCAAAGTTAACTAGAAAGACTGATAATAATGGTTTCAAACTATCTCAAACCCCTGAATATTTTCTGCATAATACTTTATATAGCGTTCATGGGTGTTGCTCTTGATTCACAGGTAGTTGACGCGCTTGTCCTCTACGTAACCGAAAAAGACAAGAAACCTGTTTACGTTGCAGGCACTCTCGAAAATGCCGAAACTGCGACAACCGGCAGCGAACAAAAGCCGATGGTAGCGATCAGATACCGCGCCACCCAGGTCAGTGAAACCCCGACAATCACCACTGCCGAAATGAAAGAGTCAGAAACTGCTGCTGATGAAGCTGACAGCAAAATATCGACCGCCTCGATCGATATGCGCACTACCGAAGCTGCATCTGCACAGCAGGACAACCTCAGCCTCGAAATCGCTTACAAATCAGCAGCCGCTGAGGCTACTGCGCTGCGCGAGCCGGCCCGGGTCGAGAATGTCGAACCAAGAAAGGCTAAAAAGCAAGCCTCAGAGAACCAGAGTGGTTCTTCTGCTCTTGCCTATATCGATTCAATAAGCAAAAACAAATGGGAATACGCCACTCTGCTCGACCGCTACATAGTGCGTTATGACCACGAAACCTACGTTGTTCTTACCATCAGACCTTCATTGCAAAAAATGCTGGAAGATATTTTCGGCCGCTATTCGACCAGAATCGGGGTCGGTATCATCCAGGATCCTGCCACCGGTGAAATTCTTGCCATGACTTCGAGTCATCGCAGTCAAGTCACTTCGATAGAATCTGAAGAATTCAAAACAGACAACTGGGCGTTGAAACCGACGTTTCCAGTGGCATCTATCTACAAGATCATTACCGGGGCAGCGGCCATAGATACCGGCAAATCAACCGCCGAAAGCAACTTCCTTGCCTGGGGCAAGACCTACATGACTGTCTGGAAGGCATTTGCCAACTCTCACAACGGTGTTTTCGGCAGAATAGCCCGAAAAGTCGGGCGTGATGTTCTCGAAAAATATTCTGCCGCCTTTGGCTTCAACAAGCCTTTTTTCTTCGACCTGCCCGTCGGCAAGTCACTTGCCGAACTGCCTCATAACCAGGTCAAACTGGGGCAGGCTGCGGCCGGCCTGAATCGAGACTTTCTGGTCAGTCCGATGCATGTTGCCAGCATAGTATCGACAATACTTAACCGCGGCAAAACGATGAAGCCTTACCTCGTCGATTACGTTGTCCGCAAAAACAAAGTAATCTTTCGCCGCAAGCCTTTTCAGCTCGCTCAGCCCATAAAATCAACAACTGCACGTGAGATGTATAAAATGATGTATGGCACCACCGCCGTCGGAACTGGCAAAAAAGGTTTTGGCGGTTACAGAAGTTGCCCTGACCTGGCCAAGATCTGCGGCGGTAAAACAGGAACGCTCACCGGCGCTTCGCCGAACTACCTGTTCACCTGGTTTGGCGGCTTCACCAAAGCCACCGGCAGAGATCTTTGCATAGTCACCCTCTCTGGCCAGCCCAATCATTCTGGCACCAAAGCCGCATCTATCGCCGGGCAGATTTCTTATGAGCTTTATATGAAGCGCCAGGGCAAAGACCCCGCAGCAATAGCCAAAAAAGCAAGAAAAAGCCGTCGCTGACAGCTTACCGCAGCAATAAAAAAAACTCGCCAGATCACTGGCGAGTTTTTTTGTTACTGCGAAAGATTTATTCTTCTTCTTCGACCTTAACTGGCGAATCGACAAACTTCGGAAGATTCGGCATCGGTTCTTTTGATGGTTCCGGTTCTTTTATCTCGATTTTGCCAACTACCTTGAAAACAGCACAAGGCTCTTTGTCTTCGTCAACACCGGTGATGGCAGAAATATCATCACCTTTGTCGAATTCACCTTTAAGGATCTGTTCGGCGAGGGGGTTCTCGATATATCTCTGGATGGTGCGTCGCAACGGACGAGCGCCATATTTGAGATCTGTTCCCTTGTCGACGAGAAAAGTTTTAAGCTCATCGGTAAAATCAAGACGCATATTCAAGCCAGAAACTCTTTCTGAGACTTCCTGAAGAAGGATCTTGAGAATTTCGAGGTTATCGTTTTTATCGAGGGCTCTGAAAACGATAACGTCATCGATACGATTGAGAAATTCGGGCGGGAATTTCTTTTCGAGGCTTTTACGGGTAATCTTGACTTTCTTTTCATGCGAAAGATCGTCGAGTTTTTCGGTGACCTTGTTGGCAGAGTCTTCGACTCTGAAACCAGGCTTGCTTTCTTCGGTGGTGATATCAGAAACACCGACGTTGGTGGTCAAGATTATTACCGATTCTCTGAAGCTGACGGTTTCGCCTTTGCTGTCGGTCAAAATACCTTCATCGAGAAGCTGCAGAAGAAGGTTATGAACTTTTTCATGGGCTTTTTCGATTTCGTCGAAAACCACGACGCCATTCGGTTTGTTCTTTACAGATTCTGTCAGGTAGCCACCTTCGTTGTGGCCGATGTAGCCGGGAGGGGCACCGATAAGTTTGGCGTATTCATGGCTCATGGCGAATTCAGAGCAGTCGATACGAACCAGATCGTTTTCGCTGCCAGTCATGAATTCACAAAGAGCTTTAGCCAGTTCAGTCTTACCAACACCGGTCTGACCGACAAAGATAAAGCTGCCCACAGGGCGTTTCGGGTTTTTCAGGCCGACACGCGCTTTTCTAATAGCCTGAGCCACGGCTGTAACAGCTTCGTCCTGGCCGATAATGCGTTTGCGCAGATGGTTTTCAATTTCCATGTAGCGCTGCTGCGAAAGCTTGGCTTCATCGGTTTCTGAACCAAGCATGGTGATAGCACCGCCTTTGGCAGTCTGTTCATCGACCTGGATGGTGACTTCTTTGATGTCGAGGGTCGGATTGACCTTGACGCAAAGATTATAAAGTTCCTGCTCGATAATCTCACCGAGAAGCGGGTATTCGTTGTTTCCAAAAACAAGAGGAGCAATCTCATCGAGATAGTTAACAACCGAAGCGTTGATTATCAACCGCTTATAAGACTTCTTGTCAGTTATCTTGATGTTTTTAAAAAGCTGCTGCTTTTGTTCTGGTGTAAACGATCTTATTGCTACAAAGCGGTCTAGAGACTCACAAAACTTCATCTTGATTCCGGGCGTGGAATCCATGAGAACCCTCCTGAGGGTACGTTTTTCCCATTGACAAGCTACTGCACGATGGGGTATAGCTATTGTATCACTAACCTACTCTCAAGGCAATACCCGTAAAATGTTTATAAGGTCGAAAGAGGCTGAAGAACTTTTTGACAGAGGAATTAATTATTTCAGGGCCGGTTTTTATTCGTCTGCTTTGAACGAATTCAACCAGTTGAAAATGCTGGCTCCTGATTACCCGAATGTCGATTTCATCATCGAGGCGGCTCACAAGAAAAACCTTGAGGTGGCCGGTCAGCTCAGCCATTTTATCGAAGAAAATTTTGACGAAGAAATCAGGTCGCTTTCAGATGAACTGACCGTTGAAAATTCTTCTTATCTCGGCCCCGAAGTGCAGGCACTTCTTAAGCGTGGCAATTTCAGCGAAGCGTTAAAAAAGCTCCGCCAGGCCGAAACGATAATACCAGATTCAAGACCGCTCCTTTTGCTGCTCGGAAACACGCTGCGCCGCCTCGGGATGCTCGACGAAGCTGAAAAGGCCGCTCAAAAAGCGCTGCACGCTTTTCCCGACGACCCGGAAATCCTCAACAACCTCGGTAATGTCTATCTGGCCAGAAGTCAGTATTTTGATGCCGAAGATGCGTTCAGAACGGCAATGCGGCTATCCCCTGAAGACCCCCGCATACTGAACAACCTCGGTGCTCTGCGCATGCAGACGAACAATCTCGATGACGCCGAACGTCTGTTTCGCAAGGCCCTCAAACTCAGGCCAAACTGGTCAACCCTGAAAAAAAATCTGCAGAACCTGCAACTGCGCATTCAGGCTCTTGAAGCCGAAATCGAAACATTACGTTCAGAGTTCATGGCGCACCCGAATTATCTCGATGTCGGCCTGGCTCTGGGCAAGACACTTTTTTTCAGAGGCTACTATTCAGAAGCCAGAAGCACGCTGCGCAACGTTCTGAAGAAAAATCCCGCTCTTCTTTCTGCCTGGTTTTACCTGGGCACCATTCACGAAATAACAGAAGATCTCGAGAAGGCCATCGAATGTTTCGAAGAAATGGTGGTAAGAAGCGGCAAGAATGAAACCGCCGAATTCATCAACTTCAAAAACCTTCTCAAGCAGGAATTCGTCGAAGAAGCTTTGATCGAGCTGAAAAAGCTGGCAATTATCGAACTGGACCTGGCCTCGAGCCGCATAAATCTCGGTATCAAATATTTTGAAGAGTGCCTATGGAGTGATGCTCTGCGGCATTTTGAAGAAGCTGTAAAAATCAACGACACCTACCCGGATGCCTTTTACTGGCTTGCCCTGACTCTAATGCAAATGGGAAAATCAGGCAAAGCCAAAGAAAATCTGGAAACGGCGATCGATCTTAACCCTAACTACGCTGATGCTCATTTTCAGATGGGCCTGCTCCTCAGGCCACGTGCCAGAAAAAAAGCCAGGGCATGTTTTGAAAAGGCTTTGTCGTTGAATCTAAGACCATCATTTGCTAGAATAGCTGAGAGAATTCTCAAAGAATAAAGAAGTGTTTCTCCGGGGTAAATTCATATGGACCAAGCGGCCTTTAATCTTTCGTTTCCTTCCTTTCCTGCTGACAGCGAGTCCATTGAAAAACTCGGGCAGTTACTCCTCGACGACGGCCTCATCACCCCGGAAACCTGGGAAAACCTGAAAAAAAGTAACTCCGACCCGGCAGCCTCGATCAAGGCAGTCGCCCTCACCGAAAAAATTACCCCCGAAATTCTGGCCGCCAAAGAAGCCGAGATACTCAACGTTCCCTTCATAAAAGTCGATGAAATAGAAATTTCTCAAGATGCGTTCAAGCTGATCGATGTTAAAATAATCAAAGAAAAACGCATCATTCCAATAAAAATCAACGGGCCAGAGCTAATTGTCGGCACGGTCTCCCCCGCAGATCCTTCTTTGCTGACCTGCGCCCCGGCCACTCTTGCAATTAAGCCGGCCAAGGTTCTCGGCCAGCCTCTCGACGCCAAAATTTCACACATGTCGGGTGAAAAACCGGTCGCAAAGTCGACAAAAGGGCAAAAAAAGCGTCTGGGCGACATTCTCATCGAATCAAGATGCTGCACTGCCGAACAGCTCGATCAAGCCCTCAAGGGCGCCAAAGAAGAGAAACTGCGCATGGGAGCCTATCTGGTCAAACATGGCATACTCTCTAACAAGCAGCTTTCGATAGCCCTTTCCAAACAATTCGATATACCTTTCATCGATCTCGACGAAAGTCTTGTCGACCCGGTGCTTGCGACTCTTCTGCCCAAAAAACTTTGCTACGAGCAGATTCTTTGCCCTGTCAAACGCGAAAACAATAAACTTGTTCTGGCGATGACCGACCCCACCGACATCATCACCATCGACCACATCGAGATGATGACCGGCATACGCGTTTCGCCGGTTGTAAGCTCTGAATTATCGATCATGGCCGCTCTTGGTAACCTGTATGGCGAAAATATCGACTCTCTCGCAGACGGCATCGGTGGCAGTGAAACCAGTGACGACATGGGCGAACTCGGGGGAATGGATGAAAACGACGCACCCATCATAAAACTGGTCAACCTTATTCTAACTCAGGCTGTCGTTCTCAATGTCTCAGACATTCACATAGAAATCTACGAAAATGAACTGAGAATCAGATTTAGACAGGACGGCACCATGAAGCTTTTCATGACACCGGCCAAAGCTGCTCATGCAGGTGTCATCAGCCGTATCAAAGTCATGGCCAATCTCGACATCGCCGAGACAAGGCGACCCCAGGATGGTCGCATCAAGCTCAACATGCAGAACCGCAAAATAGACTTGCGCGTATCGTGCATACCATGCGTCTGGGGCGAAAAAGTCGTCATGCGTATCTGCGACCAGGGCAACCTCAAAGTCGATCTTAAAGATCTTGGTTTTGAGCCATTCGTTCTCGAAAAATACATGGAAGGTGTTGAAAGCGCCAACGGCATCGTTCTGGTAACCGGCCCCACTGGCTCGGGCAAAACGACCACTCTTTATTCTTCTCTGTTTCTGTTGAACAACCCCTCCGTAAACATAATGACCGCTGAAGATCCCGTAGAGTATAACCTCATGGGTATCAACCAGGTTCAGTGCCACCCCGATATCGGCCTCGATTTCGGTGCCGCATTGCGCTCCTTCCTGCGCCAGGATCCAGACGTAATCATGCTCGGTGAAATCCGCGATTACGAAACTGCCAGCATCGCTATCAAAGCGGCACTCACCGGCCATCTTGTCATTTCAACCCTGCATACCAACGATGCCCCGGCAACGGTAGCCCGCCTTCTCAACATGGGCATCGAGCCATTCAGCCTTTCATCATCTCTAAGAGTAGTTCAGGCCCAGCGTCTGGTCAAAAAAGTATGCAAAATCTGCGCCAATGAATTCAAACCAGACAAAGATCTTCTTCAGTCTCTCGGGATCAATGAACGACTTCTCAGAAAGCTCCACCTCGACGATCAGCTGACCGTAGACAAAATAATGTTCAAGCGTGGAGCCGGCTGCCCTGACTGCGACAATACAGGCTTAAAAGGCCGACAAGGCATCTACGAAGTTCTGACAATGACCCAGAAATTTCGTGAGTTGATAGAAAACAAGGCCACCACCGAAGATATGCGACGCCAGGCTCTGGCCGACGGCATGCTTTCGCTGCGCGAATCGGCACTTTATAAGTGCATCAAAGGCACAACCACGGTTGAAGAAGTTTTTGGCACCACCATTGACGCCGGTGGGCAAACAGAAGAAGAAGAAGGCAAAGCTCCGAGCGCAACGCCAAAACCTGCCTCGGCTACCGCCAGTAAAACCACAGACAACACCAAAGTTTCAGCCCCCACCTCTGCCGTATCGACAACCGTCAGCGGCAACATCGATGAGCTGGCCAGGGAATTGCATGAATTCAACAGTATTCTGGCCAAAGTTTCAGCCGGATCTTCTTCAGGCTCTTCGGCTCATGCCGCGATCAGTAACGAAATACTCAAAAGCGGTATCGCCGCTCCGCTTGAGGCCATAAAAACCCAGGCCCAAAAAACCGGCCAGGCAGATAAAGTTTTGCCCATAATTCAGGCCCAGGGCCAGAAAATGGAACACAACGTCAAAAATCTGATCAACCATTTCTCAGATTTTTCTCCCAAAATTGCCAGACAACAACTTAACCAACTGATCGAAAAAGAAATATTTGCTGCGCTCAAAAACCATGTAATAACAGCAAGGCTACTCTCAGGCATAAAAGACATCGGCAAGAATCTCAAGGTCTCAAAAAGCCTGCCAGATAATCTGCCGAACGTAAAAATCGACACAGAAGCCTTCGCTACGATTGCTTCCAACATATTTATCAACGCCCTGATCGGTCTTGGAGCCAAAGGCGGGGAAATAAAAGTCGTAACCCGGCTCAAACCCAAAACCGCCGATCGCGTCGAATTCATTGTTTTCGACAGCGGTGCGGGCATCCCCGCAGAAAAACAGGAAATTTTATTCAAACCCTTTGCCACTGCCGGCAAGAACTCACTGGGGCTGGGGCTTGCCGTTGCCCAGAAACTTATCAGGCATCTTAACGGTGATATATCCATAAAAAGCACGCCGAACACCAGCACTCTGGTAACGGTCGAATTTCCTGCAGCCGCCTGACCCGACCACAAATCGGGCCAATTTCAGACAGAGGTGAACCGGTATGATTTCAGTTAACAGATTTCTCGTTCTGACCGTTCTCGTCACGGCATTTCTTGCCCACGGACCTTGCCTGAGCGGGCAGACCGACAATCCTGTCGTTACCGCCCTCGAACAGAGATTTGGCACTGTTTTAACCCGGGATCTGGAAGGCTTTCATGAATTCACTCTTTCGGTTTCTTTCAAAGAAATCGAAAGCCTTCTCAACGCTGTAGACAGCCTGGAGTGGCACCCAACTTATATTTCAGTCAGCGGTCGCCCCGACGAAAAAGCGGCCATAATATTGAGAGCGGCAATGGGCAAAAATGATTCTTCCAGGTATTTTGCGGCTCTGCAGCACCTGCTTACCCCCGGCATTCTGCCCTGGAAAACCGACAAACTTACCGACAGCGCCCCCGCCGTAACTTCTGTTGAAACAGATTTTTCGCCCAAAGTTAAAATCATGGGGCAGACTCTGAAAAGCGGCCTGATCTTCTCTCACCTTTTTCCGATGATCGAAAGAGTGCCGAGTGTGAGTGCGCCATTTTTTGAACATGGCAGCTACAAAGACAGTGACGCCGGCAGGGTCATGGATTTTACGATTAAATGCACCTGGTAAGAATTCAGAAACTGCTCGCCACCTGGGGAGTTGCTTCCCGAAGGGCCGTTGAAAAACTCATAGACTCCGGATCTGTAAGCATCGACGGCAATACCGTGAACGAACAGGGGCTGCAGATAGATGCCGATAACCCTCCCGAAATAAGAGTAAATGGCAGAATCGTCGCGGCTCCGACTGATGACTTCAGATTTTATGCCTTCAACAAGCCAGAAGGCGTTGTAACGACTCTTAAAGATGAGCGCAACAGACCCACAATAGCCGATTTTTTGCCAGACGGCAGACGCCTTTACCCGGTTGGCCGGCTCGATTATGACTCTTCCGGGCTGCTGCTGATCACCAATCACGGCGAGCTTACCAACCGTCTTCTGCATCCTTCCTTTAAAGTTGCGAAAGAATATCTTGTAACGACCAATGGACAGACTCTGAGTTCTGAAGAAATAAAAAATTTCTGTAACGGACTGGAGCTGGACGACGGTCTGACCGCAAAATGCCAATTAAAAAAGCTGGCAAAACCCCTTACTTATTCAGTCACGCTCAGCGAAGGAAGAAAGCGGCAGGTAAGACGTATGTTCGCTTTTTTTGGGCGCAAAGTCGTCAGTCTGCATCGCATTCGTTTTGGACCTCTCGAAATCGGCAATCTGCGCCCAGGAGAGTTGCGCGAACTGAACCAGCAAGAAAAAGCAGCCCTGCTGAAAGCTGCAGGGCTGCAGAATTAAACTGTTTTAACGACTCAGGGCTGAAATTTTGTCTGCGAGTCTTTTCAGATGCGGCGCAACTTTGGCGGCAGGCAAACCGGCCTGGCGCAAAGAAAGCCACATGGCAGCCGCCTGATACAAGAAGCCACTTTTTTCAAGCTTCCAGGCTGCTGTTATTGTCGGAGGCGCATCACTGGCAGTGACAGCAACCTCCAGACTCTGCCCGTCCCCGCTTAAAGTGACTTTTTCGGGTGCGGACGCAACATGGTAAAGCTGGATTTCGACCCATTCTGTATCGACGTAGTTGAGCGATTTGCCAGATATGCCATCGCCTTTCACTGCGAGCAAGGATTCATCGGTGCAGATTTTTGCAAAGGCAACAACCGGCAAAGCAAGTTTCAAGCCGACTGCCGACGCGCTGCCCGAATCTTCGAACAACTCGGATCGAGCTGCTATGCCCGCTGAATCGAATTCCACTTTTTCTTTATCCATAGCTCCGGGAAATTCTTCATCAGAAGCTTTCTGCATTCGCATCGCCGGGGCAAGGGTCTTTTTCGGCGCCTGTTGTTCCGGCTGAGCCGATGGCGCGGAAACGCTTACCCGTTCAGGGTTTACGGCTCCAGTCTGGTTTGTCATTTCATTGCTCAGGGCAATGTCGGCGGTCACAAGCTCGAGAGCAGCAGATGCCAAATTTTCGCCGCTGACGCCAGCCAGAGATATTTGAGCCTCTGCCGCCGGGCCAAAGCGATATTCGTGATTGGTCTGCAGATGAACGATAACCAGAGAGCCATCGGCTGCGACTTTTATTTCTACGCCGTCAGGCAGAAGATCCGCGAGCTCGACCTGCCAGGTTTCGCCTTCAAGAGTTGCAGAGACATCGCCAGCTTTCTCCGTCACGAGTGCAGCATCAGAGGCCATTAAAACGGATGCTGACAAGAAAGAACAGATAAGCACAAAAACATGAAACGATTTATTGCGAAACATTATTTTTATTTTCCTCCAGATCGCCGACTGTATAAAGCTCAACTTCGTTAGTCTTGCCGCGCAGGCCTTTCTTCTCAAGAAACTTCCAGGGAAAAGGACGCTTCACCGATTTTACCACTTCGCCACTCAGCAGCAAAGAAGTGCCGTATTCTTTGTTGAGACTTTCCATGCGCGAGCAGGCATTGACTGTATCACCGATCACGGTAAATTCGGTTTTTCTCTCAGATCCGATGTTTCCGAAAACGACTACCCCGGCATGGAGGGCAACACCGACTTCGAGACTGGCACCGTGGCATATTGCTTTGAAATCAGGAGACGAAACATAATCAACTATCTGTATGGCGGCATTGACTGCATCGTCGGCATAATCTTCGTGTTCGACCGGCGCATTGAAAAATGCCAGAATCCCGTCTCCAAGGAATTTATCCACAACGCCACGGTTATTCATGATTATTTCAGTGAGCCTGGCAAAGTAAGCATTGAGAAACTCCACTACAGCCTGAGCATCATGCCGTTCACTGAAACTGGTAAAGCCCCTGATATCAGCGATTAACACGCAGAGGCGCCGGCGTCGGCCACGCAGAAAATCGCGGTCATTGGACGACAAAATTTCGTTAACCACGGCATCGCTCACGTAGCGGCCGAATATTTCTTTCACGCGCCGGCGATCGAGGTATATAGCCCGGTAAGCCAGCAAACGTTCACCGACAATGAATGTGACAATCAGCAACAGCGGTCTGACAATCGGCAAAACAACAGAATCAAACCAGAAAAATGCCAAAGCCAGCCAGGTCGCAAAAACAGCTAGACCGGCCATAAAAGCGGCGTTTCGGCGGAAATTTGCCAGCAGAATCAGGGCAGACATGATCACAACCAGCGCCAGAATCTCATTCAGTCTGGGCACAGGTTTGAGGAAACGGTCGTTAAGAAGGTTGTCGATAATGCTGGCGTGTACTTCGACGCCGGGCATATAACCAAATGGTGTCGCTTTAAAATCGGTGATATCGGTAAAACCGACCAGCACGATACGCCCTCTCAGCTCAGGCAATGGCTTTCCCGAACGTATACTGTCGATTATCCGATGAACCGGAATCATCGCAAAAGTACCACGGCCGCCACGATAATTGATCTGCTGCCACGCCTGGTCCGGCAATCGACTCGGCAGCAAACCGCTCTGACTCGCCGTTACTGCAGAAACTGCATAAACGCGGCCAGTCGAACTGCTGCCAAAAATTTCTACGCTTCTGATTACTCCGTCTCGTGACGTGCCCAGATTGAAATAACCGGTGTTTTCTCTTCTGGCAATATGCAACAAAGCCGGATCA
Source organism: Candidatus Rifleibacteriota bacterium (assembly GCA_029564115.1). The sequence continues at coordinate 131,376 of JAKQQP010000384.1, read as the reverse complement.
GAAAATACCGGCTGGTTGTTTTCCCAGGCAAAGCCTGCCACAACCGGAATACCTGCAGCCACAAGACTTAACAGAGCTGCCCTGAACGGCTTATCGAAGCCAAGTTCGCGAAGAAACACCTGTGGAAGTGACAATTCAAATCTATCGGCAATTTTTTTGACGTGCTCTCTTATGGCGTTCTCAGAGCCGGGCGAAAAAACCAGATCCAGCATCAGAGCTGAAGCCGAGGCTGTCTCCACAGCCTGAACCAGCTCAGCATAAAGCGGACCCCAGGAAAACATCGGGCGAGAAGCCCAGGCAAGGGTTTCCTGATCGATACCGGCAATCACAATGCGAGAATCCGCTTCCACAACACCGCGCCATCTGAACTGGCGGTCAAGAAAACGATTTTCGGCATCGTCGAGCAACCCGATGTCTGCGCCGTAGATAAACAAACCCAGAACCAGAAAAGCAGCCCAGCTCAAAAAATTGTATCTCATGCTGTTCCTGTCAATAAATCGCTTGCTCATTATGCAATTGCAAATGAGTCTTTTGCATAAATTACCACAAAGAACGGCCGGCGGTGCTGACAAAAAAATAAAATCATCAGGGTGCGACAGCAGCGCTAAATTTCGATAAAAACCAGCTGACAATTTGCCTTTCGGCAGGTAAAATATCAGGGTACATATAGCATATAAATTCGCAGCAGAGACCAAGACGGACCGACAAGGAGGAAAGGGATGTCATCCCTTCGCATTCAGGAACACCCCGTTCTGAATTTTACCGAACGCAAACTCGTAAAATTTTTCTTTGAGGGTCGAGAATACCAGGGCTTCGAAGGCGAGCCAGTAGCCGCCGCTCTTCACGCCGCCGGCATTAAAACCTTACGACACAGCCCACAAAAAAACCGCGCCCGCGGCTTTTTTTGCGCTATCGGCAGATGTTCGAGCTGTATCATGGAGGTTGACGGCCAAATCAACACCATGACCTGCATCACGCCTCTGCAGGAAGGAATGAAAGTGCGCATGCAGAAAGGGCATGGTGTAATTCAACCATGAGCAGAAAAACTGAAGTTTTTGTAATAGGCGGCGGCCCGGCTGGCCTCTCTGCGGCAACTGTTGCGGCCGGACTTGGAGCCAGAACTCTTCTTGTCGATGACAGCCCCCGGCTCGGCGGCCAGCTGATCAAACAAACACATCGTTTCTTTGGCAGCAGCAATCGCGATGCCGGCATCAGAGGTATCACCATTGCCAGTAAGCTGTGTGAGGACGTCGAGGCAGTCTCCGAAAAACTTACCGTGCTGGACAACACAGCTGCGGTCGGGTTTTACGCTAACAGAGAGGCTGGCATTCTGTCACAGCAGGCATACGAAAGGGTTTCATACCAGACAGCGATAGTCTGCACGGGAGCCACAGAAAACAGCCTGGCATTCGAAAACAACGACCTCCCCGGAATCTACGGGGCTGGCGGTGTTCAGACTCTCATGAACGTTCACGGCATCAAGCCCGGCAAAAGAATACTGATGATCGGCAGTGGCAATATCGGGCTGATCGTCAGCTATCAGCTTATTCAGGCCGGAGTCGAAGTTGTCGGACTCGTCGAGGGAATGCCGGCCATCGGCGGCTATCTGGTGCATGCAAGCAAAATACGACGTCTAGGTGTGCCCATTTTCACTTCTCACACTATTCTCAGAGCCACAGGGGAAACCTGCGTCGAAGGCGCGGTGCTTTGCCGGGTCGACGAGAAATTTCAGCCGGTTCCCAATACCGAATTCGGCGTAGATTGCGACTGTATCTGCCTGGCTGTTGGTCTGACTCCTTTGATAGACCTTTTTCAGCAAGCGCAGTGCCGCATGGTATACGTCAGCGAACTGGGCGGTCTTGTGCCTCTGCATGATGCGGCAATGCGCACGACAAACCCCGACATTTTTGTTGCCGGTGACGCGTCCGGTATCGAAGAAGCCACCACCGCTATACTTGGCGGGCGAATCGCTGGTGCCAGAGCTTTTGAAAATATTTATGGCAAAAGCGCCGAAGCCGAAGCCATTGTTGCCGAAGCCCGGGAAGAGCTGAAAACTCTTCGCTCCGGCTCGACCGGTGAAAGAATCCGCTGGGGTCGTGAGCGCGTTCTCAAGGAGGTTGGAGCATGTTGAAACACACCGGTATCATCAGCCCGGATGAGCTAAAAAGTGCCCTGCCACCGCAACCCAGACTTGAAAAGGGTCCAGTGGCCATCATCGAGTGCCTGCAGGACATTCCCTGTGATCCGTGTGTGTCTGCATGCCCCGTCAATGCCATTCAGATGCGGGCCGGGATCACCGACAAGCCGCAATTGCAATTCGATGTCTGCACAGGCTGTGGGGCTTGTGTTCCCAAATGCCCCGGTCTGGCGATTTTTATTCTGAACACGAAACATAAACCAGGTATGGCGACGCTCTCTCTGAGCTACGAACTGCTCCCCCTCCCAGAAAAAGACCAGCTGGTCGAAGCCCTCGACCGTAGCGGCAAAGCAGTCTGCGAAGTCAAAGTCGTCAGAGTAGTCAACCCGCCGGCCTATGACCGAACCGCCGTAGTGACAGTCGAAATACCGGCAGATCAGGTCAACAATATTCGTGCTGTCAGAGTTCTACGAAGAGGTGCAAAATGAAAATCATCTGCAGATGTCAGGATGTAACAGAAGACGAGATCATTGCCGCAATCAGACAGGGAGCGACAACGATAGACGAAATCCGCCGACTGGTAAGAGCCGGTATGGGTTCCTGTCAGGGGCGCACCTGCCGCCGCCTGGTTGCCCAGATTATCAGCCGCGAATTAAAAACGCCGGCGGCAGAAATATACCCTCCGACTTTCAGACCGCCCAACAGGCCAGTAGCCTTTGAGCTGATCAATGCCGAACTTGAAAGGCATGGCACCGAAAACGGAGAAGAACAATGAACAAAGCATTCGATGCAGTCATTATCGGTGGCGGGATTTTAGGAATATCGACCGCTTATGAGCTCGCCAGAGCCGGCATGAAAAAGATCTGCGTGCTCGAGCGCAAGTATCTGGCCAGCGGCTCGACCGGTCGTTGCGGTGGCGGTTTCAGGCAGCAGTGGAGTACCGAAGCCAACACCACTCTGGCTATGGCTTCAGTGCGACGGCTCGAGGGCCTTGAAGAAGAACTGGGTTATCGAACCGAATTTTATCAGGGTGGTTACCTGATCCTGGCCCACACAGAAGAAGAAGAACGGCAGTTTGCCAGCAACGTCGCCATGCAGAGAAGTCTCGGCCTCGAAGTAGACATGGTCGAGCCCGATGAAGCCCGCAAAATAGTTCCCTTTCTCAATACAGAAATGATACGCAAGGCGACCTGGTGCCCCAAAGACGGCCATATCAACCCGTTTCTGCTGACTCAGGGCTACGCAAATGCCGCGCGAAGACTGGGAGTCGAGATTCATCTCTGGACCAACGTCACCGGCATCATGAAAAAGAGCGACATCTTTTTTGTTATGACAGAAGGCGGAAACACTTACCAAACACCTCTGCTCTTCAATTGCGCCGGTGGCTTCTCAAAAAGTATCGGCCAGATGCTGAATGTCGACATTCCGGTAGACCCTTACCGCCACGAAATTCTGGTTACAGAACCGGTAGAACGCCTGTGGAACCCTATGGTAATCAGTTTCAGCATAGGGCTTTATGCCCGTCAGGAGATGAGCGGAGGCGTCGTCATGGGCATGGGCGACCCAAACGAACCAGTGGGCACCTATGTCGGCAGTTCCATGCACTTTATGTACGAAATGAGCAAGCGTTTCACCCAGCTGTTTCCGAAGTTAGACAAGCTGAGAATCGTCAGACAGTGGGCCGGACTGTATGAAATGACAGCTGATGCCCAGCCGATACTTGGCCCGGTCGATGAAGTAGATAATTTCATACAGGCCAGCGGTTTTTCAGGTCACGGGTTGATGCTGGCCCCAGCTGTCAGCCAGTTGCTTGCCGATATGGCGGTCAGAGGCCAGCGCAGTCCGGTTATCGACAGCCTTAACGTCAAGCGTCTTTATAACCTGAAAGACGTGGTCAAAGAAAAATCGGTAGTCTGATGTACCGTTGACGAATATCCTTTTGACCATTACAATTAACAGGATGAAAATGCAGGAGGGCAGCCAATGAAGTTTCGCCTGAAAAAAGTTTTTGTTGTTCTTTTCACCGCCGCCACGCTGTTTAGCGGTGCCGCTTCGGCTCGACCGCCGGTAACGGCGATTTCCGGCGACCAGAACCCCATCGATGGCGCACTGGTAATAATGGATCCGGTGACTGTGGGCAAAAATAACATCATCGGAGGGTTCATCGGAAAAACTCTGAACATACCCAAGCAGGTCAAGATAGATGATACCGGTTTCCTGGTTTTCAGCCTTGCTGCAGATGCAATGCAGGTAACACCCGCCGATGCAAAGAGTTACCATAAAAAAACCGTTCTGCCCTATCTGACAGACAGCAAAGAGATGAAAGATTCTCTTAAACTCAGAAGAACTGCCCGTCAGATACGCTTTCAGGTTCTCAAAGACGCGATCAACAAAGCTGATAATCTGAACGCCGAACAGAAAAAGAACGTCCTCAATTTTCTTTCGCAGTCTGTTGGTTCGCCGATGGTCGTGATGGCCAAGTCACCTCTGCCGTCGTTCATGCCTTCACCAGGCCCCTGCATGATACCGATGGGCGCAGAGATGGTCGAAAACAAGACCGGTAAACGCCTTGGCATTGAAACTTCAATGATCTGCATTCTCGACATCGAAGCAGATGGCGAAACTCTCTTCTCAGTAAACAACGCCCTCAATAACGACACTCTCGACCTTGTAGTGGCTCACGAAAACGCTCATGCCATCATGTTCGACATGTATGGCAAACTTTTCCAGAAAATTCAGAGAACCTCTTCGAACGGTCATGATGCTCCAATCATCACCGACGTCGGCCTTGCCTATGTTGAAGGCTGGGCAGAAGCATTCGAAGCGGTATATGGCCCGTCGAACCCCAAACTGGCTGAAAAAGACCGCACCAAATACAATATCTCCGAATTTCTTTATGCCCGCCAGGACCCCATTCGCCGCGACCGCTACGTGTGGGCCAGCAATGTCGGCAAAAAAACCGGCATTCTTAAAAACGGTCTGCAGCTTGTGTCTACCGAAGGCGTTATTGCCGGCCATTTCTACGACATTCTCACCAGCAGGGCAATCAATGCGCCGTTCGAAAAATGTATTAACACCATGCTGACAGCACCAATGAACTTCATGGAGTTCGTGCAGAATTACGTGAAGCTTTTCCCCGAAGATAAAAAAGTCGTTTATCGCATTCTGCTCGAAAACTCACATTATGTGACCATGCACGAGAACGCTGCAGAAAGCTATAAAAACTTCTATGAATTCAAGGTTGCCTACACCCAGAAGAAAATCAGCAAAGCCGACTTCGACAAAGCCAGAAGCCAGTATAAAGCATATACCGAAGGGCTGTTTGCCGAAGCGATGAAAACTGACAAAATCTTCGCCAATGTCGGGCCGCAGATGTGGTTCGCCGGCAAGATCAACCTGACCCAGATGCAGAAAGAAACAAGCAAGGCCAAAAGAGTCATGGCGAAGTCTTTCGGCAAAAAAGACAAGTTCTATGAATTCAGACTCGACCTGAATACGGCCACTGTCGAAATGTTCAGAATGATCGGTTTTGCCGAAGCTGATGCTGCCAAACTGGTAAAAGCCCGCGAAGAAAAGCACTTTTTCAAAGGCAACCCGGTTTCGATCATCAAAAGCGTTGTTGGCGACGAACGCTTTGCCAAATACAACGCTGTTCTTAACCTGACTCCTTATGATCACTCGAAAGCCGATGCCATAGCCCAGTATAAAGAACAGTCACTGGCTCTGTGGCCCGAAGATATCGCCAAGATGGCCAGATAACAGCCATTTCCAGGCAGGCCGCCCACATTGCGGGGCGGCCTGTTTTATTTGCAGTAACTTCAATCAAAAGGCTATAATCCAAAGCATGCGAATACTTATAAACGCAGTTTCAGCCAGAGCCGGCGGCGGGGTTTCCTATCTGATCAACCTGCTGCGGATTCTTCCTGCAATATGCCCTGACGACCAGTTTCTGGCGGTAATCCCAGACATCAAACTGCCAATCGAAATTTCACAACACCCCAACCTTGAATTAAAAACGATTCCTGAAGCTTCCGGTAATGTCTTCAAAAGATTCCTCTGGGAAAACACGGCGTTGATAGACCTTTGCCACAGCTGGAAAGCCGACCTGCTCTACTGCGTCGCCAACATAATCCCCTTCAGAAATCCGGGCATCCCAGTTGCGGTAATGCTTCAAAACGTTGCGCCACTGACGCCGAAAGTTCTTTACCTTCTAAAAAAATACGAACCAGCTCCCAAATTTTTGCAAATGCTGCTGCTGCAGAAGCTGACCCTTTTTGCAGCCAGAAAAAGCCACGCTGTTATCGCTCTCTCCAACGATTCAGTGAAACTGCTGCAGAAATGGGTTCCGCAAACACGACCCGAAGTCGCATACCACGGCCTCGACCCAGCGTTTTGTGGATCATTTAAAAAACCAGCCAGCTGCGGCGAGGCCCCTTACCTGCTGTTTGTCTCGAGTCTGTATGTATACAAAGGGCTTGAATACCTGGTAGAAGCGATGCATATCGACCCAGAACTACCCCGGCTTTTTGTCGCAGGCAGAACCTTCGACAGCGGTCATGCACGAAAAGTCAGCCAGCGCATCATTGAACTGAACCTTACAGAGCGAATAACCTTTCTCGATGCGATTCCCTATGATGAGCTGCCGCAGTGGTATTCTCACGCAACCGCCATGGTTTCGCCTTCCTGGTGTGAATCTTCATCGATCATTCTGCTCGAAGCCATGGCCTGTGGCTGCCCGGTCGTCGCCATGAATACCGGGCCAATGCCGGAAATATGTGGCGAAACCGGCATTTATGCCGAGCCTTTCAATGCAAAGTCACTTGCCGAAGCCATGCGAAAGGCGGTTGAACTCGACCGGCAACAGATCAAAAAAAAGCTGGTTGAGCGGGCATCGTTATTCACCTGGGAAAAATCAATGCAGGAACACGCCAGAATATTTGCCGAAACAGCAAAACCGGGCAAAAGCTGTTAAAACTTTTGCCCGGCTCAAACGAATTCAAGTCAACGATTGAACTGCCAGCCGCTTTCCCACCACGTTCTTGAGGTTTTGCGGCAAATTACGAGCGCTTTACCCTCATGCCGTTTTGGCAAAACAGCAAGCGAACCCTCAAACTTTGCTTCGGGCAAATTTTTGCCCGTCGAGTTGTTACGATAGTTCAGATAAGAATTTGAGAACATTGAATGTTTTAACATCAGCTGCTCCTGTCGGCGATCCCGGGCCACGGCCCGCGACGGCTGTTTCTGCAGAGTTCTTCGAGTTCGAGCTCTAAATCTCTGAGTTTTCGGTCTATGACATTCAGGCGGTCGATCTCTTCGCGACATTTCTCAGAAATCTCGCTTTCGACCACTTTTTCTTCACGTCTCAAAGCTTCGATAGAATTTTGTATGAGTTTCAACCGCAGCCTCTCTTCGTTGTTAAGCTGCAGATCGCCTTCTGGCTCACGGGTTTTGAATAACGGGATCAATACGCCCATCTATAACCCTCCGTCAAATTGAATTAGCCGCCGTCTTATGACAACGACCCTCAACCTATCGGCAAAACCTGTCTCTTAGTTTATAGACAACTATCTGGCAATTTCGGGCGGCAACGATAGAAAAGGCTGAAAATTGTCATGCCAGCGGTATTTGTTACTTGCCTTGCCATGCTGTTTAGGTTAAATTTTTTCATATAGAAACTGAAAGGAAGCAACATGACTCGACAATTCAATCGCACCATCAACCTCTGCCTGCTGTTCGTAATTTTATTTTCAGCGGCAGTTTTCGCACAGAACGAGACAAAACCCAGAAACATCATCTTTTTGATCGGCGACGGCATGGGGATCGGCCACATTACAGCAACCCGCATCGAAAAAGGCGCTCTGAATCTCGAGCGTTTCAAAATCATGGGGATGCACATGACCGGCTCTGCCAACGACCACGTCACAGACTCTGCCGCCGCAGGCACAGCCCTGGCTACTGGTCACAAAACCAATAATGATGTAGTCGGGCAGACTCCCGACGGAACTCCGTTGAAAAACCTCATGGAATACGCCCGCGAAGCAGGAAAAGCTACCGGAGTCACCGTAACCAGCATTCTGCCCCACGCCACACCAGCTGCCTTTTCGGCGCACCACAAGGCCAGGTATCACTATGATATCATCACCGAGCAGCAGATCAATTCTGGTCTCGATATCATGATCGGCGGCGGTCTCAGCAACTATTACCCCGCTTCAACCCCCGGAAGCCGGCGCAAAGATGAAAAACACATTCTCAATATGCTGCGCGAGAAAATGCCAGTGGTGTTCAACATAACCACCTTGCGCCGAATGAAAGCAATGCCTCAATTTACTGCGATTCTTTCATCCGGGCATCTGCCGCACGCTTCCAAACGTGATTACACTCTCGGCGAACTGACCCAAAAAGCAATCGAAAGCCTCAGTCTCAACAAGAATGGCTTTGTTTTAATGGTTGAAGGCTCACAAATCGACCTGGCAGCGCACGCCAACGATATGCCACGCATAATAGACGAAGTTGCCGATTTCGATACCGCGGTCAAAACCAGTCTCGACTTCGCCGAAAATGACGGCAACACACTGGTAGTCGTCACTGCCGACCATGAAACCGGCGGCCTTACCCTCCCGATGAAGTCAGTCGAGAATGACCGTGTGGTCAAACCAGCCTTTTCATCAGACAATCACACCGCTCTCATGGTTCCGATATTTTCTTATGGCCCAGGTGCCGAAAAATTTTCGGGCATGCAGAGTATCGACGAAATCGGGCAGAAGTTGATCGAGCTGGCCAAATGAATTCAAGCCCCCAAAATGAGAGAAAATTGCCCATCACGACTCTGATTGTCCTGTTGTTGGCTCTCATTCTTGTCTTTATTGGTTACAACAACGGCGAACATCGCAGCTATTTCCAGAAAGCAATACTGGTGTGCACACAATGCATAGGCCTGGGTTAAAAAACATCAGATTCTGGTCGCAGCTCACTGCAACCATCGGAACAAACGCCTATCTCACCGGGCTGAAAACCGGCTCGATCTATACCGGCACTCTCAAACACATATGCGTGCCGACTTTGAACTGCTACAGCTGCCCGGCAGCTCTCTTCTCGTGCCCGATCGGCGCGATGCAGGTAACGGTCGCCGGGGCAGGCGGGCTAGACCTGACAGCTCTGCACACCATCGGTGCCAGGCTGTCAGCCATAGCGACTTCTCTGCCGCTTCTGGTCATAGGCTTTCTGGCTCTGGTTGGCGGGATAGTCGGCCGAGCAGCCTGTGGCTGGGTTTGCCCGTTCGGCTGGTTCCAGGAACTACTGCACAAGATCCCCTCGCCAAAATTCGCTGGCCCTAAAATTCTCAGATATCTGAAATATCTGATTCTTGTCGTCTTTGTATTTCTGCTGCCGGCCTTCTGGCTCGATGAATTCGACGGCGGAGAGCCTACCTTCTGCAAATTCATATGCCCGGCCGGCACCCTCGAAGGCGGCCTGCCCCTTGCATGGTTGCAGCCCGGCCTGCGCAGCCAACTCAGCTGGCTGTTCACCTGGAAAGCCTTCTGTCTGGCCGCCCTGCTTGTAATGGCCGTCTTTTTTCGCCGGCCATTCTGCCGCTGGGTTTGCCCGCTGGGAGCATTCTACGGGCCATTCAACCGGGTAAGTCTTGCCAGAATCGAATTCGACAAGGTCAACTGCATAGAATGCGGAGCCTGCAGCAAAAAATGCCCCGTCAGTCTCGATGTCCCGCGCGAAGTAGACAACGCCGAATGCCTGCGCTGCCTCGAATGCGGTAATGTCTGCCCCAAGAACCTGATCAAAGTCGCAAGACGTTGAATTAAAAAAACAGAACAAAAACAGGCGCTTCACGAACAAAAGTTCAGAAGCGCCTGTTTTATATCAAGAACTTATACAAACATCTCAACGCATGACGAAAGTATCGAACCAGACTTTGGCTGCAGCACCCATTGGAACAGCGACCCTGACACGCATCATTTTGGCCAGCTTCTCCTCGTCGCCCTGCAGATCATGTTTGAAAGAGAATGAAGTTGCCTGCCAACGATCAGGTATCGCTTCGAAATCTACCTGAGCCAGGCGCCGCGCCAACGGTTTTCCGGAGTCATCGAGATATTCAACGATCACGGCACCTTTCTGCTGACGATCCCCTTGAAAATAAAACGAACAAACCAGTTGCTGATCCTTTTTAAAAGCGTCCACGGCAAATGGGGCGAAAGCAAAACCAACTTCACCTTCTTTTGCAGCCTGTAGAAGCAAAGAAGCATAACCGCTGTTGAACTTCGCATAATCAAGACTCAGCACACTTTTGTCACCAAGAATGCCTTCAGGCAGACCATCGGCTCGGGCACGTTCGAAATCGCCGCCCTGAAGCAGATTCGTCGCAACAGCAGTTCCAAAAGGTTTTAGATCGAGGTCGTCAAAAAACACGCTCCCCTCGGAAAAAGGCCCAGTCTGCAAAACAAGCCGCATATAAGCATTGTTTGCCGCAAAAATTTTTCGTTCCGGGCTGTTGACCAGCCTTCCCTCAATTTTCTGCCAGCCAGAGGCAAGCGGTGCTGATGGCCTGATCGCCCAGACGCGGTTGCGCAGGCGTTTATTGGCATCATAAAGCTCGACCCCTATTGCAGCGTTCTGCTCGCCGTTTTCAGATTTACCCCAAACCGAAAAAGTCAGATCTGAGTTCTCTTTGACAGCAATGTAATCTGACAACAGCTTTGCTGTAGAATTGCGTTTTTCGGGCAACATCCGTATAATTTTTCGCCCCGAAACTGCCGACTGCTCGATCACTTCAGCTTTTCCTTCAGAGACCTCCCAGCCGGTTGGCAGAGCGTTATCAGCAGCAGTCGCTTCAAAGCTGTGATTATCGACCAGATTAACTTTTTCGATGGCCATGATCTGGCGTGTATTTGCAAACACACTTCTTTCGGCAACATTCATTTTGGCCAGATTATTTCTGGCATTCTGCACACGCTGGCTGGAAGGCGGATGCGAGCTTAAATACTGCTGCAGCCCTTTGTTATCACCATATTTTTTCAGAAATTTCTCCCAGAGAGTCACTTGGGCGGCAGGATTGAAACCGGATTTTGCCAGACGCATCTGGCCGATATCATCAGCTTCGTCTTCCTGTTGTCGAGAAAATTTCATCAAAGTCAGGTAGCTGAGCAAAGCACCCCAGGTTTCACGATCGCGCTTGTTTTTGACCGCCTTGTTCAATAAAGCGACCATCACAGTTGAAGCGCGAAAGTTTCTCAGGGAATGGCGGCGCTCAGCATGTGCCAGCTCATGGCTTATAACGGCAGCAAGTTCGTCGTCAGAACCGACCAGATCGAGAAGCCCCGTATGAACATAAACATGCCCGCCAGGAATAACAAAGGCATTGGCACTGTTTTCGCGAATGACTCTGATGTCGTATTTCATGCCGCGATCATTAAAATTCGGCAACAGGCGATTAAAAATACTCTTGACATAAGCGTTGATTTTTGGGTCTTTCTCGGGCTTTTGTGTCAGCCCCATCCAAAACTGCAGCTCTTTGCCGAATCTTTTTTCGGCACCAACGTCGCCGACCAGCCACAGGGTCATGTTGATTTCCTGATATTTTTGGTAGGCTCCGAGAATCTGGGACAAAACGTTTTTTGCCGAAGCCGCTGCTGCGGTCGCAAATATAATCAGCAATAAAACGCCAACATATCTGATTTTTTTCATTATTCAGCTCCGAAATTAAAATTACAGCAATATCCGCTTCATTCTCCTCAATTATCACAGACTAACACAGTAATTGTCAAAAACCGTTTTCGTGCACAAAAAACAGTTTTGCTGTTTTTCGGGTGTTCGAATACTGGCAAAATTGCCGACAGACAAGTATAATATGAAACCGAGTTTTCATTAAAACTGTTTTCACAAGGAAAAGGAGGGCGAGATGCTCAAAAAGCTCACCCGGTTCTATCACCCCAAAACCATTGAAGAGGCCTGTCTGTTTCTCGGCAATGCCGAACATAAAACAGCCATTCTGGCAGGCGGCACTTCTGAGGTCCTGAGACAGGACAACAGCATAGAAGCACTGGTGGACATTTCTAATGTCAAAGAACTGAACTGTATCGGCAAAGATTCTGTATATTACCGCATTGGCGCCGGCACTCCCATTCAGGATATCTATAAGTCGAAACTTTTATCGGGTCCGTCCGGCGATTTGCTCAAAACTGCCGCCGGGAAAATCGGCTCGACACTTCTGCGCAACTCGATAACTGCCGGTGGCAACCTTGCCGGCCTTTTCCCCTGGTCAGACATGCCCGTAGTTTACCTGGCGCTCGATGCCGAAGTTGTCTGCCGCAAAGGCAAACCCAAACGCACAGTTCCGGTGCAGAACGTCATTGAAAAGCGCCCGGCACAGTTTCTCGCCAGCGCCGAAATTATCGCAGAAATCGCACTACCCATCTACGGCAAAGGCACCGGCACCAGTTTTGCCAAGTTTGCCAAAACAGCCAACGATTATGCCATGATCACTCTCGCTACCCGCATAAGTCTCAAGGGCGGCAAAATTGATCAGGCCCGCATCGCAGTCAACGCCATAACTGCTTCACCAGTTCGCTGCCTCGAAGCCGAAAAACTTCTCGTCGGCCAGAAGCCCACCGATGAGCTTATTGCTGCCGCAGCAGCGAAAGCCGCCGACTCGATCAGCATTCGCAAAGATTTCAGAGCCAGCCGCGAATACCGCAAAGAAGTTTTTGAAGTCATGGTTCGCAGAGCACTCACCGAGTCTCTCGAAAAAGCCGGCAAATAAGGAGCGCCAAAGTGAAACTAAATACCAGAATCAACGGCAAAGATTTTTCTCTCGAAATCAAACCCAACGCCATGTTGGTGGATGTATTGCGCCAGGCCGGTTTTAAAGGTGTAAAATTCGGTTGCGGCGAAGGCAGCTGTGGCGCCTGCGCAGTTATGATCAACGGCAAACCACGCAATTCATGTATCACCGTCGCCGGCTCGGTCGAAGGCGCTGAAATTCTGACCGTAGAAGGCATGGGAACCCCGGAAAAACCGCACATTCTGCAACAGGCTTTTGTCGATGCAGGTTCGACTCAGTGTGGTTATTGTAACCCCGGCTCGCTCATAGCAGCCAAAGCCCTGCTTGACAGCAACCCAAACCCGACTGCCGATGATGTTAAAGACGCTCTCGACGGCAACCTGTGCCGCTGCACCGGTTATGTAAAAAGAATCGACGCCGTCCTCAACGCAGCCGAAGCCGCCAAGAAAACCAAAAAGAGCACCCGAGGTAAAAAATAATGGCTAAAACCACTAAAAAAGAAACCAGCATCAAAACAGTTCCAGCCGTTTCTCCGATCCCGGAATCGCCGCTGTTCTTTGAAAAACCTGATAAATTCAACCAGGTCAACCACAGCCTCACCAAAATCGATGCCATGGGCCTGGTTTGCGGCCAGCAGAAATATGTTGCCGATGTCGATTTCCCGAACCTTCTGCACATAAAAGTCCTGGGCAGCCCGCACGCCCATGCAGTCATCAAAAGCATCGACACCAGAGAAGCCGAAAAAATGCCCGGCGTCGTTGCCGTTTTTACTTACAAAGACGTGCCCAGAGTGCCCCGCACCACTGCCGGGCAGGGGTTCCCAGAACCATCGCCTTATGATACCTGCCTTCTTGACAGCAAAGTCAGATTCGTTGGCGACCGCGTCGCCGTCGTAGCAGCTGAAACCCCTGAAATAGCCGAAGAAGCCTGCCTGAAGATAAAAGTGCAGTATCAGGTTCTCAAAGCTGTTTTCGACCCCGAAAAAGCCCGCGACAAAGACGCTCCGGTAATTCACGACGAAAAAGACTGCCGGGTTCCTATTCCCATATTCTACGACCCGAAGCACAATCACTGCTCACACGTGGAAACATCGGTCGGCGACGTCAAAAAGGGCTTCAAGCAGGCAGACGTAGTTCTCGAAAAGACCTATTATCCGCACTATGCCCAGCACTGCCCCATCGAACCACATATCTGCATGGCCTATCTCGATGAAAACGATCGCCTGGTTCTGCGCACCTCAACACAGGTTCCATTTCATGCCAGACGCATCACCGCTCAGACTCTCGGCATACCGGTTAAAAAGATCAGAGTTATCAAACCTCGCATAGGTGGCGGTTTCGGCACCAAACAGGAAGTATTGCTTGAAGACGTTTGCGGTCTGGTAGCCCTTAAAACCAGACGCCCCTGCGTTTGGGCCCTCACCCGCGCCGAAGAATTCATGGCAGCCCGCACCCGTCACCCGATGGTAGTCACCATTCAGAGCGGCGTCAAAAAAGACGGCACCATCACAGCCATCTCGATGCGTATTATCAGCAATACCGGCGCCTACGGTTCACATGCCCTGACAGTTCTCAGTAACTGCGGCTCAAAGGTTCTGCCGCTTTATCGCGCAGAAAACATTGAATTCATCGGTGATACTGTCTACACCAACCTGCCGGTCGGCGGAGCTTATCGTGGCTACGGCGCAACTCAGGCCGCTTTTGCCATGGAATGCCAGATGGATGAGATGGCCGAAGCAATCGGCATGGACCCGATCAAATTCAGACAGATGAATCACATCAAAGAAGGCGAATCTTCGCCGATCTTCAAGGCTCTTGGTGAAGGTCGCGAAGGGGTAGACATGGCCATCGGTTCATGCGGTCTGAGCAAATGCATAACCGAAGGCATGAAACGCATCGACTGGGCTAAAAAATATGGCAAAACCGGCACCGGCACAAAACGCCGCGGTGTTGGCATGTGCTGCCTGATGCAGGGAAGCTCGATTCCGGAAATCGATATGGGCGCAGTTTTCATTAAAATGAACGAAGACGGCTCATTCAACATGCTTCTCGGCGCCACCGACCTCGGCACTGGCTCCGACACAGTTCTTGCTCAGATAGCTGCCGAAACTATCGGCTGCAAACTCGAAGACATGCTTGTTTACAGCTCTGACACAGACATGACTCCTTTCGATGTCGGCGCTTACGCATCTTCGACCACTTACCTCACCGGTGGTGCCGCCATCAACTGCGCCAAGAAGGTTCGCGAACAGATTGAAGCTGTCGCAGCCAGCATGATGGGCGAAAAAATGCAGGATATCACCATTGAAAACGGTGTCTGCTATGGCAAAGGCCGCAAAAACAAAGTCACATTCGGCCAGGTGTGTAACTATGCCATGTATGAACACAAACAGTTCCAGATCGGTGCTATCGGCAGCCACATCAGCCATGCCTCACCGCCGCCATTCTCTGCCCACTTCGCCGAAGTCGAAGTCGACACCGAAACCGGCGAAGTCAAGCTGCTCACATACGTAGCCGGCGTCGATTGCGGCACTGCCATCAACCCGCAGCTCGCTGACGGTCAGACACAGGGCGCCTGCATGAACGGTATCAGCTTTGCACTCACCGAAGAATACATCTTCGACGAAAACGGCCGCATGCAGAACCCGAACTTCGGCAACTACAAAATCTGGAGCACCAAAGATATGCCTGTGCTCGACACCTTCCTGGTACCAACCTACGAAAAAACAGGCCCCTATGGCGCCAAGAGTGTCAGCGAAATCAGCATCAACGGAGCCCTGCCGGCAATCGGCAACGCCATCAAGAATGCTGTTGGCGTAAGATTGACCAGACCCCCATTCACAGCAGAAAAAGTTCTCGCAGCAATGAAAGAGCTTAAAAAAGAAGCGCCGGCTACCAAAAAAGCCGCTGCCAAACCGGCAAAGCAGCCTGTTAAAGCTGCCAAAACAGTTAAACCAACTGCTAAAAAAGCGCCGGCCACCAAAAAAGCTAAAAAATAGTAAACCGCTGCTTTAATCTGCAACTCTATATAAGCCCGGCCACTTGGCCGGGCTTGTTTTATCCGGCCACGACAGGCTTTTTACCGTCACATATTTGCACTGAGGCGGATATATGTGCCTGACACAGGCAAGCAGTAAAGTGATCTTGAGTGTTCACTTCAAGAGACTGCCGCGATTACGCCCGTGGTGACAATAAAATGTCATGGCGATGAGCGCAGCGAAGAAGCAATCTTGTCGCCGGTGGTATTATTGCAAAATCATAGCCTTCATAAAACTTTCGTAATGGAATCGTCTATAATAAATTCTGCGTTGGACTCAGAGCGGTCTTTGCTTTAGAATGGACGAAATCTGAACTTCAGGAGACCGGCAATGAACTGCGGCAAACAATCAGCCTCATTTTTTAAAAAAGCTCTGCTGGCAGCGGCAGTAGCAGCCTTTCTTCATATTCCGCCTGCATTGGATGCCAGAGTATTGTCTGGAAGTGTAACTGAGCGCAAACAAAACCGAAAAATCGCGAGCATGCTGAAAACCGCCCGAAAAAACTTCGATACGGGCAAAGTTCAGCCGGCCATAGAATCATACTGGAAAATACTCGAACTGGACCCTGGTGAAACCTTCGCTTACCTCGAGCTGGGCGAAGTCTACGTTCATCTTCGCATTTTCGATCGGGCCGTAGAGCTGCTCGAACCCGGTCTTGGCATGGCCGAGCGCGAAATGGACCGCGACACGGTATGCTACTACTACTGCATACTGACAAACGCTTATCTGGGTCTGAACCAGACAGGACTGGCCAACAAAGCTCTATTGAAGGCCGCCGAAGCATCGCCGCGCAACCCGATGCCGCGCAAAGTCATGGGTGATATTTATCTCGCCAACGATCGAGTTGCCGACGCCATAAAGGCTTACAAAAAAGCCCTCGAACTGGACCCGGGCTACCAGCCGGCCGCTGAAAAGCTGGGTGAACTGGTCACAAAATATGGTGACCAGCCTCCGACAAAGCCGAAAGACAGGCAGGTCATCAAAAACAAAGCGGTTAAGTTACCAGATTCACAGCAGAAACCGGCAGTTGAACCGCCAGCACCGGCAACCACAGCCAGGTCGGCAAAACTGACTGAGCCGGTTCAACCGATAAAACCAGTTAAACCAGCTGAGCCCGCTGCCCAGGCAAAGACAGCCACAGACACAACCGTCTCTCAGACCGACATTTCGCGGCCGCTTCCCGTGACAGAACAGTCACTGCCAGCGCGGCCGTTACCAGAAGCATCACAGCCGGTCATAGAACCCGTTTCTACAGTTGCGACCCATACCGCAACAGAGTCTGAAGGACCACAGAACCAGAAAATTCAGGAAACCGCAGATGCAAGTTTGGTTGAAGAGCAGGTAGACAAGCTTTTGGCAGGCACATCCGAAGAAAAAAGTGCTGCAGTCAGCTTTTTTGTAAAGCTTGAAGAGCAAGGTCTGACCGAGATAGAAGAACTGCTATATGACCCAGACCCTGAAGTCAGAATTCTTGCTGTCAGAGCTCTGCCCGAATTCAAAGCTTTTGCCCAAAGAGTGCGTGTCATGCTGCAGGATGCCAGCGAAGACCCCGACCCAATGGTGGTCGAAGAAATAAACAAAGCTCTGCAGAATCTGTAAAAAAAATCCCCCCGGAGAAACCCGGGGGGATCGCTTATAGCGTGAACTTATTCGTCGCCAGGCGGAATTACAGGTGTATCGAGATCGAGAGCAACCGGATCTTCGATGCTGTAAGGATGGAAAACATTGCCGTAGAATTCGGGATTATCTGATTCAGACAGGCCGATATTAATCTGAATATCGTCTTTGATTTCTTCGAAGGCAAGAACGATCTGCTTATAGCCGTCAAGCTCGTCATTGAGGTCTTTCAGCAGGTTCTTCGGGTGATAACCGTCTTTGCTGAATAGAACGAACTTTTTACGGGTATCAGAATTGGAATCATCGGCTACCTCTGTAAATTTTTCGACTTCGTCCATGTACAGGTTGGTATGCAGCTTCATATCATCATACGATGAATAAATACCAGAGAGCCAGTCGGCAACAGTACCGCCCTCGACATTCAGCATAGTGCCTTCTTTAAGATATCTGGCTATGTCATAGTTGGTGAATTCATTGGCAAAATCAGCAATCGCTGCTTCTTTTTCTTGGCCAAGTTCGCGCATCATAGCCGCGGTGTCGAGATTTCTTTTGATGGTCGCCACCATCAGAACCACTTCGGCGGCTTTCTGGCTCACAGAGATCGGGTCGTAGGTGAGAGCACGCTCGATATCGGCAAGATAAATCTTGATGATGTTTCTGGGGGTTTCCTTGCCGTTACTTTTGCTCCAGCGCCAGCCAAAAGCTTTCTGACAGTCTTTCATCAGGTTTTTGTGTTCTCGGTCAGGGTCGATGTTGTAGCACTCGACGAGTCTTTCAAGAGCTTTGCGCATGGTTTTTGAGTATTTGAGATGCTCGTCACGAATGTAGTCAACCATTTTGTCGGTGTCTTTGATTGCAGCCTTGATCTGCTCGCGGGCTCCGGCAATAACTTCTTTGAAATACTGCATCTCTTTGACGCCTACCTGAAAGGCATCGGCGTTAAACGCCTGAATCAACAGATCTTCGCTCCAGGCGGCGGTATCTATGCCAACCATCGGGATGTAGTTGAACGGTGACTGCTCGATACGCAGACCGACAACATCAAAAATGCCGCCCTGGTGTTTGTGGGCCGTGAGCCAGGTCTGATACTTTTTCATCAGAACATAGTCGGGGTTAAAAAAGACCTTGAGAATGTTGTATTCATCAATAGTTTTCTTGTATTCGCGAGACTGAATTTTGTCGCCGGCCCAACTGACGTAAGTCATCGGGTTGATCGCATGCCCGACGTTGCCCCAGAAACCTCTCTTGGAAGCCTTTTCAGATTCGGCTTCGGTTGGTTTCCACGACATATACTTGGCCTTCATTTTCCAGAGTTCCTGGAGTCGTTCCATGCCAAAGTCAGGCAGGGTAAAGCCCTTCTGATTGTAATAACTGACAAGAACGCCCTGTTTTTCGAGTTCTTCGTAGACCCGGCGGTTCTTTTCCTGGATTGCTGCCTGTTCTTCGTCTTCAGCGGTCTGAGTTTTCAGGAAATCGCCGAAGTTTGTTTCAGTGACGACCAGCGCTGCAGATTTTTCTCGTTCATGGAGACGCGATCGGTTGTCGTAAAACGACTTGAATTCAGGGTCGTTCTCATAGAGAAACCAGTACGAATTCTTGTAGGCGGCTTTCCAGCGCTTGTTGTATTTGCCAAAGGCGTCACCAAGGGCGGTCAAGCCAACCCAGATGAGTGCCAGAGCGCCGATTACCTGACCGACGATAGGAATACAGAACATGGCAATGAGGGCGCCTGTGCCCAGAGCAAGGCCCACATAGTTCTTAACAAGCGAATATGAGTTATAGCGACCACCCTTGCGGTCTTCAGACTTATAAATACCGTATGAATCGAGAGCGATACCAACCACACACAGGCCAATACCGACGGTATGGCCCCAGCCTTTGGCATCGCCGATTACAGAAGCACCACGGTTAGTACTGATGCCTGCTTTTTTGGCGACCTTACGGTAGGTTTCGACGTTCTCGAGACCGCTCTTGCGAGCTACCCAGCGCCAGTAAGAATAAAAGCCTTCGCCCGGCCCGGCTTTATAACCGCATGGAGGCGCCATATGACTGAGAAAAGTTGAAACATTTTTGGCACTGAAAGTTTTCTGAGCCTTCGAAGCGATGTCTCCCATTTTCTGGAAACCGCTCATCATGTTGGCTTTGCGCTGAATAAAACCCACGCCCTTTTGATAAAGGCGAGTATTGGCAATTTTATCACCGGTAAATTTTGCGGCGGTCGAAACTTTGTTGGCTGCCCACTGAGCGCCACGGCCAACCCCCGAATCAGCAATGGCCTTGCCGGCTTTGCCTATTCCGCCGAGAGCTTTCTGCATCGGCTCTGAGTTGGCAATAAACGAAAAAGCGAGTGTAGCTTTTGAAGAAGCGAGCGAAACGGCTTTAAAATAATAGGGGGTGTTGGTGAAGTGTGGTGACATCTCACCAAGAGTGCTGTAAAAAGTAAAAACGTCAGTACAGCCGTCATCCATGAGCGCATAAGCACCGGAAAGACTGGTCATCCATTCGCCCCAGGCTACTGCCTCAGCCTCTTCTTTGGTGCGGCCACGCAGAGACAACGTATAGTCAAGGTATTCAGCAGGTGCGACAACCTCGTCTATACTTTCGATGCCCTCGATGCCTTCTGTATTGAGAATCGGCTTCGGAACATTTTCGTTAGCTCTGGCGACACTTATGGCAAACGGCTCAAATGCAAGCCAGAAGGCCAGAAAAAATATCAGAAAATTATAACGACCACGAATTTTCATATTGCCCTCCAGGCGAAGACAAACTTTACAGTGTACAGCTCAAAGTTTAATACTGTAATTGTAGCAGATAAGTTTCCAAATATGTAACCCATCAATCTTGATCAGTTTCGACGAGCATGTTCTCCTGACTGGCAACCACATAGGTACAGGTCAGATCTCCGGTCACGTTGTTCATGGTTTCGAACATGTCGAGAATCGGGTTGATACCAAGAGCGAAGGCTACAACCTGCGAAATCTGCGCTTCATTAAGCCCCATACTGTTAAGAATTATAAAAAGCAGCATCAAACTGCCCCCGGGAATGCCACCAGCGCCGACCGCCGCCAATACGGTTGTCATCACCAGAACAAGCAGACTACCAAAAGTGAGATCGATGCCAAAAATATTAGCTGCCAGAATTGCGAACATCGGCAGGTGAATGCAGACGCCATCCATATTCACGGTTGCTCCGAGCGGCAGAGCAAAGTCGGCAAGCTCGCGCCTGATTTTTAAATCATCGGCTGTTTTAAGGGTTACCGGCAAAGTCGCTCCTGAGCTTCTGGTGACAAAAGCGGTAATCATGGCTTCCTGAGCATATTTAAAAAACTTTAGCGGGCTTTTGCCGGCAAGCAGTCTGATAAGTGCCGAATAAACCACGGCGATCATCACAATGATACCGACGATAATGCCCACACCGATGTTGAAATACGGCCCGGCAAGGTCAGGCCCATACAGCGTAAAATTAACAATAGTCAAAGCAAGAATGCCGATCGGCGCGTAATCCATAATCCAATCGACAAGCACGAAAAGAATACGGTTAACAGCGGCGGCAAGCCCAGTCAAACCAGCCAGGGCGCTGGCATCGGCATCTTGTTTCCCTTCATCGACGGCATCGAGCAATACCCGCAGCGCCAGCCCAGAAAGTATTGCAAACACGATCACAGCGAGAAAGTTTCCATCAGCAAGTGCCTTGAAAGGATTTTCGAACATACTCATGAACACTGCGGTCAAAGAAGCGGCACCTGTATTGGCCGCTGCCGCACCGACAGCGCCAGCATCACCGCCGGTAAGCTGCATCCCACCTTTGCCAGGGTTGATACCCAGAGCGAATAGAGTTCCGATGATGGCGGCAAGAGCCGAGGTAACGAGGTAAAGCACTATGACACGCAGCCCGATACGGCCAAACTTTTTCAGCGGTAAGCTGGCCGCCCCCTGAAACAGAGAGAAAAAAATCAACGGCACGACGATCATTTTGAGCATTTTGACCAGAACCAGCCCAAATGGCGACAACCAAACATCGAGGCTGCTCTTGAGCGCAAAACCGTGTTTCGATTCAGCATACCAGCAGACAATACCCACAAGAGCGCCAATTATGAACGCTCCAAGCATACGATAGAGAATCGGAGTTTTGCGATACCTTGCGATCAAACCCATCAAAACACCTCGTTTTTTTTGTAGATTCAATATTTATAACACAATCTGTATAAAACAACGCAGGGGTTCAAAATATTGAACCCCTGCGCAGGTTTAAATCGTTTTTTACAGAATCAGAAACTGATTTCTGATGACAGGTAAGGTAGACCCTTGATAATGCGCCAGGTGCCGCTTTCGTTTCTCCAGGTGATTTTGGGAGCATTGACACCGGGAACCAACTCTGTCGAAGCTTGCGAGTAACCACCGGTCTGGCCGGGCTTTCTGGTTACATCGATCGCCATATAGGTAGTCACTTCGATGTCGCCGTTGTCTTTGAGCGTGTGCGAAGTCGGAACAAAGGTGTATGTATTGATCTTATATCTGGTGAGACGATCGAGGGTTGCAGTGCGCAACGCATCTCTTGCCGCCACATTTGAAGAATTGACGAAATTGGCAGAAATTATCGGCATAAAGGAGTCAACGCGTTCTGCCTCTGTTTTCGTATTGTCTTCAAGCAGAGAAGTCTGCATGGATCTATACGAGGCGGCCACTGTCGGGTAGTCTGCATCGAGTTTTGTATCAAATACAGGCGTATAAGCAGCCGTTGGGTTACTGCCACCACCGCCGCCACCGCAGCCGAGTAATGTCAGGGCCAGACAAAAAACCGCCAACAAACTGAAAGATCTGAGATTCATGCTTTAACTCCAATAAATGTAAGAATGGCCGAGCTTCAGCCCTTGATTATATCACCACCCAGACAAGGTTGCCATAAATTTCAGGTTTTTCCGCTAACAAGTGCAAACTGCACCACTTTGTTCAAATACATTAGCCTGGGAACAGTCTATACTTTCGTGGTCTTTCGTTGCGCCAGCCCGGCACGCTCTTAATTCTGGCCGAAAAGTATTCGCAACAATCTGCCGCTCTTGTCTAATGAAGATAGAAGATACTGGCTGCAAAAAGAATCTAATTTTCATATTAGATGTCGTTCAATCAGTTATTTTTACAAGTATTGTGACAAAACCGGTAAAGTTATACAATCACTGCAACATAATCTGATATCAGTATAAACAATCAGGAAGAGCAGGAAACACCGCGACAATGAGTAAATCAAGCAACAGCACGAATTCTTCAGGTAACTGGTTATTTGTGGTTTTATTTTTATCAGGCTTTGCCAGTCTGATAAATCAGGTGGTCTGGCAGCGGGCGATCAAAATTTATCTTGGCGGCGCCGACGCAATATGCTCTATGCTTGTCGTATTGGTATTCATGCTCGGACTTGGCATTGGCTCGCTGATCATCGGCAAAAAAACATCCTCGTTGAAAAATCCGATTCGAACACTGGCCATGCTTGAGGCTGCCCTGTTCGTCGTTAATATTGTCGTTCTGATACTGTTGCGCATCGATATGAGCGAAAGTATTTTCGCTTTTCAGCGCACAGCCATGTCGATCGGCATGCCGATAAAGCTGCTTTACGCCCTCACAGGAATCGGGCTTTTGATAATTCCCTGCTCACTGATGGGCATGACCATGCCTGTCGCCTCTGAAGGAGCGCACCGCCAACTGCAATTTAAAAAATCGTGGCTGGTCGATCACATGTTTTTCATCAATACCGCCGGGGCATTTTGCGGCGCTCTTCTGACAGGCTTCAAGTTTCTGCCCTTCTATGGCCAGACCGCCTGCCTGATACTTGCAGCTCTATTGAACCTTTCTGCAGCCTTACTGCTGCTGATGCTGAAAACAACCGACACAGAAAACGAAGCAGTGCCTGCCGCAGATTCTTCTCAGGTTAGCGCCGAAAGAGAAATTTCATCTGCCGGCTGGTGGCAATTCAGAGACGAAGAAATCGCGACATTCTTTCTTGGCTTCGTGTCACTCGGTTACGAAATGTACCTTTTCAGGGTTATACCACTGATTAACGAGCCTCTGCCACACACTTTCTCGCTGATACTGTCATTTTATCTTCTTTCATGGGCTTTCGGCGTGTTGATTGCCGGTCATCTCAAGGATGTCGTTCTTGCGACGATCACCGTCGGAGCCATTATCATTGCCTTCACTCCCTATGTAGTCATGTATGATCGCCTCATTGCAGCCGATCTCAGCTCTGTTCTGGCAACAATTTCTTACTATATCCCATGTGTAATTTTCGGAATTCTTTTCGGCCAGCTTTTGAACCGTTTCATCAAAAACTGGGGCGCCGATGTCGGCAAATTCATGGGACTCAATACCTTCGGCAGCTGTCTTGGAGTTGTTGCCACAACCATGATCGGTGGCAGCATCTACCATTCTTTCAACGCCTGGATACTGGCAGCAACAATGCAGGCAGTTGGAATCTGGCTGTTTTTACGAAATTCTGAAGTGGCGGGTATAAAAAAATACTGCAGCTCTGCAACTCTCACGGCAGCAATGATCGTTCTTTCTCTGCTGGCAATAGAAGGTTCGATTACCCCGCACGTCAACAAAAGATACATCACCTACTCAGACCCGGTAGGAGTTACTGAAATAACCCATGGCGGCGACATGATCTGGGACGGCCTGTGGCACTCGGCACTCTCTGACGGGCACAGCCATATTGGTTCCAACAACTGGATGCATGCTGTCATACCCATTTTATGCATGCCTGACGACCCCATCGACGATGCCATGATAATAGGGCTCGGAACTGGTATCACAGCCGGAACTCTCGCCAAATCCTCACAGATAAAGAAAATACGCAGTTACGACATTAACAGATCAATAGAATTGATTATGAAAGCCTACCCGAAGCAAACCTTAAATATTCTCGAAGACCCCAAAAGCGAAATCATATGGCAGGATGCTAGAAGCGGCCTCGCTCTCGATGAAAAAAAATTCCAGCTGATAAGCCAGCAGCCTCTCTATCTAAAACAGGCCGGCAGCAGCAATCTGCTGTCTGAAGAATACCTCAGACTCGTTTCGAGCCGACTGACAGATAATGGGGTTTTTCTTGTATATGCCAACTCACAGGGCAACCAGGCTCAAAAAATGGTCGTCAGAAAAACTCTCGAGAGTGTTTTTCCACACTGTATGAGCTTTATGGGCGGATACATGTATGTAGTCTCGCGATCTCCCATAGTATTCAGTCGCGAATCAGTCGAAAAGAAACTCTCTGCAACCGATGACGCGCTGATCAACGAAATCAAGAGCCACATGAGTCTTGAGGAAATAATGAAACTGCACGATGCCCCCGACGACAGCTGGAAAAAATGTAACATTACCATCAGAGATGATTACCCAATTCTCGAATATCCGGCGGAACTGACGGAGATAAGCAAATCCTGGCAATAGATAAACACAGATGAAGGCAGAAGAAAAATGCCTTGGCCACTGATAAACACGGATGGACACGGATAGGAGAAAAAGAGAAAGAGCTGATTAATCTAATTTGATGTCTCTAAGATCGCCGAGGCCGCTGAAGATGGCCTCCCATCTGGTACCGACCCTGAGCTTCATAAACTGTTCGTAACTAAGAGGCTTGCCGCGGAGAGCTTTAATTTCGAACTCAGAATTTTCACCGGCTTTGCGGGCTGTGACGACGTAGGTTTCTATGCGGGCTTTCTCGGTCAGATCGCCAATAAGTGGCGGAACATTGTTGCTGACTTCAGAATTCGGCCAGCGCGGTTCATCGGTTGTACCGCGAAGTTCTATCGAGGCATAAGGAACCCAGCGATCGATGTCGTAAGTCACCATTTCGTCGTAAACCGGTTCTTTTCGAAATTTCTGACGTTTAACACGGCGGGTTCGCCTTTCGTTCTTATATTCGGGCACCATTTTATACTTAACTTGAAAGCGACCGTTACCAAGGTCGACCTTGCCGTCTTCCACACGCTTTTCACCGATTTTAACCTGTTCGGTGTATTCTTCTTCGACTTCTTCGAAACCATCTGGAATTTCTTTGTGAGAACGCACCTTTCGTTCGCTGCCAAGCTTTCTGGCGCCCGAAGGTACCTCATTGGCCCAGGCTTCTTCTCTGACCGTTTTATATTCGGCCCTTTCGATCTGTCTGACCCACTGATTCGCTGTTATCTCGATCTTTAGCGCCTTTTCGTGACAACTCAAAAATGAAAAAACTATGAACAAAAGCGCCACAATGCCACAACCAGCTTTCAACCAAAACGGAGCGGGTTTTGGTGACTCGACCGACTTTTGTGGTTTCTTATCATTTTTGCCGGTCTCACCGGCGGCCAATTCACGGGTGGCGCGATTTTTGCCGTCAGAGCGGTCTGAACCGCAGCCGGTGCACTTTGTTGCTGACGACGGGCTCATATTGTTGCAGAACGGGCATATCCAGTCAGGACCGGCCTTGGCTTTTGCCAGTTCGGCCTCATCGGTTACCACTTTGGCGTTTTCATCGACGTAAAACTTCACGTCTTCACTGCGAATCGCTCCGCAGGCCTCGCATTGCTGTTGTGCGCCACGATTTTTGGCGTTGCAGTTCGGGCAGTCCCAGAATCCCTCTACTATTTCCTCTATAACTCGGATCCCATTGCCGGAATTTTTCGATTTTCCACTCTCGTTCATCACAATTGCTCCAGATTTTCTTTAATACATACAGCGACCTGTCCGCACAACTGGAAAAACAGCAGAGCAAGGCGGACAGCAAAAACAAAACAGGACGATAAGTTTTAAGTATCCAGGTCGTTCTCTTATTTTTATTTTTTATCTTAAGACTGACTTATACCACAAAGTCAAAAGTTTTGCTGAAAAATGATTCTTTCGCAGTGTTAGCCCCATCAATACAGGGTTATTTCAACAACAAAAGCGTTCAAAATGAGTCTTTTGGCGGCGAGGGCGGGGGAAGCAGCTCTTCAAGTTTCTGCGGCGGCGGGGGTGGCTCAGGCGGCTCGGGTTGCGGGCAACGCGGAAACTGCTGAAAAGACGGCCCGCGAAAGATTTGAATGCGACCATTGCCAGTGTCGAGAACATACAGATCGCCGTTTGGCCCGAACCTGGCTTCGTGCGGTCTGACAAACTTGCCAGGGGCTGTGCCAAAGCCGCCAATAATCTGACGTATTTTATGTTCAGCATCGAGAATCAGCACCTTATGGTTGCCGGTATCAGCGATAGCAAGCCAGCCATCAGGGTTGCAGTCAATACCATTCGGGTAACGCAGGCTATACCCGGGCCATCTGATCAGCTCTGCCTTTTTCTGCATGTTGTTCTCGAAAATCATTATGCGGTGATTGCCATTGTCAGTCAGATATATATCACCGTTCAGGCTGATCCACACCCTCGTGATGTCTTTAAACTGCCGATAATCACGGCCAGACATGTGATGCATATGCCCGAGACGCTTCGAAGGCTTTAGATCAGGCGAGAAAATCTGCAGACGATTTCCCTGCACGCGCTGCCTCTGCAAAAAATCGAGACCCAGGCCTCTGATATATTTGCTGCGTGGCTCGCAGACATAAATCTGACCGCCACAATCGACATCTATACCGAGAGGATGATGAAAATAACCATCTTTCCAGCCTTCCTGGCCGAGAACCCACCTGACTTCGCCATTCAGCATCAGGGCTTTTATTCTGTGATTGCCAGTATCGGCGATCAACATTGTCGAAGTGCCAAGCCAGGCCACTCCTACCGGCAGATTGAAGTGATCTATGGGCACGTTTTCTGCGGGCCTGATTCGACCCTGGGCGTGCTGGTAAGCGCGACCGACAAGATAATTGGGGTTGCGACCGTAAAGATAGTCTTTTTCGCGGTAAGCATCGTTCGAGTCGATTGGCTGGGTGCGGTCATCCCAGGGCCAGAGGTCGCCGTAAATCATTTCGAGGCGCAGCGGCTGGGTCGCATTTGCAGAATTGTCGACAGAAAAAAGCTGTATACGATTGCTGTGGGTATCGGCAACAGCCAGCAGACGACCATCAGGGGAAAAAGCCATGCCTTCAGGCTGGTTCAACTGGCCGTCGCGGTGCCCATGCCCGGCATGAAGGGCAAGAAAACGGTAAATATCGTCACTGGCTCGAATCTGATCAGGGGCCGCAAAGATGAAAAGATTCGATAAAATCAGCAATACAAATAAAGTATGCCACAGATAGTTTTTCATAAGGGCAAAATAACGCAAAAGTTTGCTTTTTACAATTCTCTGCACGGATAGACTCGGATGGATGGTGATTTTTTAGCCACGGATAAACTCGGATAGACTCAGATGGGTGATGATTTTTTTAGCCACGGATGAACTCGGATAGACTCGGATGGATGGTGATTTTTTTAAGCCACGGATGAACTCGGATAGACTCGGATGGATGGTGATTTTTTAAGCCACGGATGAAACCGGATAGACTCGGATGGATGGTGATTTTTTAAGCCACGGATGAAACCGGATGAAAAAGAAAGAAAGAGAGAGATAAGCGGAAAAATAAATAGATATAGAGAGGCAATAAAAAGAAAACAAAGAAAATGGAAAGTAGAAAAAAGATATCGAGAACGAGAAGGCAAGAAAGCAGTGGGAACTGAAGAGAGAGTTTGAATGAAACGGTTAGAGCTTGGTAAGATCACTCAGGAGTGCGGACAACGTTATTGCTGACATAGCCACGTGTTGCCTCTATACCTTCCAGATATTCGCTATATTGTATTGTGTAACTTGCTTACCGTTTTCGCCGGCGTGAACTTCGATAAAAAAGCGTATAATCGGGTTGGTCGGTGGGGGTTGTGTTTGCAGTGAGAACGAAGCACTTTCCTTGACCATGTGCTGCAGGTTTGTTATTATCCCTGTGCAGGAAATGTGTTTCTATTTTTTAGAAACGATGCGATTCTGAATGGCGGAAAAACTATGATTGATGCCGTGTTTTATAACAGTGGGTCGAGAACTCTCGATCTGCTCGATCAGACTTTATTACCAGTTGAAACGCGTATATGCAAATGCAGCAATGAACTCGATACCGCCGAAGCGATAGTCAGTATGAAGGTAAGAGGTGCGCCAGCAATCGGGGTGGCCGCTGCTTATGGTATCGCTCTTGGGCTGGCTTTTCCCGGGAATCAGCAGGGTGAATTTTTGCCGACCCTCACGAGAATCTGCGACCTGCTCGCGAGTACCCGCCCGACGGCTGTAAATCTTTTCTGGGCTATCAAACGGGTTAAAGAAACGATTTTAAAACAGGGTGTAACCACGTTTGCCTCAGGCGCAGAAGTCGCTCTCAAAGAAGCACACGCCATAAAAAAAGAAGACATCGAAATGTGTCGCAAAATAGGGCATTTTGGTGCCTCGCTGCTGAAAGACGGCGAAACCTGGCTGACGCACTGCAATGCAGGAGCGCTGGCCACAGCAGGTTATGGCACAGCTCTCGGCGTATTTAGGGCCGCCCGCGAACAGGGAAAAAAATTCAGAATTTATGTAGACGAAACCCGACCGTTGCTGCAGGGCGCCAGGCTGACCGCCTGGGAACTGATGCAGGAAGGTTTCGACGCCACTCTTATTTGCGATAACATGGCCGGCAGCCTGATTCGCGACGACAAGGTTCAGGGAATCGTTGTCGGCGCCGATCGTATTACCGCGAAGGGTTTTGTGGCCAACAAAATTGGTACTTACCCACTGGCGGTGCTTGCCAAATACAATGGCGTGCCTTTTTATGTAGCGGCACCCGAATCGACCTTCGACATGAGTCTCGCCTATGGCGACGAAATAAAAATCGAAGAACGTGATCCTGACGAAGTCAGGTATATCGGCGGCGTGCAGATTGCCCCTAAAGAAATACCCGTTTACAACCCGGCTTTCGACGTGACTCCGCCCGAACTCATCACTGCCATCATCACCGACAAAGGCATTATCAGGCCAATTTATGGAGAAACCATTCCCGAAGTCATCGGCAGACAAACTACGGAGCGACAGTCATGACACTTCTGCGCGAATTTCAGACTGTCGGCCATGACCTGTTCGTTGCGGGGCTGAACAACTCTCATTCGGGCAACATGAGCGTCAGAAACAACCGCATGATGGCCATAACCCGCAGTGGCGCGATGCTGCACCGCCTCGACCACAACGACATAGTCGAAACTCTTATCGAAAGAGAAGATTCTGAGTCGGCACGGGCTTCGCGTGAGCGCCCGGTGCATCGCGCTATTTACAACAGCACTGCTGCCCAGGCAATAGTACACGCCCACCCGCCACTTTTGATCGCTCTTTCATACTTCTCAGACAATTTCACCCCGATAGATGCCGAGGGCCGTTATTTTTTCCCGGGCGGTGTTCCAATCGTCGAAGTGGCCAACGCCATAGCCTCAGACGAAGTCGCCGCCAGAATTTCGCCCCTGTTGCAGAACTTTTCGGTGGTGATAGTTCGCGGTCACGGCACTTTTGCCATTGGCAACACTCTTGAAGACGGTTTTCACTACACCAGCAGCCTGGAACACAGTGCCAGAATCGCTGCTGCTTATCGCGTAAATTCAAACTCAAAATAAGGATACCTGCAATGCTTTTCGAAAAACCAGAAAATACGGTTTCGGCCCGACGCGAAGAAGAGATCCTGCAATACTGGGAAAAGGAAAACATTTTCCAGAAGTCGATGAAAAATCGCGAAGGCAACAAAAAGTTCGTGTTCTTCGAAGGGCCGCCAACCGCCAACGGTACGCCCCACCCCGGACACGTGCTCACCAAGGCCATGAAAGACCTTATTCCGCGCTATAAAACAATGTGCGGCTATCATGTGGGCCGCAAAGCCGGCTGGGACACTCATGGACTGCCGGTTGAGCTCGAGGTCGAAAAACAGCTCGGCATCGAAAGCAAACAGGATATCGAAAAATACGGCATCGAAAATTTTATCAAAAAGTGCCGTGAAAGTGTTTTTAAATATGAAGCTCAGTGGCGGGCCATGGTTACCCGCGGCGGCTTCTGGGTCGACATGAACGACCCTTACATCACCTGCACCAATCAGTATATCGAAACCGTGTGGTGGATGCTGGGTCAGTTCTGGAAAGAAGGAATGCTCTACGAAGGACACAAGGTCGTTCCTTACTGCCCACGCTGTGGCACCGCGCTCTCTTCACATGAAGTAGCTCAGGGCTACCGCGAAGTCGAAGACCCTTCTGTTTATGTTAGATTTGCCATCAAAGATCAGCCCGACACGAGCTTTCTCGTCTGGACAACAACCCCCTGGACACTCATTTCAAACGTCGCTCTGGCTGTAGGCAAAGACATCGATTACGTCAAAGTCAAACTCAATGACGAAATTCTGATTCTGGCCAAAGCCCGCCTGGAAGTTTTAAAAGGTGAAGGCGAAGTAATCGAAACCCTGAAGGGCGAACAGTTGCTGGGCATTGAATATCACCAGCTTTATACTTTCGTTAAGCCTGACAAAAAGGCCCATTACGTCATTGCCGGTGATTTTGTATCGACCGAAGATGGTTCAGGTATCGTTCATATTGCTCCGGCTTTCGGCGAAGACGATTACCGCGTCGGCAAAGAAAACGATCTGCCGGTAATTCAACCAGTCGGGCTCGATGGCAAGTTCAAAGAAGAAGTCACACCCTGGAAAGGTGCCTTCGTTAAAACTGCCGACCCCGAAATAATCAAAGAACTCAAAACCAGTGGCCGCCTTTTTGCTTCGGCAAAAATCAAACACACCTACCCCTACTGCTGGCGCTGCGACAGCCCGCTGCTTTATTACGCACGCCACAGCTGGTTCATCAAAACGACCGCTTTCAAAGATGAGGTTCTTAAGAACAACGATCTGATCAACTGGTATCCAGGCCATATCAAAGAAGGTCGATTCCTCAACTTCCTCGAAAACATGATTGACTGGGCTATTTCACGCGACCGTTACTGGGGAACTCCTCTACCAATATGGGTATGTGGCGACTGCAAACATCATCACCTGGTAGACAGCATCGCTAATTTAAAGGAAATGGGTCGCAATGTTCCTGAAGATATCGAACTGCACAAGCCATATGTCGATCAGATTGACCTGAGCTGCCCGAAGTGCTCGGGCACGATGAAGCGAGTACCCGAAGTAATCGACTGCTGGTTCGATTCAGGCGCAATGCATACGGCACAGTGGCACTACCCCTTCGAAAACCAGAAAACCTTCAAAGAAAATTTCCCGGCAGACTTTATCTGTGAAGCCGTCGACCAGACCCGTGGCTGGTTCTACAGTCTTCTGGTAACCAGCACTTTTCTGCACAAAGCCCCGGCTTACAAGAACGTTGTCGTTCTCGGTCTGATCTGCGACAAGAACGGCATCAAGATGAGCAAATCGAAAGGCAACGTGCTCGACTGCATGTCACTGTTCGACAGGTATGGCGCAGATGCGGTGCGATGGTCGCTTTACAGCGGCACAGCCCCCTGGAACACCCGCAGATTTTACGAAGAAGCGATTGCCGAATCACAGAAGCGCTATCTGGGAACTCTTCAGAACGTTTACAGTTTTTTCGTTCTCTATGCCAACATCGAAAAATTCAATCCGACCCAGCACAATGTGCCGGTATCTGAACGCCCGGAAATCGACCGCTGGATCATCTCACGCTTCAACCATACCACCGATGAAGTGCGCAAGGCCATGGACAGATTCGAAGTCGTCTGGGCCACCGGGCACATGGAAAAATTCGTCGACGATCTCTCTAACTGGTATGTGCGCCGCAGTCGCCGACGGTTCTGGAGCAGCGAAAAGAGTCATGACTCCATCAGCGCTTTTTTGACGCTGCACGAACTTCTGGTTGGCATGGCGCAGCTCACTGCCCCGTTTACCCCATTCATCGCCGAAGATATATACAGAAACCTGACAGGCAAAACAGGTGTTGCCGCCCCGGAAAGCGTGCATCTTGCCGACTACCCGACCGCCAGAGAAGAGCTTATTGACGAACAGCTCGAGCGCAAGATGGACTTCATCATGAAAGTGGTTCAGCTGGGCCGTTCTGCCCGCAACGAAGCCAACCTCAAAGTCAGACAGCCACTGGCTGAAATGAAAGTGGTCATCGCCGACGAATTTGAACGCAATGCCCTTAAAGACATGGAAAACCTGCTACAGGAAGAACTCAACATCAAAGAAATCTGCGCGGTAACCGATGCAGCCAGCCTGGTGCGTTATGTTGCCAAGCCCAATTTCAGAACGATCGGTCAGGGGCCGTTGAAAGGCATGATTCCGCAGATCAAGGCGCACCTTGAAACAGCTGATGGCAACGAAGTCAGAAAGCAGCTGGCCAATGGCGGTTATGAATTTGCCCTTGATGGCAAGCCCGTGACACTGAAACCCGAAGAAGTAGACATGCAGGCGATAGCTTCAAGCGACTTCGCGGTTCAGTCCGAGGGTTCACTCAGCATCGCTCTCAAGAAAAGCCTGTCACGGGAGCTGGTGCTTGAAGGACTGGCACGTGAACTGGTGAACAAAATTCAGTTCATGCGCAAAGATCGCGGATTTGATATAATTGACCGCATCAAAGTCGGTTACGAAGTAATCGATACTGACATGCAGAAAGACATTGATGATTCGATCGGTCTGTTTGGCGGCTATATAACCCAGGAAACCCTTGCCAGACAAATCGGTGCCCTCGATGCCGATACAAATGAAACCTCAGAGTGGAACATCAATGGCATAAAGATAAAACTTGGAATCGCCCGGGAGGCCTTATCATGAGATTCAGACTGCCGCTAAAAACCCTTACAGAGACCGTTGCAATTGTCAGCAAGGCGGTAGCAGCAAAAGGCGTCAAGCCCATTCTCGCTAATCTTCTGATTACCGCCCAGAACAATCAGCTCAGGTTTGTGGGTACAGACCTCGAAGTCATGATGATTTCTACCATAGAGGCCGAAATAGAAGATAACGGCAATTTCACGATTCCGGCCAGGCTGATCCAGGAAATCATTTCAAGTATTCCAGCTGACGATGATTCGATGGTAAGTTTTGAACTTACAGATTCAGAAAGCAGTGAAATCGTAATTTCCAGCGGGCGCAGCAAATACAATCTGCAGATCCAGGGAATCGAGGAATTTCCGCCGGTACCCGTGCTGGCAGAAGAAGGACTGCCAACTTTTCAGGCTGCCAGCAACTCACTGTCTCAGGCCTTAAAAGAGGCTTCTGTTGCAATGAGCCTTGAAGAAGGCAACCCGGTTCAGAAAAGTATCTGCATGGATTTCAGCAACTTCGAGCGACCGGTGATGGCGTCAACAGACAGCAAAAGATTGGCAGTCACCAGAATCTCCCATATTGAAATCCCCGAGAACTTTCGCAAAACGTTCATCATTCCTTCAAGAGCCGTTGCAGAGCTTGCCAAACTTCTAGACAGCAATGAAACTGTCACTATCGGCCTTTATAAAGAACAACTCGTCTTCAGTTCACCTCAATTTCAGCTGATCACCCGCCTCGTCGATGGCCGCTTTCCTGATTACAACAGAGTTTTACCTAAAGAATCAAGCCGAATTCTGAAGATCAACAGAAAAGATCTCAATCAATCGCTGAAGGCAGTGGCGCCAATTGCCAGAAACATCAGTGGCCTGGTGCATTTCGACATTTCTGCCAACGAAACAAAAGTATGGTCTGACGCAAAAGAACAGGGAAAAGCCGAATCGTTCATTCAGTCTGAACTTAGTGGGGAGGCAATCAACATCGCTTTCAACGTGAAGTTTTTACAGGACTTTATCGGAGTGGTAGCAGACGAGGAAATCATCATCGAGATGACCACACCGAGCTACCCCGGTCTGATGCGGCCAGGCAACCCGGAATCAGAATTCAAATATGTCATCATGCCAATGTCTTATTAAATCAGGAAGAGCAGGATTAAAAAATGAGCAGAACTGATTTTGCAAAATTACGCCGCGAACTCGCGAGCGAAAAGTCTGACATACGAAAAGCCGCCCTTGTCGAATTAAAATCAGTTGCGGCCGAAGATGCGCTGCCAATATTGGCTGATTTGCTCAGCTGCAAGAATGACGATGTTCTCGCCGATATCGGCAAGGCTATGCTGACTTTTAAAGATGACGCTCTGCCATACCTGGTCAAAGCACTGGCCTCAGAAAACTGGAGCACCCGCCGCGGCGCTTCACTCGTGCTCGGCAAGCTCGGTCCCGGCAGTTTGAACAAATTGATGTCCATGGTTCCTGAAAATGAAGAAGACGTCGACTACTGGATGGTACAAACACTCGGCAATATGGGCGGTGAAGCTGTTCAGTATCTGGTGCGCATTTTCCGGCACCCCAGCCAGAAGATTCGTATCGCAGCCATCAGAGCCGCCCAAAACATCAATGATCCGCGCATGGTAGTCGCCCTGCTGCATCTTCTCGAGGAACAAAGCTGGCCGGTTCGGAAAGCGGCTTTCGACAGCCTTGAAAAAATCTATACCGCCAATCCGCAGGCTGTATCTGATGCGCTTGAGACCAGCAGCGAAGAAGCCAAGTTCTGGGTTATCAAACTGCTTGCGAATCAATCCTCCCCAGACCTGGTTCCGCGATTTGCCCGAATTATCGAAACTTCCCCCATGGAATCAAAGCTTGAAGCCATAAAAGCTCTGGCAATGGTCGAAACAGCAGACGCACATCGATTGCTGGTCAGCTACCTGGCGCACAAGTCCTGGATTATACGCAAAACAGCGGCTGACTCGATCTGGACACAAGGGCTCGGCGTCTCAGAAGAGTTGATTTCGGCCATCAAGGGCGCGAACGTCGATGCTCGCTACTGGTCGGTAAAATTGCTCGGACAATCTCGCGAACCGAAGATTTTCGAAGAAATCGTCAAATGCCTGCAGGACTCGCAGGCATCAGTGCGTTCTGCGGCCTGTCAGGCCATGGGTTCTCTCGGCGACAAGCGGGCTCTGGCGCCGCTGATGACAATGCTCAACGACGAATCAGAAGAAGTGCGCACTGCCGCCATACTTTCGCTGAGTCAACTCGGAGAGCGCGACGAACTGCAGCCTAAAAATTCCCTGCCGGCACATGTTCGCAAAGAAAACATGCTTGCGTGCAGTAACTGCGGCAAAATGGTCGGCCGAAATTTCAGCTTTTGCCCGTTCTGCCTGGAGCATCTACGAAACACATGCAGGAACTGTGGAAGAGCCACGGAAGCCGGCTGGAAAGGCTGCCCTGACTGCGGAGCGCCTCTATAAGCCAACAGGAGATTTGAAATGAGCCGAAAATTAAAAGCGGCATACCTTAAGATGTTTGCCACGCTTTTGTTTTCGGCTTTTTTTATTTTAGCGCAAACGGTCGTTATGGCAGAAGACCAGGAACCGGGGCTGATAAGAGTAGGTATTCTCAATAACGAGAGCATTGGCGGGTGGGATTACGACTGGGATGAAACGATCAGCTTCTTGAATCAGGAGCTTCCGGGGCATCATTTCGAAGCCAGCGTCATGACCTGGGAAGACCTGCAGGTCGCTGTTGAAAACGGCACAATAGAGTTCGTCATTGCCAGCCCTATTTTCAGTGTCGAAGCAGACCTGGCCGGCAACCTAACCGTTCTGGCCACTCTCAGGCGCGAAAGCGAAAAAATCGAGGCTTTCGACAATCTCTTTGGCTCGGTCATTTTCTGGCGTTCTGACAATAAAGACATCAAGTCTTTGTGGGATATCCGCAACAAAAGTCTGGCTGCCGGCCCGGTGAACTCGATCGGGGGGTGGCTGGCAGCTGTGAGAGAATTTGCCGAACGCGGCATCGACCTGAAAAAAGCATGCCGTGAAATCAGCCATCATGTCGATATTCAGGAAATTGTCGAAGAAGTATTGTCGGGCAGGGCAGATTTTGGCGTCTGCAGAACTTCAAGCCTGGAGCTTCTTGCTCATCAGGGCAAACTTGACATGTCGGCAATAACCTTCAGTCGTGAGCTGTATCTGCACACCGAAGCACTGCCTTTCGCCTGTTCGACACGTCTTTACCCGGAATGGTCATTCGCACGCGTAAAGCACACCAGTGACAATCTTGTCGAGAGAGTGACACTGGCCATCTTCAGAATGTCAGACGTCGAGTTTCCCAAAAAAATAACCTGGGGAATCTCCGCAAATTACGCGCAGGTTCACGCGCTGATGCAGGCTTTGAACATGGAGCCCTATGCCAGCGATAATTCAGTGCTTCTTTCACTGATAAAAAAGTTTCGCAACTGGATTGCCGGCCTTTTTGCAGCAATGGCTTTTCTTGGGCTGATAATATTTTATCTGCTGGCTTTGAACAAGAAATTGCGCAACGTCACCGAAGAACTTGCCGGACAAAGATCTTTTCTGAAGCATCTTATCGACTCGATTCCAGACTTTATTTTTGTCAAAGATTTTCAGGGACACTACCTGCTCTGCAACGAGTCTTTTGCCAGAGCCTTCATGTGTGATGCCGCTAAAATAGAGGGCAAAACCGATGCCGAGCTTTTTCCGGGCAATTCCTCTGTTCTTGAAGCCGACTTTATGGCGTTCAATTCGGGAGACCCTGAAAAAACAACCCGTGAAATAGACCTTCCTGACTCCACCTCCATCTTTGGAGAAATCATCAAAGTGTCCTGTCGCCTCAAAGAAAACGAAGACCCGAGAATGGTCGGGATCATCAAAGATATTTCAGTCAGTCACAGAGCCAGACAAAGGCAGGAGCAGCGGGAGAAGCTCATTTCTGGTATCGCTGAAGCAGCACATCTCATCGTCGGCGCTGAAATGTCGGTCGAAGAGTCTATGCCGGCAGCCCTTGATGCCATAGCCACCGCCGTGGGAGCCGATCGCATAGGCCTGCTCCGTCGCAACATCAACGACAAAATTGACGCAACTCTTTATTCGTTCAGATGTTTCTCCTGCTATTGCCGTAACCAGCATCAATGCCACAAGCAAACAGCCGAGCTGATTTCAGAAGCCATAACCGACAATTCCAGCAAACTTCTTGCAGGAACGGACGTTGGTCGTCACATTTCAGATTTTTCCCAGGAAATACAGGCAAACCTGCGAGCCTTAGGCATCAAATCACTGCTGATCATACCAGTTTTTGTTCATAAAAAATTCTGGGGTTGCCTCGAGGTACATGTTCTTTCAGAAAACCGACACTGGCATGACTTCGAAATATCAGCTCTAGAGCTTGCCGCCGATATTTTTGGCTCGATGATCGAGCGCAGTAATGATTTCAGGCAGCTTGTAGACTACCGTGACCGCCTTAAACTGGCTCTCGATTCTGCCGGTTTGTTTTTGTGGGAATACGATTTTGAAACAAACACCAACCATACTCCCGATGACTTTTACCACAACCTCGGCTATTCCGGGCGTGAAATAATAGACGTAGTGAGGCATCTCGGCTTTCAGATAATTCACCCCGATGATCTGCACCTCATCAAAAATATTGCCGAAGTTGAGAGCTGCCAGTTCGAAGTCAGGCTTAAAAGCCAGTCGGGCAAATATCTCTGGCACTCTTTCATTGGCAGAAACTATTTTGGCAGCAACCGCCGGCACATAAGGCTGATCGGTTTTTTCCGCAACACAACTGTCGAGCATGAGAGCGCCATGGCCTTGCGCATGGAAGAAGGTCGAAACGTTCATGCCCTGACAGCAGCTCATGCTGCCAGCTGGGAATACGTACCCGAAGAAAGGCGCTTCTACTGGTCGAGTCACATTAAAAATCTTCTCGGCTATAACCCCGAGATTTTTTCTCCCAATATCCAATCGGTCTACCAGGTAATTCACCCAGACGACCTGCACCAGGCCAAAGAAACCGTCAGAAAATTTCTGGCAACGGGCAAAGAGCTGCGCTTCGACTGCCGTTTGCGCAAATTCGACGGAACTTACTCGTGGTTCACCAACATCGGCACTCAGGTCAAAGACCCGGAACTCGCAGATTACCGCTACTACGGTATTCTGATCGACATATCGGAAACCCGGGCATTACAGCAGAACCTGCTCGAAGCCCGCAATCGGGCCGAAGAAATGGCCCTGCAGGCCCAAAAAGCCAGTCAGGCAAAAACTGAATTTCTCGCCAACATGTCTCACGAAATCAGAACGCCAATGAACGGTGTACTTGGCATGCTGGAACTACTGATGGCAACTGACCTGAACAGTCGTCAGAAAGATTTTGCCGACCTTATCTATCGCTCTTCTCACTCACTTCTCAGCATTCTCAATTCAGTGCTCGATCTGTCAAAAATAGAGGCAGGAAAACTTGTGCTGGAACCAGTTAAAACCAATCTGCGGCGGCAGATGGAAGAAGTAGTAGGCCTCATGCAGCCACTGGCTGAAAAGAAAAAGATAGAGCTGCTTCTTAAATATCCCCCATCTGTGCCAGAAAACGTCGTCGTTGACAGTGGTCGACTGAGACAGGTTTTCATCAATCTTCTCAGCAACGCCGTAAAATTCACAGAAGAGGGCTTTGTCAGCCTTGAAGTCACTTCAGAGGCGTGTGATGATCATTACAACATTTTTAACTTCAGAGTAAAAGACACTGGCATAGGTATGACTGCAGAACAACAGAAAGTTGTCTTTGAAAAATTCAGTCAGGCAGACTCATCGATTACCCGCCGATTCGGTGGTACAGGTCTGGGGCTGACCATTTGCCAGGAACTCGTCAAATTGATGGGCGGAGAAATTTCTCTCGAAAGCGCTCAGGGACTGGGCACAAAAATTCGTTTCAGTCTGCGTCTTGAACTGCTGCGTCAAGATGAAAACGTCGCTCCGTCGTTTCCAGAAAACCTTGAAATACTTATATGCAGTCACAAGCAACCTGTCGTAGATTCTATCGGCGAAATTCTGACATCCTGGAAAGTGAACTGGAGCAGAAAATCACAGCAAGAAATACTGGAATCGCCGACAGCGGCAGCTAACAACAGCCAGACCCTTAAAATAGCCATCGTCGATATGCCTCCTGGAGAAAAGCCGCCCGAAGAACTTCAAAGCGCTTCAGCTGCCAGCGCCGGCACTATTTATCTGATGACCCCGAGACAGGTGGCTGCCAATACTGGCATCAACCTGCGAGGCAGTTCAAACACTTTCCTGGTGAGCAAGCCAGTTACCAGCCCAAAACTTTCCGGCGCCATACTTGAAATGCTCAACCGCGACCAGCAACGCCAGCAATCAGAATTGCGCTCGGCAAAAAATTTGAGTGGGCGTTTCAAGGCGCTTTCGCCATATTTCCCGCTGCAAACTCTTGTTGTTGAAGACAATGAAATAAACCAGGAAGTTGCCCGCGGCATTCTTGAGATGTTCGGATGCGAAGCGACCATAGCAGGTTCCGGGGCTGAAGCCCTGGAATTTCTTGAACATAAAATCTTCGATGTGGTGTTTCTCGACTGCCAGATGCCGGAAATGGATGGGTTCGAAGTTATTCGCAGAATTCGCAACATCGAAACATTGAAAGAACTGCCCGTTATCGCCATGACCGCCTATTCGATGCCGGGAGACCGCGAAAAATGTCTTGCCAGCGGCATGAACGATTATCTTGCCAAACCGATCAACCCTGATCATCTGCTGCAGATTCTACGCAACATATCTAAAATAACGGCAGATAATCATACAATTATCACAGAAGAAACGCCGCACGCTGACAAAGAAGCGCCTGTCTTCGACGAAGCCAGGGTAGAACGCATCTTTGCCAAAAAAATCGGTGCGCTGGTCAAGATTATCGATGCTTCGCACAAAAATTTCTTCAAACTGACTGCAGAATTTGATGGGCATTTGGCCGAAAAAAACCTTGATGCCTGCCGCAAAAACATACATACCATCAAAGGATCTGCGGCAAATCTGGGCGGCAATCTGGTGGCAGACATCGCCCAACAGCTCGAGAATGCCATCAAGAACGAAAACATGCCACAAATAAACGAACTGCGAGAGAAGCTGGAAATACACTATAAAGACTTTTATGAAGCGCTGCTGCGGCTCAGCGAAAAATTGAGCAAAAATTAAAAAACCGGCAGACTCACAGAGCCTGCCGGCAATTTTAAAAGTTGTTTACCGCAACGAACTCTAATCTTTTAGCGCCTGTTTTTTGTTTGGCTGCTCCGTGGTCGGTTTGCCTGCGGGCTCGGCTTCTTTCATGTGCCCGAGATATGACGGCAATTCGACGCCGGCCATTCCTGCCACGTCCTGCAATGGCGGCAACGCCCTGACAAAACTCGACACAAAATTTGAAGTTGAAGAATTACCGTTTTCAGAGCCTGAATCCCAGACAGTGATTTTATCGATTTTGATATTTTTGATAGCTTCAACCTGTTTTTCGACAACAGATTCGATCTTTTCTACCATCAGCAATGTCGCAAGAGCCTTTGGATCATTGTTGACGCTCTTAAGAAGTTCAGCATAACCAGCGGCTTTTGCCGACAAAACTTTTTTAACGCCCTCGGCTTCAGCCTCATAGTTTTTAAGAAGGGCATCGGCGTGGCCCTTGGCTTCAATAATGATTTTGCCCGCTTCGGCCTGCGCATCGAGTTCAATTTTGTGTTTTTCTATTTCTTTTTTGACGATTTCTTCAGCTTTCAAACGCTCAAGTTCAGCCAGATACTGAGCTTTCTGAATTTCGACCTGGGCTTCGCGCAAAGCGACCTCAGCACTTTTACGAGCCTGGGCTTCTTTAACCACAAGCTCTGAATTTGAGATTACGATGGCAGCCTTGGATTTGTTTTCGCCTTCAACGGCTTCAGCCTCTTTGTGCTGCACGTAAATACGGCGTTCAGCTTCAGCATTCTTTTCACCCATTTCAGCACTGGCAAGCTTCTGGGCAACCTGAATGGTTTTTTCGCTGTTTGCTTCGGCTTCACCAATTACAGCCAGAGCTTCTTTTTTCTGAACGAATATGCGGCGATCAGCTTCAGATTCTTTTTCGCCCTTA
The DNA here is from genome assembly GCA_029564115.1 of Candidatus Rifleibacteriota bacterium. The sequence goes on along the minus strand of JAKQQP010000384.1, from coordinate 89,951 downwards.
TCAGCTTCAGCAAGGTTCTTGGCAACTTGAATAGCCCGTTCTCTGTTAGCGACAGATTCCCCGATTGCACCAAGCTTCTGCTGTTCAGCAACATCGACTTTGGCGCGGTTAATGGCTTCTGAGGCTGCTTTTTTACCGATGCTTTCGATATAATTCGAACCATCAGTGATGTCGGTAATATTGACGTTGATCAGGTAGAGGCCGATTTTATTGAGCTCCGGTTCAACGTTTTTGCGAACTGATTCAAGAAAGCTTTCGCGATCCTGGTTGATCTGCTCGATAGTCAGAGATGCTACCGTAAGGCGGAGCTGCCCGAAAATTATTTCCTTGGCCATGTCTTCCATGGCTGAAGACGAAAGATTGAGCAAACGCTCAGCCGCATTGTTCATGATTCTGGGGTCAGTGCTTATACCGACGGTAAAAGTTGAAGGAACGTTAATGCGGATGTTCTGCAGAGAAAGCGCATTCTGCAGCGGAATACTGATGGTCATCGGAGTCAGGCTCAAATACGCGTAATCTTGAATAAGTGGCAGCACAAGAGCGCCACCGCCGTGCAGACAACGCGCTGACCGATTGTCGGCAACCTTACCATAAATGACAAGAATCTTGTCTGAAGGGCAACGCTTATACCTCGTCGCCAGAAAAACAAAAGTCGTAAAAACAACTGCTACAAGGGCTGCAATCACTATCGGCCACATAATTTTCCTCCTGCGTCTCTATCATCTTTTTCAACTACAAGAATACCGTTATCCTGAACCCAGACAACCGTTACCTGCTCTCCGGTTTTGATCTCTTCACCGCTTGTGGAAATGGCATCGCGAACGTGCAGTCGACCGTCTATCTCGACCTGAATCTGCCCGGTACCCTGCGCCGGAATACGCAAATAAACGGTAGCACCCGCGCCAAGAGCTCTTCTCACCCTTATCGTACCATCACACTGCAGACTACTGGCACAACGAAACATCTGCGCCAGAAGCCACACCGTCAGAATGCCGGCGGCTATAGCCCCAGACACGGCAACCCAACCGGGAAAACCGCTGTCATAAACAAGCGCCAGCCCCACCCAGCCAAACATCATAAAAAACGCTGTCAAGCCCTGTATAGAGAGGTATTGAAACGAAATGTCAGAATCGTCGATATTGCTGTGGCTGCCCGAATCGGCATGATCGACAACCACTGCATGAGAAACGTCGTCATGAACATCGGCCAGATCTGCAGAACCACTCAGATCGTGGTCGAGCTGCCCCACGTCATCGCCGCCATCAAGCTCACCTGAGGCACCGCCGATTATTCCGGTAAACATCAGAATCATTCTGATCGTAAAAACGACAGTACCGCTCAGAGCGCAGGTGAGAAAAAACTTTTCCAGCAGGCCGAGACCCAGAACAAATTCAAGCAACTCTCTAGTCCTCCTGAGTTTCACTGATCCTTGAGATTTATTTTACACCACTGCACATATATTGTATAACAGTTTTCAGACTATTTAATAAAATGAGATTACGTGACAGATTCAAAACAAATGACAAAAACAGCCTGGACCACCCGCGACCTGCTTTGCCTTATATTGTTGAGCGCAGCGGCTTTTGCATTGTTGAACGCTGCCAGCGGGGGCATCACAAAATTCATTGCCGACACCGACAAACCATCGCCGGTTTACGGTGATTTCTGCGAGTATTATTATCCGGCTGGCAGAATGATAACAAAGCACCCTCAACCCCTCGGCGGTTATTTCTATACGCCGATTTTCGCACTCGCCCTGACTTTTTTTACGCCCGATTCAGCGGCAGACGCCATAACGCGCTGGCAGATCCTGCAACATTGCAGCATTTTCCTGCTGTTTATCGTTCCTGGCATGTATCTGGCGGCAAAAACGGGAAAAAAAATCTGGTTTTTTCTTTATGCGCTGGTTTTTCTTCTCTCGTTTCCGTTGTGGCACAACCTTAAATGGGGCCAGATGAGTGTTTTAATAACCTTTTCGGCCATATTCAGTCTGTTACTTTATGAACGCGGTCACCGCTGGTCTGCAGCTTTTCTTCTGGCCAGCGGCAGCCTGATAAAATACTACCCCGGCACTCTGATATTTTATTTTCTGATCCGCAAAGACTTCGCCTTTATAGCCAGGTTCACAGCCCTGATGCTGATTATGGGGCTGATACTGCCAGGCTTTGTTCTTGGCACGTCTGAAACCATAGAATTCTACCGTCTCCTGCACGAAGAACTGGACCATGCCCTGGATTGGGTAGCATTCGATTTGAATTCGCAGTTTCTTCCGCATGTGGTAATACGATTATTCGGTCTCGAAGCCGAAGCAGCAACGCGGGGCATACTTTCTCTGATCAGTCTTGGCGTGTGTCTGTTACTGTTTTTCAAGCTGTACCAACTTCATTCTGACAATCAGCAGGACTTCATGCTCGCCGCTTCCGGAATATTTCTTCTTTTCCCGTTGCTGATCAACACTTCATGGCCACACTATTTCGTTTATCTGCCGTTTTGCGGACTACTGCTTCTACAGAAAGCCAAAACCTCTTTTATAAGAGCAATCATAGCAATCGCACTTATCATGCAGAGCTGCCTGATTTATGCTCTCAGCGATTATCAGTTCTATGCCGGCAATGGTTTTCTTCTTGTGGCCAACCTGCTGCTTTTAGGCGCCTGGTTTCGAATACAAAAGAAAACTCCGGGTTCTGGTCGTATTTGACCCGAACCCGGAGTTCGTTTAAACTGCTGAAAATTCAGTCAGATCTGCTGCCTGATCAGTATTTTTTGCAGGGTTTGCTTTCGAGCTGTCTCCAGTGACCTTTGGTGTGTTTACCGTTTTTGTCATAGTGACCTTTTACGAAGGTTTTGCCTTTTTTGCCGGTTACTGCTTTTTTAACAGACACGCCAGCATCCATGACTTTGTTCTGAATAGCGTCGTGAGCCTTGGTTCCAGCTTTTTTGCCTGCGGCAAAGCCCTTCTGAAAAGAAGTTTTTACTTTGCTGAAAAAGCCAGGTTTGTGATTGCCACACTGACCGGCTTGACCGGCCTGCCCAGCCTGACCGGCTTGTCCTGCCTGACCTGCCTGACCTGCCTGACCGGCTTGTGAAGACTGTGAAGACTGACCAGACTGATTGGGGTTACCGGCGAATGAAGGAACGGCGATAAGAGAAAGGGCAAGAACTGAGCTCATGATTACTTTACGCATTTGACACCCTCCTGATAAACTTACTTACTTATAAAATCGAATGATAAATGAATGATGCAAAGTTTAAAGCAACTTGCATGCCAAAGTCAAAATCGGCTCTCTTTTCCTTTATTTGAAAGCATTAAAACATGCACGCCCCGCATAAGAAGCCTGCTTGTTCTGCCGAAATTCCAGCAATCCGTTGCCAAAAATCAGGCAACACTGTACAGGATTCAGACAGCAGTTGTCTTTCGGTGGCCAACGACCATGAATTCATATTCATCCAGAGAGATCACGCCACGGCTCCAGTTACCGGCCGTGCCCCCGTATATTTTATCGACCTTCAGGCCGACACGATTCACCATTCTAAAGATCTCAGGGGGCGTATAATAACGTTCTATACCGCGCACCTGAATTTTACGGCCATTCATTTCAACCTCATCGACGCATCGGGTAGTCAGGGTCTGCAGATCAGCGCCGCCAGCTTCGACATCAGAATCAGAAAGTGAGCGCAAAAGTCTGAAGGCACTCAAAACCGTTACCAAAAACGGTCGGCCCGGAAGCAGCGATTCTGCAATACCGGCAAAAATAGCCATGTCTTTTTTCCAGATGTCGTCGTCGTCAGAAAACAGGCAAAGAGCGCCTTCACACAAAGAAATTACCGCGTCGAATGGCCTGGAAGCAACAAACTCCTGAGCGGCACATTCAATGAAATCAACCATCACGCCGCGCTCCTGCGCATTTTGTCTGGCTACTTCAAGCATACCGCCAGAAATATCGACACCAGTCACCTGGTAACCCCGGCGGGCCAGCTCAATAGAGTGCCGCCCGGTTCCACAGCCTATGTCTAGAATTGACGCACCGCGTTTCAGGCACAGTTCTGCTTCGATAAAATCGACCTCTGCGGCCGTATTACGCGTAAAACATTCGTTTTCATAAACAGGGGCAATTTCGTCAAAGAAATCTTTCCAGGTATGCTGAGTATTATTTTTCATCTTTCTCAGCAGCCTCCCTGAGCCCAGAGAAAAATCTGACAAAATCATTTTTAACGGCAGTAGTCGCGTCATAGTCATCTGCAGGCGTTTCTATGGCGTTCAAATCAACAACCTCACGCATCATCTGCAGGCTTTTTCGCAGTTCTTCCTGCGTTAGACCAGTACGCAGGCGCTGCAGGCTGACAGTATGCTTAACCTTGCCATCACTGCCGCCGGTAGTCTCTGAGTATCTTTCGATGATCAACGCGGTGATAGAAGCTATCTGATCGGGGGCAATGCGGTTTTCGGTCAGCCCGTAAATAAGGCGTTCAACAACGTCTGCACCACCGTCTTCATCCACCGGAAGACCTTCACCAGCTTCGGCCGCGATTTTATTCTGGCGATAAAACGCAAGAAGCAGCGACTTTACATGCAGATTCTTTTCAAGCTTCTGCGTTGAGCTGGTCAGCAGATTTATCAGGCCGATACGACCACTTCTTATTTCTTCAGCGATTGCGGCAGCCTGGCGCGTTATTTCTTCACGATCTGTCTCGTTGAAGGCCGCTTCGGCAATTTTTTCGACACTTTTTTCGAAGCCTTCAGCAGCAAACTCTTTACCGGACTCGTGCAGAAAGTTGAAGCTGAAATAGCCGCCAACCACTACCAGAGCAATTAAAAGCAGGCAACCGATACCAAAACAACCGCAACAGGTCTTTTTTTCCATGACAGATCCTTAAAACAAGACTTTTTCCATACGATAATGCTGAATCGTATCGAACAGAAGATAACTGTCACCAACCACCTGGTAACCAAGAACCAGATAAAAACCAACAGCTTCAGACCTGGCATCCAGAACTATTTTTTCGGCACCCTGCTCTCTGGCCACGCCCTCAAGCGATTCAACCAGCAAACGCCCGATACCTCTTCCTCTAAATTCAGAGTCTACAGCCATATATCTTATCTGAGCTTCAAATATTGAATTCATCTGAATCCTTGCCACACCCGCAATCCGGCTGCCACAGAAAACGGCACGGTGCCAGCATTCATCTTCGCGCTCATCTTTTTCACTGCCTTCAGGCTGATTCCAGGGGCAGCGAAGCACCTGCCAACGCAACTCATAATATTGCTGCCATTCAAAAGGTGTCTCCGGGCTTCTTACAACAAGATCTTCATTTACAGACATAATTTACTGCCTTGCGTTTTCAAGAGTATCCACCGGAACCATCATGTAAACCTGATCATTTTCGCGAACCAGCCCGGCAAGCTTGACTCCAACCAAAGAATTTTTAGCGGCGCTCGTAACGGGCTTGAATGCTTCTTCGATCGACAGGGCCTCGAGAACGACAACGCCGGTAGAAGGCCCCTGAAACATCAGCTCGTCGCCGCAATTGAAGCCACAGCCCTCAACTTTTATCTCAGCTACCATAACTTTTTTGAAAAAATTAGTCACAGTACCCACATGAACTTTTCTGTGGGTGGCCTTTGAACCGTTACCTCCGGTCCATTCTGATATCTGGCGCCCAAAAAAGAAACCATCTGAAAACCCTCTATGAAAAACTGAATCGAGACGGGACATCAGTTCTTTTTTCAACTCGATCAGCTGTTGTTCGAAGCCTTCTTTGCCACGATTCAGGTAATAAAAATCTATCAGACGGCGGTAACAGGAAGTTACCACGCTGACATACTCGGGGCTGCGACCGCGCCCCTCGATTTTGAGACTGTCGACACCAGCCTCAAGGAGCTTTTCAAGAAAGGGAAGAGAGCAGAGATCTTTCGGGCTCATTACGTAATCTTGACCCAGCGTGAATTCTTTACCGTCACGAACGTCTTTGATCAGGTATTCACGGCGACACGGCTGCCGACACTCACCACGGTTGGCCGACGCATCGAAATGGAACTGCGACATGAAACAGCGCCCGCTTACCGAAACACACATAGCCCCGTGGGCGAAGACCTCGAGCTCGATATTGTCAGCTTCAGCGCCGAGGCTTTGTTTCAGATGCTCGCGCATGGAAACTATTTCGGCAAGAGTACATTCGCGGGCCAGAACAAAGCGCCTGATACCAAAGTGACGATACAAAAAGGTAAGAGAACTACTGTTGGCAACAGACATCTGCGTCGAGATAAACGGTTTTATGCCATGGCGCAAAGCCATCTCGAGAATGGCGAAATCCCAGCAGACAACCGCATCGATACCGGCCTCTACAGCTGCCTTGATCAAGCTGTCAGCCATTTCAAGCTCATTGTCAAAAACTATGGTATTCAGAGCGAGATAAGCCCTGGCTCCCTTTTTATGGCAGGCTTCAGCAATTGCCGGCATATCTTCGATCGCAAAATTGCGGGCGCTGGCACGCATGTTCATCGACACGACGCCGAAATACACAGCATCTGCACCCGCATCCAGAGCAGCACGCAGACTGATCATATCGCCGGCCGGCGCCATCAGTTCAGGAATTTTATTAACTTTCTTTTCAGCTTCCGGTTTCATGAAAACAGATTAACACGGGCACAGTTTTTTTTCATCCCGGCGACAACTCTGTTTGCCAGTGTTGGATTTTTTTTGCCGGCGGGAGTATAATCCGTTGACGAACTCAGAAAAGAGACAGTGGGGTGAATATGGTTAGAACAGAAATTCAAAAACATTTCTCAGAACTCGTTATACAGGCACTCTCTGATGAAAGCATCAAAATGGCTGCACCCATGACTGACTTCGAAGTTACCGTATTCGCAGCCACGATAGATCGGCTTGTCACAGAAGAAACCCTCCCGGAGACTTCTGAACTCATTGTCGAACCGCGACGAATAATCACTCTGCTGCAGACCGCCAACCTGCCCGAAGACGTTGCCCAGCAGGCCCGCAAAACTCTGCGCCGGTTTCGCGAAGTCATTATCAACCTCGCCGATGAGCCAGAAGTTAAAATCTTGAACTAATCTGCATATTTTATGTAACGCAAAGACAAGGCAAGCGCTATAGCGCCTTTAACAGTGCAGCTATCGCGACAGGATGCTTATAACCCTTGCAGTAACGCGTGCTTAAAGTTATTTTAACATCAGGTTATATCTTGAGTCGATTTCGACCAATGACGAACAAAACGGCGTTGTCATCGCCATGCCTGAATGACAGACTTTGCAAAAACTTTTTCATTGCCACCTCGAGGTGGCAATTTCTTTTTCTGCCACAACCAGATTTCATCATTCAGCCTCCAACTCTTTTTTCGACGCCGTGAGTTTCCAGAGCCTATTGCAAACGCTTGACATCAGGCTTAAAATAAAGCAACCTGAGAGGAAATCTCAGACTACGGAGAAATGCCATGATTGCCTCGGAAAAACTCGGTCTTTTTATTCTAATTTCGCTGCTCATTGCCCTGTCTTTTATTCTCGCCAGCAGGGTCGAGGCCCAATCACCGACTTCAGACAGACCGGCCGTTGAAAAAATAAATGTTTTTGCCGTTGTCTCTCAGGAAATAGAATCGGCCTGCCTGGATGCCGCCCGCACCCTCATGCAGGAAGAAGCTCTCGAATCGTTTCCATTACAGGGATATCAGATTCACTGCACTCTTTACATGACCCAGTATCCGCAGGGAAGTCTTGAAAAGATAGCTGCAGTCGTCAGCGAAATCGCCAGCAACACACGTGAGTTCGAAGTAAAAAGCACCGGCCTGGAAATCACCGCCGGCAGCTGGTTTTTCTTGAACCTTGACCGCAACCGCAATCTGCAGACTTTTTCAGACACAACGGTCGAAAAACTGGCAGCATTGCGCTCGCCATCGAATTTTATTCCAGACTGGGCCAAAAGTTTTCCCAACAAGGTTGAATACATCAGCAAATATGGCAGCCCGAATGTTTATGCCGAGTTCAACCCGCACCTGACTCTCCTCGCCCAATCTGACGAAGAAAAACTTCAGCGTTTCATGAAAGCTCATTCTGAAAGCAGTTTCGCTAAGCCCATAACCGGTAAAGTAGTCGCTATCGGCCTGGGCATAGCAGACCGCAATGGGCAGATGCAGAACCCATTCAAGATTTTCCCGCTGCAGCAGGTCAGCGAATGATTTGATCATAAACCCTTTGCTCAGGGAAATAAAGAATCCGCCCCGTTTTATCACCGGGGCGGATTCTTTTTATCAGGGCTTTGTCGAGAGAGAAACTTTCTCGCTAACGCTCATGATCAAATCGTAAAGAACGGGTATTATGACCATGGTCATGACCGTGCCAAGCAAAAGGCCTGCAGAAGCCACAACTCCCAGAGGCGACATTCGCTCCAGACCGACAGCCTGCTCAAAAACGAGAGGTATCAGCCCCAGTATCGTAGACATGGTAGTGATCAGAATTGGCCTGAACCTTGTTCTTACAGCATTTTCAAGAGCCTGATGTCGTGGAACGCCTCGAACAACATCATTATCGATAAAGTCGATAAGAATGATCGCATTGTTAACAATTGTACCACCCAGCAGAATAATTCCCATCATGGCAGGCATACACATGGGTTTGTCAAAAACGAGCAAGCCCCAGAAAGCTCCGATAAGCGAAAGAGGTATCGCGCCCATTACCAGAAACGGTCGCCACCAGTTTTCGAACAGCAGAAACAGAACTATATAAAGCATTATGAAACCAAGCCCGAGAACCTTTCCAAGACGCCGGCCAGTTTCTGCCATATCCGACATGGTTCCTGACAAAACTACCGAATAACCACCCGGTATGGGAAACCCGGCAATAACCTGCTCTACATCAGCAGCAACCGCTGACAGAGGCCGAATAGAATTCAATCCGGTAATATCTATTGTTTCGCTCAGATTTTCTCGGGTAACCAGCGTCGGCTGCAGCACCTGTCGCGACTCACCCAGAGAACCAAGAAAAAGATCGCCATCAGGTCCGGGTATGGCCAGATCACCGACATCGCCGCGCCATCTTTTGCCGCCCAGGCCAATTTCGGCGCGAACAGCCAGATCCACGAGCCCCTGCATTTTGAGAGCTCCCGGCATTCTTCCGGAAAGTGTCAGCCCCAGAAATTCACCGATGTCGGCAGGGGTCATCTGGTATCTTCCTGCCACCATAAGGTCAGGCGAAAAATGTGTTTCTGGCTTGTTTTTTGCCCACGTAAAACGCAGGTCCTGCAAACCATCGATTTTTCGCAGTCGTTCATCGATTTTTTCAGCCAGGTGATAAAGAATTTCCGGGTCACGACCGCTGATCATAACGTCGACCGGCGCTCTGGTCGTCGCCATTGGAGTTGCACCAAACTCAGAAACAGAAAATGACAGCAGTTCAGGAATCTCATTGAATCTGGCCCGCCAGTCGCGCATTATTTCCCATATGGTTTCTTTGCGACGATCCCGCGTTGTCAGACGCACCTGAATTTCGACCTGCTGCAAAAGTTGCCCCCCAGCACCAAAACTGACCTGACCAGGCTCAGAACCTGCAACCGTCGAAATATTCAAAACATGAGGATTCGAGTTGATGATATTTTCGAGTTTATCAATGCTTCTCTCTACCTCGTCGACAGGCATCGACGGTGGCATATCGGCTTTGATAATCACCATGCCGGTATCCATGCGCGGCATCAGTTCCCGGCCAACCAGTGGCAGCACCGTGCGGGCACTGACGGCAAGCATCAGAACAGCTGCAATCAGCAGTGGAACCCTTATTTTAAGACCCAGCCGTAAAAAACTGAGGTAAACATTGGTTAACACCTCGAGCAGAGTATTAACAGCTTTAAACAAAACGTTCGTGCCGTTTTGATCGCCGCTGTTTCGTGAGATCTCGGGCGCTTTGTACCAGTCAACCAGAAACTTCTTCAGCAGAATCGGAACAATGGTGACCGCGGCAATAAAAGAGCCGAGCAGAGTTGACGAAATAGTGAGTGTAAGCGGGCGCAGAACTTGCTGCACATAGCCGCCGACGAACATGATTGGGATCATTACAACAATTGTGGTCAGCATGCCGCCCCATATGGAAAAAACAACCTCTTCAGTGCCTCGCACCACAGCATCGACACCTCTCACATCGGACTCGAAATGGCGATAGACGTTTTCCACGACCACGATTGACGCGTCGACAACCATACCTACGGCAATTATCAGCCCTGACAAAGTGACCATATTCAAAGTAAAGGGGGTAAAATAAAGAAACGCAAATGCAGACAGAAAAGATAGAGGGATTGAAATACCGACTACAGCTGAAGCTCTCGCGTTCTGCAACAAAAGCAGAACAACCAGCATGGTCAGCCACACCGCCGAAAACAGGGCGTCTTTCATGCCTCTGACGTTCACCGAAATTATCGGTTCCTGGTCGGTAGTAACCGCGAATTCTATTTCTGGAAAACGTTTCTGTAGTTCAGGAAGGTGTTTTTTTATACTGGCGATGCCATCTACTGCAAAACCGCCCTCAGGCTTGAGAACATTCAAAGCTATTGCCGCCGCGCCGTTGCCATGATAAATACTGCGCGGAGTTTTAACGCCCAAAGTTACCGAGGCTACGTCGCCAAGCCTTATGACGCCACCACCCTGAATTCTCACCGGCAATACAGACAGTTGTTCAGGAGTCCTGGCTTCATGCAGCGTTTTCACCAGAGATTCGCGACCGCCATTCTCAAGATAACCGCCAGGCAGAGAAGTATTCTGAGCGCCGATAGCCTTCAAAACCTGAGCTGGCGGAATACCGAACTGGCGCAATTTCTCTATATCCATGCGCACCAGAACTTCTGGCTCATTGGCGCCAAAAACATCGATGCGGCCGATGCCCGGCTGACGCAACAATTCTTCTTTGATATCGTTTTCGGCAAGAATTCTGATTGCTTTCAGGTCGAGAGAAGACTCTGGTGCAGGCTTCAGAGCAACAGTAACCACGGGGCGGTTAGCATCGGTCACACGAAAAAATTGCGTCGGCTGGGTTCCGGCAGGAAAATTTCTGCTGACACGACTTACAGAGTTAATTACATCGGTCATGGCTCTGGACATATCAGTACCATAATCGAACTGAGCATTGACCGAAGATACTTCGTCACGTGACGTTGAAACGACTTTTACAACGCCATCAAGACCTTTAAGTTCGCGGTCGATGAGCGTAGTCACTCTGCGATTGACATCATCTGCCGAGGCGCCGCGAACCACGGTCATAGCGACAATCTGGGGCGGCATGGTGTCGGGAAAAAGGTCTACCGGCATGAGATTATATGAAAAAATACCGATGGCAGCTACGAGCAGCCAGAAAGCGATTGACCAGGCCGGGCGCTCAATGACACTTTTTATCAGATTCATTTTACGACCTCTACAGCAAAGGATGCCGGCAGTCTTATATTTTCGAGATATGAGCCGACGGCCAGTTCAGTGCCGGGAGCTATAAATTTTGCATCAACCAGTTTCTTGCCGCCATCGCCGTGCAGAGTAGCAGAAACAGGCGTTCTGACAGCCACATCATTTTTGACTATATAAACAAAAAAACGGTCAGAACGATTAAAATCGATAAACACAGCTTCTTCAGGAATAACAGTACCTTCTTCGCATGCCACAACGATTCGAACAGGTATCTGCATGTCATAGACAAGCCCCTGGTATTCTTCATCGGCTTCAGCCTCGACAATTACCTGCCGAAGCTCATTCTGTACCGGGTAAACACGACTGATCCGAAAGTTCATATCTTTGCGGCCTCTCACCATGACGACCTGAGCAACTTTCACGCTGGCTGCCGCCTCTTGGGGAATCTGCATGATCAACCTGGTTTTTGCAACATCTTCGATGTTATAAATTGCCTGACCCGGGAGAACACGACTGCCTTCTTCCTGCAATCGGGCAGAAATTACTCCATCCACAGGAGCGGTTATTTCTGTGTAGTCACGACGAACCTCCCAGAGCATCACATCTTTTTCACTGGCTTTTTTTTGTGAAACCAGAGCGTCAACCTGCGCCTTATGAGATTGAATCTGGGATTTTAGAGAAGCCAGACGGCTGCTTGCCTCAGCATGGCGATTTCTTGTGTTCTCGTAAGCACTCTGCGCGATTGCGCCTTCTTTAAACAATTCTTCGTTGCGCTTCAGCTCACGACTGAAAAATTCAAGATTAGTCTGAGCAGCATCGAGCTGACTGGTCAAAACCTGCAAGCCAGCCACAGTGGCTGAAACCTGACTTGTTACTGAATCATTTCTTGCTTTGGCAGCCTGTAATTGGGCTTCCTGCTCACGGGCATCGAGAACGCCTATTATCTGGCCAGACTTAACCCGATCGCCTTCACGAAGAGGCAGACTGAGAAGTCTTCCACCGACCTCGGCCTTGATCTGTACCGTTGCGGCACTCTTGACAGTGGCAAGGGCCGGCAGAGTTTTTTCAACTGTACCTGAAGCAGTGATGATGGTTTTTACGGCCAGGGGCTGCACCTGCATCGGCTGAGCCATCGACAGTCTGGCTTTTATCTTGAAAAGCCCCCAGCCGCCAATAACAACAAAACTGAGAAACATAACGGCAATAACGCCATGATAAATAATTGAAGCCCTGGCTGTTTTGTTCATATTAGTTTTCCTCGACAATTATCTGATGCAGAAAAAATTTCATGAGCCTGGAAGAATGCTCTACAAGACCGGCTTCCTGACGCTGCATGGTCCATTTGATGACTGATGACTGAAGAATTGCCACCATACAATCGGCAGCCGCTTTTTCATCGAGTCTTTCGGGCAACTCGCCCCGTTTTACAGCCTCTCTGACGATTCGCAAAAGAATAGTCTGCAAAACTTCGAGGTTATTGCGAAGCTTGTGCAAAAGATTCTGGTTCTCGGGGCAGATTGCCTCAGAAAAGAAAAGGAGCGGATTCAGGCGCCTTTCGATCAGATGGTGAAGATGTAATTCAACCAGACCCATCAGACGGGCAGCTACGGTTTCTTCTGAATTCAACAGATCTTCGAGTGCCTGACGCCATGGAACGAAGAGAGTGTCCAACAAAGCGAGCAACAGTTCTTCTTTGCTGGCAAAATGTCTATAAATAGCCGCTTCGCTTATGCCGATGCAGCTGGCCACCCTGCGAATCGTAAAATTGCCAAATCCTTCGTCGAAAATAATATCGCGGGCGCTGGCAATAATCTCGGTTTTGCGATCTTCGCCAGATTTTCTTGCCATCAGTTTGCCCCTTTCTTTTGTTAGTTAACGTTAACTAAACAATAACCCGCTGCAACAAATTTGTCAACCGCCCGAAAAAGAAACGGCAGTCGCAGCAAATATGCGACTGCCACCAGAATTTTCTTGAAAGCAGAGCCATTCAACCAGGCAACAGTTCAGCCTCTCGTTTTGACAGGCGATAGAACCAGGCAGCCACTACGAGAATGCCAAGCCCCTGAACCAGACACACCTTTTCAGGCGAAAGCAGATCGCCAAGGTAACCAAAAACAAGGTAGGCCACCGGGAAAGAAAACCCGATGATCGCCTGCATGGCGGCAAAAAAACGCCCTTTGATTTCTTCGGCGACCACCTTCTGAAAAAGAGTGATGAACTTCACATTATTTATGCCCAACGACATACCGGCAAAAAACAAAGCGATGCCGAAAGCCGGAGCGTAAATCCAAAAAGCTGGTATAAACATGCACAGCCCAAAAACCAGCATACTCATGGAACCGAGAAAAATTGTTTTTCGCCGGGCCCTGATGAGCGAGGCGGCGAATGTTCCCAGGAGAATGCCTACCCAAAGAGATGCTTCAAGCAGGCCAAGAGTTCTAGCCTCGGCCAGAAGAGTCTTCTGCACATAAAGAGGGATAATAACCAGAACCGGTGTGGCAAAGAAGTTAACCAGCCCAAAACCGGTCAGAAGAGATTTAAGCAGCGGAAACTTCTGCCAGTCGATGCTGTTTTCGATAGTCACCGCAACGTCATCTTCAGCGGTTTGCCCCTGTTCAGCGATGCCTTCTTCAAGGGATTCACTCTGACTTTGCTCAGCAGGGAAAGATATGGTCAATTCGATCATTGCCGAAACAAAATAATTTATGGCTGTTATCGCTATCAGAAGCGGAATCCCCAGCCAGCCAATAAGCATGGCGCCGAGAACTGAACCACCAAAACTGGCCAGATACTGCGTTGAGGCCTGGTATGCTACTGCCTGTTCGAGAGCTTCTTCATCGACGAGAGAGGGCAAACACTTCGTAACTGCCGGATTAAAAAAGCCTTCTGCAGTTGCCAGAAGAAAGCTCATAATAAAAGCTGTTTTCAGATCAAGAAAACCGTTGAACAAAGCCCAGGCAATGCCGGCCAACAATGCCGAAGAAACGAGATCACAGCTGACAAGCATTTTTTTTGCCGGCATCCTGTCGACGACACGACCGATAAAACCGCAAAACAGCAAAGATGGCAAAGCTCCTGCCACCATGAAGGCACCGAGTGCAAACCCACCATTTTCAGGGTTATTCGTGAGAATCCACCAGATTATAGCGATCTGATAGATTTTGTTTCCTGCCTGACTGGTAACCTGCCCAAGCCATAGTCTGAAAAATTGCCGGTACCTTAAAAAAAATGGAGTGCGTCTGGCCTGCATTGCAAATAACCGCCACAGATAAATTGAACCGTGCAAAACTTTGCGCTTATGATATAGAATTCAACCGGCAATTTCAACCCTGCGAAACGTTGTCTGAGGGCTGTTTTTTTTCGAGGGCTTTTTTAAGAATCAGCCAGATTGCAGGTATAAAAAGCAAAGCCGGCAGAAAAATCAGCAACTCGACAATATCAAAGGCGGTCATTAGCGGGCGAAGTCTACTGGCTTCGCCCTGGTGCCGGCGAAAAAACTCGCCTCTCATGTCAGAACCATGATAAACACAATAAATAGTAGAGCCGCTGCCAGTCAAATCCCCATACGATCTGAAGCTGCAAAAATCCGTCGATTTGAGCGGCATAGGCCGTAAATAATCGAACAAAGGTGATTGAGGATCATAAATGAGGTGGTCATCGACAAAATTGAAGGGCAGTTGTTTTTCGGCAGCAAGCATACGTTCAAGCCCTTTGCTGATACGCCTCTGCATTTTGTAACAATTAAAATACGAAGGTTCATGCCGCAACCCCTTAACAAAATCGATCCTGGAACGAATTTCAGTTATAATATTCTGCAAAGACAGGCTGTCGCTCTCTCTAAAAAACTTCGGGTACAGAATTTCTTCGGGAATAACGGAAGCGGAAGCCGGTGTCTGCTGATAAACAGACAGATCGAAGTCTGCTAAAGCGCGATACCCTGGTAAAATCAGAAAAAACAGAACCAGAATGACCCTTGTAAGACGTTTAACCAGAAGTTGCATACTTTTAAATTCAGCTTTCCGATTTTTCTTCTAAATATACCAGATAAGATGGATAAAGTGGTACAATTCAACTCTCGAAGAGCGACTGATACATCAAATTCAAGAGAGGTTAACAACTCATGACTGAACAGACTTTGCCGGGCAGATGCTGGTGGGTAGTCGATGGCCGACTGCTTGCCGGAGGTTACCCTTATAACCCCGGTATCGATGATTCAGAGTCTTTCCTGCGGCAACTGCTCGCCAGCGGCATAGATGCGTTCGTCGATCTGACAGAAGAAGACGAGCTCACTCACTATCAGCAACTGCTGCCAAAGCTTAGCGACCGTGAGCTTCTTTACCGTCGCTTCGAAATTCAGGATTATTCAGTTCCTTCAATTGCAACCATGCACGCAATCGTTGCACATCTGAACACGTTACTCGATGCCGGCAAGACTGTTTACCTGCATTGTCGAGGCGGCATAGGCCGCAGCGGAACCGTTGCGGGTTGCTGGCTGCGCAGCCAGGGTCTGACAGGCGAAGAGGCCCTGAGCGAAGTTGCAAGACGCTTTGCCAAAAGCAACGCTGCCAGACACACACAAAGCCCTGAAACCGATGAACAAAGACAGATGGTAACGGACTACGAATTTGTCTTGCGTGAATAAACTGTTAGAACCTGGTTAAAAATGTGTGCTAATCGTTTTTTAGACGCATCGATGCCCTCTAGATCGAATTTTTCGGCACAGTCGGAAAGCTTTTCTGCCTCGATGGTCAAATGGTTGAAAAAATGTTTGACCGAAAGATTTTTTATAGAATCGGCCAGCCTGATGACGTTCTCGACAACAATAGCGCCTTCCAGCTCTTTCAGTTTCGGCATGTAAATTTTGTCTATGCTGTCGACGAGCATCCATGGCTCATTGAGCTGTTCAAGGGCTTCCGGCGGCATATTCATCGCCTCGAGAACCGCTTTTTTCTCGTGACTGACGTCATGTTTTAGAAATCTTGCAGCTTCAGCAAAAAGGCGTGCCAGGCTGACAGGCTTGTAGATGAAACTGTCGAAAAGATCAGCAAGCTCTTTTTGCTCGCGTGCACTGGCGGAAGCTGTAACGGCAACAATTGGAATTCGAAATAGTTCAGCATCGCTGCGAAGTTCTCTTGCCGCAGTTGCACCATCTTTGCGCGGCATGCGGATATCCATGAAAATGAGCTGAGGCTTTTCTTTGCGGGCTAATTCAAGCGCTTCCTCGCCATCGGCAGCACAGAACACCTGCAGCCCGGCACCTCGCATGGCCTCTGACATTAGTTCGCGATTTGAAGCTGCGTCATCCGCGACCAGAATTCTCTGATTTTCAAAATGGTATTGTTGTCGTTCAACTCTGCTTATTGCCGTCAAAGCCCCGACTTCTGCGATTTTAACATCGCGCAGAATGATATCGAATCTGGTACCGCACTGAATTTCGCTTTTCACCTTGATTCTGCCGTTCATCAACCCGACAAGATGATGACATATCGCCAGGCCTAAACCGGCTCCAGGGTGTTTTTTACTTCGAGAATCTGATTTAAACGGATTGAAAATATCTTTAAGGTCATCAGAATGAATTCCCTGGCCCGTGTCCTGGATGGTCAGAGTTAAATCCACTGATTGCAACCCGAGACAAGGAGTAGCCTGCATCTCAAGAGAAATGCCACCTTTGGATGTGTATTTGAACGAGTTACTCAAAACAGCTGTTATCACCTGTCTAAGCCTGAATTCATCGAGCATCAGGACAGGCGGAACAGAGCTTCCAATATCGGTCTTAAAATCAAGCCCACGCTTTGTCGCTTCAGCGACGTAAAGCTGACGAATATCACCAATCAGATCGCCAACACGAACGGCTTCAATCACCAGCTCAACTTTTCCTGCTTCAAGACGGCTCAGATCGAGCATGCTGTTGAGAACCCCAATGAGGCTGCGGCTTGAAGACAGTATAGAAGCAAGATAACTCTGCCCTCTGGAGTCATCGACCATAGGCAAAAGAAGCTCGCTAAAACCGATTATGGCGTTGAGAGGAGTTCTGACTTCATGGCTGACTCCGGCAAAAAAGTCAGATTTTTGTCGACTTTCGGATTTTGCCTGTTCTAACGCTCTAGAGAGCTTCAATTCAACTTCTTTTTGTGAAGTAATGTCGACAAACACGCCCTGAACATGCCCCTGTCTGCCACTGACGATGATTTCGGAGCGAAGGGCCGACACGGTCAGCCACCTGATTTCCATTTTTTGGGAGTGGTCAACCCTGCATATCCTGAACTCGATGGCCGATCTGTCACCAGTTTGTGAGTTTTCACTGCGGCGCAACTTATCGATACCTGCACTGAATATTGTCAGGTCTTCCGGGTGTATTAGACGCTGAAATAGTTTCAACGAAGTAATTTCGGGCACACCCGTGCCCAACAAGGCGGTTATTGCACCTTTAAGCTGCAGTTTGCCACTGGCAGGTTCGAGTTGCCACAAAACTATGCCTGAAGCTTCCAGGCCCTGGCGATAAAATTCTTCGCTGTTCCGTAGCTGCTCGTCGAAAAGTTTGCGTTCGGTAATGTCTATCAGGCTACCCTCGCAATACTGAACCCCCTGTTCGATAAAAAGCCGCCCGAACATGGCGCCCCAAAAGACTGTTCCATCTGCTTTTCTGACTTTAAATTCGAAATTGCCGACCTTGTCGTGTTTTTTCAGTTCATCGAGAAAAAATGTCTTTTCGCCCGGGTTGAGAAAAACATCCTGACTGATGCTGTCAACGCTTTCAATAGCTTCCTCCGGGGATTTATAGCCAAGCATGACAGCCATGGTCTGGTTCATATATATATATTTATCCTTGTTGCAGGCGCATCTCCAGATGCCGACAGGGCTGTTCTGATAAATTCTGCGAAAGCTTTCAGCCTGATTATTCAGTTCTACTTCACGCTTGTGCAACAGACTGATGTCTCTCAAAAAACCTTTGACGAGAAGTCTGTTATCGGAGTTTTCCCATTTCAGGGTCATTTGCAGCCATTTTTCGATGGTATTATCGTCAAATTCATCGTTTGGCCGCAAAAGACGAAAAACGAATTCTTCACTGCCAGACTCTGAGGCAGAAATATTTTGCCTGAAGTCAAACCACTTCTGTTTAATTTCGCCACGGTGGTCGGAGCGAACATATGAGAAGAGGTCATCGGGACGACGAACGTTTGCCAGATTTATGCCAGAACTTTCGGGGAATTGCCCGAAAATGGTCAACAGATCACTGGCGGAATCATAATCAAGCATTACAGTCTCGGACTGGATACTGAATTCTCTGAAACGCGCAAGCTCGGCACGACGTTTTTTGATAAAATGGTTGAAAAGAACGGCGACTTCCCCAAGCTCATCGGGTTCAAAAAAGTCTATTGTTGCATCTTCACGACCCATAATAAGATCTTTTACAGCAAGTTTCAGACTATTGACGGGCACACCCACCATATGGTCGAAAGCGATGAAAGTACCGGTGACGGAGCCGATCGCCATCACAATCAATATTAACAGCTGGTAAACAAGAAAATTATCGATAAGCGCCGAATTTTTAAGCCGCCCAGCCAGTAATAAGACCTGCCATTTCTCTTCGGCGGCCTGATGTGTACGTATATTCAGAGGGATACTGACCTCAAAACCGGATCGATCGACGACCGTATGACTGCTTCTCGAGGCAACCACCTCACCGCTCTCATTCTGAATGCTTATCGAATGCAGCTCCATGGCTTCGACGACGTTGTCAAGGAATGGTTCCAGCTTACTCTGGTCACCGCTAAGAACAATCATGCGCAAATGTTCGCCATGTTTTTGGAAGCGGTCACGCATATTCTGCCGGCTTTGTTCGAGAAGGCTGCCTTGAGCCAGCCAGACAAGAAAAAGCGTCAACAGCCCGCCCACAAGAACAATTGCAGGCAAAAACCAGCTGATATAGCGTGTTTTAAACGAACGAAAACCTCGCAGGTGCTCTGACCTGTCAAAGTTTTCTGATATATTTTGCCTTTGCATGACCGAAGGCTCTGTTACCAGAGCATGCCTCTCTTTTAGACTAACCAAGTCTCTCTGTTCTGTCTCTATCTAATTATATTATAAGGAATTTCGGTATATCGTGCGAATTATTTATTTAGCCGGCGGCAACTCAATCTTACGCGGTTTTTCGGTAAAAGGTCTGTATAGAACGATAACTCTACCGATTGTTCTGACCAGAACAGCCCCCGTTGCCGAAACGACTTCGTCTACGACCTCTTCAGCTTCTACCGGAGAAGTATCGAGAATTTTAATCTTGATCAATTCTTGTGTCTGAAAGGCTTCTCGAACACTGCTGACAATTTTTGCCTCCAGACCTTGTTTACCGATTCTGACCACAGCGTCAAGCTGAATGGCAAGAGCTTCAAGATGTTTTCGCTGACCAGATGTAAGTTTCAACTTGTTTTCTCCCCGCGACTGCAATTATGAATTGCAATTATAACACAGCTGAACGCTGCCATAAATCAAGATTTTTTTCAATTTCGCGGGGGCTGTCGACGCGCCAGGCATTGATGCCAAAATCTGTGGCGGCAGCAACATTTATGGCGCTGTCATCAAAAAACAAAATATCAGAGGGTTTACAGCCAATTTTTTCGCACACTGCAGCGAAAATCTGCAGATCCGGCTTCACCATTCCCAGTTCATACGAAAAAAACAGATCGTCAAAAAAGTTGAAGACCTGGCTCGTTTTTTTCAGCACTTCGATATGCAGACCGTTCGTGTTCGATAACATGGCAAGACGGTATTGGCTGGAAATTCGGGTCAGAACCTCGACACAATCAGATTTATCATCGCCGAGGATACCGATGAATTCGCTTTTAAAGGCATCCATAGAAATATTGCTGCCAGTTTCGGTACAAAACTGCCGGTAAAACTCCGCAAAAGAGTTTTTTCCCGCTTCAAAAGCCTTTACCGATTGAAGGTGCAGCCACCGCTCTTTTAAATAATCGGGGCTTGCACTGGCGCCAAACAGGGCCCGAGCATGCGAAACCCAGTTAAGGTCGATCAAAACTCCGCCCAGATCACATAAAACAATCAAATCTGCCCTTTTATTCATGTTCTCTACCGCAATGAACCTGATCTGGAACGTCAAGAGGTTTTTCTCGTAAAAATCCGGCGTGCTTTTCTTTTCTGGCGGCTTCGATCTGTCTGAAGGCCAGCCAGATCAGCAGTGGAACGATTATCAGATCATCGAGATAACCGATGATCGGTATAAAATCCGGAATCAGATCGATAGGCGAAAGAAAGTAGATAATAGCAGCAAGCAAAAGCATTTTTGCCGACAGCGGGGTATCTTCAGAACCGATAATTTCAAAATAATTGCTGAAACGTTTTTCCAGGCGCCCGGGCTGCTGCATCATTTTTTCTCCTCGAGAAGTTACCGTGATTTTATCACATAAGAGACAATGTCAGGTAGCGCTGTTCTTCTTTCTGAATCTGTTTTTTTTATCAGCGACTGGCTGAAGACAGCGGCGAACGAAGCCGTTCGGTTACTTCCACAAAGCGATAGCGGCCAAACCACGGAGCAAAATAGCTTTTATCTTCGAGCAGCGGCATTTTTGAAGCAAGAAGGCGATTCAATACCAGTCTAAAGGTGTTCACAGGAGAAATTTCAGGGTAAAGCCCTGAATTGTTGCCATCAGAAAAATAAATCGCCTGAAGAATACCGAAGCGCTCGGGCAAATTCGTCTTTTCAGGGTTTTGCCAGTTCAGGTCAGACCCGGGCCCGTGATCTGACTGCACAATGATAATGCGTGGCCGCGTTTGATCAGCAACGAGGTTATCAACAGACTGTTTAACCAGGGTATTCAGATACGTCAGCTGCTCTTTATACATTTTCCTGTAGGTGGCGGTATCGCTGCCCCAATGACTGCCGTCCTGAATGTGAAAACGGTTCTGAGCCTTCGCCGCCTGGCCATCATGATTAAAAACAAATGGGGGATGCGGACAGATGACGTGGGCAAAAACAAAAACCGGTTCAGAAGGCAAATTCTGGTTAGCAATCGCACTCAGAGTATTTCGAATACGCTCACGATGAATGTCTGCCTCAGAAACCGACAGGTCAAAAAACGGCAGCTTGAGAGCAGCAAAAAACGTTGTGTTAATCAAAGTATGAAAAAATTCACGACTCAGCAAAGTCCTCGAAATATAACGGTCGGCAGTCTTCAATTCAGTTCCGGAATAACCGCTGGCAAAAGCGACGGTCTGATACCCCAGAGCTTTTAAAGTCGCCATCAACCTGTTGTTGCTTATCATTTCGACAAGAGGCTCGGCGGTGTTGAGATCAAAAAACTTCTGTGCAACTTCGTCGAGATAAGTAAAGTTCAAACTGCTGGCCAGCGAAAGATAGGTCTGCGGGTAGTTGGCACAGGCCTGTGAAGCTATATAAAACCCCTTTTGTTCAAGAAAGCCGCTGAACTCAGAGTTGTCATACTGGTAGAGTTCACTCAAAATATCATTGCGGGCGTAACCATCGAGAATGAGATAATAAATATCCGGCAAAACTCCGATTCCAGTTTGTGGTGTGACCTGCAGCGAACCCACATCAGAAGAAACGGCAGGCAGACGGGCAAAACTCAGGTTGTATCTGGCAACGTCTGCAAAAACCAGCACCAGCATTGCCAGTGCCATGACATTGAGAAACCGGCCGGCATTTTCCAGATTTTGAGTGGTTCTGGCAACCAGCCAGGCACTGCCGCAAAACCCAAGAAACCACAAGGCCGGGAAAATAATATTGCGCAGCGTCGCAGAATCGCTGAAGCTGACAAGCAGTTCGTCAAAAGCCCCGTAGGCAAAAATGGCAAAACAGAGCGTCGAAACAAGTAATGCGGTTTTTTGCAGATTCTGGATAAATTTTTCTATGAGCAAAAGCAGAATTACAACGCAGAGCAGCGTTACAGCCGCCGAAACCGCGACATCGAAGAAGCGTGCCTGCCCGAGATTTGCAGAATATAAATAAAATATCGGGTAAAGCGCAAAAGTAACTGAATGGAACAGAAGCAAAAATTTCATTGGTCTGACTTCTGCATCAGATACAAGATTCGTTCTGAGTCTGCAACTTTTCTCGAGGCGAGAATTTTAAAATACGGGCTGAATTCTTTCTCGAACTCGGCCTGTGTATAACCGGTAAAAATATCTTCGCGGGTCGCCAGCATTCTTTGAACCTGAGAATCAGAGCGGGGTACAAACTCAACAATCAGACAACGGCACAGATCTGCCAGAAAGGCGCCAATATAAGCAAAGGGAAGATTATTGGCGATGGCCAGGTGATGAATCAATGCCAGAGCCATAACCAGGTCTGCCGGGCCACGCTCGATGAGCGACTGGCGCTCACGGTTTCCCCAGCCAAGAGCCGGACTTGGGTTGGTAAGGTCCTGAAGCAGCGGCAGAAGTAATTTTTCGCCGTTATCGCGGCATTGCCGATAGTTTTTTTCGACGGCGGCAGGATCGATATCGAAAGCGACAGTCCGCAAGCCTGCCGCAACGGCAAGGCGGCTGAATAACCCGGTGTTGGCGCCGAGATCCCAGGCCTGGCCGCGCACAGCTGATTTCTCGATAAACTCTGCCACGATCTCGCTCTTGCTTTGCAGCGCCGTGGCTGAATAATTGGTATCTGAGTAGTAATCGCCCCATTCAGTCGACCCGCCAGGCGCACGACAGGCGAGAACTCCGCTTTCAAGACTGTCGATAAGACCCATGAGGGCGTTGTGGGACATTTTTCCGGTGGCGACAGAGACCTGCCGTGCAGCAAAATGTCTCTGCGTGCGGGCATGCAGGTGAATGTGCGTGAGCAGAGAAAAGGACAGCCAGCTGCGCAGCGGCAGCAGCCTGCTTGCCAGATCGAGGGGTATGCCATCGAGGTTGTTTTTAAACAGCTGTAGAAGGCGACTGTCGACTCTGCTCATCAGAGCCAGAGGTGCCAGAAAATGCTGACAGAATTGCCTATAGGCGACCCAGGGATTACCGGGCTGCATAATTTCGAAAGAGAGCGTGTCTATAAAAACAGGCCTGGCTGCCACAAACTGCAGATTGAAAGCGCTGCTGTCCTTGAGTGTCATGCCATGCCGCATCGCCAGTTTTTGAATCTGCAGAGTCGCCAGAGCAGCATCTTGAAGTTGGCTGAAAGACCATTCCCAGGGGTATGAAATAAAATCGAGCTGTTGCGGTTTAATAATTTTGTAAAGCAGATCTTTTGTCGGCCCGTCACCCAGCCTGTCTGGCTCAACTTCTACATGGGCAAGCAACAGACCCGAATCGACGAGACTCTTGTATAAGCCTGAGTTCATCAATGCATCGTAATCAGCCTGGCCGGCGCGATTGATCTGTCTGTAATACAGCCCCTCGCAGCAGAAAACAAAGCCGCAAGGGTCACGAAATGAGGAAGAGAGGCGGACTGAATTCACTGCGGCCCGTCTTTCTCTTTGGGTGAATTCGCAGCATCGGCCTCGTTTTTATCTGGGCTGCGGGGCGATAACCCGAACAGGCTGCGGGCTCTGTCGGCAATTTTATTGAAATAGCTTTTAAGAACGAAGACTGCGCCCACAACAGCGCCAACCATTATCTGAAAAATAAAACTGCCGGTGCCGGGGTCGAGATAAGCATGAGCCGGAACCGCAAAAACATAAAAACAAAAAACGACCCAGCCACAGATGAATAAAGGCTTTTTATAATTCAACCTGGCTGAAAAACCCCTTGTATTCGGCATGAAAAACAAGCGCTCCAGACGTTATATTTCTGGATATTATAACGCCGCAGCGCTCGACTGTCACACTACAATTTATATAAAAGGAGCGGCTCCCGTATCTATTCTGAAGCTTCGACTATCAGTCGCCATTCTGGCGTATATTGCAGCAGCCGCAAAGTTATGACGTCACAGAATCTGAATGCCTTCAGACTCACACTTTTCAAGCATACCATCCGGCCAGACACTCACCTGCACCTCGCCAATATGGCGTTTTTGCAGCAGCAGCATACTGAGACGCGACTGACCAATACCACCACCGATGGTCTGAGGCAGCTTGTTGCCAAGCAGCATCCGGTGCCATGGCAATTCTGCGCGACTCTCACTGCCTCTCACCTGCAGCTGCTTCATCAAGATTTCCGGGTTCACTCTGATTCCCATCGAAGACAACTCAAAAGAAATATTCAAAACGGGGTTGAAGACAAGAATATCCCCGTTGAGACCCCGGTGTCCCGGTGACGTCTCAGTTGTCCAGTCATCGTAGTCGGGCGCCCGACCGTCATGACTCTTGCCATCCTGAAGAGGTCCACCGATACCGATCAGGAAAACGGCGCCCAGTTCCCGGCAAATTGCGTGTTCACGTTCTTTTGCGGTTTTTTCAGGATACTTCTCAAGAAGTTCTTCGCTGTGAATGAAATGAATTTTTTCTGGCAGGAATTTATTCAGGCCATAGCGGCTGCAGATATGGTGCTCGGTCGACAAGACAGCGTTATAAATCGTTTCTACCGTCGATTTCAAAAATTCAAGGTTGCGCTGCCCCGGCAGCATAATCCTTTCCCAGTCCCACTGGTCTACATAAACTGAATGAATAGCGGTAGAAACACTCGGTTCATCAGGCCTGAGCGCGTTCATATCTGTATAAAGCCCTTCCCCTGCTGGAATTCCATAGCGAGCAAGCGCCATACGTTTCCATTTTGCAAGAGAATGAACAATTTCAAAGCGGGTCGAACCTATAGCCGGAACAGAAAAGGATACTGGCTTTTCGATGCCGTTCAGGTCATCCTGCAGCCCGGTATTAGCCGCGACAAACATCGGAGCCGATACTCTGTGCAAACGCATACTGCTTGTCAACATATCTTCGAAATGCCGTTTAAGATCAAGAATGGCTCGTTCAGTCTGAATCAGGGTCAGTCCGGCTGTTTTGGCAGGCATAATTACCTCGTTGAGTTTGATATTCTATATTTCGTAATTACCAGACCAAAAGATTACATGAATTTGTTGTATAATCGCGGCAAACATAAAAACTTTAAGGAAAGAAACAAATCATGATTGAAGCCGCCCTTTACGACCTGCTCAACGAATCTATCAAGATTGAAAGCCTGTTTTCAGTAAGCCACGTCGAAGAATATTTCGCCCGCACGGCAACTTTCGACAACCGTTTTTCCCGCAGAAACGGCTATTATTCTTTCGGCGCCGGCCCTGTCAACTGCTTCCTTTTTTCAACTGACCAGACAGGGGAAACAGCGGGCGGAACCGGCCTGATCAGCCTGGTTAACCTGTTGCAGCGCGGCACTTGCAATTTCCGTGACATGCCGGTTACATGGCATTTTGCCCCCAATCTCGATTTAAAAACCAACCATGGCATCGGCATTTTCAGAAAAGCCATGCAGGAAACCCAGTCTCAGCTGGTCTGCGGCATAAACAGCCAATCAGTATCTTCAAATCATGAAACTGCAATTTTTCAGCTGAAAAGAAGTATGCCGGAAAAACAACTAAATCTGCTCAAAACCATTTTTGCGAAATCTGGTATTCAACTTTCAAAACAGGGAGCTGACCCGGTAATGGGGCCGGGTTTCGTTGTCGTTAAACCTGCCCATGAACCCCTGCTGGTTGAATTGAGCGAAAAAAGCCAGTTTTTCAGCGTAAATATAAGCTGTGGCAAAACGCTTGCACCAGCCGATCAAGTCTATCTTCTGATGACTGCCGCATTGATAGCCATCGATTCGGAAACTGAAAAAATTGTGGTATAAAAGAAAGGTTCTGAATCGAGATTTGCTTTCAAGGAGAAGGATAACAATGTTCAAAACAGCCCAGGAAGTGGTCAGATACATCAAAGAAAACAATATCGTCAGTGTCGATCTCAAGGCCTGTGACCTTTTTGGCAAGTGGCGCCACCTGACAACCCCGGCCCGTTACGTTACAGAAGAAGTTTTAAATGAAGGATTCGGTTTCGATGGCTCGAGCTACGGTTTCAGGGCAGTCGACAAGAGCGATATGATTCTGATTCCAGATCTGACAACCGGCTTTATCGACCCATTCTGGGAACAACCCACCCTCGCATTCATCTGCAATATTCACGAGATCGACGGCGAAGAGCCACGTTTCGAACAGGACCCGCGTTTTGTCTGCGACAAGGCCGAAAACATTCTAAAAACGCTCGGAGTTGGCGAAGAAATGCTTCTTGGGCCCGAATTTGAATTTTATCTTTTCGATGAAGTGACCTTCACCGACAGTATGAACTCTGCCACGTTCAACATCGAATCGGCAGCCGCCCACTGGAGCACCGGCAGTGCCGAAAAAGGCAATGGCGGTTACCCCATGCCTCTTAAATCTGGCTATCACGGCGAACAGCCTTCTGACCGCTTCGCCTCTTTCAGAACAGAATTATGCGAAGAACTCTTCAAAATGGGCATTGGCGTCAAGTATCATCACCACGAAGTGGGCGGCCCAGGCCAGGTAGAAATCGAAACCGAATTTGACACCCCCCGCCGCATGGCCGACAAAACAATGCAGATAAAGTATGCCACCCGTAATTTTGCTCTCGAAAACGGCCTCACCGCGACTTTCATGCCCAAGCCAATGTTTGCTGCCCCGGGCAACGGCCTGCATGTCCATTTTAAACTGATGAAAGAAGGCAAGCCAGCGTTTTCTGACCCAAAGGGCTATGCCGGGATGAGTAAGACCGCAATGCAGTTCATGACTGGCATTCTCGTGCATGCCCGCGCCATTTCGGCTTTTGCCAACCCCTCGACCAATTCTTACAAACGCCTCGTTCCAGGTTATGAAGCCCCCGTATCAATTGTTATGGCGACCTCAAACCGCTCAGCAGCAATAAGAATACCCGGCTATGTCAAAGCCCCCAACGACAAGCGTTTTGAATACCGCGCCGGTGATGCCACTGCCAACCCTTATCTGATGTTTGCCGCCATGGTCATGGCCGGGATCGACGGCATCAGAAACAGTCTCGACCCGAAAAAGCACAATGTCGGGCCAATCGAAGGTAATATTTTTGACCTGAGCGAAGAAGAAAGGGCAAAGATCGGCGCCCTGCCACGCAATCTGTTAGAAGCTCTCGAAGCACTCGAAGCCGATAATGAATTCCTCAAATACAAGGGCGTTTTTACCGACGGCCTCATAAAAACCTGGATTAAACGCAAACGTGAAGAAGAAGCCATGCCAGTCATGCTCCGTCCTCACCCCTATGAATTTCAGCTTTCTTATGGTTGCTGAATAAACAGCAACAGCAGCTCCTGTAAATATTTTGGGTCCGGTGCCAGTAACATAGCTGGTACCGGACCTGTTTTTGCAGTGTCAGATATTTTGATGCAAATAAAGAGAAAAAAATCACAAAGACCTGTTGACGTACATGCCGATATGTCTTATATTGAAATTGTAATAAAGAAATTTTTCTCGATAAAAATTTCTCGATATAATTGAAGTGCCCGATACCCGTTTTTGAAGTGTGTTTTTGTCGGTAGATGAATAAAAAGACTCGCCCGGTTCTATCCGTGTTCATCCGTGTTCATCCGTGTTCATCCGTGGCTGTCTTTGCTCAGTGTTCATCCGTGGCTGTCTTTATTCAGTATTCAGTGTTCATCAGTGGTCGATTTTAAGGCGGAGAAGTAGCAAATGAACAAGCAGATTGTACATGTTCCAGAACCAACCCTCAGAAGGCTGCCGCTTTATTATCATTATCTAAAATCGGTTCTGGCAGGCGGCCGAGAAGCAATTTCCTGCACGCATATCGGCAACGATCTTAATCTCGACCCGACACAGATCCGCAAAGATCTCGCTTATACCGGCATAAAAGGCATGCCCAAGGTTGGCTACCAGATTGATAATCTGCTGAACTGCCTTGAAGACTTTTTCGGCTGGAATCGCATTGACGAAGCATTTCTGGTTGGGGTCGGCAACATAGGCAGGGCACTGCTCAAATACGATGGTTTCAAGCGCTATGGTTTCAAAATTGTCGCCGCTTTTGACATAGACCCGGTAAGCGTTGGCAAAACATTCTGCGATGTCAAGGTTTTGCCGGTTGACAAGCTTCAGAATCTCTGTGGTCGCATGAAGGTCAAAATCGGAGTTATCGCCACCACCGAAGATGCTGCCCAGGAAGTAGCCGATCAAATGATCGCAGGCGGCATCAGAGGCATATGGAACTTTGCCCCGGCAGCAATCAAGGTCCCGGACGGAGTAATCGTGCAAAACGAGAACCTGGCCGCTGGCCTTGCTGTTCTTTCAAAAAAACTGCAACTGCTGATGCAGTCAGGAAAATTCAGACAGGAGGTCGTCAAATGACCGGCCAGACAGACACCATGATGAGAAAGTTTGAAAAAGTCTGCGAAATCATCGAACGCTACAACAACGACAGTTCAAAGCTCGTTCCGATTCTGCAGGCAGTCCAGGAAGAGTACCGCTATCTTCCGGAAGATGTGATGTATTACGTGGCAACTTCGCTCGGAATACCCTCCGCTCAGGTTTATGGTGTTGCGACTTTCTATTCACATTTCGCACTCACCCCTAAAGGAAAGTATCTGATCAAGGTTTGTGATGGCACGGCCTGCCACGTTAAGAAGTCGATTCCGATACTCGAAGCCCTGATGAAAAAACTGAAGTTGACTGAAGACAAAATGACCACTCCCGACATGCTTTTCACCGTCGAAACCGTTTCGTGCCTCGGTGCCTGTGGTCTTGCACCGGTTCTCGTCATCAATGAAGAAGTTCATGGCCTGATGACTCCTGAATCAACCATCGCCCTGCTCGACAATATCATTGCCCAGGAGGAAGCCAAATGAGCGGCCACAACATCGACCTCAAGAAAATCACTTCTGAATACAAAGCCAACGCCGAGGAAAGGCGTGTCATCGTCTGTGCCGGTACCGCCTGTGTCGCCAACGGCGCCCTGCCTCTGATCGACGCTCTTGTGAAAAAAATCACCGAATCTGGCTTAAAAGTCAGAGTTGAAGCCCACGAAGAAGGTAAGGGCGATATCCGCGTATCAAAAAGCGGTTGCCACGGTTTCTGCCAGATGGGCCCGCTGGTCACTATTTTGCCGGAAAACATTCTCTATACCCGTGTTAAAGCAGCTGATGCCGACGAAATCGTCGAAAAGACTCTCAAAAAAGGCGAACTCGTTGACCGCCTGCTGTTCGTCGAACCGGCTACGGGCAAACACTCGAAAGGCAGCGACGATATCACTTTTTACAAACGCCAGAAGCGCACCGTTCTCAAAGAGTGCGGTCATATCTGCCCCGAAGATATCAATGAATACATCGCGCACGGCGGCTATGAAGGTGCCAAAATTGCCGTTACCAATATGAAGCCCGAAACCGTCTGCGAAGAAATCCTGCATTCCGGTCTGCGCGGTCGTGGCGGCGGCGGTTTTCCGACTGGTAAAAAATGGCAGCTGACTCTGGCTCACAAAAACCCGAAAAAATACGTTATCTGTAACGCCGACGAAGGTGACCCGGGCGCGTTCATGGACAGAAGCGTCATGGAAGGCAACCCGCACTCGATCATCGAAGGCATGATGATCGCCGCTCGCGCCATTGAAGCCAATGAAGGAGTCATCTACTGCCGCGCCGAATACCCGCTCGCAGTGAAACGTATGCGCAAAGCCATCGAAGATGCCCGCAAACTCGGCGTTCTTGGCAAAAACATCTTTGGCACCGACTTCGAATTCGACATGAACGTCATGGAAGGCGCGGGAGCTTTCGTCTGCGGTGAAGAAACCGCTCTGATCGCTTCAGTAGAAGGCAAGCGCGGCATGCCGACCCCGAAACCGCCATTTCCGGCAGAAAGCGGTCTATTCGGCAAGCCGACCGTCATCAATAACGTCGAAACCCTTGGCTGTGTGCCGCTGATCATCAGAAACGGTGCCAAGTGGTTCAGAGAACAGGGCACCGAAAAATCACCGGGAACCAAGACTTTTGCGCTCACTGGTCACGTTGCCAACACCGGCTTGATAGAAGTGCCTTTTGGCACCACTCTGCGCGAGATCATCTTCAATATCGGCGGCGGCATTACCGACGACCGCGGCAAACCAATGCCTGACGGCTTCAAGGCAGTTCAGATCGGTGGCCCGTCGGGTGGTTGTCTGACCGAAGAACATCTCGATCTTCCGGTCGATTTCGATTCACTCAAAGACAAGGGCGCCATGGTAGGTTCAGGCGGGTTGGTTGTCATGAACAAAACTACCTGTATGGTATCGGTAGCACGTTTCTTCATGCAGTTCACCCAGAACGAATCATGCGGAAAATGCGTTCTCTGCCGTGAAGGAACCCGTCAGATGCTGAGCATGCTTGACGATATCATGCGCGGTGATGCCGATGAAGCTACTCTTGTTAACCTTGAAAAGCTTGCCAGAGCAGTCGCCAAAGCTTCGCTGTGCGGTCTGGGTAAAACAGCACCCAGTCCGGTTCTTTCGACCTTGAGATATTTCAGGCACGAATACGAAGCCCATGTATTTCAGAAAAAGTGCCCTGCCGGTCAATGCAAAGCACTGGCAAACCCTGAAATCAATCCGGAACTCTGCAAAGGCTGCACCCTCTGCGCCAAAAAGTGCCCGGTTGGTGCCATCAAGGGCGAAGTCAGAAAACCTCACGTCATCGATGCCGAAGTCTGCATCAAGTGCGGCGCCTGTGCGGCAGCCTGCAAATTCAACGCTATTACAGGGGTGTGAGCTATGTCTAACAACGATAAGGGTTTTGTTCAGATCAATGGTCAGAACGTCGCTATCGAAGGTGAACGCAATCTTCTCGAACTCATCAGAAAGTCAGGCATCGAGATTCCGACTTTCTGCTATCATTCAGAACTCAGCATTTATGGTGCCTGTCGCCTGTGTCTCGTCGATATCGAAGGCCGCGGCCTCAATGCTTCGTGCTCGATCAAGCCCGAACCGGGCATGAAAGTCAAAACAGCCACCGAAGAGATCCGCGAGATCCGCAAGATTTCGGTCGAGCTTCTGCTCGCCAATCACCGGGTTGAATGCCCGACATGCCCCCAGAGCAGCTCATGTAAACTTGAAGAACTGGCCCGCAAACTCGGCATAACTGAAGTGCGCTTCAAAAAAGCCAAGCTCGATCACCCGGTCGATCTCTCTTCTGATTCACTGGTTCGCGACCCCAACAAATGCGTTCTCTGCGGCGACTGCGTCAGATACTGCCGCGAAATTCAGAGCATCGGTGCCATCGACTTTGCCCACCGCGGCAAGCACACCGTGGTAACCCCGGCTTTTAACAAAGACCTGGCGAAGGTCGAATGTGTCAACTGCGGCCAGTGCGCTGCCGTCTGCCCGGTTGGCGCAATTACGGTCAAGCAGGATGTCGACAAGGTATTTGCCGCTCTCGACAACCCCAATAAAGTCGTTGTCGCCCAGATCGCTCCGGCGGTTCGCGTTGCACTTGGCGAACAGTTCGGTATGACCTCTGGCGATATCGTTACCGGCAAGATCACCGCTGCCCTCAAGAAAATGGGCTTCGACAAGGTTTTCGACACATCCTTCTCAGCCGACCTGACGGTCATGGAAGAAGGCACTGAATTCCTTGAACGCTTCACAAAGGGCGAAAAACTGCCACAGTTCACTTCATGTTGCCCGGCCTGGGTTAAATTCGCCGAACAGTATTACCCCGAAATTCTGCCGCGCCTGTCTTCATGCAAGTCACCGCAGCAGATGTTCGGTTCGCTCGCTCGCGAAACTCTGCCCAAAATGCTCAACGTCAAGCCCGAAAATCTTTTCATCGTTTCGATCATGCCCTGCACCGCCAAGAAATTCGAAGCGAAGCGCCCGGAATTCACGCATGAAAACCTTGCCGACGTCGATGCAGTAATCACCACCCAGGAACTAAGCCGCATGATCGAAGCCAGTGGCCTGAATTTCATGGAGCTCGATCCCGAATCGCTGGATCTGCCGATGGGCTTCAAGACCGGCGCCGGCGTTATCTTCGGCACGACCGGCGGCGTAACCGAAGCGGTTCTGCGCTTCGCCGTCGAAAAAGTGACCGGCGAAAAGCTCAACAATGTAGATTTCCATCAGGTGCGCGGCGAAGCAGGCATTCGCGAAGCAACTCTCGAAGTTGCCGGCAAACCCGTAAGAATGGCGATTGCCCACGGTTTGAAGAATGCGAGAAAGCTGGCTGAAGAAGTCAAAGCCGGCAAATGCAACTATGACATCATCGAAGTCATGGCTTGCCCGGGCGGCTGCGTCGGCGGCGCCGGTCAGCCGGTCAACTTCACTCCCGGCACCATCAAGCGCCGCGCCAAGGGTTTGTATGAAGCCGACAAGATGCTGCAGCTGCATAAATCTCAAGAAAACCCCTACATAATCGAAACCTACGAAAAGGTCCTCGAAAAACCGGGCAGCCACAAGGCTCACCATCTGCTGCACACCAAATACCAGTCACGTCGGCGTATTTCCGACAAGGGCATGCCGCTGATGACCGGCGAAGGTACTGACAAACTGTCGATCAAGGTCTGCGTCGGCACCAACTGCTACCTCAAGGGTTCACAGAGCATTCTCAAGGCTCTGACCAAAGACATCGAAAGCCGCGGTCTGCAGGATGCGGTCGACATTCAGGCAACCTTCTGCTTCGAAAAGTGCGGCCAGGCCCCGAACGTGATGATCGGCGACCAGCTGATCAGCAAGTGCACCTTCGAAAAAGCCCGCGAAGCGCTCAACGCCGAGCTGCAGAAGAAAACTTCTTAAACTCCTGATAACCGGGGCGGCGGCTCCGTTGTTGAAGCCGCCGCCTGGTAACTGATTCTTGAATCTCTCTATTTTGCCCGCACCGTCAGCGCTATCGCGCCAACTGTGCGGACTTTTTTTTATCTGCCAGATTTAGTTCCGCTGCAGCCGGGAATTTAAATTTCTGACCTGGCTGGGATTCACCCTTCCGTGGTCATTTGGAATACAGATACCATTCACATATGACTGCTAAATCCATTGCTGGAACCGATTCGTTCTCCATTAGCTCCGTCCTGAAACGGATGCTTTGTTATTTCTCCCATTGGATAATTTTACTACTGGATTCCTCCGACGGGAGCCGACGACCCAGCATAAACATTCGCTCTAGAATGAAGCAGGCTTTATTTGCCTGGATATTTTTTTTAGCTACGAGTTCTTCTAATACCCAAAGCGTACCTTTAACGGTCACGCCTTCTTTTTTAGACGCAGTTCTAAGAAGCTTGTCGCCAGACAAAAGAATCGAGCCGCTCTCTTTTGCGTAAAGCATGAGAGCGGCGTCATAGACTGAAATATTGTATTTTACGGCCATTTCAGCCATTGTCAGCATTATATTCACAGGAGTTTCAATAGAAACAATGCCTGACTTCGCAATCTCAGAAGGGGTCGGAATATCGAGATCATGAACCATTAAATCCAGCGTAATAAG
Source organism: Candidatus Rifleibacteriota bacterium (assembly GCA_029564115.1). The sequence goes on along the minus strand of JAKQQP010000384.1, from coordinate 56,192 downwards.
CCTATGCGGAAAGCCCATTAGATTTGTGAGTTCCTTTACTTCGTAAAAGTCCAGGATGACTGACGAGTCTATTACGCAATCTGGATTTAATTTTTTCACGGCTGGGCGAACTCCTGTCTGAATTGATAAAGTGACTGGCCAAGAAGCTCAGCAGCTTTAGTTTCAGAAATAATGGATTCCGCATGAGCACGTAAAACTAATTGTTTCATTCGCGTAGGGGGCGGTTCTGTGGGGAATTGTGCCCAAGGTTCAGTTTTACCAAATCGTCGCAGAACGAAAAATAAGCTCCTGGCAGTGGTCTCCGTTATGATGCCAAGATCCTTTGCGCGAAAAACCCACGCGGACATGCTAAGACCATATTTCATTTTCAAAATATGGAGCTCTTTAAGGTCAAGCTTTTTGCGTGATTGGCCTAATTCTCGTTTAACAACATCTGATGGAACCAGAAAGGCCGAAGCAAAATGCATTGTAGGCTTTTCTCGCGTTCGTTTATCACCTTCCTCTGGAGTTTTTACAACCAGGTGACCAAGTTCATGAGCAAGATTGAAACGTAATCTGTCACCAGGCAAATCCTTTCTTGCAACAATGCACGGTCGATCATTTACCCAAAAAGTACAGGCATCAAAAGATTCTGGTGCATCGACAAAGCAAACCCGAATATGGTTTTCTTCCAGCAGAGAGGTCATGTTTTCTATCGGTGCTTGGCCCAAATGCCACTGTTTTCTCAAATCATTTGCAGCTTGTTCAACTTGTTCAGAATTATCAACAGCCTTCATTTTTGGCAGAGAAACAGCAGTTTGATTGGAGAATAAAGATTCAACTTGAGTGTAACGTTCAAGCCATTCTTTAACCTTTTCCATTAAAGAGCTTTGTTCTTTGACCAAAAGGCTATTTTTTTTCCTGAAATCAGGAACAGATATTGAAAGCGTAACTGGCCGAAAAAAGTATTCAGTCTTAACTTTCAACTCCTTCGATAAGGCTATTACAATCGAAGACGAGGGCATGGTAAGACCCCTCTCATAATTAGAGAGAGTTTGAGCGGTTATTTCTAATTTTTCGCTAAGCTTTCGTAAAGACATACCCAAGGACACTCGTAGCGACTTTAATCGTTCGCCAAAGTTTTTATCCCCAGCCATGGTAATTGCCTCCTTTTCAGGGTTATTTACATAGTAACAAAAACATATTGATTTTGTCAAATTTAAACCGGAAAATAGCTGTAATAATCAGTGATTTGAAAAAATAAATCCTCCCCCCCCAAAAAAAATTGTTGAGCTGGTGGTAATGGTAACAGGTATGAGTTGCAGCGGTGCCGGGTTATTACTTTTGTGCTATTTGCGAAGCCAATAATCGAAGGCTTTCACGCCAAGGTTGTTTAACCGGCAATATTCTAACTGAGTCTGTCCACTCTCACGCCATATTTGCAGGTGCCGCTCTCAGCGGCGGGCGTTTTTGACCTGTTCTGATGTTGATTTCTTCTGCACCATAAAAACTTCTTGTTGAAGATTGACGCAGGCAGAATGCCATAACTGGCAATAAATTATAAGAAGCGGTTTATTGAGGATTTACTAACTGCCATGGCTTAGTTTTTATTAGTAGATACTTGTTGAGTCGTATTCCAATCACCGTTCAAAATTTCAAAGAAGTTACCATCGGCCTTGATGCCAAGTGGGGCATTGATTCTCTGTAGCCATTCCAGGGTTTGATGTTCTCGCAGAGGATCTATTCTGCCCGCTACGGCAAAGAAATGACAAGCAGTTTCGGCCAGACCCCTTTCAATTTCTGCAAGATTTTCAGTTTCTTGCAGGATCCTTCCATCACCAAGCTCTAACAAAGTGATTTGAGAATGACTCTTTGTCCTTTGCACACCGATCACTTTGAATCTGCTGCCAGGCCTCCAGACACACAGCCCAGTGACGGGTTCTAAAAGAGTTTTATTCTCAGAAAAAATCAAATACCTATTTGGCGAAGCAAAACCACCAAAGTTGCAGCTTGCATCAGAATAGGTTGGATCGCTGAAAATGAGCCCGCTTTCGTATTTACACGAAAGTGCGTAGGGTATATAAGTGTCTCGAATGAACGGTTTTAATCGCCCAAGAAGCTGTTCTGTCTCAGAGTGCACCACCATAAGAACCTCCAAAGTAATTGGAGCAATTTTGAAATCCAATTATGTACCTTTTTAGCCAACATACTTTAAAAAACAACAGCGCTTCGTGAAAGAATTCGCAAGCATCAAATAAACATACCCTTATGATCTATAAGGCTGTCTTTTCAAAGCTTAATCGGGTTGTTATAAAGTTTACTTTTTATTGCAGCTAGATCTTTGCCGTTGGGCATTATGAAGAGGCATTGGCCGTTGCTGCGGTCTTCCCAGAGTTTCCCGATCATGCGCTTTTCCTGGGAATCGTCGTTTGACCAGCGATCTGCGCCTTTGTATTCAACAACCAGAAAGCGGCCGTCTTCCAGTGCGCAGACAAAGTCTGGATAAAACTTGTCAGATGAGGTTTGCAACCAGAAAGAATGCTGTTGTCGACGCTCGAGGTTTCTGACCCAGAATTTTACTTCCGGCAATGTATCGAGAAAGGCGGCGCATTCAAATTCTTCGCCTTCAGCATTCAAATCGCCGACTTTCGGGTAAAAGTGCTTTTTGAAGTTGTAAGAACCGCGAAAAACAGTATTATACGGGTATTCATCGGGTTTGAAAGAGAAGCAGACTTCTGGGCGAACTTCAATGGGAACAGGATTTTCCGGCAAAAGAAGTTGCTGATAAGCCTGGATTCTTGCTGCCAGTCTATATTGCTGAATCTTTTCCTGAATTGCAGCTTTTAATCGATATTTATCGCGAACCAGATTTTCAAGCTGAAGATTTCTGGTTTGTAAAAGATGATTCAGAACACCATTCAAAAAACCGATTGCATCTGGCTGAATGACGTCAGGGTGCGGAATGTGCTTATCAAGCCAAAGAATCAGATTTTCAGCAGACCATGCAAAGTCTAAGCCAGTAAAAGAAAGCTGGGTATGCACCTGATCAAGATAGTTGATCTTGATCGCCCCATCTTTATCAATATCTACTGTACCAACAAAACCTTCAGAACGTTCCGAAGGAAAGTCTTTTTCTGTTAATGCCGGGTCGTATGTCGCCAGTTTCCACGGGAAATCAAGGAAATGAGTTTCTTCAAAAAACTCAAACAAATCGCCCTGTTTGATGGTCAAAACAGGGATTGAAAACTTTTCGCCGCGTTCTGCCGGAGAAAGTGGCTTTGTTACTGTAATACCACGCGAAACATTATAAATTTTCTCAACAGTTGCTTTTGCAGCTGGAGTTTTAAAACATTTTGCAAGAGCCTGTTTATCAGATTCCTGCATTTCGCCCTGAAAAGTTATCACGTTTTTTTCTTCATCAAACAGCACTTTCCCGGCAACCTCTTTGGGAAGTTCTTTTAAATCAGGCTTTTCGGAAACTTCAACAGATGTTGCACCCATAAAAACAACGGGTTCTTCAAACCTGTATTGAATCGGGGCTACAAAAGACTGTGCTTCATGGCGCTGAAAGCCGTTTTCAACCAAAGCGTCCTCTAAAGCTTTTGCAGCATCGACAAAGTTTTTAGAAGCAGAAAAAGCGTAAGCCTGGTTAAGTTTGAGTTGCTTTTTCCGCTTTGCTTTTGGCAAGCGCATTATTCGGCCGAGAATCTGCTCAACGGCCGTTGTAGCACGCAGTTCCGCAACCGAACACAAAACATAAGCAAAGGGGCAATCCCAGCCTTCACGCAAAGCACTTACCGTAATTACAAAACGGATCTGGCAGTCTGGCTTGCTGATATCAACATCTGCCAGCTCTTTGGTATCGCCGGTTGCAATGGCAATTTGTTCTTCAGGGATTTTATGATCTTCTATCAGGCACGCCTTAACCACATCAACAGTAAGTGTTTCCTGATTTTGTCTTCTAGGCTGAGCCTGCAAAAGCATGATAGGACGGATATACTCGCCGGTCAGATTCTGTTCCTGCAAAGCGGTTTTTTCAAGATCTTTGCGTACGGAAAGCGCATCTGATAGCAATTCTTTCCAGTCTGCACGAGACTCAAGGCGGATCGGTAGCTTTATCATTTCTTCAGCGTTCAGTTCTGCGGCAGAAACTGCATGCAAAACATTGCTTGGCTTGTCTTTTGTTGCTGGCGTTGCAGTAAATTCAATGATGCAGGCCGGTCTAAATCTCGCGAGAGTTTCAAAGGAAAGATCAGTCCTGGCATTATGAGCTTCATCGACTATGATAATCGGGTTTCTAAGGCGAAAAACATTGACCAGCGATGGAATTGGAATCCCGTCAGGAGTTTCAAGAAAATGCAGGCAAGATGAAGGTATGTTTGAAAAATGAGTCTTCAGATAACCTGATGGTTCGTAAACTTTGCGACCTTCAGTATCTTCGACCCGGAAAGCCTGCATTGTCGCAACTATAATCACAGTGGAACCATCACAAACAGCTGGTTGCAATGATAACGCTTCCTGAATGTCGAGAATGGTGACAGACTGCAAAGCCGTATCTAAAGCCTGGCGGTAGGGGTGACTTCTATCTCTCAGAGCCTTAATGGTTTGTTCGCGAATAGCATTTGATGGGGTAAGCCATAATACCAGTGAATGATCGACCTGGAGAAAATCATTGGTTGCAATCGCAACCGCATTGGAAGCGATCAGAGTTTTACCGCCACCGGTTGGGAGCCTCAAGCAAACATAAGGTAAACCTGGCAACTCTTTAACTGGCGAATACGGACATTTTGTTACTGAGTAAAAAGCGGTGCCCGGGTCTTTATCTTTGAGATTTAAACAAACTGAAAAATACTGCTTTAATGTATCAAGAGTCCTCTGCTGATATTCTTTGAGTGTTAGCATGTCAGGAAACCTTTATTGCATAAGGGATTTGATGAAAAGTTATGCCTTCCTGGGCCAAGCGAGTTGCGCCGATGCGGCAACCAACACCGTAAATTACTTTTGGGCCATCATGAGGCGGTAATGAATGCAAAACCGGCACAGTTAACACATTGCCGCTGTCTGGTCGTTTGTCTTTAAGAACACCGTTGTATAGTAAATATACGGCTACGCCATTAACAATGCCTAAAAGAGGGAAGTTTTTCTCTGCTTTTTCGGGTAATGGACTGCCGGTTTCAGTAAAGAAAACATGTCTGGCCAGATCATGAAAAGTGACCTCTGATTTTATTTGACCGGTCTCATCAAAAAGAGGCGAACCAAGCTCACAATAAGAAAAACCATTTCCCAAACCCTCAACGCGACTGCCTTTAGCGTTGCCGTATCCGGTGACGATGCGCCTGACGCGCTCAGCAGTGACGTTTTGCGCGATGCCTTCATCCATTTCTACGAGAATAAAGCGACGGTTTCCATCGTCTTCCATGTTCTGTTTTAACACCGCGTGCCCAGTGGTGCCAGAACCAGCAAAACTGTCCAGAATAAGCGAATCTGGATTGGTGGCAAGTTGCAGAATACGCTGAATAAGTTGCGTTGGCTTGGGCGTTGCAAAGTCCGAAACGGAAGGGATGTCATGCAATACTTCTCGCAAGTCCTTACGTGCGCCGTCGGTATGCCCAGCAAACTCGTGCATCCACAACGTTTGTGGCACAATACCATCGGCATTGCGCAATGCATGCTTGTAGCGCTTATAAGCCGGAACCTTGCCTTTTCCGTTCTTGCCCCAGTAAACCAACCCTTCGGCGAGGTTTCTGGCGTGCTCTTCTTGTGAATAGGCCCAAACCCTTGTGCGTTTTGGCCAAATTTCTTCGCCGGTATTGGGATTGGTCACTGGGTAATATAAATTTGGACGCTCTTCAGCAGACTTGCTGCAAGTGTAGTCACTGCTCCGAAAGACGCCTTTGTCATCTTCATACTTGTATTGCTGATCTTTTTCATCACCACGCGGCAACAAATTTCGCTTCCATTTGGGTGTGCGTTGATAGACCAGAACGAAATCGTGCATTGGCGCAATAGTTTTGTGGTCATTAGCGACTGCATATTTTTTCTGCCACAGAATAGTGGCTACGAAATTTTGCGATCCGAAAATTTCGTCCATCAGCAGCCGCAGGGTGGCTACTTCGTTATCATCGATAGATACGAAAATTGCGCCGTCTTCTCTGAGGAAGTCTCGCAGTAGCTGAAGGCGTGGATACATCATGCATAGCCATTTGTCATGGCGGGTTAGGTCTTCAAATTCTTTGCCGACAACTTTGCCAAGCCAGGCTTTCATTTCAGGGCTGTTAACATTGTCATTATAAACCCAGCCTTCATTGCCAGTATTGTAAGGCGGATCTATGTATATGCACTTAACCTGGCCAGCATAATAGGGCAAAAGAGCTTTGAGAGCTAAAAGATTATCTGCCTGCACTAGAAGATTACCGCTGTTTGGGTCGCCGCAGGAAAGATCTTCGCGTTTTTTAAGAAGGTGAAATGGCACCTGGCGATGATGATTTACTACAGCTTTTTTTCCGATCCAGTCTAGTGTTGGCATTGTGTGACCCTGCTATGTTGATTTGTTTAAGCATTTTCGCGCAAAAGCGAGAATATTGCAATGACAAAAACAAAGAATCAAGCCTACAAGCGCTTTAACGGGCTGCGCCCGAAAAATCTATACGGATTTTTCGGGCGCAAAACAAAACAAGAAAGCTTTACAACAAAGGTTTATTAACCTTGAAAAGACACTGGTCTTCCATCCTTGGATGCTGCGATAAATTCCAGATCGATTTACTCTTCTTCTAAACCATAATCTTTCAGCCAACTCGCATAGTCTTTCCCTTGCTTGTCGTCGTAAAAATCGTAGGCGGTGTCATCCTGAAACACGTAAATCGGTGGCCAAAAGAAAATTTCACGCACATAAGAAACAATGTCTAAGAGTGTCTTTGCATGAGGCAGTGTTACACAAAAAACACGTTGCCAACTATAAAAATAAAATGATGGGTGGCAATCATCCAATGGAATATCTGGATGTGCGGCTTCAAGATCGGCTGTAATAGCGTTCCATTTTGCCTGGTCTTTTTTAATTCCCCAACGCTTTGGAAAGGTTTTGTGATCGTAACGTTCTGCATCTTTAACATCTAAGGTAAACCAGAACTTGCCGGGTTTAACAGGAACAAGCCTGTATTTGTCATCCATATTAGAAACAAGGCCTTGATGTGGCCGCGGATCGCTAACAGATTGCTGCAGATGATGGTAGTCTTGAAAACCGGCTTCTTTAGACAGTTTTTCAAGAGCTTCAGAATGGGTAATGCCAAGATCTTTTTTTAAGCGTTTGGCTGCACGGCGAAAATCTTCGAGCTGGGAATTGGTGATGGTTTTCATAAGTTGCCTCCTTGGGCTGACAGATCTTTCGGTTGACGCTCACTATCAACAGAATCTGCCACAAAGAGACTCCGCATTTTAGTCATGGTGCCTTACGGCTTTGTCATTGTGAGCGACTGGCTGCCACCTTCAGCCATAAAAGAATGATACCACCGTGTGAATAAATAGGCAAGAGTAGTTTTGAAAAACCTGTAAAGCGGGAGGCCATTGAGAGCCGGCGGATGCACCATCCGAGAGAGTTGATTGCCTCAAATCGGTGCAATCTGGCCTGCTTAGCACAATTTGGCGGGAAATAAAACAGCTGGTGCCTGAGTGCCGGATTCGATCGGAGTGGCGGCCAGGTCAGCAGGGCGTGGGTCGTGTGCAGTTAAAGGGTCGGGGCCGTTTTATGCGCGGCTTTTTTTATTTCTGTCTGAGCAATTCTGGCATTTACAGGTGTTTGTGAGGCCGTCGTAATACCACCAATCTGAAGAAGGCTGGTGGCAAACAAGACAAATCGGCAAAGCAGCCTGGGCTTGTTGGCTGTTTTCCGTTGGCGATTCCGGCAAAGTTTGCTTTAAATTTTTGCTGCCAGTAAGCATGGAACGAATTTCTTCCTTTTTCATCATTGAGAGATGTTCCTGAAATATTCGATCTCTGCGTTCCTTGTCACGCTCTTCTTGAGCCCGCTTAGCTTCTTTCAGGGCTTGTAGCTTTTCATATTCTCCAGGTAAAACCAGCTCTCCTGTTTTCGGCGCAATAAGGACTTTCTGTAATTCCTCATCAAAAATTTCACCTTCAAATGTCTGCGGAGAGTGCAGCAAGAAGGCTCTTCTAATAATTTTTATCTGCCTGGTTTTGCCGTTAATGTAAAAGAGTGAGCCATGTTTTTCCCGGCCAATTTCGTCACAAAGATCAAACTCTGTAATTGTTAAAAAATCCCTCTCTGTTGTGCTCAACGAAACACTATTGGGATAATTAGCCGGCTTAAAAAAGTCCATCGCAAACAAGGCATTTAAATGCCAGCCTTTCCTGCGAATCTGGCTTTGCAGATCCATTCTTGTTTCCAGTTTCATACCCTTATCGAAAATGATATAAGCAAAGGCTCTGGATTGGCTCTTAAGCAGGCAGTCCACTCTTTTTTTCATTGAAGGGTCATCCGTTGGTATTTCAACATCAACAGACCAACCGGGTTTGTTGTGAATTTTGGTTAACAGCCATTCGTATAATGCTGCTCTAGCCTCCAAAACAGTTGGGGATTCGTGAGTAAATGGACAATTTAAAAGGGTTTTATGAGCAAAATACCATCTTTTATATTTTCCAGCTCTTAATCTAACCGGCTCCTTACAATATGGGCAGATAATTTGATCTTTCTGGCAAACATTTGCAAGTGTTTCCCTCTGGTTGAACCAAACAGGATCAATGCTTACAAGGAAATCGCCAGTTTGTTTATTCTGTGCTCGAAACATAGGTGCCACCAACGATACAAAAACTCAAAAACAAGAACTACGCCGAAAAGTTTCCGTTTTATGCCGCTTTAACAGAGCTCCTGAGCAGGTCTTCCAGCCAGGTATTCAGACTTTTGTTGGCAGAATTGGCCAGATTTTTTTTGCGGGGTTAATCCACGTTTTTTGTAAGTTTCCAGATAGCCGTCAACCATGTTATGGAAAATTGGAATAATCTCTTTCGCGTCGTCAGAGTGAAAAGCGATTATGCCATCAATTCCGATAACTTCACCGACGAATACCTGGTCTTCATGATCGAATTCGATCTTCGCTACATATCCCATGTATTCAATGGTTTTCATTTTCAGTTACCTATGTCATCAGAATCAAAGCAAACCTGCGCCGCTGTTAAAAGTTCTAGCAACTTTTAACTGCATATCTTTTGGCCTCATTGCCCGGATGTGGTTAAAAATTGTTTTGTGATAGATTCAGGATTTGCCGTCCAAACTGGTTGTGTTTTTCGTTGCCAGACCGCATAAGTCGCATATGATGCGGAGAAGTGTGTTCCATGGCGACGTCTTCGGGGCGGCGGCTCCGTTGTTGAAGCCGCCGCCTGGTAACTGATTCTTGAATCTCTCTATTTTGCCCGCACCGTCAGCGCTATCGCGCCAACTGTGCGGACTTTTTTTGCTCAAGGTCTGATTTTTTTGTATAGTTCGGCTTCTTCGCGCACCAGCTTTGCAAAGCCAGCATCGGTTTTGTCAGCCAGAGCTTTTTCAATAAAGGTTTTGCTGACCAATCTTCCGCTTTTCCCTGCTTCCAGGCCCTCAGCGGTCTGGCGAATGCCTACTACGGCGGCATTCAAAACTGGTCTGAGTTTGCCGAATTTACGTCTATGTTTGTCGACGACAATTTTGACCATCTGCTCATCGCGCATTTCAATCACCGCAGTATATAGATCGAGAATTTTTGAACCTTCGGTATAAACCTGTTTAAAACTGACTTTACGAGTATTGCCATTGATCTCGGTAGTGACGGTGGTAACCATGCCACGAGTAGTATCATTATGAACCAGCTGGTCGGTCAAAGCCTTTTTACCGCTGAAAATGTCGATAAATTGATCAGGAGTCAGCGACAACCAGAACATCATGGTCATTGTTCCGCCGGCATCGCCTTCTTTCTCGGTTAGAGGAGCAAGATTTATCAACAGATCAAACACCTTGCGCTCTGTGTATGACAATGTTTTGGTAGTCAAACGGCAAGCAAAGCGCTTAACCTTCGCTTCAAGATGGTTAATCTGTGTTTCCTGCAACTTGCCGGCTTCGTCGGCTTTGCCACCATGCAGAAGCTCGAAATACCGTTTCTGCAGTTGAGTCAGTTTTATCGCATCCGGTGTTTCCCGGTAACCTTCGTAGGTGCCAAGATGAGGAACAACGTCAGCAACGAGACTGCTGACTTCAGAATGTGTAACCCAGTCGCTTGCAAAAGAGGCGGAAATACCACAAAAAAACATTACCAGAGCCAGGACAGGATACAAATACAACTTTCTATCCAAGGCAGGCCTCCAAAATTAATTTATCTGATTGTACAAAACAAAAACAAATTAAGCAAATCTGCTCATGACCCGAAAAATAGCGTTGCTGTTTTTCGACAGCAAACTTTGCAGGAAAGTGGAGATGACATACACCACCTGAGAACTTCGCTCACCTGATATAAGATCGCCTTCAGTCGAAAAGTCAGTATCGAAAATATTTCCAAGTAATGATTGTGATTTTTTTCACTTCTAGGTATAATTGTGAGTAGAGGTCAGCACATGACCTGCGAAGAACTTACAACACAAAGGCTCCGGTTTTATCAGCAGCTCGGCTCTACAAAGCATTTCCCCGAAAAAATGAGCAAGGAACAAACACAATGGACAACCATGAAAACAGCATCAGTCCTGTCGTTTTTACCAACAAAGCCCAATGTCGAGACTGTTACCGCTGTCTGCGTCAGTGCCCGGTCAAAGCGATTCGCATGATCAACGGTCAGGCCAGCGTCGACCCCGAACGCTGTATTGCCTGCGGCACCTGCATCAAAGAATGCCCACAGGGTGCCAAACAATACCGAAACGATCTTGAAAAAGCAATCAGACTGCTGAAAGAGTCTGTTCCGGTTGCAGTCAGTCTTGCTCCCTCATTTGCTGCTTTTTTCAGTGAATCAGAACGACAGCGTTTGCCGTCGGCACTGCGCAAACTGGGGTTCGCCCACGTCTCAGAAACTTCTATAGGCGCCTACCCTGTTGCCATGGCCAGTCTGAAAAATCGCCACGCTGACCGCAGTTCGATCTGCACCGCCTGCCCTGCGGCAGTCAGCTTTATAAGGAAATATACGCCGGAGCTCATCGGCAATCTTCTGCCGGTAGCTTCTCCCATGCTTGCGCACGCAGCGATCATCAGAAAAAAGCTCGGGAATAACACCAAAGTAGTCTTTATCGGCCCATGCATAGCCAAAAAACAAGAAGCCGACAGCAGTGCCGACATACAAAAAATTGACTGCGCCCTGACTTTTGGCGAACTCGCCGAATGGTTCGAGCGCGAAAACATCAAACTGGATCGTCTTGAAGAGAGTCCGTTCGATGAAAAACCTCTCGGGCAGTCAAGATTCTTCCCGTTGCCTGGGGGCTTGACCCGCACAGCCGAGATAGGCTCAGACAGTCTTATTGCTGACATAATCGCAGTCAGCGGCTATGCCGAGTTCAAAAACATTCTCGCTACCATAGACAAGTCACGCAACAGACTTTTCGTTGAACCGCTATTTTGTTCACAAGGCTGTATTAACGGCCCCGGGATACCAGAAAACAGCAGACTTTTTGAAAACAGACGTGAAGTCATCGAATACGCCGAGCGGCATTATGGCGTTAAAGCACAGGAATTTGACCAGGATGATGTTGTCTATGCCTCACACACACCCGAAAAGCCTCCTGAAGACGAAGTGGCAATAACAGAAGAAGCTATAAATAAAATTCTTGCCGTTACAGGCAAAACCAGCCCCGCTGATGAATTGAACTGCGGAGCCTGTGGCTATGATTCCTGCCGCGATAAAGCAGTGGCCGTAATCAGAGGTTTTGCTGAAATCGACATGTGTATTCCGTATATGCGCCGCCTGGCGGAGCAACGCACCGATAAAATAATCGAAACAAGCCCCAACGGCATTGTAGTTCTCGATGATAAGCTTGCTATTATCAGCATGAACCCTGCCTTTCGCAAAATGTTTCTATGCTCTGAGGCAGTTCTTGGCAAGCACATTTCTTATCTGATCGACCCTGAGCTTTTTGAAAAAGTTATTACCGGCAGTGAAAATCTTATAGAAAAAACCGTAAAACATCAGCGTTACAACCTGATAGTGCACCAGATTATCTATCAGCTTGAAATTGAAAAACAGCTGGTAGGCATTTTCGTCAACATTACCGGCAGTCGTCAGAGCATCGAAGAACTGGCTCGCATACGTTCAAAAACAGTTCAACAAGCTCGAGAAATGCTCGAACACCAGGTTAAAATGGCGCAGCAAATGGCTAAGTATCTTGGTGAAAGCACTGCTCAGGGTGAAAGCATAATTGAAAACCTTTTAAAACTTACAGAAAGCGAAGAAGACGGTAAAAACCGCAGAAAGGGTCCGGAATGGGATATATTCACGTCGAAATAGATGTGGTGCAAACACCCAAAAAAACCGGTGGAGTCTGTGGCGATGCGGTGACTTACTTTCGCACCCCGGAAGCAACCGTCATTTTGCTGATCGATGGCGTAGGCTCAGGAATCAAGGCCAATATTTACGCCAGCATGGCCTGTGCAAGACTTGCAAAACTTCTCGAATCAGGCTTTTCGTTACGAAGATCTTTTTCGTCACTGGTAAAAACAATGCACGAAGCACGGGGCAGCGACATGCCCTATGCGGTTTTTTCAATCGTTCGTATTCTAAATACCGGCGAAGCGACCGTACTGGCTTATGAAATGCCCCCGGCAATATTTGTAGGCCGGCATTCGGCGGCTGTTCTACCACGCCGCAACTTCACGCTGGAACGTGAAGTGATCAGCGAAAGCAATCTGTTTCTCGAGCACGGCGAAGGCCTGCTGCTTTTTTCTGATGGCATCACCCTTGCCGGCATTGGTGGTAAAACCCGTTTAGGCTGGAACATCAACGAAATCAGCCGTTTTGTCAACGATAGCCTGGTCGCCGGTGACAGAAAAAAGAATCTTTACAAAAAAGTTCATCAGCAGGCACGCGAGCTCTGGGGAACTCCCTGCGGCGATGACTGTACTGTTCTTAGCGCATTCTGCCGGCAGGGCAAGGTAGTTAACATTTTAACCGGCCCACCGGCCAATACCAACGACGACAAAAAAGTAATAGAAGCTTTTCTGGCTTTGCCCGGCCTGAAAATCGTCAGCGGCGCAACTACCGCCCAGATAGTCGCTCGGCACCTGAAGCGGGAATTGAAGCTGAATATCGCCGACACAAGCATGATTGCACCTCCCGGTTACAGTATCGATGGCATAGATCTTGTGACAGAAGGGGCTGTAACCCTGAACCAGCTTTACAACATTCTCGATGCCGATCCTATATATTTCGAGCCGGATTCATCGGTAACCCGTTTTTATGAAGCGATAATCGATGCCGATCGCATCAATTTCATTGTGGGTGTCGCCAGAAATATCGGACACACTGACATCGCCTTCAGACAACAGGGCATTATTCCGCGCTCCAAAATCGTTGAACTGCTTGCAGAAAAGCTCACTGTCGAAGGTCGCCTGATCGATATCAAAACGGTTTAAAAAACCGGATTTATATCTCCCGGATTCTGTTAACATCTGTTATGATTAGTCAGTATAGTCGGTGACACAGTCTCTTTTCCGGTTTTTTGTTGTACCCCGGGAGGTTTGATATGAAAAAACTTATGGCAGGCTTTCTGCTGTTATTATTGATCAGCGGCCAACATCTCAATGGAATGGGCATCGATGCCGGCAGCCCGTTCAGTGTCGAAAACGCTGCTGCTGGCTACAGTGCCGCAACAGAAAGCTCCGGCCCATCTGAGGGGGCAGAACCGGCAGCGGCCTCTGAAGAGCTGAAGCCCGGCTCAATCGGCTTCGTCAACGTCAACACCCGCCTGAATGTACGCACTTTTCCCTGGGGCAAAATAATCGGCAAACTATACGACGGCGACAAAATCAGAATAATCGCCCGCGAAGGGGACTGGCTGAAAATTCATTACAATGGCGGCCACGCCTATGTTCACAGCGATTATATCGAAGTCGGCGAAGAACGTGCCAGCATCCCGACTTCATCTGCCAATGCCGACAACGGTGGCGATGAGAGTGTCAGCGGCGGCACCCCGACAGCTGTTGTCCCCGACGGAACTCTCGACCCGGCCCGTTTTGGTTATGACAGTAAACAATTCGGCACTGTTTTCGATATAGTCGAGAAGTTCTGTTCAAGCAATAAAGCTTATGTCTTTGGAGCCGGTCACACAAAAAGTTCCGGCTACGCTGAACGTACCGACTGTTCAGGTTTTGTCGGTCAGTTCATTCAAAAAATGGCCGCAGCTTCAGGTATTCCACCCGTTTTCCCCGCGAACAGCTGGTATCCCTCAAGTCAGATATATAAAACTCAGTATACCAACAAGATTACTTCTTCGTTTCCGCCACCAAACCCTCGCGATTCAATCAGACCAGGCGACGTCTTCGTCATGAACCCGGGCAGCAGTGGCGTCGGTCATGTTGGGCTGTTCATGGGTTACACTCCGTCGGGGCAACCGATCATCGCCCACTCGACACCAACCAGAGTAAACAGTTCTACTCGAATCGCCGGCAAAGTCGGTTATTCCGGGGTGCGTATCGAGGTACTACCAGCTCGCTACGCTTCGCGCTGGGCCGGCGTTTACCGCATCAAAAACATGGACAGCATGCTCAACAGTCTTGCTGGCTCATGACAATCAGCCAGGCGCTATTCAGGCATCTGCTCCAAACAAAAAAGTAATTTTTAGAGCCGCTCTTGAAAAATCAGAATATAAAAACCAATCAAAGCGCTGTTCTGCAGGCCATTACCTTTGCCCTGCTGCTCTTTTTTCTTGTAAATACAGCTGCTGCTGACACTGAGCTGGTCAAACTGCCCGACACAGAGTTCGCAAAATGGCAGACTTTCTCCCAGGGCGAAAACCCTGAACAACTGCTTTGGCTCTCTGAACCAAATGGCGGTGTTGCAGACGGCCCATTTCAGGGGCCAATGGCTTTCATCACCGACCGCAACGCCAACCTCTGGGTCGGTGACACTCTAAACGCCCGCATTTCGGCTTTTTCTCAAAATGGGCGCCCCATCAGAACTATCGACCTGATCAAAAGTGCTCGCCAGGCCGGGCTTGCCAGCGACCCGATTCTGGTCACCCTCACCCCGGGTATGCCTGGCAAACTGCTGGTTGGCGATGCTGCCAACAATGCCATCATCGAAATAGACCTGCGCCAGACAACGGCCCGGGCCTTTCTGCCGACTGCTTCCGGCAGTGCCGCCTGGCGGCAGATAAATCATGTTCACTGCGACCAGCAAGGTAAAATTTATATAGAAGACGTAGCCAGCCGCCGCACTTTTATTTTGAATCGCGACGGCAAAGCTGAATCTGCACCACTTGAAGGGCTTCTTGGCATCGCGGTAGCTGGCAACGGCAAACTCGCTGTGCTGGCGGCAGACGAAAAAAACTCAGGGCTGTGGCAGATTTTAACCGCCGAAAAACACGGCAATAAATTGCACCCACTGGCCTTTCTCAGAGACGACGAGCCAATAATATGGGCCTCACTGCAGGGCTACGACGCCCGCAACCGCCTGCATGCAATTTACGACACCCCCTCTTCGCGTTTCTACCTGGCTATAGCTGCAGACGGCTCGATCGTAAGAAAATACCAGACAAGCCACCCCGAACCCGGATATGACCCGACCAGGCCAGACTGGGTAGATGCCTACGGCAGGCTTTACACGGTAAGAATCAACGGACGACGGCTCGAAATTCTCACCCTGAAATAAACCGGCCCAAACCAGAAATTGTTTTTTTGTTGCGTTAATCGCCTGTTTGCGCTAACCTCAGCGGTCATGGGAAAGAAAAAACTTATCAGATTCAAAGAAAACGCAACTTTTGCCAGACTTTTCGAACCACCGGCGCTTGAACTCCTCGAAAAGGATCACCACCTGAAAGGTCACTGGGCCAAAAACTTTTTTGCCAACGACAATGACCTCAAGCTCGAACTTGGCTGCGGGCGCGGCGAATATACGGTCGAACTTGCACGCATGTTTCCGGAGCAAAACTTTATCGGCATCGATATCAAGGGTTCAAGACTGTATTTTGGGGTAAAAGCCGTGCAAAATGAAAATCTGAATAATGCCTGCTTCGTCAGAACTCAAATAGAGCTGATCAATCGCATTTTTGCCCGCGAAGTCAGTGAAATATGGGTCACTTTTCCAGATCCTTTTCCTGAAAGGGCTCACCGCCGACTCACTTCACCGGCGTTTCTCAACCGCTACCTCGATATTCTGCGCGACGACGGAGCAATCTGCCTGAAAACAGATCACTTTGAACTGTTCGAATTCACCCGCAAGATCGCCATCGACAACTCACTGGAAATAACCGCCGAAACATCCGACCTGTATGGCTCAGAACTGATCGAGAAACTGCCACCAGTGCAAACCACCTACGAGAAGCGCTTTCTGGAAGAAGGTAAAAAAATCTGCTTTTTGCGCTTCAAGCTGAACAAAGCGGTCAAACCACTCCCCAAAAAAATAAATAAAAGCAAAGACTGAAATCTGCTCTCATGCCCCGCAAAACCCATAAATAAACCTTCACAAATGGTCGACGCAGGCGAGTTTTCCCGCTTCATAAGAACATGATCAGTATCTGCTAACCTTGAAGCCATCAGGGATATCGCTAAAAAACAACCTCTGCGTATCGACCGCCCCGAAAAAGCCCCCCCCTTAACACTCCGTATATTTATACGAAATATCGTATTTAATCCAATGGAACACGATATTTCGTAGGCAGTTTTGCAGGCACCGCCCATTAAAACCCGCCTTAAATGACACCTTTAAAGAATCAATTAGGTTGGCACAATAAATGCTACTAATTTAGTAGTGTTGATTCCTCCAGCACTTAACCGACAAACCTGACCAACAAGGAGCAAAACTATGTGATGAACGAGGGTTCACTGTGGTGATCCCCTCCCAACACTCTGTTTTTTTCATGCAACAACCTCTCTCTCTGATTCTAAACCCCTTAAACGGCCGATAATATCGAGCCGTTTTTTTCTTTTCCGGGCATTTCGTAACAAATTCACAGTGGTGATCTAAATTACCTGCTGCCAGGCATAAAATTTGCTGAAGAATTTTCTCTTTCTCGATCGCTATTAAGGTTGGTTAGACCAAACGCCGCAAGGCGTTGTGGCTTTCGGGCACAAAACCTGAAGGTCACAGATCTCTCCCCCGAGGCCGACTTGAACTCCAGGTCGGTCTCTTTTTTTGCATAAAAAACGGAGCCACCCCGGCAGGGCAGCCCCGTCATAAAAAACCCGCAATCATCGCCTGGGCACAAGTACTCCAGTCACCCGGCGATCTTCAGTGGTTACCACACTCAGTTCGGTTCCGGCCGGCACTTCTATTTCGTCGCCCTTGATGAAGGCGCCGCCGGCAATGCCAATCGGCCCAAGAACCAGGTAACCGAGAGTGGAAGCGCCAGCTGCCATACCGATTTTGCGCTTGTCAAACTTTTCACCGGCATCTTCGATTCTGATTGGCAGCATTGTTGCGTCCATACTTTCGATATTTCTGACATCGAGATTGATGTAGCCAGTTCTGCCAAAGCGGCCGCCACGTCTGACGCTTTTTACTTCAGCGCTGACAATGCCACCGTTGGTCATAACCAGAATGTTTTTATCGATAAAAAGGTCGTGAGCGACAACCATCGGAATTCGATCGCCCTTGTTGGAGCTGCGACTCGACAAATCTTTCTTGAGCCTCAGCCTGATTTCGGTGCCGGCGGGGATAGTCACTGAGTGCAGAGAAATTACGCCCCGCTCGATGCTCAAATGCACCAGCTGTTCGAGCCTGAACGCCATCGGTTCCATCGAGACGTTGCCGATGACCTGTTTGTCGATGGCAACCAGCCTGGCCTCGAGAGTGCCCTCACCGGTCTTGTTGAACAACTTCCACTCAAGAAAACTGAGTTTCATATCAAGCGAAAGATTGGCAGCGGAGCCTTTAAAAATAAAATCATGCAGATAACGCGACTTCTGGGAATCAGTCTGCCCGGTTGCGCGGCCAAACAGATCTTCTTCAATCTGCCGCAGACGGTCGGCCATGGCTGCATTCTGTTCTTCGCCATAAATATAGCGTTCAATACGGCTGACTCTTTTATCGAGTTCCCGATCTACCTCTGCTGCCGGCAAGACGGCGGCTGTACAGCACACCAGCAGAAAAATGGCGATAATACGTTTAAAAATCATGGTTTTGCCTCCTGCTTCATGGGAGAATCGGCCTTGTTTTCGGCTTTTTTCTCTGATCTGGTCAAACTTCCGGCCTTACGCAACCGGTTCGGGTCGAACACAATGACTATTTCGCGTTGTCGCAAAGGTGTTTTTACCATATCGCGACAGAAGTGTGCAAAAATTTCGCTGTCAGCGGCAGCAACAGTAATATCGCGACAGCTCAGCTCAGCAATATGTGCTGCCACCGTGTAAACTTCATCTTCAGACAGACCGGCGCGGGCTGCTCTGATGTCTGTCATGAAGCGCACTGCAGGCCGGCTGAATCGCTCTGCCTGAGGGATCATGGCTTCCTGAAAAACAAGCATACCTGCGGGGTCAAAAAATCTCGGAAACAATGAAGGTTCAAAAACAAAACGACGAACGTCGATAACCACCCGACTGAACTTTGGCACCGGCATTTTCTCGTCAACTTTTACGCCAGCAGTCCAGGACGCAAGAAAACTTGAGGGCTGCTGAGGCTGCGGTCGCAGCGCTGCCAGATACAAGGCCGAGCGCAAACTCAACTTGCCGGTGAGCGGCACATCGACACGGCAGCGAACCATACCGGCAATATCAGGCTGAAAAAATGTCTTGGGGGCAGAGAGCAGCACCAGCCCCAGACGCTCTTTGAGAGCAGCGTTCGCCTGCAGAACATGCGCGACCTGCTTTCCCTCCATCAGGGGCAGTTCGAGGATCTGCTCGTAGGCGTGGTGCAAAGCGTCCATCCAGGCACGGGAGCGTTCTTCTTCGTAAGAAGTTTCACTCTCCCAGGGTGTGCCAGCCAGACCAAAAACCTCAAGTTTCTGCTGCAGAAAAACGCCGGAATCGACAAAATTCTCCGCCCACAGATTGCAGGCGGAGAACATCATTACACAAAGCGCGATGGCCCTGGCCACGGATTTCATCACCGAATATCTCCTGTCAGTCAAAGGTCACGTGAGCTCCAACATGGTGTTCACTAACGATATCGCCGTCATAGAAAGAGTAATCGACCCTGATGTGCGGCAGAACGTTCATGCCGAAACCAAGCGTCAAGGTGCCGTTAAGAGAGCCGATACGCATGGTCAGATCGTTTTCGATAAACTTCTTTTCGACACCCAGGCGATACTGCTGGTCATTGGCCTTGGCCGTGTTGGTAATGTTTATAGCATCGGCTGCAATTGTAGTTCCCTTGGTAACGGTGTAAGCAGTGCCAAGATTGAGACTCACGCCGTCTCGGTCGGTATTGGCGCCGCTTATCTCTTCAATAAGGTTGTCGATGGTCAGCCCACCGGTCAGGCGATCGTTGTAATGATACATCAAGCCCACACCGAGAGAGAAAATGTCTCTCTTGCTGTGCTGCATCAGACTCTTTATATAGCGGTCGACGTTCAGCATTCTCAGCTTGATACCGCCATAGAGCTGCTCGCGGGCCAGCATACGACGGGCTATGGGAAACCTGGTGCCGAAAGCCAGCTGCAGATCTTTGACTTCGCGGCTGACGCCCTGGTGCTCGCCACCAACCAGATTGCCAAATTCCAGAGACCGGTTGTCTTCGGTATAAGATACGCCATAGCTGTATTTGGGGCGACGGGGCAAAGGTTCTTCAAGAATATTGTGTTCGAGATAATCAGTGATCGAAAATTTGCTTTCGACACTGTCTTCGTAAATATGACCGGTAAAAGCCAGGCTTGTCCAGTCATAGACTTCGCGCTCATTTACCTTGGCCTGAATCGACGCCTCACGCCCCTGGATCTGACTCAAACCGGCAGGGTTGTAGAAGGTTGCCGATTCATCGTCTGACAGACCAATGAAAGCACCGCCCATACCTCGCGAGCGCACCGATTGAGCGAATGATTCAGCCGTCGAAACGACAAGAAACAAGGTCAGCAACAGCAGCGCACCTGCCATTTTATAAGATTTCTGTCGATTCATCTGCGAGGGCCTCCTTGAGCAAACTGATTCTGGTGCTGTATTTATAATCGTCATCTGTACGGGAAAAACTGAGCAGACATTGCAATTTTTCGTTGTTTTAGGGTGATTCATTTGGATTTACCAACCGGGATAAAACCTTCAGGAGCTTTTGGCAGGGGTTTGAAGCCGCCGGCAGCCTGAGGGGTCTTCAAAGGCATGAAACCTGGCGAAGATTCTCCGTCTTTTTTTGTCTGACTGGTAGCCGGGACTTTGGGCAAAGCCGGAGTTTTGATTACCGGCGGAGCCGTCTTCAAGATTGCAGGAGCCTCAGTCACAGGAGGTTTGATTTCCGGGGCGCTCACAGTGGGGCTTTTTCTTTTCCCGCCGTTGTATACGAACGGAACGGCAGCATAGGAAATGTTTTCTCTGTATGGCTCGGAGCGGTAATCGCGCAACAAAGCGTATTGGTCATCGCCCTCCGGAACTATTATATCCATTACCGGCGGGTCACCGTAGGTATCGTGCCCACCGCCAAAGTCGTCAAAACTGGCGAAGGCACGCACATCTCTGTTCAGCAGACGATTTGGAGATATAATCTTCTTGAAGCCCATCGACAGGCATTGATAACCAGATCTTTCAGAAATACGCGGCAACTTGAGCTTTGAGATTTTGATGATGACGCGGTCACGTTGAATGTTGACGTAATCGGGGTAGATGATGTCATCGATCTGGTTCTGAAATTCAAGCTCATCTGTTTTATTACGCAAAATATCGTATAGCTCGTATTCTGAGAGCGGCGAAACAAGAATCATTTTTTCCCAGCCCATTTTGTCGGCAAAAGCCAGGTCGCGACCCGGCAAAGCATATTTGTAGCCAGAATTTTCGATGCCGTCGATATCGATGTAAATATCCCAGAGATTGGCAACGAACCCCTGATCTTCGCTTTTTCTGGTATCAGGCCATTCGCGCATGATGTAGTTGCGCATCTGAATCTCGAAAACCACGACCTGACCTTCTTCGTAGACTGTAAACTTCTTGATGTCGAAAACACCACGGCGCAGACGTTTGTCGCTGGGGTAGAGATAGTAACCCGGCCCCTTGTCGTCACCGACACTGTCGGTCACGCTGAGCCATGACCCGGTCTCGTAGTAATAATTAACCTTTTCGGCCCGGGCCACTGACAATGTCAGCAGAAAAAGGGCGCACAACAGCAAGATTATGCTTTTTTCGCTGATTTTACGCATTATTTCACCATAATAATCGAGTATGAAGGATCACTCGATTCCTGATATGGGTCTTTGACCTGATTCGTCGGGTTGATGTTGAAAGCGTATTTCTGATAGGCATTTGAGGTGTTTACGCCCGTAAACAGCCGGGTATAAACGCCATCGCCAGCCACTTCATCACCATTGGTGCCGTCATCATAAAGTTTCTGCGGCTGCCAGTTAGTGAAATCGCCTACGACGGTCGGGTTAACCACCTCAGAAAAGTCGGAGGCTATGAGAATCATTTTGATTTCGCCGCTTTTCTTCGAAGCCAGAGTCGTCATCGGCACCTCAAGCAATGGCACCGTGGAAAGATCTACCGGAATAGCACGGGCATGGAAATTCGGGCTTCTGAAAACCAGATATTCACGGCCGTTACCTTCCATTGCAAAACTGTAACCGCCGTCGCTGTCGAGCTTCATCGACCTCGAACCCTTTTTGGTCGCCAAAGTTACTTCTGAGTAGTTCACACTGACCAGGTCGCTGGTAACCTGACCTCTAGCCAACTTAACAGTAGATTCCGGAATGTAGATCATCGAACTGTTGGCAATCATGGCTTCGCGGTGAGGGTCTCTATCGTTCTTCACACTGCCGTCGCTCATGGTCACATCGAGAGAATACTGTTGAGCACCTGTTTTAAGGTTATTCAGCCGCAAGGTGAAGATGCCGTCATTGGCCAGACGATCACCATGGGTTCCGTCATCATACATCTTTTCTGTAGCCTGGCTCCATACAGGGCTGACAGACTTCACGGCAAAACCAGTCGCATCAGGGTAATCGACGATTGTGGCAATCCAGAGGGCTTCGCCCACAAGTTTTTCGTCGAGACTGATATCAGGAGCGCTTACTGTCTGTTCTGACACGGCATCGACCCAGGTATAGCTGGCATCAAAATTCTGTCCACGGGCAATCAGCAAAAAGCGGCCCGATTTTCTGAATTCGATCGAATAGCCGCCGCGATCATCAACATAAGCGCTCAAGGAAGGCTCGCCGGCTACAGTCACTTTGACACCGGTAGAGATCTTGCCAGACGGCACAATTACCTTGCCGGTCACTGTTGCTACCGGAATAACCAGAGATTCCTGAATACACCCGGTAGTGACAAAGGCAAGCATTGTCAGAAGCAGTAAAGCCAGTTTCTTTTTCATGTCTGCCAATCCTAGAAGTTTGATCTTGCCTCGAAGATAAACATCTTCTGAGTGCGTATATCTACAAAGTCTCTGCCGTTGTCGGTGCTGGAAACAGCCCAGCGCCACTCATACGGATAATCGTAACCGAACTTGAACAATATGGTCGTATCGCGGTTCACATCGTATATCAGCTCGCCATAAATATTCTCGCGATCGAGAGAATCGCTCATGCCATCTTTGAAGTCGATAATAGCGCGAGAATAAAAGGCACGACCTCTGAATTTGTTGGTAAAATTCTTCTTCAATTCAGCAAGAATTGCGTTAGCGAGGCTTGACTTGGCGCTGTTGCCGTTATCTACGTAGTCAACGTGCTGCACGCCGCCGGTGAAGCTTGTCGTCGAAGTAAGGTTATAGGTGGCTTCACCGATATAATCGACGCGAATATTTTCTTTTGGCGAATTAACCCAGCCAACCTGGTGCTCAACGCTGCCTTTGGCGAATACACGCGGGTTGATATCGGCGTTCACTTCAAAGTAACCAGTGCGCTCGTTGTATTCGTAAGTCTGACCATCCTGCTCAAAGACATCATCAGGGTCACCAAGCACAAAGATCTTGCCTTTCGAGCTCACTGAATCACTGAGTTTGAGGTTCAGTTCGAAAGCGTTCGAGATCCAGCCCTGTTCGTTCTCAAGGGCATCCCATTTCTGAACGAAGTCATACTTCATGGTGGTATTGTCGGTAAAATCAGAAAGAAGCTGGAAAGTGAACTTGCGACCCGAATAACCATCGGTCGGGCGAACGTTGTTCGGGTCTTCTTCCCATGTTTTAGAAAGATAGGTAGCTTCGACTGAAAGGTTGTTGGCCATAGCCAGGATCTTGTTGCCAAAGTCGTAGTTGACCGAGAAGCGGGTCAGCTTTTCCCCTTCAAAATCATCACGGCCATAGTTGCTGCTGACCTTGAGATTATAGGGATAATCGTCGGTATCGCCAACATCGTAAGCCCATACCGGTGCCATCATCGCTCTGAAGTTGCGGCCAAAATCGTAATGCTTGACTGTGCCGGTGAAGCCACCGTTTTGAACGCTGATATCGAAGCGCGAGCCCTCGTCACCGAGATTGCGCTTCTGGTTGTCGGTAGTATCTGTCAGATAGGCATTTGAAGTCAGAAATTCGGCCGTACCGGTAATCTTGCCGGCTCGATCGGTTGAATAATTCAAGTCGAGGCCGCGCACGGTATTTGAATTACCGCGGGTCTTGTAATCAAAAATCTTTTCGGCAAACGAGGTGCCGATAGAAAAGGTGTCTTCGCTGAATTTTTCCGGCAGTTTCCAGACCAGGCGGCCGGTTATCATGTCGTCGTTATTGCCGTAGTCTTTGCTTATATCACTTTTAAGAACCGAACCCTGGTAAGAAACGCCACCTTCTGAACCTGACACTTCGACACCCTGATAAGGCGAAACGATGCCAGTGTCTTCGGTAAGAATGTTCATCGGGTTATCGATACCGGTTGCCGATTCTCCGGCAAACACCCTGACTTTCATCGATCTGGCGCGGCTGACCAGATGCAGCTTGTTCGATCTTACATAGTTATCGTTGCGAATGTATCTGACGTAGTCATCGACGTTGTCAAATGGGTTTTGGCCGCTGTTACCGGCATTGTTGTAGACCACCTGGTTCCAGGTGCGACCTTTGATGAAGCCAAGCAGTTCGTAAAAAGTCTCGATCTTGTCGCCGAAAGGCTTGCCGGTGAATTTGAGGTAAAGCTGCTGATAAAAGGTTACCAGACCGGCTTCGTTGAAGCTGTATTTATCGCCAGCCTCGTTTCTGCTCACCGAGCCCGGTTCGATGATATACTGACCGCGACCACGATAAAAGCCATTGATTCTCATTTTGGGAATCATGTCTTCGAGACTTTTCATCTTGTTCTCGGTATCGACCATGCGTCGTTCGAGCGAATCGACACGAATATCGAGCAAGCCGAGCTCATCTCTGAATTCTTTGGTCAGTCGCGACAGAGCAGCACGCTCTTCTTCGCTTGCCGCGTCGATGGTGGCCTTTTTCTCTTCCATGCGTTTGAGAATTCTGGCCAGAATGAGAGCGACGTCATACCTGGTGGTGACTTTTCGGCCTTTGAAAGTGCCGTCAGGGTAGCCTTCCATATAGCCCTGGCTGATAAGAAAATCTACGTCAGAATATGCCCAGTGATCCTGTGGAAGATCTTGAAAAGCTGCAGACTGGGCAAAAACGACGACCGGCAACAGCAGGCACAAAATTGTCGCCAGAAACCCTCTAAACAGGGAAAATCTGCTTATATTCTTTGTTTGCCTCATTTTTTTCTTATTTTTCCTTGAGAATTGGAATGCTCCAGTTCCCTTATCGGCACAAAGAATAAAATTTTTGAGAACTTTGCGGGGTAAATTTGTTATCTGCTATATTCTTCATATGGACAAAGACTTTCTGCCGGTTGACAGCTTTTTCGAACTTCGCCTCAAATGGCTGCTGCCATCTGCTGCCGTGGTTTTTATCGCCGTCCTGCTGTTCAGCTCACAAAAAATGCTGCTGCAACTACCCGGGCCGGCCGCCATGACCCTGGCCTTCATGATATTCCTTATGACCGCCTGCCGGCTGACGGGCCTGTTCACAGACCATCTGACCCGCTCATTCAGAATCAGTTACCCAACTATCGTTCTCTGGCTCTACCCGACCCTGACCATGCTGCTGATTTCGTTCACTGCATGGCTTTTTCTGACGGCTTCAGGCAGAATTCTTGGCAGAGGCTTCTGGAGCGACTGGCTTGGCCTTACCGGCCAGGACACCACTTCGTTCTTTTTCAACAGCTTTGCAGCCATGATGATTTTTATATCTCTGCAGTTCGCATTCTCACTGTTACGGGTCTTGAACTGGATACTCGAAATTCCACAGCTTCACATGCAGGCAATCAACGCTAGAATTGACCCTCATAACCCTGACATACACTGCGAACTCGGTGCCGCCCTCGATCTGGCCCGCGAACAAAGCCGTGCCATCAGGGAAAAGCGCTGCAAAGCAACTCGCCTGAACCGATTTGCCCTGCTGCTGATGGTGCTTGCCGCCCTGGCAATCGGAGCGTGGATAACTTTTTTCAACCCGGCTCTGATTCTCTACTACCGTGCCGAAATTCAGCTACGAACATTTTTAGAGCCTCAAACCGCCTGGGAAACCTTTCGGCATCTGCGTGAAAAACACCCGAAATACCGTTTTATCGACACGGTCGAATATCGCATGGCCTGGATACTTGACCGCCGCCTGAAAAACCACGAGAGAGCTGCCATAGAATACGAAAATTTTCTGAAAAAATTCGGCAGCGGCAATGTCTGGGCTGACGAGGCAGTCGCCGCCCTGGTCAGATTGAATCTTGATAAACTGCAGAAGCCTGCCGAAGCCCTGGTCTGGGTCGAAAAATACCTGCAGCTGTTTCCGCATGGCGTCATGACCCTGCACATGCGCTTATACAAAATTCGCGCCCTGCAGCGCCTCGGAAACACCGACCTTGCAAAAGCAGAACTGGCAAAAGCAAGAAAACTTTATGCCAGCGAAAAAATACAGATAATCAACAGCGAAGACCGTCTGGTCGATTTGATAAGCTTTGCCGATGCCCTCAATACCGAAGCTCTGCTGACCGCTTTAGACGACTAGCATCCGCCCACGGTTACAGAAAAAGCGTCGTGGCGATGACGGCAAACCACATACTCAATACCGACAAAGCACTCGCCTCATGGCAATGACGCCAGATAAGCCCTGAGCAAAGAGCCACTCAACACTTTGGCGAGACCAAGCCCTCGTCTGGTTCTGGCTGTTTTTTTACCGCGCGGCCGCAGCTCTTCAAGAAAAACCTCTTCCAATACCATGCCCACGAGTATTCCGGCACTGCCGCTCTCGGCGAACACCACCGGCGCCCCGCTGTAGCCTTCAAAAACTTCAAAATCCACATAAAAAACTGGCTGCATCTCACTCGGCAAAACCGGAAAACTGGAAACCACGCCGCTGCGCACAAAAGCAAAACCAGCATTATTGCAGCTCTCACCATAGGGGTAACCGGGAATCAGAACTCGAACGCCGCTGCCAAAACCAGACCTCGAGAGCCTGGCATCGTCAGCGGCAAAATCGCGGCCGAGCACGCAGGCGTCAACCTCGCCTGGCAGAGCTACTTTTATGGCGGCCAGATCCAATGTCTGATTAAAATGATAAAGAGGCGAAGCCCCTGAACGAATCTTTATCAAAACAGGGTTTGGTGAATATATGCCACGGTTCTGCTGTCGCATGATAACCTGAGCGTGTTCACCCTTGATTCGGTTCAAAATATGGGCTGCAGTCACCAGCCATGCCTGATCAGCCGCATTGCCACGCCCCTGCATCAAAAAAGCCGTGCCATTGACCGGGTCGCCAGAGGCATCTCGGCCACTGACCGGCAAGACCGCGCGTACCACTGCATCGAATGCCGAATCCGCATCTAGCTGAGACGCAGATAACAGCATAAAACAAAAACACAGCAGCAACACAAACCACCCCATCGGGGGTATGCGCCCACTTTTTGTTCTATAAAAAAACACGTTTTTACTCATTTGTTTTGCCGACCTTGCAATCTCAAATAAAGAGGCTGGCCATGACGTTGTCGGCCACAGCCAGCCCGGCGTCACTTAAACAGACTCGATCACCAGACCGCCACAGATTACCGGCAGTAAGTTGCGCCTGCAGAGCTGCCGAAAATTCGTTGGGCTGCGGCCCAAAACGGCGCTGGAGAGAACCAAGATCGAGACCGTCGAGCAGCAGTCGCAGACTGAGCATAACGAACTCGTTACGCCGTTCAGTTTCAGAGAGATTCTCTATTTCTGGCAGGGCACCAGCCAGCCAAAGCTCAAGATCAGGCACGTTAGCAGACCGGCAGCTGTTGCAGCAGGAAACTGCAGACGGGCCAAGGCCGATGTAATTCCCGGCCTGCCAGTAGTTCAGGTTGTGCTGACAACGATAGCCGGGGCGGGCGTAATTCGATATCTCATAATGTTCAAAACCGTTTTTGAGCAAGACTTCCCGCACCAGATAGAGTTCTTCTGGCCCTATTTCAGAAGGGTTCTGCAGTTCTCCTGCGAGAATACGTCTCTGCAGAGGTGTGTCATCTTCAACTGTGAGAAAATATGCCGAAACATGCTTCAGATCGAATCTGCGCACAAGAGCTTCAAGCTGCCCGGCAACCGGCTGACAGCCCGGCACCCCCAGAATAAGATCGACACTGACGTTATCGAGGCGGGAACAGGCAAGGTCGAGGGCTCTATAAACAGAATCCAGGCGGGCCTGCCGGCCAAGAAGCTCGAGTTCTTCATCGGCAAGTCTTTGCACACCCATACTGATCCGCAAGCCCGAAAATTTTTGCAGCAGATCAAGAATTTCGATCGTGAGGCTTTCGGGGTTTGTTTCAAAAGTAACCTCAGCAAAAGAGCTGCAGTCAGCCCATGTCTCAATCAGTTCGACAAGCTTCGCAACCCCCTGAGCACCCAGTGCCGTGGGGTTGCCGCCGCCTACGAACACGGTATTTACGGTCTCATGACATCGAGCGCGGCAGTATTCAGATTCTTCGATCAGCCTCTGCAGATAACGATCTACCGAGCCAGCAGCCGGAACAGTTGAATAAAACCCGCAATAATCGCATTTCTTGTGGCAGAAGGGTACATGAATATACATACCAGCCGCGGAATTTATGATTTCAGACAAGTTTGGAACCTCACTGAATGCCTGCAGAATCTATTTTAAAACGTTGTTGCAGGGTTTTTACAAATTTCTGATCGGCTGCCCGACTGAACAAAGACAGCGGCGACAGCCCCGACCGCGCAGATTGCTTTAAAAAAAGATAAATCAGCCACATGGTCAAAACAATATTCGGCCAGGCATTGATTTCCCATTGATATTGCCAGGTCATGCCCACATCAGAAAACGGGAAAAAATAGTATATCGGCCATTGATAACCATCCGGGCCCCTGGCGCCGATCAGGTCGCAAAGCAGATGCAGGTGAAAAACACCCGCAAACCACATGGTCAGGCGGCCACTTTTCCATAAAAAATGAACCAGAAGAAGCAGCAACAGACAAAACGGCAGACAATGACCGAATTTGTGGTGATAGGCACTGAACAGCTCTGCTTCGCCGCCCCTGAGCACGTCTATAACAGCGCCAAAAGCATCGGCATCAGGTATTATCGAAGCGGCCGCCACAACAGTGACCTCTGAAAGCCGGCGACTGTAACGCTGACCGATACACCACCCCATCAAGGCGTGGGTAATTATATTCATCTGGTTTTCTCGCTCGTTGCAAAAGTCGAATTCAAGACCCGGAACAGCTTATCATTTTTTTGCACCACTTCGCCACAAACCGCCGTATTCAGCACCCGCTTCCTGGTGCATTCCCGATTATCAGTGTTGATCGGCGTTCATAAGTTTTAATCAGTGGCTCGACAGATTGATAAAACCAGGTAATGTGGTATATATGTCAAAACAGAAAAAATTGGAGGGCAATGATGATTTTTGAGCAGATAAGCGTCGGAAGAATGCAGAATTACTCATATCTGTTCGCCGACCCTGTCAGTCATGAGGGCTTGCTCATAGACCCGGCATTCGATCGTGACAAAATCATGGTAATCATCCGAGAGAAAAAAATCGACCTGAAAACCATCATTCTCTCTCACCACCATTTCGACCATATCAACGCCGCCAATGAGATCAAAGCGCACACAGGTGCCGAAGTCATCTGCCATCGTGACACAGCGCCGCTTCTGCACGGTGACGCTTCATATGATCGCCTGGTAGACGATGGTTTTCGCTGCAGACTGGGCGAGAGGATCGAGGCAGTCTGCCTGCACACTCCGGGGCACGCGCCGGGTTCACTCTGCATAATCGTTAACGACCAGTGGCTGGTAACGGCCGACACCCTTTTTATCGGCGACTGCGGCAGAGCCGACCTCCCGGGAAGTGACCCGGCAGCGCTTTTTGCCAGCCTTCAGAAATTAAAAACTCTGCCAGATCACCTTATAGTATGCCCTGGGCATGACTATGGTCCGGTACCTTCGCGCACGCTGGGCGAGGAAAAACGCAGCAACCGCACGCTGCTGGCAGCCAATCTCGAGGAATTTTATAAATTACCCTGACTGACTCGGGTTTTTACCATTCGTAGGGGGCACCCTGCTTGAGTGCCCAGTAGGCAGCTTCGGTCCAGCTTTTTTCGAAGTCGGCCAGACTGATGTTGAAGATCTGATTCAGTGCCACGTCAAATTCTGCGCCTTTGGCAACCATCTCGATAAGTTTCATCATGTTGCGGCAGCCCTTTTCGAGATCGCCAGATTTTCTGATGAGAAATGCCGTCATCAGGTATGCCTGAGCTGTCGCGGTTTCAAATACGGCCGGAGAAGTGTAACCCTCTGAAAAAATAACGTTGATCATATTCGCCGAAGCAAGTTTGGCAACCTTCGATTCAAGGCTTTTCTGGGCAATCAGCATACGATAGCGCTGCGCCATAGAGCTGCCGGCAAGCACTTCAGCGAGACCGATCTGCATCCAGGCGGTCTTATCTTTATTGGTCTTCGCTTCAGGAATATGAATCTGTATTATCAGCCTGGTAAGCTCTGCAGCGAGCAGATGCCCGGGCAGTTCTTCGATGAGAGTGCCAAGTTCTTCATCCCCGAGGGCGTCGAAGTTGGCAAGAATTATGTTTCTGATCATTTCTGAATCGTAATAGGCAGAGGTTACGGTAAGAGCGAGGTTCTGGGGTTCATAAAGGGCAATGGTCGGCCCCAGGCCCTCTGCCGAAAGAAAGTTTACAAAAATCGGCACGCTTAAGGTACCGATGCGCGAAGCGATGCGTTCATACATGCGGTTCAGTTCAGAGGCGATCATTGTGCGACCGGAAGGGTCAAGACCCGGCCCAAGAGTTATCTGAAACATTCCCTCACCAGAAACCGGCAACGAACCGGCAATAGAATTGCCAGCCATGCCTGCAGCCGGCTTCATGTTCGTCACAGCTCCTTCCGGCACAGGCATTTCCGTGAAGCCTGGCATTCCGGCTGAGGCCAGGCGGTTGTTAACTTCGGCGAACAAAACGATATCGTCACCCAGAGCCGGAAACCCGGAGAGAAATTTCAGCATGTCGAGTCGGTTCGGGTTGAGCTGAAAAGCTTTACGCAACCATTCGACCGCCTTTGCATTATCACCGGTCTTGAAATTATAAAAAGATTCGAGATAGCAATACATACTGCGTTCACTTGATCTGGAGCGCCATTCATCGAGAGCACCGCGCGCTTCAGGCATGCGATCGCTCATCAACAATAAAGAGATATATGTCGGGTAGGCTTCAGGGTCAGTAAATGGGCGACTGTTGGCCGCATCATTGAGAATGACATTCAACTCGTTGATTCTGCCGCCCTGCAAAGCAAACAAGCCTGCTGCCAGACTCACCGAAGGAAGATTGTAGCCTCGACGAAAAGCTCGGGCCAGACGCTTCGAAGCTTTGTCCATCTCATTGCGCTGCAGCAGATAGCCGACCCAGAGCAATTCAATCTCCGGGTTGCCCGGGTCACGAACCCCCGCTTCCTGGAGAGCCTGGCCGGCTTCTTTTATTTTATGCAGATCGAGCATGATACGAGCCTGAGTTATATATGCGTCAGGTGAGTTCGGGTTCGCCTTGCTGAACTGATCGACGAGAGACAGCGCCTTGTTCCATTGATCGACGTCATACAGGGCTCGAAAGTAGTTACCGGCCGAACTGCCAGGGTGCTTATCATCGATCATTGCTTTGACAAAAAGCAGAATGGGGTGGTAAGGAGCCTTGTTCAAACTCTGCTCGACAAGGTTCATGGCATCACGGTTGCGACCGAGATACCAGGCACAGAGGGCGGTCAAAGAATTGCCGTCGGCGCCCGGGTATTTTTTTTCGTATTCTTCTGAAAGCGCCAGTGCCAGATAGATCTGACCTCGTTCAATAGCCTTCATAACGGCCTCGAAGTGCAACCTGGGATTGGCAAGTCGATCTAGAAGCCTTGGCAAGGCATCTGAAATTTCGCCAAAGTGATCGGCAAGTTTGGTCTGATCGACCGGAATAGGTCTTGGTCGAGCCGGCAGACGAGAGAGGTAACGCTGAGCCACCTTGTTGGCCAGGCCAATGGACGTTGCTTTACGGAACCATTCAGAGGCAAGAAGCGGCTGTTTGGCCTGAATCTCGATAACACCCAGCAGATTGAGAAGATTTGCGCTGCGGTTGCCGTCAAAATACAGGCGCAGGGCATAGAGTCGCGAGTCATCGAGCTTGCCCGAAGCCATAATCTCACGCGCCAGACGGTATAAATCTTTGGCGGAGAGCAGGTTTGGCTTGCTGAAAGCCTCCTGGGGAGAGGCTGATGTGCCTCCAGTCTGGGCCTGGAGCGTAACGGCCAGTGACAATATGCAAAACAACAAACAAGTAGCTGCTGTGGTTATTCTATTCATAAGATGATTATAACAGGCAAAAAAGTGAGCGCCAAGAAACTTTCGCAACGACCGAAAGATGCGAAAATAAATTGAAACGCTGAATAATTTTTAAAAATCAGGTATTGTGGCGGTTATACGTGTAGTTTTTGCCAAATCTGGCTCTGTTGCGTGCTTCTTCCGCCAACCTGATCTTTTCTTCCTGGGTGCGTCTGGCGAAATCTTTGGCCAGTTGTTCGCGCTCCTGATTAGAGCGCCTTACCACAGGGTTCTCACGAATAGCTTTAAGCTCGCCGCCATCAAGCCAGACACCACCACAACCGTAACATTCGTCAACGTAGATTCCTGAACCTTCGCGATGTTCACGGCGCCGCATCTTGAAACCGCATTTGATGCAGGTGATTTTGTCGCGATGATCGGCATCCCGCGGGGTATCGAAAGTTAAAAGTTTCTGCAATACGGGGTCATCTTCGCCTTCATGCTCTTCATCCACGCGAAAAATTTCGGCGGCATCGAGCCAGATTCCACCGCAGCCTTCGAGGCAGGCTTCGACTTCGACGTCACAGATTTCAACTTTGTTGAGCCTCTTGTTGCAGGCGGGGCAGTTAAAATGTTCCATTGTTTCTTCAATCCTCCTGTTTTTAATCTAAATCACGGGGCCGGGACCATCTGACAAAACATCCCAGCATTTCGTTAATGGCGTCACAATCGAAGTATTCAGGGTCGAATTTAGCCGCCGTCGGCTGGACTCCCTGTGACCAGGCTACCATAGAAGCATGCTGTTTATTTTTCGGGTTTTTGATTATTTTACAAAAATCTTCATAACCTGGAGGGCCGCCGACATCTTCGGGCGGACAGGCGCGTTCACCTTCAAGACAGCTGATTTCACAATCGTCGTCACGCAGTTTGTAATTGCCGTCTTCGAGAGTCAGGCGATGCACCCACGAATCGCCAAAATCATAGACATAAAGGCCGTTGTCGCCCTTCTTTTTCAAATGCTTGCTGAGGCGCACCGAACTCTCTGGCAGAGTGTTTTCATCGTCGAATTCTTCGTCGAGATTTTCGACATATCTGCTTTTACCAAAGCTGAATTCATGCAGATGAGAGTCTTTCCAGCCCATGATTATCTGTATGACGTCATGAAGACGGTCGAGCGACAAGTCTGCCGGCACGACGAATCGACGCCAGACGACAGGCTCGACCTCACACATTTCGATTTTGAGAAGGTAATATTTCTGTTTCATCAAACATGTCCTTTCGATAAGCGGGGAAAAAGCAGACGCATCTCACTGCCCCGTCTCGTTCATTATACACTACCATCCCGGGCAATCAACCTCAAAAACAATTACCAGAGGCAACTACAATAAAATACCATGGATTTGCAATCAGCCTGGACCTGCCGCACCCTCATGGACAAGCTCGAGCGCAGATTTTAACAATAGGGCTAAAAGCTGCAATGGCGCAATCAGAGCATAGAACCGGAGTTTAGAAATTCAATGTAATGGCCCTGAGCAGCTACCCGATTACGGCAATCGCATCGACGTGCTATACTCTGACTGAGAATACGTTTTGCCAGGATAGGAGAGGGCATGAAATTAAAAAATGTCTGGTTATATTCAGCTATTCTGGTGGTTTTGGCTCTATTCAGCCCGCTTACCGCGGCTAAAGCTGGGAAACTGCGCGAATTCATCAAAGGTGTAATGAAAAAGCGCATCGATGAGAAAGCCTTACAGCAGTCGGTCAGCTCTACCCGCCACAATTTTGAGTTTGAAGGCCGCACCCGCACTTATTACCTCTATCTGCCAACCACCTGGAATAAAAAAGACCCGATTCCGGTGGTTTTTCTCTTTCATGGCGGTGCCGGCGGCGGCAGAGGCGCTCTGTATTATTACGAACTCGAAACGAAAGCCGAAGAGGCCGGTTTTATGCTCGTGGCACCCGACGGTACTGGTGAAACCGAAAACATTCTGCTCACCTGGAACGTCAGCTTCGGATTCGGCTATGCCCAGAAGAACAAGATTAACGACACCGGCTTCATCGCTGCCCTGCTCGACAAGTTGAGCCAGGAATTTCCGGTCGATGCAAAGCGCATCTACGCTACCGGCCTGTCGAATGGTGCGATGTTTTGTCACTGGCTGGCAGCGCAGCCAGAAAACCGCTTCGCCGCTATCGCTCCGGTTGTCGGCACAGTCGGAGGCAAAGAACGACACGAAAAAGACATGCACCTGCCACCAACCCCGCAAACTCCGGTATCGGTCTGCATTATTCAGGGCCTTATCGACGAACGTGTATTGATCGAAGGCGGGACCCAGAAAAAGTCGATCACAGATGCCCGCGAGTTACTGTCGGCGTCAGCCACCATCGACTTCTGGGTGCGGGCTAACGGCTGCGATAAAACCGCCAGCACCACCTTCGACCAGAGCCTTTTGACTACCGTGCATCATTACACCAACGGTCTCGCCGGCAGCGAAGTTACCGCCTACATAGTTCACAATCTCGGCCATGCCTGGCCGGGTTCCACAAGAACCCCGCGCCGAGGCTCAGACAAACCGCCACAGCAGTTCAAAGCCAACGACATCATCTGGGACTTCTTCAAAGCCCACCCCAGACACTGATTCATTCTGAGAAAAAATTACTGCCGCCTCGAAACAACAACATTGCTGCAAATGATAAAGATACGATCAACACAAACCTTGCCTCATAAAATATCCAACTGTCAGAAACCCTGACAATATCAGCAAAGTGACGAGTGAAAATCGTGCATAACGTGTTATGCAAAGCATGTGTAAGAACCAGTGGCCAAAGGCTCCCTTCTGATAACGAGTAAACCAGCAAAAAACAGAAAAACATCGCCGGGTAGAAGATAAGTTGCTGTAAAATATGCTCCGGCCCCATCAGACCAAGAACCATATGAAATGGAAAATGCCAGAATGCCCATAACACTGCCAGCAGAAGCAAAATTTTAATACCGGGGTAAAGTTTCAGTGCCCTTGGCAGCAGATAGGCGCGCCAGGCGATATCCTCAATAAAGGCGTTCATCAGACAATGTAAGAACAGCCCAAAAAGATGCCCCGAAAATGGCAGGGCAGTTAACTCAGGCCAGAACCCGATCACATACCAATGGAAAGCTGCAGCAACCAAAATTGGCAAAACTACGATAGTAAAACCGACAAAAAAAGCGGTTTTGTCTGCCGACCATGAAAAAGTTCTGTGAAACCAGTTTTTAAGATCAACTCCTTCAAACCAGAGAAAGAAAATGGCAAGAAAACACGGCGCGACAGACAACAAAGTCATGGTGAAATCGCTAACCTTTTGAAATAATGGAACAATTGCCAGCACCATTGTCAGTGCCAGAAAAAGATAAACCATTACAAACGATTTTGCCCGAGGCAGTCTGCAAAACGCATCGAGACCCCAGACATCAACCGAATGAATGGCAGGCGGCGAATCTTTCATGCAGCAGCCCACAACATAACTCACTTGCCCTTTCTTTATGGTTTCAATGCCGGACAGTGTAACACCCGCCAGTTCAGCCGGCAAGAAGCAGTGGGTAATTGATCATTTGCGGGGCAGATGTTATCATTGCGACAAATCAACTTTGTGGAGAAACAGATGCAGAAATTTGCCATCGCTATCGGGCTGTTGCTTTCTTTTCTCTTTCTAACCGGCATTTATACCTTGAAAGTCAGCTGAAAATGTCAGAAAACGGTAAAACTCTCATTGCCGCCATGAGCGGTGGCGTCGATTCTTCGGTGGCTGCGGCCCTCTTTCTTGAACGCGGTTACAAGGTTATTGGCGTAACCCTGAAAATGAAAACCTGTGACGACAGCAAAGAAAAAACAAAATCCTGCTGTGGTCTCGACGACAATATTCAGGCACGCATGGTCGCTGAAAAACTCGGGATTCCGCATCGATTCGTGGCAGTCAGAGAAGAATTCGCCGAACAGATTCTCAAATATGCCTGGAACGAATATAAAAGCGGCAGAACCCCCAACCCATGTGTTCTCTGCAACCATTTTCTCAAATTCGGCGCGGTCTTGAGCCGTTTTGCAGCCGAACTCGGCGCTGACGGTATCATCACCGGGCACTATGCGGTGATCAACCGCGAAATTCCCGGCAAAGCCAGGCTATTCAAAGGTTCTGATACCGAAAAAGACCAGACCTATTTTCTTTCGGCCCTGACCCAGGACCAGCTGAACCACTGCTACATGCCGCTCGGCGAAATGACCAAGCCCGATGTGCGTGCCATGGCCGCCCGACTCGCTCTGCCGAATGCGGCCAA
The DNA here is from genome assembly GCA_029564115.1 of Candidatus Rifleibacteriota bacterium. Next base: position 19,858 of record JAKQQP010000384.1, on the reverse strand, counting down.
AAAAGAGAGTCAGGATGCCTGTTTCGGCTATAAGGGCGAAACTTTTGCGCTCACCCTTTCACGCTATTTCAATGAAAATCCCCGCCCGGGCGACATTGTCGACGAGAATGGTCTGGTTATTGGCCGCCACGAAGGCGTTCAGTTTTTTACCATCGGCCAGCGCAAAGGGCTGGGCGTAGCTCTCGGCAAACCGGCTTATGTAATCGATATCGACGCAAAAAGCGCCCGCGTTAAAGTCAGCACTGACCACAACCTGCTGCTGACCGACAAATTCACCGCCAGCGACATGAACTGGCTCGATTTTGAACACGACAGCCTCGAATGCGAGATTATGACCCGCTACCGCCAGCCACTGCAGGCGGCAACCGTTACCCGCAAAGGCGATGTCGCTGTGGTCGAACTGGCAAAACCGCTTGCTTCGGTGACTCCGGGGCAGCGACTGGCTATCTATAAAAACGGCCAATTATTGGGTGGCGGCTGGATAGAAAAATCACCACTTTGAACTGCGCCAGATTTCTGGGCGTAAAAACACGGCCAGAGCCATAATTTCGAGACGACCAGCCCACATCAGAGATGTAAAAATAAGCTTTGTCAGCCAATGCAGCTCATAAAAGCTCCCCATCGGCCCAATAATGCCAAAACCAGGGCCAATATTGCCAAGGGTCACTATTGCCCCCGAAAATCCCGTAATGAGATTGCTTTCAATAAGCGTGGCAGTTATTCCGCCCACTGCAAAAAAAACCAGATAAAGCGCTACAAATGAGTATACCGGCTGAATCTCAGACTCTTTGAATATGCGCTTCTCGAGTTTGATGGTCACGACTGCCTGCGGATAAAGTGTCTTCAACAGAACCTTGCCCATGTAACGAAATAAAAGCAGAATGCGCACCACTTTGACACCGCCACCGGCAGAACCTGAACAGCCACCGATGAACATCAGAACCAGCAAAACGACCTTGGCACTGTCTGTCCATTGCTCGAAATCAACGGTAGCTGCACCAGTGGTGGTAAGTATGCTGATATTCTGAAAAAGCGCAATTCTCAGGGTATCGATCGCAGATTCCCCACCCGTGCCGTTGCTGTTTAAAACCATCATCAGTATCAGAGTCGCAACTGCAATAATCAGAACATACAAGCGAAGTTCGGGGTTACGAAACAGCGAAGAAAAATTGCCGCGAATACATTTAACCTGCAAGGTAAAATTCGCACCGGCCAGAAACATAAACGCAATCAAAACCCACTCAGAAAGAGTGTTCTGATAACCCATTATACTTTGCGGGTTGGGCGAAAAACCACCTGCAGCAATGGTCGCGAAAGAATTGGAAATGGCGTCATTGAGAGGCATCCCCAGGCCATAAAGTATGCTTGCCTGTAATACTGTCAGAAAAAAATACCAGCCCCACAGATGTCTGGCTGTGTCACTGATACGTGGCGTCAACTTTTCTTTGGTAGCCGAAGAAGTTTCCGCGAAGAACAATTGACGGCCCGAAATAGCCAGATGAGGCAAAACGGCGACAAAAAGAACCAGAATTCCCATTCCACCAAGCCATTGAGTGTAACCTCGATAAAAGAACATCGAACTATTGAGAAGCGAAAAATCACTCAGAATAGTTGCTCCGGTCGTGGTAAAACCGCTCATCGACTCAAAAAGACTATCAAAAAAACTCAAACCAAAACAAAGATAAGGAATCGTTCCAACCAGTGCGACAAAAAGCCAGCTCAGACCCACTGTCGCCATGCCTTCCATGCGGTTGAGATCGTCAAAATTCTGCTCATTGTGGCAACGCCAAGCAATGCGTCCAGCCAGTAAACCGACAAGCATACACAAAACAAAAGCTGCCGCCGAATCAGTCTGCCCCGAAAGCATCGCTGCAAGTAAAGGAATCAGCATCAGAGCAGAAAACCCCTGAATAATTATGCCTATAACCGAAATAACTATACGAAAACGAATCATGAAGTTTATTCGCCGCTTTCATTTTCTTCGGCTGCGACTGCTTCACGTGTTGTTCGCAGGAGAAATTCAGAAAAAGCCTCGCCCTGATCTTTGGCACAAAAAACACGAAGATGGTCTTTGCCTTTGATTTTATCTTCGCCGCCAGGCACCAGAGTGTGGCCGCCACGGCGTATAGCTGCAATAATAGCACCCTCCGGTATTTTTAGATCCATGAGGCGACTGGGCGGAAAGTTGGCCGGCACGATAAATTCACGAATTTCAGCCTTGCCCTTTTCGAAAATGGTGAACACATCGATACTGTCTTCAGAGATCTGGCGACTGACGCTTTGCACAGCGTTGAACTGGGAACTTAAAGCAACATCGACTCCAAGCTTTTCAAAAAAGTCGATATTTTCTGCCGAATGGGCCCGGGTGATGACTTTTTTAACGTTCAACATCTTGGCATGCATCGAAACAAATAAATTGCGCTCATCATTGCCGGTTACAGCAACCAGGCAATCACAGTCTTCAACCTGCTGAGAACGCAGAAAAGAAACATCTGTGCCATCGGCATGCATGATCAGTGTGTGATCAGAAAGTCTTTCTGTCAGAAGCTGACATTGGGGCAAAGACTTTTCAATGATTCTGACACGAAAGTTTCCGTATGCTTCAAGGGCTTTTGCCAGAATAAAACCAACATTGCCGCCACCAACAATGATTACATTAAGATTCTTACCAGGATTTGGGTTGAAGCGGCTCTCAATCTTGCGCATGCTCGCTTCATGACCCATGAAAATTATCTTGTCGTTGCGATAAAGAGTTGTTAAACCACCCGGAATGATTACCTGATCATCGCGAAAAAGAGCGACAGCCAGTGCGCCACGCGGGATCTGCAGATCTTTAAGTTTTTTGCCAACGGCACTGTTGCCTGTTTTCAGCCTGAATTCAAGCAGCTTAAGATCTTCACGTTCAAAAACTTTGACGTCAATGGCCCCCGGAACTGCCAGAATCTGGGCGACATACTCACCGAGAAGCATTTCAGGCCAGATCAAACGGTCGATAGCCAGATGCTCACCAAGCTCGCCAGCGAATGTTTCGAAATAATGAGACTTGTTGACGAAACAAAAAGTTTGAGCTTTGCTAAGCTGCTTTGCAGCCAGACAGGATATGACGTTTACTTCATCAGAGTGTGCACAGCCAATAAAAGCGTCGGCTTCTTCAATATGCGCTTCCTGAAGAACCGAGAGACTCGTGGGGTTACCCACCACAACCTGCAGATCGAGCTGCTCGAGCTGTTGAATCGCATGAGGCAGCGATTCGATGACATGCACGTCGTGTTCACCGGCCAGAGTTCTGGCAAAGAGAAGGCCGATTTCAGTTCCGCCTGAGATGATAATTTTCATTTCTTCTGCCTGAATAAGATTTCAGGGCTGATTATAACACAGAACTCTTAATTAACCAACTATTTGAACACCGGGTAATAACCGCAACAACGAGCCAGCAACCCTTTTTTTTCAAGCTGCTGCATCAACTGATCGAAGCGGCCTTTGTCTTCGGGCAGAATCATCTCGATTATTACCACTGTATCCCAGGGTTTATCGACAAAATTCAGGTTATGAATATCGGTGATCTCGATCTGACGGTCGCGCATAAAAGCGACGATATCATACATATGCTCGCTTCTTTTGTTGACCGGACACATCAATGTCGTCTTCAGACCAGCTCCATACTGTTGCCCCGATTTGATTGAAAGGGTCAGAAACTTGACCTGCGGAACCAGTTCAGACTTGATACCAGATTTTATAACAATAAGATTTTTGTAGCTTTCAACCAGCCTGGAAGGAAGAATTGCGGCGACAGGATTGACGCTCTCGAGATTCTCGCAGACCTCTGACATGCTGCGGCAGATATTGATTTTCAGATCAAAAGAAAGAGAGATAAAAAATTGCCGCATAAGGCGCAGCATCTCGCTGGTAACGCAAATTTCGGTAACTTCTGAGAGATCGCGGGCACTGTTGGTCACCACAGAAAATTCAGGCGCAAAGTTATATTCTTCGATTACCGAAAGCTTGCCCGACATCAGGGTCTCGATCAGTGCCAGGCGTTCAGCGGAATGTTCAGGTGTAAAGGAAACAAAGCCAAGATTTTTCGCTCCTTTACTCAACTCGGCAAAAAAATCTTCAAAATTATCGACGGCGGCAATATCAGCGGCGTGCCCGAATCTGGCAAGTGCAGCATCATGAAACCAGCCGTTTTTTTCACCGAGAACGCTCAGGCGACCTTGTTCCTGGGCGGCACGACAGGTCGAAACGACCTCTACAAAGATGTTTTCAAGGTTATCCCGATTCAAACCTTCGAGGTTATAACGATCGAGATTTTTAAAGACATCGGCCTCGCGGACAGGCGCAAAACATGCTTCAAAACCAGAGGCCCGCTTAACAGAGCCTATTTCACGGGCCAGGTCAATGCGCTGCCTGACCAGTCTGATCAGTCCGCAGTCGATCTCGTCAAGATTCTTTCTCAATTCCTCCAGGGTTCTGCTGGTCATTCTGTTTTATCCTCTTCTGCATGGATTTGTATTGGGGGCAATTCACGTCGTTTTCGCGACAATACGGGTTCACGGCAAACTGACACGGAGCGCCAGCGCTTTTGAAAATCTGCGGAGCCACCTCGCGCACGGCTTTCAACATGTCAAAAGCCAGCTGCCTTATCTCCCATTGGGCTTTGAGGCAACACCGCTGCTCAAAAAAATTGAACAGACTCCGGGCATTCAGGGTAAAAACAAGTTTAGTTTCGATGGCGTTAGGAAAAATATAACGGGCATCTTCGGGCGCAACGCCGGCATTTACCATGCTGCGATATGCTTCGAGCGTCTGATGCATGGTTTTATCGAAAATCGCAAGAGCATCAGGGTTTTTGGCTATCGACGGCGGCACTATATATGGCAGCGCCGGAGCTTTCATATAATTAACGTAACGCTGGCTTTCCTGCGAATATGAAGCGATTCTGTGCCGCACCAGCTGGTGCGAAAGGGCTCGAGAAATACCATCAGCGCTGAAGGTGAAATCAGCGTGTTCAAAAGGCGACAGGTGATTGCGCTGGCGCAAAAAAGCCAGTAACCTGTCGATTTCTTCCTGTGTGAGGTGCTCTTCAATATCTTCGGCAGCACGAGCGGAATAGCAACGGCGGGCGGCAAGAGCCACCAGCCGGTCGGGATCCGGAGTATGACGAAGCAGATGAAGAGTCAACCTGACCTCCTGAACAGAGTCTGCCGGGCGCAGACGAGTAAAAATCTGCTGCCCGCACATTGAAGGTTCGGGCAGCAGATTCTCATAAACCCGATAAGGTCTTACTCAGCCTTGGCTTCGGTTGTGGTAGCAGCCTTGGCAGCTTTTTTGCTCTTTTTGGCAGCTTCGACTTCAGCGGCTTTTTTCTGGGTTTCCAGTTTAGCTTTGAATCTTTCGACGCGACCAGTGGTGTCGACGAAGCGCTGGGTGCCGGTGAAGAAAGGATGGCAGTTTGAGCATACTTCAACTTTGAGTTCGTTTGAAGTTGACAGAGTGGCGAAAGAATTGCCACATGCGCAGGTAACGTTGATCAAATTGGTTTTGGGGTGAAGGTTCTGTTTCATTTCCGGGGTCTCCTGTTAAAATTCTTTCGAAGCTTCTTCAAGGCTGTCATAAGTTTTAATTATGTGCTGCAGTTGAATAAGCTGGAAAATACCGTAGATATACGAATTAAGACTGATCAGAACCAGCTCTCCACCAGCATCACGCAATTTCTTGAGTGTGCCGATAAAAAAGCCGAGGCCCGAAGAATCTATATAATTGGTTCTTTCAAGATCAAGAACCACTTTTACCCTGTTTTCATCGACCAGCTTCTGAATCTGCTCTTTGGCAACCGGCAGTGTCCACATGTCAAGGTCGCCTATCAGCGAAAGAACCACATAGCCCTTGGTGGCATCTTTTCTTTCGAAGCTCAGTTTCTCTTTTTCTTTCTGATCAGTCATTTTATCCTCCACAGAGATATATGGCACAATCAACTGTGCCTTGGCCTGCTGCGAACAACCTCGATAGCATTGCATACCGCCATGGTGACGTTAGCCTGCCATTGAGAAGAATCAAGATCAACGTTGGTAACCGCGTTACCAATATTGGTTACGACATATTTCGGAGGCAAAGAATTGAGGGCAAGCGCCAGAACATCGAGCTTGCAGCGCGAACAACCGCACACAGATGCGTCGCTTCGACCCATCATCTGTTCGGTTATCTGTCTGACAACGCTTTCCATCTTATTTACGAGTATAACTTCGTCCATTTTTGCCTCAAATTACAATATCAGCTCAGCTTGGTGCGCAGAGTCTTCGGATCGATATTCAACAGACGCGAAGCCTTGAGCTTGTTGCCGCCTGCGTATTCAAGAACCTTTCGAACATACATGCGTTCCATTTCAGCGAGAGTGTAAATGCGGTCATCTTCAGGTGATTCGCCTGTCGCAACAGATGGCTGCCTGATTTTTTCAGGGAAATCGTCTGTTTCTATCTGCGAAGCCTTCGAAAGAACTACAGCACGCTCGATGACGTTACGCAACTCACGAACATTGCCGGGCCAACCATAATTCATAAGAGTCTGCACCGCAGAACGACCGACTTTCAGATCCGGCTTGTTGTATTTCACGCTGAACTCTGAAATGAAAGAATCGACGATTTCCGGAACGTCTTCCATACGATCCCGAAGGGGAGGAACATGAATTTCGACAACATTTAGCCTGTAGAACAGATCTTCGCGGAAACGACCCCGTTTGATCTCTTCGACAAGATTCTTGTTGGTCGCGGCCAGAATGCGCACATCAACCCGAATCGGGCTGTTTCCGCCAATTCTTTCGAATTCCTGTTCCTGGAGAACGCGCAAAAGCTTCGTCTGTGTCATCATCGACATATCGCCAATTTCATCGAGAAATAGCGACCCACCGTCAGCACGTTCGAAGCAGCCCTCCTGGCGACTCACTGCGCCGGTAAAGGCCCCACGCTCATGACCAAACATCTGACTTTCAAGGAGCTCGGTCGGTATCGCCGCACAGTTCATTTTCAGAAACGGCTTTACCTTTCGCGGACTCTGCTGTTGAATGGTCTCGGCGACCATTTCCTTGCCGGTTCCGCTTTCGCCGGTAATAAGAACGGTAACATCGCTTCCAGCAACCTTGGATACGAGATCAAGAACATCTCTGATCGCATCGCTCGAACCGATTATTTTTGACTTCATATCGCCGACAAAACCTTAAAAGAATGAGCTTGAGCCCTTTTGCGACGGTTAACATCACAAATTACAACTCAGGCTCAGTCGTACCAAATGATCTTAACATAGCGGCCAGATAGTGTCAAGAACTCTCAAATACTGCAGACAGCCCGTCTGCCAGTATTTTTTATGTACCGATACCGGTACATAATTTTTTTTAAAACCGGTGCTTGCATTTTGACCATGTCTGCGAGAAAATATTTGTTGGCTTGAACTTCACTTGAGATAAAACAGTGAAAAAGCCCGAGATGTTTTTGGAGGAACTTGTATAATGTCTGCTAAAATATTTGTTGGTAATCTGCCCTTCAGCGTTGACAACCACAGACTCGAAGAAGAATTTGCCAAATTCGGCAAAGTCGTGAGCGCCAAAGTGATCCTGGACAAAAATTCCGGACGCTCCAGAGGCTACGGCTTCGTTGAATTTGCCGAACAGGGAAGCGCGCAGGCCGCCGTCGACGGCATGAACGACCAGCCCATCGAAGGGCGAAAACTGACGGTCAGCCTCGCCAAAAATCAGGCCTGAGCCAGCCGGCCAAAATTCTGAACCAGGTCTGCAGAGTTACAGCATCTAATTAAAAGGAACGGCACAACATGCAGCTCAATACTGAACTGCTGCAAAAAATAAAAGTTGCAGCAGCCAGAAATTTTGATGCCTACCTGCAGAAGGTTCTAAGCGCCTCAGCCGAACACGGCATTTTCGGCATGGAAATGCTCGATCGACTGCACGAGCAGTTGCCGCGCACGAAGTGTGCCGACTGCGGGCGCTGTTGCAACGCAATTTCCATATATTCTCTTGAATATCACCGCATTATCAGAGAAATATTGATTGCCTGGCCGCCTGAAAGGCTTCGACGGCTGGTCAAGTCTGCGCTGAGACCAGATCTTCGCCAGGCAGTTATCGGCAAAGAAAAGCGCTTGCGCTGTATATTTCGCGACGACGAGACAAAGGTCTGCATGGTTCACCCAGTCAGACCTTTTGCTTGTCGTATTTTTGGCCTGTTAAAAGAAAATGGCCGGCGCGAATGTGACCGGGTCGAAGATATTGCTTTGCCGGCCCAAACCGTCAGCGAGAGTTTTTTAACGGATCTGCAAACCCGCATACTTGAAAACTCTGAAAGTTTTGAGCCTTTTCCTGGCCGGGGTGCTATCCATTTTTTCCCTTTTGAGTTCTGGTTTTTTCGCTATATTTTCTCGCCCGAACGGGCTTTGCAGATCTATCGCGAAATTCTGGTGCCATTATCGACTCCCCTTACAAGTCTTTGGCAAAGCTCTAAAAATATACCTGAATTTCGCGAAGATTTTTACGAAAACAGCGAAGAACAGGAAAGCGGAGCACAACCCGAAATTCTCGATCTCCCGTAAACCTGAAACGCATTTGATCTGCGCCTGATCAAACAGATTCGAAGCATTAACATGAAAAAAAACCTGATTCTGAAATTTATTCTGTTGCTGATTTTAACAGTAACACAAGCTTGTTCGCTGGCCGACACCATCCAGCAGCAACTGACCTGCCCGGTATGTAATATAGAGTATGCGGCCGTCATTCCGGCCTCCGACACTACCTCGCTCTGTCTCGACGGCAGACCGGCCAGCGGAAAAATAGTTCCCGTGGCAGAATGCCCACTCTGCCATGGAGTTTTTGCCGATGCCGATTTCAGCAGCAGTGAAATCAGCAGATTAAAGAGTTATCTCTGGCAAAACGAGTATAAAACCCTGAAAAATTCTGCTGCCGAGCGATTCGCTCTGATCCTCGAGCATCTCGAACGCGAAAATCACGAGATTGCTCAGGCATGGCTCAAAGCCGCCTGGCTTGCCAACACCACCTCCGAACGCAGACACTGCCTTGAAAAAGCCCGCAAGGCATTCATGACAAGTCTGACCGACACCAAACACTCACCCGAAAAAGAATTCGAAATCATGATTAAAATAGCGGATCTGGCACGCCAACTCGGAGATTTTGCCGCCGCCAGAGAAACACTCGATCAGATGTCGCAGAAGCCTGATTTTAGAACAGGCTGGTTTCCACTTGTCATAAGATTCTGCCGCGAACTCGTCGACAACGGCAACAGCGACCCGGCACCGCTCCCCAGAGGCAACGCTCTGCATGCCGCAATAGAAAATAATGACTTCGAAAAAGCCAGCCAACTCGCCAAAAGCGATACCTTGCTCAACGAGCTCGACGCCATGGGCCGGCCGCCGCTTCTCAAAGCCATCAGCCTGAAGAGAGAAACAATAGTCGCCTGGCTACTGAAAGCTGGCGCCGGTGTTTCTCAGACCGACATTAACGGCAACACCGCCCTGCATCAGGCCGTTCTTTCCGGAAATCTTCAACTTCTTGAAAAACTTTTGCCTCTGGCCAAAAATCTGGACCCAGCCAATAACAACGGCTCAACTCCACTTCTGCTGGCCGCCGAAACCGGGCGAGTCGTGATTATCAAAAGACTTCTCGAAGCCGGCGCTGACTTTAACCGCAAAGATGCCCGCGGCAACACGATTCTGCATATTCTAAGCGCCAAGCCGGGGCAAGGCAGAGAAATCATCGCCGCCAATCTTGCCAGCCGCTTCAGAGATGTCAATATTCGCAACTTCGATGACTACACCCCTCTGCATCTCGCCGCCCGGGTCGGAAATCTCGCCGTGATCTCTGCGCTGATAAAAGCCGGCGCAAGAATCGACGCCAGGCTGCCCGACGGCTCAACCGCACTTTTCTTCTGCAAACCGGTCATAACCTCAAATTTGCTGGGCCTTGGTGCCGACATTGAGGCCAGAAACAACGCCGGGCACACTGCCATGGTGCATGCTCGCCTGAATGGCGACAAAGAACGAATGACCTTTCTCAAGCGAACGGGCAGGTTTGGCTCTCAGCCGGTAAAATTTTACATAAACGCCAGAGCAACCAACATTTTTTATGCCGTAGAAAACTCAGATCATGAAGCCATAAGAGAGATAATCAGACGTGATCCGGGGCAACTTGCGGCAAAAGAAGCAGAGGTGTCTGAAACTCCATTGCACAGGGCAGCGGCCAGAGCAAACCCACAAACTGTACAGCTGCTGATAGATCTGGGTGCCAGCCTCGATGCAACCAATGAATTTATGCGCACCCCAATGCATTATGCCGCAGCGGCAGGCAACCTCGAAATAGTTAAAACCCTGCATACTGCCGGTGCCAACATACACGCAGTCGACATTCGCGGCTCTACTCCCCTGCACGATGCCGCAACAACCGGGCACCGCAAAGTATATATCTATCTTCTCGAGCTCGACGCCAGCGACACAACCCGGGATAACGACGGCAAAACACCGGCAGAACTTTTCGCCGGGCAACAATAACCGCTTTTCCTTAATATATAAATGGCAGATGGTAAAAAAATCTTGTATAATTCGCCATTGACGTTATTCTTACGATTAATAAAACTGTTGTGAGGTTCTGAATGAAGAAAGCCGCAGCTTTTTTGACACTGACAGCCCTGCTTGCTCTGATTGTTTTTGCAGTCATTCTTAATCAAAATGAGGCAGCACCTACCCTAAATGATCTTCAGGCCGTCGTCGTCAGTTTCAACGCCATGATCCCAGCATCGATGCACACTCCGATAATGACGGGTTTTGTTCTGTTCTTTCTTGCCGGTTCGTTTCTCGCTCTGATGGTAATGTTCGAGCGTCAGGCAATTCAAGCACCTGCTGGGCCGTCGCTCGAAGAATTTGACCATTTCAAAACGAAATGCTCAGAACTCGAAGCAAAACAGGAAGAAAATGACAAGCACCTGAAAACTTTTCAGACAGCCAACGAAAGCCTTAAAACTCAACTTGAAAGCGCCATACAAAAAAATAAAGACCTTGAAACGCGCCAAAAAGAAACTCTGGCTGCCAGAGAAAAAATCGAAGCTGAGCTGCAGAACGCCATCAACACCGTAAACACAGCAGGAGAAGACAAAAAACGCCTGCAAACCGAAACCGAAGCTCTGCTCTGCAAAATAGAAAAACTCGAAACCGAAAGCAAAAACGCCCGCAAAGATTCTGAAAAATCAGGAACACAACTCAAAGCAGCCCAGGCCGACCTCGACCGGAGAAACACTGAACTGGCCGAACTGCGAAAACAATTCGACACACTCAGTCACGAGCTCAAAGCAGCTCAGGCCAACCTCAAAGGCGGCAAAGAAGCCATTCCACCTGCCGCTTACCAGATACTGTATCTCTTCCAGAAAGAGGGCAGGCTCATAGACCTTCTCAGCGAAGACATATCAGAACTCGACGACGAGACTCTCGGCGGCGCAATCAGACCAATCCATGAGGGCTGCCGCAGACTGCTCGAAGATCGCCTCATTCTCGAACGCGTTCTCAACGAAGAAGAAGGCAGCGAAGTCACCCTCGATGAAGTAGACCCGGAGTCGATAAAACTCTCCGGAAAAGTTCCGGCCAGCGGGCCATACCGTGGCGAATTGATCCACCGGGGCTGGCGGCTCAAAGAATGCAACCTTCCCGAACTTGTCGATGGCTGGAAAGGCAACGTGATCGCTCCGGCTGAAATAGAGATAAGCTAAGGAGAACAAGGCGCATGGCAAAGGCAAAATACATTGTCGGTATCGACCTCGGAACCACCAACGTAGTTCTCAGCTACGCCCCACTGGCAGCGGCAGAGGGTGAAGAACCGGCCCAGATAAGTCTGCTGCCGATCATTCAAGAACTCGCCAAAGGCGCCATCGAAAAACTCGAAGTGCTGCCTTCTTTTATTTTTGAACGCCTCAAAGAGAAACCAGTACTCGCCTGGGAAGACGACAACCAGTATATAATCGGCGATTACGCCCGAGAACGCGGCGCTGAAGTGCCTGACAGACTCATTTCGTCGGCCAAGTCGTGGCTGTGTAACCCGAGAATCGACCGAACCCAGCCGGTTCTGCCCTGGAATTCACCCGAAGAAAACGCTAAAATTTCACCACTGCAGGCCATGGCAGTCTTTATGCGCCATGTCAGACATGCCTGGAGCGAAGAATTTGCCAAAGACAAACTTGAAGATCAAAAGGTAGTGGTTACAATTCCGGCATCTTTCGATGCCGCCGCCCGTGATCTTATCGTCGAAGCTGCGCGCATGGCCGGGTTGCCAACAATCACTCTGCTCGAAGAACCCCAGGCGGCTTTTTATTCATGGATATCGCAAACCGAAAGCCCATGGCGGCAACAGGTTAAAAAAGGCGATGTCGTTCTCGTCGTCGATGTCGGCGGTGGCACCAGCGACTTCAGCCTCATCGAAATCGGCGAAGCCGAAGGTGACCTGTCACTCGAGCGCGTTGCCGTCGGCAACCATATTCTGCTTGGCGGCGACAACATGGATCTGACACTTGCCTACGTCGCCCGCCGCAAATTAGAAGAGAGCAACAAGAAAATAAGTCAGTGGCAGACAGTTCAGCTCAGCCACCAATGCCGTAAAGCCAAAGAAACTTTGTTGAGCGAACCCGAAAAAGACTCTATGCCGATCGTCATTTCAGGGCGTGGCAGCAGCGTTATCAGCGGCTCACTCAAAACCACGATCGAACGCAAAGACATAGAACAAACCCTTGTTGACGGTTTCTTTCCGGTCTGTGGCATGAACGATGACCCAATCGAGGATACTGAAGGCGGAGTGCGTGAAATAAGCCTGATGTATGCTGCTGACCCCGCAATTACCCGGCACCTGGCCAAGTTTTTGCGCAGCCAGAATTCTGACGACAGACAATATGGTTTTCCGCAGGCTATCCTTTTCAACGGCGGTGTGTTTCGTTCAGAAATCTTCAAAAACAGACTGATAGAAGTCATCAACAGCTGGCTTGAAAACGCCGGAAAAGAACAGATAAAAGTCCTTGAAGGCATCGAGTTGTCACAGGCCGTAGCCCGTGGTGCCGCCTATTTTGGTATCGCCCGCGAAGGCAAAGGCATAAGAATTCGCGGCGGCGTGTCGCAATCTTACTACCTTGGCGTCGAATCGTCACTCCCGGCCGTTCCCGGCTTCAAACCACCTCTCAAAGCTCTTTGTGTCGCCCGCCAGGGCACCGAAGAAGGAACGGTTTCAGACATTCCGGGGCGCACCTTTGGTCTGGTTATCGGCAAAACCGCGACATTCAAATTTTTCAAATCAAATTGTCGCCGCGAAGACGAATTTGCCCGGATGATCGACGAAATTGATGAAACATTCGAAGATACCAGCTCGCTGCAGATCGAACTGCCGGCCTATGAAGGCATGCGACCGGGCGATCTTGTGGATGTAACTCTGCAGGTAGCCATTACCGAAATCGGCACTCTCGAAGTTTATTGTCTGGCCTGCAAGGGCGAGCATCGCTGGAAACTGGAATTCAATGTCAGAGAAGCGATGAAATGACCAGCAGAGCAAAAGCAGCCGACACCAGATTTGTCATCGGCATAGATCTGGGCACAACTCAGTGCGCCCTTTCATATGTCGATCTCGAAGACAAAAATCTGAAGGTTCGTAACCTTGAAATCACTCAGCTGGTCAGCGGCGGCATGATCGAAGACCTGCCGACTCTGCCGTCGGTCATCTACCTCTGCGAAGAAGAACGCGAAATAAAGCGTCCACCCTGGATGACACAGGAAGACTTCATCGTCGGTGCCTATGCCAAAGAACTCGGGTTCGAAATTCCGGGGCGCTTCATTCACAGCAGCAAATCCTGGCTGTGCCACCCGCGGGCCGAGCGCCAGGCTCCTATTCTTCCCTGGCAGAGTGAAATCAGCGAACGTAAGATTTCGCCTGTCGAAGCGGCAACAGAATACCTCAAATACATGATCAGTCTCTGGGATGCCACTCTCGGCGCCCAGAACGAATCATTCACTTTCCACCGTCAGAAAATCGTCGTTACCGTTCCTGCTTCTTTCGATCCGTCGGCGCGCAACCTTACCCTCGAGGCCATCGACAAAGCCGGAATTAAAAACGTCGCGTTGATCGAAGAGCCGCAGGCCGCTTTTTACGATTACCTGCAGCGCAACCCCAAAACCATGGTCGGCGAGCTCAAAGGCGTAGATACGGTCCTCGTCATCGATATCGGCGGCGGAACCACAGATTTCAGCCTTATCAAAATCGACTGGTCAAAAGATGCCAACTACCCTGAATTTTCGCGACTGGCAGTCGGCCCACACCTTCTCATTGGTGGCGATAACCTTGACCTGGCTCTGGCCCGCAGAGTAGAAGCCGAATTTAAACATCGCGGTCGCAAACTGGTCGGCAAGCAATGGCTTTCTCTTCTCACCCAGAGTCACACGGTTAAAGAACAGGTGCTTTCCGGTGCCACAGAGGGTCAGGTAGGTTTCAGTCTGGCCGGCGCAGGCAGCCGAGTTCTTGCCGGTGCCGCAAAAATAAGCCTGGCCGCCGAAGAAATAAAAAAGTCGATGGTAGACGGTTTTTTCCCCTTAGTGAACGCCGATGATATGCCAGACGAAGACAATACCCTTGGCCTTTCGGAAGCGGGCCTGCCGTTCACCCGTGACGCCGCCGTGACCAGACATCTTGCCGCCTTTCTGCGCGACAACAATGTCAACCCCGATGCCATACTCTTCAATGGCGGCACAATGAAAGCCGACTGTCTGCGCGAACGCCTGTTCGAAGTTCTCAGCCTCTGGAAAGGCAGAGAACCCAGAATTCTCGAAAACCCGCACCCGACCCTGGCTGTCGCCGCCGGCGCCGCCTATTACGGGCTGGTAACTCTCGGGCTTGGCCAACGTATTCAAAGCGGCAACCCCGTTTCGGTTTATCTGGGTATCGGAACCGCAAAAAGTTCGACATCGACCCGGCATGTGCCGGAGCAACTGCTCTGCATTCTGCCGAAAGGCTCAGAAGCCGAAAAAGATTATCACATGCCCGGCAAAACCTTCGGCATCGATTTGAGCCGCGATTCGGCGTTTTACCTGTTTTATACGCCGGCGCCGCCTAAAACCGAAGAATCGGGCCGCCTGATCAAGTTCAACTCGAAACGCTATCTTCCCTTGCCGCCCTGCACGCTTAAAGCCAGCACCGGCAAAGGCGAAAAGCAGGTTGAAATAAGGGTCAGACTCAAGGAAACAGGGTATCTGCAGATTTTTTGCGAAGAAATCGCCGGCAACTTTTCGCAGGAACTGCGCTTCGACCTCGGCGACAGCGAAAAAAGCAGCAAAGTGGCAGCAAATGCCCCGGCAAAGCGGCGTGTTCCCATTACCAGTGCCCAGCTGAAAAAAATAGAAGCACTGCTCGACAATGCTTTCGCTCAAAAAATTGAATTCAACACTGTATTCAAAGAACTCGAAACCATCATCGGCTCGCCGCGCAGCAACTGGGATGCCGAGATGCTGCGCCAGCTGTTCGATCTCTTCATCGAGCGCGAAACCGACTTCAGAAGCAGGCAAAACTCACTGGTAATGTGGTTCAGGCTGCTCGGGTTCTGTCTGCGGCCGGGCTTCGGCGTTCAGGGTGATGTCGACCGCGTCGATCGAATCTGGCAGATGATCGACGATCGTTATGACCATACCAATGCCGAGTTCTGGTCTGACTGGTGGATCATGTGGAAACGCATTGCCCCCGGCCTGTCTATCGAGCGCCAGGAGGCCCTGAAGAGTCGTCTCGAGCCTGTACTTTTTCAGGCGAAGCGCCGCGATAAAAAAGAACGTGAAATAGGGCAGCACGAGCGCAACCAGCTCTGGCGGCTGCTTGGGCACCTCGAGCGCATTTCTGTCGCCGAGAAAGAGCGCATCGGCTGGTGGATCATCAAAGCACCCACCAGTTATGGCGTAGATTCAGCTGCTCTAGCCACTCTGGCACGCCTTGGAGCACGAGAGCTCGCTTATGCGCCTGACACCGCCATGGTTCCGCAGTCTGTTGCCAATGCCTGGGCTGAGCAGTTGCTGAAAAAGGCCGTGCCCGGCAATTCGTATCTCGACACCGCCCTGCGCGAAATCGGCCGCAAAACAGGCGACCGCCTGGTTCAAATCGACGACTTGCTGCGCAAGAACATTCTCGAAGTGTTCAAAAAGAAACTGCGCAAAAAAGCTTTTATTCAACCCTTGTTAAAGGCCGCCCGCCTCGAAGAAAAAGATCTCGCCGAACTGGTCGGCGAAGCTCTGCCATCCGGTTTCGTCTGGGTCAAAGACCAGCCGCAGATAGACGCGGAAAAAAAATGTAAGGGCAGCCACTGATTAACACAGATAAACGCAGAAAAAAGAGATAAGAGCGGCCACTGATTAACACAGATAAACACGAAAAAAAGAGATAAGAGCAGCCACAAATTAACGCAGATAAAGAGAAAAAAACTGCGCGGGTGTAAAGTTTTACTGGTGGGGTCGAAGTAGCCTGTTTATCACACAATCTTTGATCTTACGGGCGACGAAACGTGCTTGCTGGCAGCAAAAAATCAGATTCTTTCGTTTTTAAGGCGAATCAATTCAAAAATCTTTACCGCCTGCTGCTTACCGCGGATTTCGGTGAATGGCATTTCTTCGGCTTCAACCAGGTGATCGACAAAGTTATGGGTTGCACCCGAAAAGATGATTTTTGAATGACGGCCTTTTTTTGAGGCGGTTTCGAGTCGCGAGGCAAGATTGACTTCATCGCCGATGACAGTGAGGTCTTTGCGGCGGGAACTGCCCACATCGCCAAGCAAAACAGTGCCGGTACTGATGCCGATGCCAATATTGATATTGAAAAGGCCGAGACTGGAACGGTTCTGGTTCATTTTTTTCACGAATTTTTTCATCTGCACTGCAGCTCGAATAGCGCTGAGAGCGTGGTGTTCCGGGGTAGTTCGGTGAAAAACAGCCATCACTGCGTCGCCGATGAACTTATCGACACGACCGTTATTGCTGCGAATAATAGGTTCGATACCGCCAAGAAACTCGTTGAGCAACGCAAAAATTTTGTCGGGACTATTCTCTTCTGTCAAACCAGTAAAGTTGCGGATATCAGAAAAAAGAACAGTGGCTTCGATGTGTTTGCCTGCATGAAGTGTTGAGTCAGAGTCATCCTGGATTGCTTCAAGAACCGAATCAGAAACGTAAGCCTGCATCTTTTCGCGCTCGCGAAGACCGCGCACCATATCATTCATGGTCTGGCTCAGACGGCCAAGCTCATCAGTTCCCATTTCCGGCAGAATGACATTGAGATTTCCCTTTCCGACCTGCTGGGCGGCGGCATCGATACGACTGATTGGCACCAGCAGGCTTGAAGCCAGAATCAGACTGAGAATGCCGGCCCCAAGAATTGCGGCAAAAGCCAGCGAAACAACCACAACCCTTACATGGCGCAGGCGCTCGTCGATCAGACGGGTCGAAGAAATCAGGCAGGGCACAAGACTCTGTCTGAACATCGAACTGATAGGTTTGATGAGATAGAGAAAGCTTTCGTCTCCGATCCTGACTACGCCACTCTCTTCAACCTGCAGACTGGACGAACGTTTGAAAGAATCATCGAGTAGGGTCCAGATGTCAGAGTCTTTTGGAATACTGGGTGCCGCAGCAAATGTTGAGTAAAAAGACAGTTCAGGTCTGACGTATGATCTCTGATTTTCTGATTCCTGGCTCGCCATACGGTTGATAGAAAACTCGCGGGTGGCAAAATGTTTTTCGAGAAAACTCTCGGGCAAATGCACGAACAGCGGGCATGACCGGTCGTTGATCATGACATTGATCGACATGAAATACATATGCTGATCTATATAAGCAAAATAACGCAAACGACTCGGGCGGGAAAAATCAAGAGTGGTGCCGAGTGTCTGCATGATTTCTTCGACCTCTTCGTCAATCGCCTCTTTAATGAGCGACCTGGAGCCCTCTGCAAGATCGTTTTCAAAACGAATCATTTTTGCCGCCGCCATTTCAAGCATTTTTTTCATGGCCGGGTCGACTTTTTCCCAGCTGCTGCGGAAAAGTTTGCCATGTTGATCAGCCATGAAATAGTGCTCGATCAGCTCAAGTTCTCGAGCCTTCAGCATCGCCTTTTCAACTTTGTCGGGGTCGAATGGCGGGTCTCCGATCAGCGCCAGCAGATCTTTGAACAACTGCTGCTCGATCAAACGAGGGGTATCTTTGTACCGCAGATTGAGCGCTTCCATGCCGGCACGCATTTTCACGAACGCCGATTCCTTGAGCCTCGTCTCTTCGTGGGCGACGAATGTGTTACCAATGCTGACAAGGCTGATGATAGGCATAAGAATGGCTACCATAAAAATTCCGGCAATACGCTGCCGCAAAGAAACGTTAGCCAGACTACTCGTCGACACAAGCATCCCGGCTGCAGACGCAAAAAAAATAACGGTAATACAGATTCCGAGAAGCAGGTGCCTCATTCGCTCTTTTTGAGAATGAATTGGAGACAAATCAACCAGCGAAAGCAACCTGATCTGCGAGTCACCATCGGGCAAACTTGCACGGGCAAGACGGGTGCCATGATCGAAAACGTTCTGACTGCGGTTGAAATATGCTTTGAGCAAATCCGGGGCGAAAGTTTCGCCTACGTCTTCAAGTTCTGGGTCAAGAGCGAGAGTCGAACCGTCAGAAATATTTATTGCGACCACAGGGAATTTCAGGCGGTCGATAGACTTCGGGCGGCGCAGAATCATTCTTTTGAGCCAGATATCGTCAGGCAACTGGTCCGGAAAAACCATCATCAGACAACCGCCGCGTATTTCGGCAGGAACGTTTTCACGATGATATGAAATGACGTCGGCGTCCCAGATCGCCATGCAGGGCTTGCCCAGCCACTGCATCGCAATCGGGTTATTGCGGGCCCAGTTGAGATGCTCGATTTTGGCCAGATTACCCATGGCTTTCTGAAGGGTTCCCATGGCATGCGCGAACTGTCTCTGGAAACCATAATCTTCGGTCAGGGCACCAGGGTTATTGATTATGTTGAGCCTCGACATGAGGTTGTTGAGAACGATCTGCCAGGCTTTCTGCCCATGCAGAATCAATTTAGACCTGATAGGTATGACTTCACCCTTTTCGTTCCAGAAAAGCCACTTGAAACTGCCCGGGTAAAGCTCATCGATGCGCCCGATGACCCTGGCGATGGTTTCCGGATTCTGTCGGCAAAGTCCCTTTTTAAACATAAGGGTACGAAAAAAGTCCTTGATCTGATAATTCTGCCGCGAAATCAGATCGACTCTGGCGCTCTGCAGATCGAGCTCCTGCTTCATAGTCTCACGCCGGGCCTGATATTGTTCTTCGATCATGTAAGCCAGCGCAAAATAGGCAACTGTAACCGGCATCAACACGACAACGGCATAAAGAAACAGGTTTCGCAATGACAGAAGTTTTAAGGTAGACGAAATCTGCATATGGCAATTTTACTCTAAAACTGCCGAATTTTGGGATTTTTTTCTATCGCCCATCTTCTTGTAATCTACTGATGCAATCTTCAACAAAACCATCGACAATTCATCGATTCAGGCTTGAAAATCCGCACTTTTTTTGTTACACTGGGCCGACCAAGATATCTTGTGTGCGGGAGTAGCTCAGTTGGTAGAGCATCAGCTTCCCAAGCTGAGGGTCGCGGGTTCGAACCCCGTTTCCCGCTGTGTTAGAACTCTCTGGTAGAGTGGGGTTTAGAGGCCTGGATATGAGTGAGCCACGCAATGGCCCACGCATAACCAACACTCTACCGGAGGTGCGACACAGTTATGTCATGGTT
>JAKQQP010000373.1 GCA_029564115.1 Candidatus Rifleibacteriota bacterium | reverse complement strand
ACAGCCTTCATTATGTGGCTTGGCGAACAGATGACCGCCAGAGGCATTGGCAATGGTATCTCCATTCTCATTACCGCTGGTATTCTTGCTGGCCTCCCCGAAGCTGTTGTGCAGCAGGTTGCACTGTTCAGTGGCGATGCTCATGATGTAGTTAAAACTGTTTTCCTGTTGTTCTTCGTAGTAGTAACCATTATGCTGATCGTTTATGTCCAGGATGGCGTCCGCAAAATCCCGGTACAATACGCCAAGCGTGTTGTCGGCAGAAGAGTTTACGGCGGTCAGAACACCTATATTCCTCTCAGAGTGAATCAGGCCGGCGTTATCCCCGTGATTTTCGCCAGTTCTATCCTGATGTTTCCTGCCATGATCTTCAGTTGGGTGCAAAGCCTTGAATCAATGCAGGAAGCGGTGAAAAATCCGATAGTGTACTGGTTGTTGAATATTTTCAACTACAACAGCATGACTTACATTCTCATTTATGTTGCGTTGATCATTTTCTTCACCTACTTCTACACAGCTATCTCTTTCAATGTTCAGGACCTCGCTGACAACATGAAGAAATACGGTGGTTTCATTCCCGGTATCCGTGCTGGTCAAAAAACTGTCGAATTTCTTGAAAAAACTGTTTCGAGAGTCACTTTGGCGGGCGGTGTCTTTCTGGCTATCGTCTCTGTCATTCCGAACTTCCTCATCATGTTCATGAACGTAAACTTTTATTTCGGTGGTACAGCGCTGCTGATCGTTGTCGGGGTCGCCATGGATACCATGCGTCAGCTTGAGTCTCACCTGGTCACCAGACACTATGAAGGTTTCATGAAGAAAAAAGGATTGAGATGAGCAAAAGAAATCTGAATCTGATTTTTCTTGGTCCTCCGGGTGCCGGTAAAGGCACCCAGGCCAAGATGATTGTAGACAAATACAATATACCGCAGATTTCAACTGGAGACCTGATGAGAGCCGCTATCTCATCAGGTTCTTCTCTTGGGGACAAAGTCAAATCCTATATGGCCAGTGGCGCTCTTGTTCCCGATGAACTCGTTCTTGATATTCTGCTGGACAGACTTTCGGCGGACGACTGTCGGGATGGTTTCATTCTCGATGGTTTCCCCCGTACTGTAGGGCAGGCTGAAGCTCTCGACAAGCAACTGGATCAAAAGCAGATGCCTCTTTCCGGCGTCGTGGCCATGATGGTTCCCGATGCGGTCTTAACCGATCGCCTGACCGCCAGAAGAATCTGCCGTCAGTGCAGCGCGTCGTACCATCTGGAATACCTCAAGCCCAAGGTTGCCGGCATTTGTGACCGTTGCCAGGGGGAGCTTTATCAGCGCAAAGACGACTCTGAAGAAGTCATTCTCAATCGTCTGAAGGTGTACCATGACCAGACATCTCCTCTCATAGATTTTTATGAGAACAGAAAAAAGTTGTACACCGTCGACGGAAATAAAAAAATAGAGATGATTTTTTCTGAAATCTGTGATATAATCGACAAACTGAATTTGCTTTGATTCACCTGAAAACACTTCAGGAGATCGAAACGATGCAGGCGAATGGCCGAATTCTTTCGGTTATTCTCGATAAAGTTAAGCATCAGGCCAAACCCGGTGTTTCAACTTTAGAACTGGCAGAGTATGCTCATGAATTAATTCTAGAGTCCGGTGCAAAGTCCGCTTTTCTCGGATATAGAAATTTTCCAGGGGTCATATGTGTCAGTCTCAACGACGAGGTTGTTCACGGTATTCCATCGTCTGCGAAGGTTCTCCAGTATGGTGATCTTCTCAAGCTCGATATAGGTATAAAGCGAAACGGCTTCTACGCGGACATGGCAGAAACAGTCTTTCTGGGGACCACCCCTCCACCGGAGATACGAAAGTTGCTGCAGATTACGAAGATGGCGCTCGATGCCGGCATTCGTAATTTACTTCCCGGCAATACTTTGGGAAAAGTTTCACGAAGTATCCAGGATGTCATCGAGACTGGCGATTTGTCAGTGGTCAAACGTTTTGTTGGCCATGGGATAGGGCGAAAGCTTCACGAAAACCCACCGATACCGAACTTTGGTACCCCAGAAGAGGGGCCGCGGCTGGAGATTGGTATGGTGGTGGCAATCGAGCCCATAGCTGCATACGGAGACCCGGAAATAGCCATAAAGCAGGATGGCTGGACGGCAATGATGGTAAGCGGTGCCTTGAGTGCACACTTTGAGCATACGGTTGCCATAACCGCCCGGGGTCCCAAAATTCTCACCACAACCTGCCAGGCGGGTTAAAGAAAGGGTTATTAGTCGCAAAATGAGCAAAGGTGATACCATTCAGGTCAACGGAAAGGTCGTCGAGCCTCTTCCAAACGCCATGTTCAAGGTTGAGCTTGAAAATGGGCACATGGTTCTCGCTCACATCTCTGGAAAGATGAGAATGCATTACATTCGAATTCTTCCTGGAGACAAGGTCACCGTAGAATTGACTCCCTATGATTTGACCCGTGGGCGAATTGTCTATCGTTTTAAGTAAGTCCTGACGAGACGATGGAAAACTGACGCAGGAGGAAAAAAATGCGAGTTAGGGCATCTGTTAAAAAAATCTGTGAAAAGTGTAAAATCATTAAACGTCGCGGCGTTATCCGTGTTCTGTGTGAAAATCCCAGACACAAACAGCGACAGGGCTAAGACAGGAGGAAAATTATGGCACGTATAGCAGGCGTTGATCTGCCTCGAAACAAACGAGTCGAAGCAGCTCTCCCCTACATCTACGGGATTGGTTGGACAACCGCAGGTCAGATTCTTGCCAAGACCAACATCAACCCCGACACCCGCGTAAAAGACCTTACCGAAGATGAAATTTCTTCGATCAAAAAGGTTCTTGATTCTGAATTTCGCGTAGAAGGCGATCTCAGACGCGAAATTTCCATGAACATCAAAAGACTCATGGAAATCGGTTGTTATCGTGGTCTCAGACACCGCAAGGGTCTGCCGGTCCGCGGTCAGAGAACTAAAACCAACGCTCGCACCCGCAAAGGTCCGAGAAAAGCTATCAAAAAGAACAAATAAGTTCTTTTTGAGGATGTAAACTGATTTTAAGGAGCATAAAATGGCAAAATCAGGAGCTAAGTCCAAAGTCCGGACCAAAAAGCGAGAAAAGAAGATAGTCGCTAAAGGTCAGGCACACATTCAGTCTACTTTTAACAACGTTATCGTCACTATCACCGATATGACCGGTAACGTACTCTGCTGGTCCTCCTCTGGCTCAAACAGTTTTAGAGGTTCCAGAAAATCTACCCCGTATGCCGCTCAGGTTTCTGCTGAAATTACCGCTAAACGCGCTCTTGAATTCGGCATGAAGGAAATCGAAGTTTTTGTCGCAGGCCCCGGAATGAGCCGTGAATCAGCTATTCGCGCTCTGCAGACCGTTGGTCTCTCTGTAACTGCAATCAAAGACGTTTCCGGTATTCCGCACAATGGTTGTCGCCCACCAAAGCGACGCCGCGTCTGAGGAGGCTCAATAATGGCTAGATATACTGGTTCAGTTTGTAGAATTTGCCGCCGTGAAGGCGATCAACTTTTCCTTAAGGGAGCCCGCTGTTTTACCGAGAAATGCGCTTTCAAACGCCGCGCATTCGTACCTGGTCAGCACGGTTCCGAACAGATGAGAAAGAAAGCTACCGGCTATGAAGTTCAGCTTCGCGCCAAGCAGAAACTCAGAAAAACCTACGGAATCCTGGAACGCCAGTTCCGGAAATACTACGAAGCCGCCAACCGCAAGGGTGGTAACACTGGTGTTAACCTGCTGCACCAGCTGGAAACACGCCTTGACAACGTAGCGTTCCGCATGGGTTTTGGTCTTTCTCGCGCCCAGACCCGCATGTGGGTAACCCAGGGGCATTTCGACATCAATGGTCGCAAGTGCAATATCCCCAGCTATCAGCTGAGACCTGGTGATGTTATCTCTATCCGCGAAAGCAGCAAGATCAGAAATCAGATCAAAGACGCTCTCGAAATCAACTCAAGCCGCGAAGCCAGTGCCTGGCTCGAAGTAGATCGTGAAAACCTCAAGGGTAAGTTTGCCGCTCTTCCCGAACGCGCACAGCTTGATCAGAAGATCCAGGAACATCTGATTATCGAATTCTACTCTCGCTAAGCTTAACAGGAGGCTATTTCGCGTGATTGAAATCAATAGACCCAAAATTAAATATACTGAAGGCGAAAACCAGAACCACGGTATCATTGAACTTGAACCTCTTGAAAGAGGCTATGGTCAGACCCTTGGCAATTCTTTCCGCAGAGTGCTTCTTGCTTCTCTTCCCGGTTCGGCCGTAAGCAGCGTCAAGATCGACGGAGTTCTTCATGAATTCTGCAGCATTCCTGGCGTTGTTGAAGATGTTACCGCTATTATCCTCAACCTCAAGAAGCTCGTTGTTAACGTCGAGATCGATGAACCAATCACTTTGCGTCTTGAAGTAAAAGGACCTGCTGATGTAACAGCCGCTGATCTGCCGTCACACCCTGACCTTCTCGTTATCGACGAAGACGTTCATATTGCTCAGGTAACCGGCGACATTACTCTTGGCATGGATATCACCTTCAAACGTGGCCGCGGTTACGTTCTGGCCGAAGAACACAAGGTAGCCAATCAACCGATCGGAACCATCCTTGTGGACTCTCAGTTCTCACCCGTCACCAGAGTCATGTATAACGTTTCTGACGCTCGCGTTGGACAGAATATCGACTTCGACAAACTGACACTTCAGCTCTGGACAAACGGCAGCATGCAGCCGGCAGAAGCGGTAGAACTTGCCGCCAAGTTTCTGATGGCGCACGTCGACCTGTTCAAGGCTCTTGAAGAAGAAATCGTCGAAGACAACAAGGGAATTCCCACTCACAAGGAAGAGCTCGTAATGGTCTCTTCCCAGAAACAGGAAGTCCCCCAGAAGGGTCATCACGATATCCTCATCAAGGATCTCGAATTTTCAGTCCGCTCAAGAAACTGCCTCAAAAAAGCTGGGATCCAGACTCTTGGTGAACTGGTCAATAAAAAAGTTTCCGAGCTGCTCGAAATCAAGAATTTTGGTAAAAAGTCGCTCAAAGAAGTCAGAGAAAAACTCAGCCAATTCAACATGAGTCTTCCTGACGATGATGGTACCGCCGGAGGAAATGACGAATGAGACACAAGAAAATCGGACGCAAGTTTGGTCGCGAGTCACACCAGAGAATAGCTCTGCTGCGCTCACTGTGCACCTCACTTGTTAAATATGAAAAAATCGAAACCACCCTGCAGAAAGCCAAAGATCTGCGCCGCGAAATCGAAAAAGCTTTGACAATTGCTAAAAAGATGATCGCGATTCAGGGTTCAGACGCCGCTCAGACAGCCGGTCTTAAATCTGCCAAAAGAACTCTCCTTGAAAAGTTCTTCCATGGCTGCAATGACCGTGAAATTCTCGGCCGCAACGAGATCAAGAAATATATTTCCAATCTCGACAAAGATACCCGCGAAGCTGCTGAAAAGTACATTGCCGACCCCGACAAGAATCCCAAGCCGGAATTCATCGTTGATTACATTCCTGCCACCTGCAAACGAACCGTTGACCAGGATGGCAAGAGCGTGACCAAAGAAAGAACAAACGCTCAGAGAATTCTCAGAGTCGAAGGCACTGTCACTAAACTCGTTAACCGCATTGCACCCCGCTTTGAATCGGTTCCCGGTGGCTACACCAGAATCTACAAGCTGGGCAATCGCCGTGGCGACAATGCCGAAATGGCAATTATCGAATTCACCAAATAAGGTGAGCGGTAGTTGAAACCGCGTTTTCCGGCGTCAGCCAGAAAACATACGGGATCAAAAACGGCAAGGATGATAGTTCTCGATAAAGTATCTTTCAGATATCACGGGAAATCAGAAACCTCCTTCAGCTTGAAGGAGGTTTCTTTTTCATGCTCAAAAGGCCCTATAACCGGCATTATCGGTCGTAACGGCAGTGGCAAGTCAACCGTGGCGAGACTGATAGCGGGCCTGATCTGCCCTGATTCCGGGGCAATCGAGGTAGATGGTTTTGCCCCTTTCAATCATACTGGCAATTGCCGCTTTCTTGCCGGCATTATCTTTCAGAACCCCGACAATCAGATTGTTGGAACAACGGTTGCCGAAGACATCGCTTTTGGTCTTGAAAACCTTGCGGTTTCAAACGCGGAAATGCATTCAAGAATCAGAGATGTCGCCGGTCGTTTTGGTCTGGAATCGCTGCTCTCTGCTCCAGTGAACAACCTGTCGGGTGGCCAGAAACAGCTGCTTTGCATTGCTGCTGTTCTGGCGATGGAACCCTCATGGCTGATCTTCGATGAGCCAACTTCTCATCTTGATCCCTGGTCCAGAATTATTTTCTGGCAGCAGCTTAAAAGTTTTGCCCGCGATCATGGCATCGGCGTCATTGTTGTTTCGCAACTCCCGGAAGACCTGGCGCAATTCGACCAGATTCTGGCTTTTGACCAGGGGCAATTGGCTTTTCAGGGCAGCAGGGAGGAGCTCAAAAGCTCGTGCGACAGTCTGCCGTGGTTTACACGCCCTGAATCATGGGTTTTTGAAAAGCTTTCTGGAGCAAAACCATGATCAACAAACTCACATTGCAGAATTTTTGTGTTTCGTACGGCACAAAAAGCGTCATTGATGCCATGAACGGCGAGTTTTTTGTTGGCGCTGTCAACCTTGTTGTCGGTCGCGCCGGTTCCGGAAAAAGCAGTCTTCTGCTGGCGATGGCCGGCTTTCATAAAGAGTTTTCCGGAAGCATTGCAACAGATGGCGAAAAGTTCATTCCAGACGGCAACTTTTCTCTGACTTTTCAGAACCCGGAATCTCTGTTTTTTAACCCGACGGTGGGCGACGAAATAGAATTTTCTCTGCGAATGCTCAACTTTCCCGCTTCCCAGATTAGAAGTGAAGCAGAAAATTGGCTTCGACGCTGGGGTCTCGAACCAGATTTGTATTATCACCGCCACCCTTTTGAGCTTTCTGGCGGGGAAAAGCGTCGCGTAGCTCTTGCAGCCTGCACAGTCGCTCGCATGCCGCTGATTCTTCTCGATGAACCGCTTGCCGGGCTCGACGGTTCAGGGCAAAAAAGTCTTGCCTCGATTCTTGAAAGCCTTGCCCGCGAGCACATTGTCATAGTTGTGACGCATGAGCCCGAGATTTTTCTCACTCCCACTTCCAACATTCTTTTTTTGCGCGAAGGGCAGGGGAGCTGGTTCAATGGCAATGATTTTTTAAGGCAGGCTTTGACCGATAATTTGTTTTACCCGTTGCCAGAATGGTATTACGCTGCTGTTCGACCGTATAAAAATGAGCCATTTTTGCCCGTTATAAATGCCGTTGAAGTCGGCAAGTTTCTGCAGAAGGCAGGTCAGCCATGCAGTTAGGCTATCAACCGGGCAACAGCTTTCTTTACGCATTTAACCCGCTGGTAAAAGGTGTTTTATGTCTGGCGGCGATCATGTTTTTCTCTTTGAATTCTTTTGGCGTAGCGCTTATGGCGGGCGTGCTCGCCGCAATGCTTTTGACGGCATGGCTTGGGCGACTTCCGCTAAAAGAAATTCTCCTGTCGATAAAAAAAATTGCGGTTCTTCTTTTGATAGTGTCTCTGGTACAGGGCTTTCGTGGCAATGGCTTTGAATTAGAGCCTGCTTTTGAGGCCATCTTGCGCATTGTTGGAGTTTTTCTGGTTGCCGGATTTTATCTGGTCGTTTCGCCACAGTCAGAATTGATGTATTTCTGGGAAGTCGTATTCAGGCCCTTAAGCTTTTTTCGGTTGCCGGCACGTGAACTGGCGCTGGTTATGGTCATCGCAGTGCGGTTTTTACCAGTCATGCTCGCAGAAATAGACCGTATTCGTATGGCACAAACTGCCAGAGGCGCCCGTCTTGGGAAAGCTGGCATCTTTTCGACCGCTGCGGCAATGATGCCTCTGATGATTCCGACGCTGGCACAGGCGATTATCAGAGCTGAAGAGCTCGCTGAGGCAATGGAGGCCAGAGGCTACCGTGTAGCTGGCGTTCGCACCCGTTACCAGCAATACACATTCAAACCTGCCGATATCATGGCCGGAATTTTTGCCATTCTGACAATCTCTGCAGCAATTTATTCGAGATTATGATCTGTATAGAAATCTTGTCAGCCGTTCTGTTACAGTCATTCGTCAGTGGTGATTCCGCAGATATTTTGCGGTAACTGCTGTTGAAGCTCACCCAGTTGCTCATCTATCGAGCTGCACAAAATTGAAGACTCTTGCAGAATGCGGTCAATAGAGGCAATATTGTATTCAAGCCCGGCCAGTTCTGTTGCCCCGGTTCCTGTGTAGCAGGGTGAAAACCTGGCAGCGATGCGGCTTATGCCTTTTGCTGCCAGAAGATAACCGGGAAAAGTTGCTATAAGAATCAGGGCAAAAGCGTGAACGAAAAAGTCAGTTGGCAGCCATACGCCGTTTACCCAGCTGACGGTGGCCCGATATACCGCCGAACCCAGCAACAACGTCGGCAGCGCGTTTCCGAGAATCAGATAAAACTTCAAAAGAGCAGAATCATAATTTTTGCGGGCTGTCGCGAGGATCTGAAACATTACATCGTTGCTCCTGCCGGTTTGCGGCACAAGAACAGTTGGGCTGCCTGGCAAACTGCGGTCTTCAAGAAAACGCCGTTCGTCGATGTAACAATCTGTGAGGTGCTGATTCGATGCATTGGCCGTTTCGATGGCTTTTTGGG
The DNA here is from genome assembly GCA_029564115.1 of Candidatus Rifleibacteriota bacterium. Next base: position 3,112 of record JAKQQP010000373.1, on the reverse strand, counting down.
CAGTTTCTGGGCTGATACCCTGTGAAAAGACGTTTGTCAGGGCGAAATACGGGTAGAGAAACAACGAGAGGCCGGTTGTCATTTCGCGGTAAATGGCTGCCTGCATAGAGTTGGCGAGCATGCTGCGAATTGCTGCAGAAGAAAGCACCAGAGTATGCTGTTCGACAATTCTTTTGGCCAGAGTCGATCTGAATTCTATGAGTTCATGCTGCAGCTTCAGAATTTTTTCGCTGGTTCTGCCATTGTTGAGAGCAAAAAGGATGCGCCTGGCCGCGGCCTCTTCTCGCAGCATGGCATTTTCAGCCAGCGTGCGATGCGCAAAAACCGTATTTTTGAAGCGATTGAATTCGTCTGAATCTGTTTGCCTGGCACTGAAGGCAAAAATTGCCGATGTGTCAACTGCAAAACCCATTGTTGAGAGCTTTCTGGACAATTCTTCTTTAAGGGCCATGTCACTGGTGTCAGTGGCAGTATCTGTTTTGTTGATGACGAAAAACCAGCGTTTGCGTGAAGCCCATTCGATTATCTTCTGGTGAATGGCAAAGTTGGAGCGCTTATCGGGAGTAGTTACCACGACAAGAATGTCTGAAACACGTATCGTTTCGCCAGCCAGCCTGGCATTGTCGTCTACTATGCTGTCAAAATCGGGCGTGTCTATTAAAACGACATCAGGTATGCTGTCGGGCACAAAAACTGCTTCATCGTCAGAAAAAGGCAGAGTCTGAAGTTCACTGTTACCGGCTGCGATAAAGAGTTTTTTGGTAAAGCCTCTGATCGAGCTAGAAGAGGGGCTTGCGTCAGGTCTGTTGCAAAGTCTGCTGAATATAAAAGACTTGCCGGAGCCCGTGCCACCTATGATGGAAATCACAGGAGGTGCTTTAATGTGCGCTTCTTCAAGATCGATTGCGGTGCGAAGATTTTGTTGCAGACCGAAAAACAGTTCGTTACTCTGCAAAGTTTCGCATTTTCTGGCGAGGTTTTTTGTCCGTTCCAGGATAAGCAGTGATTTATCGGATTTCATGAATCAGACTTATTTCCTTTAATTTCCTGCAGGCTGTCTGGCAAACAGAAATCTGCTCTGCCGAGAGCGTTGCAGCCTGCGTCTCTAATTGTTCGAGAAAGATCGGCCCGGCCAGCAGTTTCTTGATGTGTGCCTGGTAAGACGCCTGACGCAGCTTTTTCCATTGTTGGTGTGCTTCAACAACCTCGCGCCCCAGGCCCATATTGTTGAAAAGGGAAAGAAGGAAGCCGCCGGTAGCACCGCTGCCACCGATTACTGCCACGGCGCCCATGGTGCCAACGCCGCCATCAATAAAAAAATCTGCAAATACCAGCCCGGCACCCAGCAGAATAAAAACTTCATCGATTATATTCAGCCATTTCCAGAGATCTTTGTTGCCTGATTGCCATTTTTTGAGGGATTCATTGAGCGAAATTTCCCATTCAGAGTCAATCGGTGGCAATTCGGCATTAAGAATCGCGCTGGTGGCGGTAGCGCATTTTTCGGTCGTTACCCCTTGAATTTTGGGGTTTCGGCGCCAAGATTCGATAAGATTGTTAACCTCTGAGTGCAGTCTTGTCTTTTCGAGGCTGTCACGCTGCTTGATGTTATGCAGCAATTCGCCTCCGGAAAGGCGTGAGATGGCTTTAGATACTGAAGAAATAGCTGCTTTCAAAGAAGAGCCGGCTAACAGCAGTGGCTGAAAAGCTCGGCGCAAAAGGGTGGGGCGGTTTTCTTCGAGCTGCCTTCTGATGAGATTCAGCATTTTAAAAACTGGAAATTCTTCACCGGTTACAGTCTGTGCCGCCGCGGTTATCGCTGCTTCGACCGCTTCGATTTCTGCCTGCAGTTTCATGCCAGAGGCTTCGGCTTCGGCGCAAAGCTTCTCGCACCAGTTGACTCCGAGAGTGATACTTTGCAATTGCCTTTTTAAAGCAACTTCTGGCCCGTTCTGGCCAAAAATGTGTTCAGAAAAATCATTGCAGGCGTTAGCGAGCGGTTTTATATCGCTCAAACGAACGTCTGACGAGAACGGACTGTAATAGAAAGCTGAATTTTGAAGAAAAGTGGCAAGAGTCTGCCCGTCTGTGCGCTGTATGTTGAAGTCGGGTCTTTTATTGAGACTATCGATAAGGTCATTGCGAATCGCGGCGGCATTCGCGGCGCACTCAGCCGGGTCAAGCTTGGTCAGAAGGATGGTGACGTTTCCGGCAATCAAAAGAACTTTTTTAAGAATTTCGAAGGTTTTCATGTCTTTGTATGCTTCGTGATAAACAGTGAAAATAATCGATTCAGCTCTTCTGATCATTTCTTCCGCTTTGTCCCAGTTTGCTACTTCGGTGGTGTTGAAATCAGGTATGTCTATCAGGCATGGCCAAAGATCTGCAGCCGGGTTTTTGCCGGAAAAATAATGAAAAAACAACTGATTGCTTGCGATGCCAGATTTTTTTAGTTCTGAAAGCTGAGCAAGTTCTGAGAGATTGAAGCCTCTGAAGACCTGCTGGGGCTGAATGCGACAGCGAAGCTCTTCGGGGAAGGCGGCCAGCGAAGCGTGTGTCATCGGCCTTACGGCACCGCCGGCGGGGACACCTATTCCGGTCAAAAGATTGAAAACAGTGCTCTTGCCTGCACCACTCGGCCCACAGAAGGCTATGGTTATAACCGGCCGGCCTTCAACTTCGCAGAGATTTTCGGGTATCTGCTCGAGTATTTTCCAGGAGTCGTGGGAAATGTTGTCGCCGCTTAGGTGCTTGATCAGCGCAGGCATTCTGGCGACAAGGGTCTGCAGATGCATTCTGGTTTGGGAAAGCAGGCTGTTTACATTTTCAGAAGTTGATTTCATGCACCTAGATTATATCAGAAGCCTTTTTTTATTGCATCAACAATAGAAAGTCCCTCTGAATGAGAGTTTTGAGCAGAACGGCAAATAAAATAAAATTATAAAATATTTAGTTGACACTTTTGAATTGATTTGATAATATGAACTTCCTGCCACGGCGGGGCGGGCCAAAAAGCCCGAAGCTCATTGAGAATAAGATCGAAAGACTTTAATTATGACGCCAAGCGGGTCTTGTTGAAAAACGAGATCCTTTGAGACACTACTTAAGGTAG
>JAKQQP010000368.1 GCA_029564115.1 Candidatus Rifleibacteriota bacterium | reverse complement strand
GAATGTTTGAATACTATGTTGTTTGCGAATTTTGCGGCACCAGAAACAGGCTGAATTTATCAGAAAGCGGCCAGATTGATCCGGTTTGCGGAAATTGTAAAAACAGACTTTCGCTGGCTGAAGTTGAAGAAGTAATTGCTCCTGCAACTCTCGTTGTTATCGGCAGGGCTCAAGCGGCTGAATCGTCACAAACCCTTTCAGAAGAGGGTGGCGGTTATGGCTGCCTGGCCATGCTGGTAATCATGTTATTTCTGACCGCCTTTTCTTCTGGTGAAAAAAAGCTTGGGCAGTCACCTCAGGTTCAGCAGAAGCGAATCGAGGAAGTGAAAAAAGCCGAAGTCGAGACCGTTGGCAGCGCACAGCCGGCAGTGCCAGAAGCAGTCGAAGACAATAACAGCATAATCAAAGATATTAAAGAAGTAATATCCCAGAAGAGAAAAGAAAAAGGCTGGCGAAAACTTAAAGAAAGTGAAAAAGCTCAAGTCTGGAGCGGAATTTACCAGAAATGCCAGGAAATGAAAGTTCCTGCACCGGTATTCTGGCAGGAACTGGGTGATCTTATTACGCAAGACTTTTCACAGCCGTCCAGGGTCAGCTTTGTGAAAGCATCGAAAAAGAATGCGTGTTGCCCGTTCTCTATAACAACTTCTGATCCTGAAAGCTATTTTTATGTGAAATTGCAGACTCTAAGCGGCGAAGATGCGATCAGAATTTTTTTCAGGGGCAGCCATTTTGAGACAAAAGTGCCCCCTGGAGTTTATGTATTTAAATACTGTCTTGGCAAAAAATGGTATGGGCCTGTCTTTCTTTTCGGTCCCGACAGAAACTTCTTTGGTTCCACCGATCATCTGCGTTTTACCGTAGACGAAGAAGAAGAAGGCACCAGATACGGTGGCATGAAAATTGAATTGATCAAGCAGATAAATGGCAATTTTCAGACCGAATCTATTGATGAGGCAAGCTTTTGACAGGCTGTTTCAGCGGCTCACCCTGATTTGCCAAAGGGGTTTTGAAAGAGAATTTTTTTGAAGCCCTGCATCAGAGATTCTGAAATACGGCGGTTGAAGTCGCTATCGTTGTATAACCCGTTTATCTGCAAACCAAAAACATATTTTTTGCCGTTCTTGCCCTTGCCACAGATGACTTTAAGATCGCATACCTCTCGCAGATCTTTGATAAAGCGATAGCAGATGTGGGTTGGGTCAGCCAGAACCCCTTCTGGAATGTCTTCTCCTATTTCCAGTACAACTGATTGGTCTGGTGAAATCAGGTAACAGGGCTTACCTCTGTCGTCTTTTCCGAAGTTAAGAAAGCTGAGGTTGATGAATTGAGTGGGATTAGTTTCACTGTAGTTTTCAAGTGTAAGTTCACATATTCGCAGGTCTCTGACCACAAAACTGGTTTTCAGGCTCACGATCTCATTTTCGTCATTGATTGCCGCCATAATAGGAAATTTATCAGAAAACTGCCGAAAAATTTCACCGCATAAATTCAATGATGAATCCATAAACTTGTCGTTCAAAGTCACCACAAAGTTTCCCAGTTTGCTCTGTACAAGATCGACTTTGATAAGATCTTCGTATTCTTCAATAGTGTTTATTGCAGAAATATTCACGTCATCGCCGAAATTTTTTAAAATAGTCTGTTTAATCGTGAGACTGCCAGCCTCTTTCATGAATCTTACCATAATATCAAATGGCTTCGGCACATCTGGCAGCATGTTATTCAGAGGTATCCCCGCCTCATACAGCCAGTTGAGATCGCCAACCAGCTTCGTGTTCAGAATTTCCTGGTAATGATCGAAAAAATAGCTGAGAACGTCTGAGGCGATGTCTGTCTGCAGCTCTTCTGCAAATATGTATTTGAGGCTTTTCAGAGAGAAGTTTTCTGGTGCGAATAACTTTGTATTGCCGGGGTTGCGCACCTTGAAAGAGTAATCTTCCTTGCCGGATTCGCAGGCTTCAAGTTCGATGAAAGGAATTTGCCGGTCTTCAAAGAATCTGATTTTTTCATCGTGCATGGGGCTCGTGTGGCAGATTTCCCAGGCCATGACCGGTTTTCCTGAATTGGTTGAGAGAACATCCGGTTCGTATTTCTCAATGTATTTCTCAACCTGGTGCTCGACAAGAATGTTTTCAAAAAAGCTGCTGACAGGAATTTTGTAACTGGTGGCGCAGGCTTTCTCAAGGATTTTTTTCAGATAACTGTCGGGCACGATTTCGACCGGAACTTCAATTTCGAGTCTGGCGTTTGCCCGGAGTTTTTCGCACAGGTAGTATTTGGCGCCGTAATGCAGATCAGATTCGCCCGAATACGAACAGCTTGAACCTGGATAATGGGCAAAATGATGCCGGCGCACCGGGCCGGTTCTTTTATAAACCATTGCCTGACAAAACGGGCAGGTATAATCGATGCTGGCAATGGCACCGGCCACCGAAACCTTTCGGCCACCATTTTCATGGTCGATCGCGAAGCTGAGGCTGCACTTCTGCTTATCTGCAACCAGTTTTTCAGATTTTCTGGCGGGTCTGCTTTTCTTTGTTGAGTTGTTCACAGTCATAATTGCTTTTGTGTAAGGGCCTTTACCCTTGCCTTGAGGCATTCAGCAATGATTTCATTTATTAAGCAGCTTTGGCAGTTTTTTTCTGTGTCTGGCGAACCAGTTTTGCCAGGTATTTCAGGGCTTCATTAACAGACTTTGAATCGGGAAACATTTCTGCAAGCTCGGGGTCGAGAACGATTACATTGCTTCCCTCGGCATAACGCTTTGCATATTTGCCGCGAACGCCACCTGAGAAGTCGTATTCTTCGCGCATTTCCATGTCTTCAGTCTTCTTTTGGGCTTTTTTCATATTTTCTCCTTTCTTTGATTGTTGCCTTTCTGGCACTTATGATCCGCGTGTTTGGTTCGCGGTCAGTAAAAGATACAACCAGCAGTCGGTTCTCTGCTGACCGGCCAAGTATTAAAAACCTCTGCTCGCTTTCGGAATGGCCAGGATCATGGATAGTCAGAGA
>JAKQQP010000314.1 GCA_029564115.1 Candidatus Rifleibacteriota bacterium | reverse complement strand
CATCTGCCTGGTCGGGTAATACTCGTCATTATCGGTGGTCACCGCATAAACCGGCATCATTGCCAGATTTGGTGCATATAATGGCAGTTTGCCGTCGAGGCTGCCAACCCCCATGTGACCATTAAGAGCGACAATTGCTGCAAAATCATCCGGGGTCAGCATTGCATGCAGAAAGCTGCCTGACGCGCCATCAGAAAAACCGCCAAGAAATACCCGGTTGTCGTCGATATTTACATGGTGTTTTACCGTTCTTATCAGGTGTTTGATACCGGCCATGCCGGTGTTGTCCCACCAGGTGGCACCCTGATGACCGAACGGAAAAAGCAGCACCCAGCCATGCGCACGTGCCAGAGCGAACCATGGTGATTCTTTGATCACTTCGACCGGATTTTCGTAAATACTTTGACGTGAGACACCCCCATGCAATGCAACCAGCATTGGTAATGGGCGAAAAGAAGTTACCTGCGGCGGCAGATAAAGACCCCATGGCCGTCGAACCCCATCGGCTCCCATGATATGGTTCAGCAATAGAACTTCATCATTCGATGTTTCTGTTTTTGTATCTGCAAGGTGATTTTTTAAACCGGTAAGCTGCTGATTTAACAGCTTTCTACGCCGCAGCGGCCGGCCGATGATGAAATCACGCAATGCCCGCCAGTCAGGCGCCTTTGCCGCAGCATCTTCAACTTCTGCCAGCGCCGGTCGATCATCTCTGGCGTCAACTTCGGCAAGCGAGTTAAAGCCCCGCTGCAGTAACAGATCAACACGGGTCTGCCAGTCGTCAGCCCTCACCCCGGCCGCCGCAAGCAAAAAAATCACTAGCCAAAGACGCCTCAAGTTTCGCCTCCTGTGCACTTCCCTGCCCGGCAGTGTAACACTCACAGAGTCTGCCGGCAAGAACAGCGGGGCAAACACATTCAAACAGCTTAAATTCGCAACTATACTGAGTTCCCGCCTGCCCCGTTCCAGGCATAAGCACAGGACGTAATCCGGTTCCGTCATTCCGGGCGCAGACCCGGAATCTATGGATTTAATGAGTTTGTCCTGCGGTGATTGCTCATTCAAGGGTCAGGTGTTATTATTGCAACAAATCAACTTCGCGGAGAAACAGATGCAGAAATTCGCCATCGCCATCGGGCTGCTGCTTTCTCTTCTCTTTCTGACCGGCAGCAACGTCAATGCCGAAACCGCCGGGCTCTGGCACCAGATTCAGCTGGACTATGTGCCGCACGCTGTCGATAACGCCGGCGGCATGCCGAAGTCATCCGGCACTTATAACCCGAAAGCCATATAAATGTCAGAAACCGGTAAAACTCTCATTGCCGCCATGAGCGGTGGCGTCGATTCTTCGGTGGCCGCGGCCCTTTTTCTCGAGCGCGGTTACAAGGTCATTGGCGTCACCCTTAAAATGAAGACCTGCGACGACAGCAAAGAAAAGACGAAATCCTGCTGCGGTCTCGACGACAATATTCAGGCGCGCATGGTCGCTGAAAAGCTCGGAATTCCGCATCGTTTCGTGGCCGTCAGAGAAGAATTCGCCGAACAGATTCTCAAATACGCCTGGAACGAATATAAAAGCGGCAGAACTCCGAATCCATGTGTTCTATGCAATCATTTTCTCAAATTTGGCGCGGTTTTGAGCCGCTTTGCCGCTGAACTCGGCGCTGAAGGCATCATTACCGGGCACTACGCGGTGATCGACCGCGAAATTCCCGGCAAGGCAAGATTATTCAAGGGTTCTGACACCGAAAAAGACCAGACTTATTTTCTTTCGGCCCTGACCCAGGATCAGCTCAACCACTGCTACATGCCGCTCGGCGAAATGACCAAGCCGGAAGTGCGGGCCATGGCTGCCCGGCTCGGCCTGCCGAATGCCGCCAAAAAAGAGAGCCAGGATGCCTGTTTCGGCTACAAGGGTGAAACTTTTGCGCTGACGCTGTCGCGTTATTTCAATGAGCAACCCCGCCCGGGTGACATTGTCGACGAAAACGGCCGGGTCATCGGTCGTCACGAAGGGGTTCAGTTTTTTACCATCGGTCAGCGCAAGGGGCTGGGCGTTGCCCTCGGCAGACCGGCCTACGTTGTCGATATCGATGCAAAGAGCGCCCGGGTGAAAGTCAGCACTGACCACAATCTGCTGTTGACCGACAAGTTCACCGCCAGTGACATGAACTGGCTCGATTTTGAACACGACAGCCTCGAATGCGAAATCATGACGCGCTATCGCCAGCCATTGCAGGCCGCAACAGTTATTCGCAAGGGCGATACCGCCGTGGTCGAGCTGGCGAAGCCACTGGCTTCAGTGACCCCGGGGCAGCGACTGGCAATCTATAAAAACGGCCAGCTGCTCGGTGGCGGCTGGATCGAAAAAAGCTGACGGCAGCCGCTCAAACTCAACGATTTAAACCCGGATAGAACTCACCACTTAGAATCGCGCCAGGTTTCGGGCCGCAAAAAGACGGCCAATGCCATGATTTCGAGGCGCCCGGCCCACATCAGAAAAGTGTATATAGCTTTGGTAAGCCAGTGAAGCTCGTAAAAACTGCCCATCGGGCCGATTTTGCCAAAACCCGGGCCAATATTGCCAAGAGTCACGATTGCCCCGGTATAGCCGACGATCAGATCGCTCTCGAGCAAAGTGGCCAGGGTGCCGCCGATTGCAAAAAACAACATGTAAAGAACTATAAATGAAAACACCGGTTGAATTTCGGCTTCTTTGAAGATTCTCTTTTCAAGTTTGACGGTAACCACAACCGATGGATAAACGGTTTTCAAAAGGACTTTTCCGAGATAGCGCAGCATCAGAAGAATGCGCACCACCTTCATGCCGCCGCCAGCGGAGCCTGAACAGCCCCCGATAAACATCAGCACGACAAGAACGACCTTGGCGCTGTCTGACCAGAATTCAAAATCAACCGTTGCCGAGCCGGTGGTGGTTAAAATGCTGATATTCTGAAAAAGAGCGATTCTGACAGTATCGATAATAGTTTCGCCACCCGAACCATTTTGTGCAAGTATGAAAGCGAGAACAGCCGTAGAAACTGCGATAATGATGGCGTAGAGACGCAGCTCAGGGTTGCGCAGAAACGAGGCGAAGTTTCCCCTGATCGCTTTAACCTGAAGAGTGAAGTTGGCACCCGCAAGAAACATGAAAAAAATGATCACCCATTCCATGTGCGTGCTCTGATAGCCCATG
>JAKQQP010000306.1 GCA_029564115.1 Candidatus Rifleibacteriota bacterium | reverse complement strand
TTCGATCAGCACCTGGGCCAGAGGCTTGTTGATCGAGTCGAAATATTTTTTTATCACGACGAATTTTTCTTCGGTGGTGTGAATCAGCACGATGCGGCGGGCTTTATCGATCACGAAGTATTCAGTTTCGATAGGCTTGCCATCCTTGTCACGCAAACTGTTATTTGATGAGCTGCCAGAACTGCCTTCCTGTCGCACTATAACGGTTCCCAGTTCTTTTTCGATTTCTTCCATGTCGGCGTGTTCAAGCTCGAATACTTCTGTAACGTAAGCCTGCCTCTGTACCAATTGTGGCGCTGAGGCGACCTGGCGTTCTGTTACCGGCATTTCGTCAAGATTCTGGCAGAGAGCTTCGGCTTCGTTAACCTGGCTTTCGGCACCGAGCAGAATTATCGAGTTGGTCGGAGAATCGAACACCACGCTGATAGACTGATTGAGATCTTTCAAAAGCTTTTGCACGTCTTCGGCTCTTCTTTTGCCAAGAGGCACGATACGTGAAACAGAAGGCTCGGCCTGCTTGACCGGAGCACCGCCAATACCCTGGGCCCCGGCCTGCCCCATATCAGAAAATCTCGACCAGGTTTCGCGAGGCTTGAATACGTGCAGATTTTTGTTTTCTACCATCCAGTCGATGGGCATGTTGCCGAGAGCTTTGACCATTGCCTGATCGAGACTGGCGTTTTGAATATCGAGACTCACCTTTTCGGCGAGGGGCATGTGTATTTGCGGCTTAAGGCCGAAATTTTCGGCAATCAGTGCAACGGCCGATTCAAGCGGTACATCGCGCACCGAAAGCGTCATGCCGGCAGAAATTTCTGCATTGTTCAAGCCCGAAGTCTGAGCGATAGAAACCGGCAAGATCAATATCGTCGCCAGAAGGCTCATTGCCAGGGGCTTGCCCAGACTGCTGAAAAACGATCTTTCAGCGGTCTGACTCGAGGCTGGTTCCAGGTTCTGTTTTTGCTTTATAAGTCGCATTTGAAACTCCCTTTCAAATCTCGTTCAATTGACTCTTTAATGTAATATAGGGCTGAGAACAGTATAAAATCGTCGTTACGGCAGCTCAAATCTTCTCTCGATGCTGCCATACTGAACGTCGCACCCTTTCTCGTCCACGGAAACAATTTTGACGCCATCGTGACTCTGACCTGAGCTCAGCTTTATCAGCTGCCCGCTGCCGTCATTGAAGATGGCAAGCCAGTTTCCGAAGCGGTTCTGCTGAACTCCGCAAAGATGCATGACTTCAAAAAATACCTGACGAAAGCACTGCCGACTGCCGGGCAGGCCGGCAAGAAGCTTTTCTTTTTCCGTTTCCTGACGGACAAGGGGCTTTGGAATGGTCAGCGGCGCCAGATACTCAGGGGCAGGCGTATAAACCCTGCTGTTTATTTTATGAAGCTGATAGGCAAAGAAGAGCAGCAGGCAGGTAGAGGTCAGCACTGCGGTTTTTATCCAGAGTTTCATAAGGTGCCTCCTGCGCTGAATTCGTCTTCACCGTTGTTCTGAAAGACCAGTTCGACAAGACCGGTCATTTCGACCTGACCGTCACTGCGCAAAATTGAATAGTCGCGAAGCAGCATAAACTGTGTCGAGGTTTCCAGGTGAGCCAGAGCCTGGATGGCCTGGGCGGCAGAGCCCCGGTAGGTGAACTTGAAAGGCCAGAACACCAGTGGGCCGCTCTTGCGAAACTTGCCCTCGGGAACCACCTGCCATTCGCCCGCAACGGCGTTGCGAAGGTTTTCGAAGGGAGCCATGAGATTGGCTCGTGCTTTGGCAAACGATGGCAGCATGAATTCAAGGCGATGTTTTTCTTTGGCGATGTTTTCTTTCTGTATATCCAACAGGCTGCGGAACATGACTTCGCGGCCATCTGCAAACCTGCTGATCGAACCTTTGAGGTTTGCTGCCATCTGCTTGTCGGCAGTCACTTTTGCCAGCTGCGGTAGATAGTAATAGGTCCAGGGCATTATCAGAACGGCTATTATTATGATTGCTTTTAAAAGTTTTTCCATATGGTTCAGCCCTTTTTGCCCAGGGGGGCGGATATATCGAATTTAATGCGGCGACTTTCGATATCACCGATGGTTATTTCGGGTTCGCCCAGCTCGGCAAATGCTTTGATCGCATCGAGATAGCGCAGGGCTGATTCAGTATCGACGGTGTAACCTGTCACGGAGATTCGATTGTTTTTAAGGTTGACGTTTATCTGCTCGAGGCGGGTAAAATGTGGCAGATTTTCGGTCAGGTGCCGCGTAAGGCGTGTTGCCAGACCGCGACGGTCTATGTCTGCGGTGATTTCTTTTGCCAGGGTAATCAGTTTTTCTTGTTCCTGGGCCGCCTGAGCGTAGCTGTCGACCAGGGTCTGAACAGGCACGTGTTTTTGCTTCCAGCTGGTCAGATCGTTGGCAGTCTGAATCTTCAGAAAGTTTAAAAATGGCAGCGGCGCAATTGCCAGCACCAGCGCGGCGAGCACGGCGGCTCTGGGTTCGAGCGAAAAGGTCGTCATGTTCTTTTTGACAACCGGTAACAGGTTGGCGACCGAAGGCAGGCTGGCGCCGCTGAGCCAGATGGAACGATGATCTTCGCTAGAGCTGTAAAATTCGTTATTCTGCAGGCCGGTCAAAATTTCTACCGAAACTCCGAAGCGCTCAGAAATCATCAGCCCGAGTTCTGGTTCGTCGATCATGCTGTTCGAAATATAGAAAACGGATTTTTCGCCGAGCAGCTTTTTGCTGCGCAGCTCAGAAAAGAGACTGCCGATATGGGTCATGAGTTCGAGGCGGTTGGTTCTGATCGCATCGTCGATGGCCGGCACGCCGGCTGAGACATTTTCTTTGAGAAGCCTGGCAACGTCGTGCTTCTGCAGAGAAAAGCCGGCAAAAAGAATGTTTTCGAGTTCTTTCAGGCTACCGGTCAGAAGCGATCTGACGGCTATCAGCTCGAGCCCTTTTACGGCGAGCAGATGCACTCTTGAATAACCGACCTGCAGAATGACGCAGGTATCAGAAACCGGGTGTTGCAGTTGGCGTTGAAAAGCTCCGAAAAGCGCGTCTGCAGAAGTGGTAAGCCGGTTTAGGCGACAGCCGGTTTCTTCGCAGAGATTTTTGCTCTGATCGAGAATTGTCTTTGGCAGAGCCGAAACAAAAACATCTTTATTATTGCCGTTGGCGATCTGAGAAGACCTTACTTTAAAAAGCATTTCTTCGCGGGCGTTGAAGTATTCTTTGCGCTTTAGCTGAAGGTTACCGACTATTTCGGCTTCGGTGGCATCTTTAGGAAAATCCATACTTCTGAGGAGACCTTGATCTGAGCAGATGAAGGTCAGCCTGGAGCCAGGAAGAAAAAAATCTGATATTTCTTTTTTCAGGTCGTTCCAGAGGCTGGCATCTGAAGTTGATATGGTTTTGCCGACCCAGTTATGGCCTTTTTCAATTTTTAAAAACCTGACAAAATCATGTTCAATCTCGATAAAGCCTTCTGCGTATGAGGTCTGCAGCATTTCACATATCTCCTTAAATATCCTTCAGTAAGACTCAATAATTTACAAATTTATAAGAGCAATGCAAGGTGTTTTTATGGGAACTCGGCTATTTTTACCGGAGTCAGGCGATTACCCGAAGTCAGCCCGTTACCAACCCGGCCGTTTGCCTGATACCCCCAGCCATAAACATTACCTTCACTGTCGATTGCCAGAGAATGGTAGCTTCCGGCTGCTATGCCCGTTATTATCGCACTGCCGATCGTGCTCGTTATCTGAACCGGTGCCGAACGGTCGGTCGTGTTGTTCAGACCCAGCTGACCGTTATTGTTGCGGCCCCAAGCATAAACCTTGCCGCTTTCGGTGAGTGCCAGAGCGTGCTCGCGACCGGCGCATACAGTTCGTATCTTTTCGCTGCCAGACGGAAAGTTGGCAACCGCTGCCATGCGATTGCGTGCAGAGGTATCACCCTGCCCCAGCTGGCCATAATCGTTACGGCCCCAGGTGTAAAGGATCGTCTGGTTCCCGCTGCGACGAACCGCCATGGAGAAGTCGCCACCCGCAGCCATTCCAAAGAAATCCGTGGGTTCTTCGGTCGGTTGCCCATAAAAGCTGAAGACGCCACGG
>JAKQQP010000272.1 GCA_029564115.1 Candidatus Rifleibacteriota bacterium | reverse complement strand
CCACCGCCGCGCAGTCGCAGCAAAGCCACATGCTGCCGGATTTTACAAGCTGCTTTTCAGCGCCGCAGAGTTGGCAGTAATTCGGCTCAGCGTCGAGTATCTGCGTCATTAGCCTTTCAGCCGATACCATGGCGCAGCATATCGCGTTAAGGTCAAGGCTTTCGGTGCCGGCCTCGCGCAACCGCTGACATTGCAGCACAAGCAGATGCCGAAGCTCTTTGATTTTTTCGAGAATTACGATGTTAGCGGTGTTCATTTTTTACCCTTTCATCGGGAAATACTCACCCGTCGAGATTTTATACTTGAACTGAGCAATGCCGGTCTTGCCGATCTCTTTAACGCGGATTTTCTGAACGTGAACGTCAACCGAGTTTTCATTCCTGAAAATCGTGATGCAGTTATCGGCTTTATTGCGCCAATGGGCAGAGCCGGCAATGTCATAGGGCGTCGGCACCTCATAAATACTGCTACCCTTTTCAACTCGCTGCATCTTGGTCGGATGCGCCACAACCCACAAAGCGATGTTATTCTGCCTTGCAAAGTTGCGCATTTTTCGCAGACTGTCGCTGATGTATTCGGTTTCGGTCTGAGCCGCTGGCCTGCTGTGCTCCAGTTCGTTCCACGGGTCAAGTAAAAGCCCGTTAATTCCGTTGCGCAAAACCTCAATACGCGCCCGGTCAAGAACGCAGTCGATCGTCGGCTCCTCTGGCAGAATAAAGCTGAAATACTGGTTTAAATCTTCAATAGCCTGGTTCATTTCGGCCACGGTCATTCTGTCGCCTTCGCGCTCAAAAAATGGGCGCCCTGTCCACTTTTCCGCAAGCTTTTTAATGTGCAGCTTGATCGGTTGATTTTCGGGGCTGCACAATGCAAAGCGCCAACCCTGAGTCTTAGCAATGTTTACCATCAAGGCGTCAGCCCATTCGCTTTTGCCGTGTCCAGGTATGCCCGTTATTACCGTAAAATCGCCGGGCCTGACGGTATAAAGGTGCTTCATGTTTTCCCATCCGGTTTGAACCCCGCCAACCTCGCCGGATTGGTAAAGATTTAAGATCTCTTCGTAAACGTCTTTAACGTAAAAAACCCCTTCTACTGGTGCCGGTTTCGCCGTTTCGATAGCTTCAATTACTGCGGCCTTGCCATGCCTCAACAATACGTCGTTGGCATCCTTGCACCCGGCGGGCCATGTAACGACACTGCACAATGCCGGGCCTAATCGCCTGATAAGCTCTGTCTGCAATGCAAAGCCGGGCGCGTCGTTGTCTACCGCGATAATGTGCCGCTTGATCTCTTTAATACGATCTGCCGCCGAATCGAAGTAATCAAACTTGCTGCTATAATTCTTCGTGTTTGGTGACGGTGCGCCGTCCGGCACAGATACGCAGCTTTTAAACCCGGCTTCATATAGGCTCAGCTTATCCATTTCGCCTTCGACCCAGATCAGGCAATCGTCGGCGATATGATCGAAGCCATACAGAAGCCGTTCCGCACCTGCAACCATGCGGAAATTCTTGTCTTTATCGCGGTATTTACAGTTGATGATTTCGCCGCCACGAAAGAACGGGAAACAAACAGAATCGGCCTCGCCCTCAATCTGCGGCATGTAAACCAATCGGTTTACAATTTTATTTTCAGCGATAGTCTGATCAGATATTCCGCGCCTTATCAGCCAACTGCGCCAAGTTGCGCTGATCTTTGACTGTTCAATCGGCTTCGGCTTAGAATAAACCGGCTTTTTGCTGATCGGTTCACGCCATACGCCCCCTGCCAATGTTCCAGACCAGTCACAGTGCCAGCAATGCCAGACACCTTTTTCTATGTTTACGTTAAGACACGGATAGTTCTTTTTCTTGCGTTGCTCTGAGCATTTCGGGCAGGTTGTTTTAAGTTCGCCCGTTGCGCCTGCCTGGAAGGTTATTCCATAGTCCAGAAAGCTTTTCATTGTCGCCCCCTTATGTAAATTCCGGCTTCACTACCACGTTGCCATTTTTGTCGAGCCACCAACCCGAAGCGGTTTTTCTTACTGCGCCGGGTGGCCTGTTCGGGTCGTCGGGCAAAGTTACGGTATCAAGATCGTTCCACCGCTCCTGATGCAACCACGTCGCCGGATTGCACACAAAGCCATCGGCAACGGTCTTGCTTTTGCAGTATCGCCCTACCGCTTCAATAATGGTGTCTGCCGAAACGGATTTTTTAGCTTTCTGAAACTTCTTGGCGGCATCGGCCTTGCCTACTTTTTTCGGGTAGGCGTTCCAGAACTTTTCAAAATCGTCGGGGTAATCCTTATTTAAATCCTTATTCTTATTATAATCCTTATTGGTTTCCAGTTTTTCAAAAGGCCGGTTTTCACTTTCAAAAAACCCCCCTTTTCCAATTTCAGAAACCCCCGTTTTCGGTCTGCCGCCCTTTTTGCCGTTTTTGTAGTTCAGTATTGATGCTTCAATCGTTGGCCTGATGAGCTTCCAAACGGTATTTGCCATTCCTGAAAGCTCCGGTTCTTTTCCATCAAAAGCAAAAGAAAATATTGATTTGTAGACAGAGATTTGCATTTTTTCCGGCAAATCTGACACGGCGTCATAGTAACTCTTGTAAAAAACTATGGTTTCCGGCTTCACTTTTGCCCTCCCGGATGCAATTTTTTATTAATTTTCTTCATCGGCAAACGGTAAAACGCCAAAAATTTCAAGCAGTTTTTCATAATTTTCGCGGTTCGGTTTGCCCCCGCCAGACTCCCATAAGCGATAGGCAGCCAAGCAAACGCCAACCTTTTTCGCAACCTCAACCTGTGTCATTTTTTTTGCTTCTCTAAGCTCTTTCAGTTTTTCCATTTTTTGAACTCCTTTATTTAATCATTCTACTACATCTACTAGCACCTCGTCAATCCCCGCAAATAAAAAGCAGAGCCGCGAAGCCCTGCCTTTATCGGCGTTAGAGTCAATAATCGTAGCTTCTCTGAGATAGCTTTTTCAAGCTGGCGGCCTGAGCCGGCGTAATATCTGCGACGACCTTCATTGCATCAAGCGGCCACACCCTCAGAAGCGTTTGCCCTGCTGTTAGTTTCATCGGGTATTGCTTGTCCGCCACCTTGCGCGGCCTTTCCAGTTCGTCAAGCGTATTCCCGTAAATGCTGCAACTGTTTTCGTCGACAAAGAATAACCAAAAAGGCATCAGGTGCTTTTTGCTGAATTTCTGATATTCTTCAAAGTGCTTCTGATTTATTCCTGTTGCCGGGTAGTATTTCATTGCGGCCTTGGCCTTAACATCAACTGCAATGCACTGTGCTTTGTTCAATATCGCCAGCATATCAAAGCAATGAGCGCCGGGTGTATCGGGCCGGTAAACGCTCCAC
>JAKQQP010000163.1 GCA_029564115.1 Candidatus Rifleibacteriota bacterium | reverse complement strand
TCGCGAAAAACCAGCATCAGCGTGTTGTCGATAATTTTGTCGATGGTGCCGCCGTGTTTTTTTACCAGCTGGTCTCCGCAGGTGATGAACAGATTGATCAATTCAACCGTCTGTTCTGGCGTATAACCGGCGGTCAGCTGTGCATAATTTTTGATCGCGGCGAAGATGATCGTGGCTTCAAGATATTCGCCGCCCGGGGCCATGCTTTGTTCCTGAGACATCTCGATCTGCGAAATCGCATCTTCAGAAACGTAGTCGCTCAGCATGTTTCGCTGCTGCAGACCGATAACCAGCTCAGAGAAGGCTTCGTTCAGACTTTCAAATTCATCGCCCGAGGTCAGGGCAAGGTTCCAGACATCTTTGCCGCGTGCAATCTGTTCTGCATTTCTGGCGAGCTCGCGCACCGGGTGCACGAAAAAATATTCAAGCAGCTGGCTGACAAGATAGAATACCACCAGAAGATAAATTAAAAGCCCGGCCGCAGTTTTTGCCCAGCCACTGGCGGTATCTGCAGCCGCCACCGTGGCAACGACCACATGCGGAACATTATGATTGTAGCGGCTGATCAGATAGCCGCGAACGGCATTTCCCTCAGATAAAACGGTCGTCTGCGAAGAATCGGTGCGCGAAGCTTTTTTCATCAGAGGTTCGTTTACATAGCCGCTGCCGGTCCAGATTTTGCCGGCGCCGGTTCTTTCGGTCGGAAAAAAGGCATATTTAACCGAGAAGCCACCGTAATTTTCAGTAAAGCTGCTTTGTGCCAGAGAGTTCTGTGCCGTAAAAGAGGCCAGAATCGGTCCGGGTTCGAACTTGCCGCCAAGAATGCCCATAAGACTCGTGGCATCTTTATCTCTGTTGTAAAGCTTATACATTGAATACCAGATTACGCTTGAAGTCTGGTCGACATAGTACAGCTGGCCGTTGGTCATCATTGACTGGGCGATCGAGGCATTTCTGACCGGATTGCCGGCGATCACCAGAATATCCTGCCGTGTACGGTTGACGATCGGCTCCGGCTCAAGCAGCAGGCTGATCGCGTGCCTGGGCAGAAAGCGTTCAACCATGCTGAGAGTGCTGTTTTGATTGACCGGCGAGGTTCGGCCTGCAAATTCTACAATCTGCGACTCTACGGGGCGATGCATGGCCAGGGCTGTTACCGGTATCCGGCGGCTGAT
>JAKQQP010000271.1 GCA_029564115.1 Candidatus Rifleibacteriota bacterium | reverse complement strand
AAGGCAAACCTTACGGCCTATCTTATTTTTCCAGTGTTTCTAGCCATATATGTATTTCTGCCCAATATATTCGGCGCATTCACAGCTCTGGCGCTGGCGTCCTTTTTCCCGGTCAGACAAATGAAAAAAGTGTTTCAATTTCTTTCGATTCTGGTTCTGACCGCTCTCATCTTTTTTCTGAGATCGCTCGAGGCCGAGAAACTGCTCAATCCCAGCTACTTCAAAGATGTATCACAGTATCTCCTGAGCCTGCAGCTGCCTTTACTGCAGTATTCACCTTCATCATGGCTTCACCAGTCAAGCATGACGCTCTTCAACAATCTTACAGGCAAAGCCCTGCAGGAGTTCCTGCCTCTGCTCGCTTCGACTGTTTTGTGTTTTGTCATTTTAAACTTTTTCGCGGGAAAATTTTATCGCCACAGCTGGCAGCGTTCGATGGAAGCAGTCGACAACCAGGTTCTCGGCCTTGAATGGATCAGAAGCATCATTATCTGGCCATTCAGATTTTTCAGCCCCGACTTCAGAGTAATTGCCAGCAAGGAAATCACAACGTTTCTACGTGACCCGGCGATATTTTCGCAAGTCTTCATGATGACCGCCATCATTTTTGTCTATGGCTACAACCTGTCAATACTACCGCTCAAAGATATTCCGACTCTTTACAGCGGCGAGTTGAACGACACCCTGGTATTTCTCAATGGGCCTTTCATTGGTTTTATCATTGCATCCATAGGCATGCGCTTCGTTTTTCCCTCCATAAGCATGGAAGGCAGAGCTTTCTGGGCGGTAAAATCATCGCCGGTCAACCCACGCCGTATTTTAACAATCAAACTATTTGTCTATCTTGTTCCAATGATAATCCTGGGATTGATCCTGTGCACAGTTACCAACTCGGTCTTTCAGGTTTCGCACCCGTCTCTTTTGTGGCTCAGTTTCATCAACGTGATTTTGATTACACTTGTGATAACTTCGCTTGCCATAGGCGTTGGAGCCATTTACGCTGACTTTGCCGCAGATTCCCCACTAAAAATTGCAGGCTCTTATGGCGGCTTCATTTACATGGTTCTTTCCGGACTGTATGTCATCAACCTTTTATTGATCGAAATTTACCCCATGTATCGCTTTTTTCACAGCAAATTTTATATGGTCCGTGGCCATTCATCATTTATTCTGATGGGAATCAGTGCCGTTATGCTGCTGACATGCTCCGCAATATGGGTATATCTGCCTTTCCGGAAAGGTTTGGAAACAATTGAAAACTATGAACCCGAATGAAACCATGATTCGCTTCTCAGAAATCAAAAAAAACTACGGAGATTTTTCTGCTCTCAAGACCATTGATTTAAACATCTACAAAGGTGAACTGTTCGGCTTTCTGGGGCCCAATGGTGCCGGCAAAACGACTCTCATCAGGATTCTGACGGGCATCATCAAACCTACTTCCGGGCGGGTTTTCATCGGCAACTTCGATCTGAACGCCCAGCCAGACCAGGCAAAAGCTCTACTGGGCTATGTCCCTGACCGCCCCTACCTTTATGAAAAACTGACCCCACTGGAATATTTCGACTTTATGGGAGGCTTATATAAAGTTGACCAAAAGAGAATTATCAGCAAGGGTGAAGAAATGCTGAAGCTCTTCAATCTCTGGGATCGCAGAAATGAACTCATAGAGAGCTTCTCACACGGCATGAAACAAAAAGTCGCAATGAGTGCCGCGATTCTGCACGACCCGGAAATTTTTGTCGTCGATGAACCAACTGTCGGGCTTGATCCGAAAAGTGTCAAACTTGCCAAAGAATACTTCAAGAATCTTGTCGCGCAGGGCAAAACCGTTTTTTTGACGACCCACACCCTATCTGTTGCCGAAGACCTGTGCCATCGTATCGCCATTATCCGTAACGGCGAAATTGTGGCGTTGGGTGATATGAATGAACTGCAGACCCTCGCAAGTCTGCCAGGCAACGATCTCGAGTCGATATTTCTGAAACTCACCGAAGAAGAACAGGCATCGCCCGTGTCAGCCTGAAGCGGCAATCAGAATGAACTCAAAAAAACACACCGGGTTATATTCACCGTTTTTAAGTCTTATGCTGCTGCTTGGCATCAATCTGGCATGGGGCGCTTCTTATGCAGTCGCCAAATATGCCCTGGAAGTAATTCCACCTTCGACTCTTGCCTGCATAAGGTTTCTGGTTGGTGGCTTTTTTCTGTTACTGATACCGAACCGTGAACATACAAACAGAAAACTAACCTTCCATGACTGGAAAGATCTTTTTATAATAGGCTCATTTGGCCTGGCCATATCTAATGCCCTTTTGAACCTTGGCCTTCAGATGACAACTTCAACTAAAACAGCGATAACAGCGTCTCTAGAACCAATTTTCACCATT
This sequence comes from Candidatus Rifleibacteriota bacterium, assembly GCA_029564115.1. The sequence continues at coordinate 46,468 of JAKQQP010000271.1, read as the reverse complement.
TTTCTGGCGGCACTGATGCTTAAAGAAGCTCTTCAGCGACGCACAGTCAAGGCTACTGCCGTTTCAATACTGGGTGCAACACTACTGCTTCTCGGCGGCAAATCGCTTGCTCAACTGCTTGCAGAGTTATCGTCTTCCGGGGGCTTTCTTGGCGACATTCTGGTAGTCATGTCAATTTTTACCACCGCTCTTTACTCTGTCTTGATGAAGCCGGTTGCCCAGAGACTCGGGGCTATGCGTGCAACTTCCTACAGTTTTTTGATCGGTTCACTTCTTTTGTTGCCAATTGCAGCCCTGGAACTTTCTCAACTCTGGCCAATAAGCTTTACAACAGAGGCTATTCTTGCGATAATCTTTTTGGGAGTTTTGTGCAACGCAATCTGCTATGCCACCTGGAATATAATTTTAAAACACACAGAAGCAGGGGTCATGGCAGTGACTCTTTACGCTCAGCCGGTAGGCGGCGTCCTGGTTGGCTGGCTGTGGCTCGGCGAAAGTCTTTCTGCTGCCGGTATCGCAGGAGCAGTTCTGATATTCACCGGCATATGGCTTCTGCCAGGAGAAACTCAGGCAAGTGATTGATTAATGTATTGCTTCGAAGCTCACAAATGCAGCAGATATGATTGCCCGGTTCAGCGCAAGCAGATTATGCGCTGCTGGCAATATCTCGAAGCAGCTCTTGGCCGACCTGTCGAAAAAGATGACTGCCCCTATGCGCCCTGTGACCATTGCAACTACAGACTAGGCTGGGAAATCGGCCTCATTGTCGAAAGTATGTTTCCGGAAATACCGGACCCAACCCCCGAAAGTCTTTTGCCGGATATTTCGCCTGCCGAAAAAATTCAGACTGAACCGCCACAGGAACCAGACAAAACTGAATCTGAGGTCTCTTTGCAGGTAAACGCAGAAGAAGAACTCCTGAATTCCGAAAAAATCGGAACAGTGGGAATGCGCTTCTGCCATGAATTGCTCGAATGCCCCAATCCGAACTGCACCGTCAGGGTGCAACAAATATTTGAATGTTATAAATATTTTTCCAGACGCTCGCCTGAAGACAAACAGAAGCTGACCTGTACAGACCGAACCTGCGATCAATGCTTTTATAAACGAGGCTGGGATCTCGGCATTCTCAACGAGAGCCTGTTTTCTGATATCATCGATAAAAAAAAGCTGGCGCTTGCCTCTGCTGATCGTGTCAAACGCAACACCCTGGTCGAAATGTATCTTTCAGAGCTTTCTAAAAAGCCTCTCAGCCGTGCAGAAGAGTATGCCCTTGCCAGAAAAATCGCTGGCGACCATGAGGCTTCTGAACTTTTTCTGCTTGCCAACCTTAAACTGGTAACCCGTGTAGCCAAAAAATTTTCCGGAGGCAGCCTGCCGCTGATGGATCTGATTCAGGAAGGCAACATGGGCTTGATCAAGGCAATTGCCAGGTTCGACCACACTCTCGGCTACAAATTTTCGACCTATGCTGCCTACTGGATTCGCTATTACATGCAAAAAGCCGTTGCCACTCAGGGGTCTTCCATCCGTATTCCGCATCACCTGCTGACAGTGGCCCACAAAATCCGGCGCCATATTCAAGAATTTGAAAATCAGTTTTTTCGTTCGCCATCCATCTCGGAACTATCAGAAATTCTCGGGATGGAAAAAGAAAAAATACTGAATGTACTCAACATCACGCAAACTCCTGTATCAATACATGCCGGTACCTCTTCTGACGACGAAAATAATGAATCAATGGAATATTACCTGGCAGACAAAAAAAATCTCAGCCCGGAAGAAACAGCTCTCGAAAATTTCAAAAACGAAGCAGTTCATCAAGGCCTCGCCAAGCTTCCAGAGCGTCTGCGCTTCATCATTGAAAAATTTTACGGCTTCAGCGACGAAGAACTTTCTCTGGCAGAAATAGGTCGCCGCATGGATATTTCCCGGGAAAGGGTGCGCCAGCTTTTACATCAGGCCTTGAAACTGCTCCAGAAAGAAGAGGCAATCGTCTGGCACTACCCTGAATAAGAGCAGGTGTACACAAATTTGTCTTCCCGCATATTCAAAAAAAAAAAAAACTTTTAGCTGCCTGACACCTTTGAAATTAGCAATCCCGATGTTATAATTCTTGAATATTGTGTAGCGTGCACCTAGAGGAGGAAGTATGAAGAAACTGGTTAAATCGCTTTGTCTGTTTTCTGTCAGCGCACTTTTATGCTGCTGTACGTCTGACCTTTTTGCGGCTCCGCCGATGAGTGAGGTCAACAGGATAAAATTCAACAACAACAACAACATCCCCAGCAAAGTCCTGGTTGTATCCGGCTACGGAAACCAGAAATTCGTAAAAGATCTTTTCAATGTAATCAAACATATTAACGTCAGTGATCAGCTTGCCGGTAACGATATAGTTAAGCTGCATATAATTTCGAGCAGCGGCAACCCGGTCCCATCACTTGGTATCTCTGAACAGGATGCCCAGGCCTACGTTGAAGTAAACCCCAAATTCAACTCCAGCGATATCTGGATGCAGGATTGCATGGAACTCTGTTCAGCACAACTCAATTCCGGCAAACTCGTTCCGGCAGTGTTCGACTCGAACCGTGGCCGCGGTCTGGGCCGTCTGCCCGGCGTTCTTGCCAACATGTGGGACATGGTATACTTCAAAAATCCATCAAATGCTCAGTCTCATGGCGACTACGGCGGAAATCTCGAAGTTACACCCATGGATGACATTCTTGTCGTTGGCGATACCATTACTGACGAATGTTTCAATTTTTTCGAAGCCAATGGCTACAAAGATCGTATTTTTAAAGGCAACACCAGATGGCTTACAGTCGGCCACATAGATGAGTATGTCAGCTTCATTCCGACTCCGTGGGCACCGGGTGGCTATTCTATTGTCAGAGCAGATACTGCCTATGCACTGGAACTCATCAAGAATTCTCCCGATTCTGAGCTTGCCAAAGTCACCACCAGCGATCGTAACTTTCTGCTGAAGGTAAAAGCAGTTTTGAATGCTCAGATGAAAGACCCGAACGCAGGCAAGGGTACCGCCGAAGGCGATTTTATTGCCATGAACTATGCCATTAACGACATTATCGAAGAAAATGTCGGCATGTTGAAAGAATTCATCAAAAAAACCACCAGAGAAGAACGCGAATTTGAAGAAGTCGCCTGGCCGTCACTTTTCGAAGGTTATGGCACCACCAATCCGCGACGCTGCCACGCATTTCTTCCGGGTGTAGTCAACCTGCTCGTCGTCAGAGACCATCTAATCGTACCTGCAACTCATATTCCCGGCTTTGACAAAGCTATCGAAGCAAGGTTGAAAGCACAGGGAAACAAAGTTCATTTCATCGATGATACCCCCTATCACACCTCCATGGGCGAAATTCACTGCGGAACCAACGCACTTCGCGACCCGAACCGCACCATCGTGACCAAATCTCGGATCAGAGCTGTTCAAAGTGTAAGAAGTCGTTTTCAGCAGATTCATCGCGATTGATAGATTCCCAAGTTTGCGAGGGCCCGGCAGAAATCCGGGCCCTTTTTCATAACCGGCTGTCATAAATAAATTATCGTTGCGACAGTCGACAAAACTTGACAGGGGCACTGCCCGCTGTTATGTTAGCTTGTTTCGTTTGCTTATGTGCCTCTAAAGCCAATTTATTTCCGGGAGACAAATTAGATGAGCCAGAAAACAGTCGTAATTTATGGCGCGGCAACCATGGGCCAGGAACTGGTTCAGGCCGTTGCTACCGCAGGTTGTGAAGTCATTTTAATCGATCATTCAGAAGAAAAGCTGAAAAAGGGTATCCAGAAGGTTGAAGCTACCCTTGATGCCGAGATCGCACGCTGGGGGCTGACTTCAGGCGAGAAGCGGGCCATCATGAGCCGTATCAAAGGCTCAACAGATATCAGAGATGCCATCAAAGGCTGGATGGTTATCGAAACCCTCAAAGAAACGCTCGAAGTCAAACGACAGCTGTTCAAAGAACTCGATGCAACTTGCCCCCCCGCCACTATCATAGCCTCTAACTCGGCGACTATTTCTATCACAGAGATTGCCTCTGAATGCAAATACCCGGAACGCACGATTGCAATGCATTTTCAGAGTCCGATTCCCAAAGTTCCTCTGGTCGAAATTTCACGCGGTCTGAAAACCAACGACAAAACTTTTGAAGCGGCTGTTAGATTCGCCAAAATGATCAACAAAACTGTGGTCAGCGTTTACGACTGCCCCGGCTTTATCACCACCCGCGTCATCATGCCCATGATCAACCAGGCCGTCAAAGTGCTTGAAGAAGGCATAGCATCCTGTGAACAGATAGACATTGCCATGAAACTCGGCTTTGGTCTCAATGCAGGGCCACTGACCCTCGCCGATAAAATCGGTGTCGATACAGTGGTCTTCTATCTCGAAAACCTCTACAAAGAAACATTTGATCAGAGCTATCTGCCGGCCAAACTTCTTAAAAAACTTGTCAGAGCCGATTACAAAGGCGTCAAAACCGGCAAAGGCTTTTACCGATACGGCAATGATGGCCTGCGCATACAGAACAGCGGTTTGAAAGCAGAGCAGCTTTCTCAGGCTAACCATCAGTAACAGGGAGAAAACAATGAAAGTACTCGTATTAAACTGCGGTTCATCATCAATCAAATATCAGCTTTTCGACATGACCAATACTTCAGTGATGGCCAAAGGCCTTGTACAAAGAGTTGGCATGGCGGGTTCGACCATCGATTACCGAAAAGGTGACGATGGCAAGAAAAAAGTTCATGAATGCGACATTCTCGACCACAAGATCGGCATTCAGAAAATTTTTGAACTTCTCACCACCGGTGAAGAAGCCGTTCTGAAAAGCCTTGAAGAACTTGGTGCAGTCGGGCATAGAATTGTACACGGCGGCGACAAGTTTTCCAGCAGCGTTTTGATCACCGAAGAAGTTAAAGGCGCAATCCGTGATTGTATCGTATTTGCGCCACTGCACAACCCACCCAACCTCAAGGGCGTCGAAGCGGTAGAAGAAATTCTTCCCAAAATTCGTCAGGTAGCGGTTTTTGACACGGCTTTTCACCAGACCATGCCGTCTGAAGCTTACATCTATGCCCTGCCCTACATGTTTTATGAAAAACACAGAATCCGCCGCTATGGTTTCCATGGTACAAGCCATCGCTATGTAGCTTCACGTGCCGCCAAACTTCTGGGCAAACCTCTTGAAGAACTCAAGCTCATCACCGTTCACCTTGGCAACGGTGGCTCGGTCTGTGCAATAGACAAGGGCAAATCTGTAGATACATCCATGGGTCACACTCCGCTCGAAGGCCTTGTGATGGGCACCAGATGTGGCGACCTTGACCCAGCTCTCATTCTGCACATCATGAAAGAGTATGAACTGACAATCTCTGAAATGGATAATCTCCTGAACAAGCATTCTGGAGTTCTGGGTATCAGCCAGATTTCAAGTGACCTTCGCGACCTTGAAGAAGATTGGCCAAACAAAAGTGAACGCGCCAACCTCGCTCTGGATGTTTATTCACACCGTATCAAAAAATATATCGGTTCTTACATGGCTGTCCTGAATGGTTGTGATGCCATAATCTGGACAGCAGGCGTCGGCGAAAACAGCCCGATCGTCAGAAGTATCGTGCATCGTGACATGGGCTGGCTCGGCGTCAAACTCGACCTCGATAAAAATGAAGTGACCTGGAGAGGGGCCGAAGGTGATATCACCACCCCCGACTCAAAGGTTAAAGTTCTGGTGATTCCTACCAATGAAGAACTCGTTATCGCCCAGGATACAATGGAATGTATCAGCAAATAACCAGTTGATCATATAAAAAATCCCCCGGCCTTCTGCCGGGGGATTTTTTATATGATCAGCGAATCAGCGAATTTTGCCCGGGTGCAAACTGGAAGGTTCGACGTCAGACACACATCTGAAGCCGACCGTAGTACTTCGATACACAGGCGATCTTCTCACATCACGGGCAGCTGAACGGCAGGTTTTTGAGTTATCATCCCATGAGCCACCTCTGATGATCGGCTGACCGAACTTGCCGCTAAACAGCCGCGAATCCAGCGGTCTGGGTTCATAGGCAGTGGCAGTCCATTCAGAGACGTTACCGGCAAGATCGTGAACTCCCCATGGGGAGACACCGTCAGGAAAAGTTCCGACAGCCAGTGGCTGATCACCGATATTGCAACGTTCAAGCGAAAAAGTGTTACCCCACGGGTATTCTCTGCCGTCAGTGCCCCGGGCCGCGATTTCCCATTCGTCTTCGGAGGGAAGCCTTTTGCCGGCCCAGCTGGCATAAGCATAGGCATCATACCAGTCTACCAGAACCACAGGGTAGTCACCCATACCGCGTGGCGGCTGCCCACCCACCCAGCTGAATTTGAGCGCCCAGGCATAGGTATGGTAAGGAGCATGATCTTTGTGATGGGCTTCAGACGGGTGACACCATTTGTGTCCGTGTTTGCGCACGTCTTCAAGAAATCGCTGGTATTGAGCACAGGTAACCTCGTAACAATCTATCCAGAAACCCGGCGTTTCAACTTTGCGAACAGGTCTCTCGTCATGGTTTCCGCGATCACTGCCCAAAGTATAACTGCCGGCCCTGATTTCGACCATATCGTGATCCCGGCTCCCAGCCATACTTTGAAGCTTTATCGCTCTGGCTTCTTCGGGGCTCAAAGGGCAAAGAGAAAGAGCGACCGAGGTTTTGACGGGATCTATCTGGCGAACAGTGAATATCGAAGGTTTGAACCCCTCTGAAGCTATTTCTATCACATAGTCGCGGCCAGGCAGGAAATCGACAGTACTGCTGTCGACACTTTTGCCATCAACTTTGACAGCTGCTCCAGCCGGGGTAATTTTAAAATCGATCTGCCTGATATCTTTGTCTTCGACCAGTTCCAGTTTTGCCCCGTCAACCGGGCAGAAATTCAGAGTATCCTGAAAGTTCTGTTTGCAGACCGGGCAGTTTTTCATGGCGAAAGCCGGCAACACAGCAACATGCAAGAGAAACAGAATTACCGCAAAATATCGCAGAGACAATTTTTTCATTGGAGTCCTCTAACATTGAGCTGCAATATTATTAGCACAACAGAGGCATTGCAGACAAAACAAATTAATTCAATTTATCGCCACAGTATTTGCAGTAAACAGCATCGGCATCATGTCCTTCGGCGCAACATACCGGGCAAACCTGCGTAGTCAAAGCGGCCTTTTTCCCGGCAGCGAGTTCAGCAGTAACAATGCCTGTGGGAATAGCTATTATGCCATAGCCAAGAATCATGATAAAAACAGAGAATGCCTGCCCCAGAGGAGTTTTTGGAGAAATATCGCCATAACCCACTGTGGTCAATGTGACGACAGCCCAGTAAATGCTGACAGGAATACTGGTAAAGCCATTTTCTTCGCCTTCGATAAGATACATGGCTGAACCGATAAAAATTACCAGAGTCAGCACCCCGATGATAAACACGGTAATGCGCTGCCGACTTGCACTCAGAGCTGATTTAGGCTCTTCGGCGGCATCAAGGTATTGGGCTAGTTTTAAAATGCGAAAAACTCTGAGAACTCTGAAAACTCTGACTACCGATAAAACATGTGCTCCCGGCATTATCAAACTGAAATAACTGGGCAGAACGGCAACAAGATCGATTATGCCATAAAAACTTCCGGCATAATTGATTGGTCTGGCGACTGCATAAAGACGCAAAGCGTATTCAATGGTGAAAAGAGCGGTAAAAATCCAGTCCAGCCAGAAAAGCAGTTCAGGAAAAGCTCGATGCACTGTCTGCACGCTGTCAAGCATAACTACAGCAACGCTCGCCAGAATACAGGCAATCAGCAGAGTATCGAACAGACGGCCGGCAAAAGTATCGGCCTCATAAATAACTGTATGAATCAACCGCTGACGCGGTGTCAGCAATGGCTTACCCTGATCAGTCACGATAAAACGACCTTACTTCAGAATCAATGAAAAGACTGCTTACGTTGACGATCATCCTGAATCTTTTTGATGTCTTTCTCTTTTTTCTCGAGGTAGCTGTTCAGCTCTGAACTTCGTTCGCGCAGGGCATTCATCATCGTTCGCGCCTCTTTTGCATAACGACTGTCGGGATAATAACGCACAATTCTTTCATAGGCCTCATAAGCAGGCATGGGATACTGCCATCTCATCATCAGGTTGGCCTGATAATAGAAGACATGGTCGCCGAACAGGTAGCCCAGAGCGCCCAGAATCATGAATCCAATCAGAACGTGTTTAAAAAACATTGCTGCCTCCCAGTTTATTGAATGGCAGAACGGCTATCGAAGCACTTTGAAGAATTGAACGCCGGCATCAGAACATTTCTGTTAGCAGTTTTTTTAGATTTATGAGTAGCAACGCCAACTGTGGGGGTATAAAGAACTACCGCATTCACCAACCCAATTTTGACCCGAACCGAAAATTTTTCTTTCAGTTCGTTCATTTTGCGCTTGCGCTCTTCTTCAAGATTGTCAATGAGCCGATCGATTTCTTCTTCTTTCTGAAAAAAGTAAAGATGGAAACTGACGTTTTCTTTCTTTTTCAGCAATTCCTGTTTCTGCTCGTCGAGATAGGCCTCGAATACCTTGAGATTTTCGTGGCACTGTTCGTCACCCCATTCACGCAACTCGGCGATTTCATCGCGCAGTGATTCTTCAAGCTGCTGACACGCCTGCAGGTATAAACGCAGAATATCGGTGTTGGATTCAGTTATTTCCAGACCCTGCTGCGGAGTTTCGGAATAATCGGCCATATCTATATTATACAGCCCCTCGTCAACCCCGAGAATATCTGAAGCAGTATCGGCAACGACAGAAAAAAGCTTTTCACGGCGCTGATCACAGTCAAATTGAACTTTGAAATTAAAGACAACTCTGGGGCGATAATAAACATTGTCTGACACAACCCTGAGTTCATGGTTTGAGCTTTGCGGCGGCACTTCCGGGGCCTTCAGAGCGAACAGTCTGCTCACCTTCGGCATCTCGGCAAGTTTTTCAATTATTTTCCGCAGCAGAAACGAACCTTCGCAGATCAGCTCGAGGTCTCTGTGAAATTCAGCCTTTTCTCTTTCGAATGTGAAGCGTAGAACTTCGAACCCGTTAAAGAAGGCTCTTTCAGCCTCAGGAATTTTAGCGGCCCAGATGCCCGGTTCCAATTCTTTTCGAGGGATATTAACCATGTCCATGAAAGAAAATACAAGTTCCTGAATCTTATTCACCATTGAAAATTTCCTCCTGGGCCTGGTTGATCTCATTATGGGTCTGCAAAGCTTTTTCGAGTTTATTGCCAAGCGTCTTGAACTTGCGCTTCATGGCATCCTGATTCGGCGACATGGTAACGATATCGATGATGATCTGTTCGAGAGTTCGTTTTGAATGCATATTGCCAAGAATCATTTCGAGTTCACCAATGATAAGTCTGAACAGATTTATCTTCTTGTCGAGAAGTTCGAGAACATATGATTCGATGGTGTCTTTGGCACTCAGATTGATTATATGAACGTCATCATTCTGGCCCAGGCGGTGAATACGACCGATTCTCTGTTCAATGCGCATCGGGTTCCAGGGAAGATCGAAGTTGATCAGCACTTTGCAGAACTGCAGGTTGCGACCTTCGCCCCCGGATTCTGTAGATACCAGAATCTGCTTTTGGTTGCGAAAATCTTCGATACACGCATCTTTGTCGGCCTGCGACATCTGACCGTTGAAAACAGCGACCGAATAACCTTCGTCACGCAGCATTTTTACAATATAATCCTGGGTGCCACGGAACTGGGTAAAAATGATAACCTTTTCATTCAGGTTTTTGACGATTTCCATCAGAACCTGGCCTTTTTTTGAATGTTTGACATTGCGGGCCATATCAAGAAGCTTCTTGAGTGAATGATCGAAGTCATCTTTGTAGAAATTGCTGGCGATCATTTTATCGAGTGCCTTTGCCAACGCGTGCGTTGAACTGCCCATAAGCTTTTGCAGAAGAATCAAAGTGAGACGGTTGATACCACGCGGATTCTTATGAGTTGGCAGCGTAAAATATCTTTTGCGGATAAAGTCGGTCAGTTCGCGGTAGAGTTCTGCCTCATCCGGGTTGAGTTCGATGGAATGAGTGTGAACGAATCTCTGCGGGAACTTGATCAGCGTATCGGCGCGACGGTGCCTGATCATGATGTCAGAAAGCATCTGGCGCAGTCTTGTCGAGTTTTTCGGCAACCGCTTGTCTTTTTCGGCCAGAAATTCATCTTTGAATTTTTGCACGGTCGACAGATGGCCTGGCTTCAGAATCGAAATAAGGTTGAAAAGCTCGATCATATCATTCTGAATTGGTGTTGCCGTAAGCATCAGCAAATATTTGGTATTGATCGAATTAACAAACTTCCAGTTTTTGGTTTTTTTGTTTTTCAGCTTATGCGCTTCATCTACAATCAGAAGATCGTATTTTATTTTCTGAACAGAACTCTGGTTTTTAGAGCTTTTGGCGGTATCAAGAGACGCAATTACCAGATCGCTGTCTTCCCAGTCGTTGATTTCAAGATGATTTTTAAAGGACAAATCGAACTTGGTTTTCAGTTCCTGCTGCCACTGCGTAATCAATGAAGCCGGAGTAAGAATCAGAACCTTCTTAGCCATGCCGCGCAGCAGATACTCTTTGAGTATCAGGCCGGCTTCGATAGTTTTACCCAGACCGACTTCGTCTGCCAGAAGCGCCCGGCCGTTGAGTTTATCCATTACCATCCGCGCGGTCTGAACCTGATGAAAGTAAGTATTAACACCGAAGCACGTCTTCAGCGCCAGCAGTTCTTCAGAACAGATGCCTGCTGCCAGTTCCTCGCCAAGCTGAATAAGGCTGGTTTCTCGAAATGGCGAGAATTCACCCTTAACCATCCGGCGCAGAACTTCAAGATTGTTGTTACAGTAGGAAATAGCGGCATCTGCCTGCGAAGAAATCCGCAGTTCTACGGTTTCGCTGGCGGGCGTTTGCGGTTTGGTGACGCTCTCGTTGTTCAACTTGAGGCGATAAGTTCTGCTGCCGAAGTCAGCGGTTTCAATGGTGACACTGTCACCTTCCGCAACCTTGTTCTTTTCCCACCATTCGTTGAATGTGAGGCACACCATGTAACCCCTCATTTTGTGATAAATAGCTGAGTGGGTTATTTCGTCATCATCGACGAAGGTAACCGAGCAAAGTTCTTCGTTGAAGGGAAACAGCTCTTTCATCTGCGGGTTGAGAAAAAGGTATCCCTGCTGAAACGCCTTGCCCTTTATCTGAAAAGTGAAGCTCAGATCACTTTTTGATTCTACTTTGATCAGCGGGGCTTTTTCGGCTCTGGTTCTGGTAAGTGAATTCGTCATCATCAGGCTTTATCTCCCTCAGCTGTTTGATTTCCCGGATTTACCCAGGGGTCTTACGTCTACGATAATTTCTTCGCCGACTTTTACGGAAGAGGCTTTTTCAATGAAATTCAGATCTGCGATAGTGCGCTCTTTAGAGGCTGAGCCGTAGTATTTTTCGGCTACCGATCTGAGCGAATCGCCCTCTTTGATTACATAAATAATCAATTCTTCATCGATAGTGCGCAGCTTTTTGAATTCTGAGGGGTCAATGTTTCTGGCTTTCTGAACCGGGGCTTCTTCGGCAGCTGGAGCAACGACTGTTTTAACTTCTTTGGCGGGAGCCGGGGTTTGGGTTCTGGCTGGCTTACTGTCAGCAACTTTCGCTGTTTGAGCCACTGTCTTTGTTGCGGTTTCGACAGTCTTAGCCGCTGTTTTTGCCACCTTAGATCTCTCGTCAGTTTTTGCTGTGACAGTCGTTTTGTTGCTGTTGCTTCTGGCTTTACTGCCTTTCCCTGCAGTCATAGCAAGCGCAGCCTTTTCGAGTTCGGCAGCTTTTTTGGCTGTCTTCTCGTTTTCGAAAGGCACTTCACGAGGCGGATTGATAAATGACGGTTCCGGTGGGGCTTCGGTATACAAAGTCGTTACTTTTTTATCCCCATCGGTGAGCACACCCTGAAGAAAAGAGTATTTTTCTGACCAGATGAAATTGCCATCGATTTTGCTGAAAACTCTGAACTGGCCGGTAGACTTTTCGGCGCTGCCAACAGGAACAGCCATACGAAAGGTTTTTAAACCGCCAGCGGCAATATTTTCGTTCGGTTTCAGAACAAAAGTTCGTTTTTTGCCCGAATTCTCTATTTCAACGCCAACCTGGTAGCTGCCCGAGTTGATTGCGCTGTTACCGGAATTAAAAATATGAGCTAAAACGAGCCCTTTTCCGGGAGCAAGCTCCTGGCCGGATGTTTTTTCGGGTAACTTTTCAATAAAGAACCCTCTGACAAGCGGTTCGGCGCTAATGGTGGTCAGATTCAGCAGAAACAGGGAAAGAAGTCCTGCGGATCTTACTATTTGCCTCATTTTGTGTGTGCTCCTTAAGTTCTTTCAATTCTCTGAAAACTATATCGGCATTCAGCTGAAAAGTTCTTACGAGCAAAAAAAAGAACTTAAGAAAGTTTTTTTGGAGGGAGAGGCAAAAGAGGCTTAGAAATTGGAATAATAGCCGCTGCGCGAATTTGCCCCGGAAAAAACGAAGGGCAACCTCGGGTCACACTGCAAAATAGAAAACTGTGAATCTGTGACCATATCGACCGAATTAACCGAACTGCGCTCTAGAATTGGCGCAAATGGATTCTTGCCGGGTATGAAGGGATTTTTTTGCTGAGTGGCTGCACTTTCGATGAGGTCGTCACGCAGGGCAGGAATGGTCAAGTCATCGGGTTCAGCAGCTTCGAGCTTAGAGGAAACTGAAGCAATCTGCGAAGTCATTGCCTGCTGCAATCTTCGAATAACGTCACGCATTTCCTGGTTGATGCGTTTCTCTTCTTCGAGTTGCCTCTGAACTGAATCTGAACTCTTGGGAGCCTGCATCGGTTCAACATACCCTGAGGCAGTGGAAGCAGAGCGGGCGCGTTCCCTGGTGTCGGTCTGGCCGAGATAATTGACCAGAATAATGAGAGCCACCAGGCAGTAACCGCCGGCAATAAAAAGATTCGCAGTTCTTTTATCAGTTTTAACAGGCATGAGCTGATTTTATCACATAGTAAAAAAAAATCACAACAGCTCTGCGTTTTTTTTATTTATTCGAAATATTTTTTTGTCACCGCGAAGGCGAATCTCTCTGAAAGCAAATTTTGCAGGTTGCTCATTAAATTACAAAAACTTTACAAAAGCCCAGAAGGTATACTAATTACAAAACTGTAAGATAACTTATTTTGAATGTTTTCGCTGGTTTGACGGTTCTTGCTCGTGGCTGGTCAAAAACATTCAATGAGTATCGAGATATGTCGCATGTGAAAAGGATCCTGCCGACCACAATAAAATAACAAACCTTGCTTTCAGTTTTAGACTTGCGTTTACTGGCGGACTGTCGGTAAGCTGGTGTATAATCAAAAATAGAGATGTACAAAAAAATGCAAAGAACTGTCGGGTTTTCTGCCGAGAGAGCGGCCTTCACCCTCCCTGAAATGCTTGTGGTGGTGGCTATAGCTTCGCTTTTTTCATTTATGGTGTTCAGATTTTATTTTCAGGCTAACCGCTCGCAAACGATTCTGCTCGATGGCCTGCAGATGCAGACAGCTGTGGTAACCGGTGTCAACAAAACTCTGCGCGAAATCAGAAATGGGCGCGGCTTTATTGTGCCCACCCTCCAGGAAAAATCCCGAATTCTCTGCTTTTCAGATTACGAGAACAACGTTGTCAGTATTTACCCGCTGAAAAACGAGCTGCACAGCAAAGAAGAGGGTGAAGATGTTTATGATCTTTTCTGCTACAGCACCGAAACGGCCAAATTCTCTGCCGGAGCTCCAGTCTACGACCCACAAAAAATGCGACTGCTGTGCTCTTTTGTCAAAAACATTGAATTTCAGCTTTCCAATGCCAGCTCCGTGACGATCACCTTCACTTTCATCAAAGGTGGCAAAATTTTTCAGACCGTTTCTGAGGGCCCACTTATGAACACGGGTGACATCTTATGAAAAAGAATAAAAAAGGTCTTACTCTGCTTGAATTGTCGATAGGCATGCTGCTGATCGGCGGAGTGGCCGCCATTTATCTGCAGTCGATGCAGTCTTCCCGGCAAAAAAACGAATTTTACTCAGAGCATTTTATCGCCTCGATCATGGCTGCCAAGGTCGTAGAGACCTGCTTTCAAGAAACCGAAATAAACCCCTACGGAATCGAAGCCCTCGGGCTCGCCGACGAAAACGGCAAGCCCTTCAAATACTCGACGCTGATTACCGACGGGCAAACCTCATTTTTCAAGCAACCCGAAATAACCAAAGAAACGACGCCGTTTCTTTACAACATGTTTCAAAAAGATTTTACTCTGAATATAACTACCGAGAGTTCTTCTCCACGCCACTTCACCCTCGAAACCGCCTTCAAATGGAAAACAGGCACCGGGGCGGGCACCTTCAACTATTTTTGCCGTTTCCCCGGGTTTGTAGCCAAAAAAGAGGTTAATACCACCTATGCTTTCCCTGAGAGCAAACTCGAAAAAAAGATAGTCGAAAGAATCTTCGAAGAAAAAGACAAAAGTCTCAGCAGCCTGGTCAGCTCTCCTGCAGCTCTCGAAGTAACTCTGGCAACCGGCAGAATTTTCTTCACCTGTGTTGGCATGCTTGCTGCCCCTCAATTCAAAACCTCTCTTGAAAAGGCGCAAACCATTTCTGAAGAGGCCAACTCACCTCTCTCTGCCAGATACAGCGAAGGAACAGAGAATTATTACAACGCTGCACGCGATATTCTCGATGTAATGGTCTACCTCCAGCCACATCTAGAGACGATTCACAAAGATTTTGAAACCACAAACACCCTTAGCCTTCGCAATCGTTCGCGCCTCGAAAAATTCATTTACAATTCAACCGAAAGTCTTGAGAACCTGCGAACAGTTTTCTTTATTTCGGTACATGAAGCGGTCAATCGTTACCGCACCACTCTAAATTCTTCTCTAGATATCAGACAGCAAAGAGCGCTGATTCAAAGATGCCTCGACATGTACCGCCTGCTGTTTGCCGCACGTGAATTCGCTGCCGATGCTTTTCAGACTGAAAGCGCCGACGCGATTATCAAAGGCGAATACTACGATTTTCTGGCTGACCTCGAAAAATACTTTACAGGCAGAGATCAGACGATAGCCCGCCTTGCAGCCCAAGAAAAGAAGTTTGCCCAGAATAGCCTGTTGACCAAGAGATATTACGCCTGCGAACTCGTACACAAAATATTTTCGACCATTTCATCACTCAAAGAAAAGCTCCCCGAAATTGATCCGGGCACACTTGACCCTAAAAGCGACGTAACCGGCCAGCCCATGGGCGACGGAACCCGCAGCGGCGCCCTTGCCTGGGCAAAAGACCAGCTGAACGGTACCGGTGAAGGGCTCAATACCAACAACGGCATGAAAACAAAAGACGACGTCACCGCCTGGAACAACTGGTGCCTCGCTTTCGTCTCGACGGCCTACGGCAGAAAAGTGAACGAACTCATGGAAATGTCTGCCATAACATCTTACGAAAACTTCAAAAAAAGTGGCAAAATAAACACCAACAAAAAACCGCCGGCCGGCGCGATCATGTACACCGGCCCGGTGCCAGGCAACCCTCATGGGCACATATTTCTCGCCACTGGCAAATACAACAAAAAAAATGAGCCGATTATAATAACCACCGGTGGCCCCAACCTCGATGGCATACACGAAATGCCTTTGTCTCAGCTTCTAAAATGGTCCGGTGGCGCTTACCTTGGCTGGACTCTCCCCCCAGACCCGAGAGGAGAACAACAATGATCAAGGCAACCACAAAAAAGGACGGCTACGTGTTCCCATTGATTCTTCTGGCGACGCTGTCCATCTCGTTTTTCATAATCTCCCTCGTTCAGCTGCAGTCATCGCACCAAAGTCAGCTGCAGCATCTTAACAGCTATCAGCAGGCTCTCAATGTCGCTTATTCTGTCAATGTCGATATAATAGGTGAGATTCGCGAAAAACAATGGGCTAACCGTTTTTTCAAAGCCAAGCCCGTCATCAGAACCGGCCAGAAGCTTTTCGAGACATCCTATGACGTGGCCATAGAAGACCACAACCCCGATGAATACACTTTCAATGTCAAAATCCGCACCACTATCGGTGACAAGCGCAACCTTTTTTACTGGCGACAGCGCTACGTCCCCAACATGCTGGATTTTTCCAGAGTCGTATTCCCGGTCTTTTTCGGAGAATTTTCACCAGAACTCTTTGAGCAGGCCAAAAAAAACGAAATAGACAAGCTGGTTGACGAAACCCTGAAGAAGGCCGCAGATAACCAGGCAAAAGTTGACGATATAGTAAAAATAATCAGCAAAAAAACGACACCTGAAGACGTACTTCGAGAACTCGGGGCCATACCGCCAGGTAAATCAGTCACCGACCTGATGGAAGGCACAAAAGCCCGGCCCCAAACCGTCAGTCTGCCGATTAAAACCTCCACAACCAATAAAAAGAAGCCCAAAGACGTGCTGGGTGACCTCGACGACAATCTCGACAAGACTATCGATACGACCGACTACCCGACAACCGGCAAAATAGTCGAAGACTACTGGAGCGTCATGCTGCGTGACGAACCCTGGGGCAATGTCATAGGCAAGATTCCGCCGTTAACGACAGGCTTGAATGTAACAGGCATGCGCGGCGACTTTTTCGAACTCAATTATAACGGTAAAACCGGCTATTCTCACAAGAACTACGTCTGGATACCCGGTCACACCCCGTCGGGCATCGAACCGCCGAGACCCCCGGGAGCGCCGCCCCCACAATGATACATCAGCCTCTGATCAGCATAACAACAGCCTGACATGAAATCGCCCTGCCCTGCCCCACAGCGTCAAACCCTTCGTTGGTTCCTGCTTTTATCGAAATGCGGTCAGCATCTATCTGCAAGGCAGCAGACAGTGTCTCGACCATTGCAGCGCGATGTGGTGCTATTTTAGGCTTTTCGCAATGTATCATACAGTCAATGTTGTTGACCGCGAACCCCTTTGCGACAACTTTTTTCATGACTTCGCCAAGAAGCTTCATCGAGCTGATCCCTTTATAAGTCGAGTCAGAATCAGGGAAAAGGCAGCCGATATCGCCCAGCGCCAGAGCGCCGAGCATGGCATCCATGATTGCATGAATCAGGGCATCAGCGTCTGAATGGCCCTTGAGACCAAGATGATAGGGTATTTTAACTCCTCCCAGCCATAGTTCACGACCTTCAACCAGGGCATGAATGTCGTGCCCGAGGCCGATGCGAAATTCATTTTTCATTTGCAGTCCTTTACAATGCCTTCAGCCTGCAGACGAGCTTCACGATCAATCCCGACAAGTTTCTCAACACTTTGCACCTTTTCATTAGTGTACTTAGCCATGGTTTTTTCGATTACCTCTGGGATCTGCACGAAGGTAATCCGCCGCTGCATAAAAGCGTTGACTGCAACTTCATTGGCTGCATTCAAGACACAGGGCATGATCCCGCCGTCTTTTCCAGCTTTGAATGCCAGACTCAGACAGGGAAAATCATCATACCTCGGGGACGTAAAAGTCATGTCAGCAACCTTTACCAGATCAAGCGCGGGAAGCGGCGGCTGCCATCTTTTCGGCCAGCTGAGGGCGTATTGAATAGGCAGTTTCATGTCGGGCCAGCCCAGCTGTGCCAGAACTGAGCCGTCTGAGAACTCGACAAGGCTATGAATTATCGACTGCGGGTGTACTACCACGTCGATCTGCTCATAACCAACAGAAAACAGCCAGTGAGCCTCAATTACCTCGAGTCCCTTGTTCATCAGAGTGGCTGAGTCTATGGTTATCTTACCGCCCATATTCCAGTTCGGGTGCTTCAGCGCCTGCTCAACGCTAACTTCGGCAAGAGCAGCGGCAGAAAGGCTGCGGAAAGGGCCTCCGGAAGCCGTAATTATTATTTTGCGGGGTGGTGTTGCAGCAGCCCCCTGCAGGCATTGAAAAATAGCCGAATGTTCACTATCAACCGGGATCAGATCGATTCCGGCTTTTTTAACCGCCTCCATAACCAGGCTGCCGGCAACAACCAGTGTTTCTTTGTTTGCCAGACAAATCTGGTGCCTGCAGGCAATCGCAGCCATAACCGGCTGTAATCCGGCAGCTCCGACAATGGCCGCCACCGTAGTATCTGCGCCGGCAACGTGTACCGCCTCGATAATTGCATCAGCCCCTGCACCGACACGGATACCGGTGCCGGCAAGAGCCTCACGTAATTTATTTTCATGTTCACTTTTGGCGACAGCCACGAAATCGGGCTTGAATTCAAGGGCCTGTTCGGCGAGCAGTCGCCAGTTATCAGAAGCCGTCATCGAAACAACGCGCAGCTCTTCGGGGTTATTTTTGACTACTTCAAGAGTACTGCGACCTATAGAGCCGGTGGAGCCAAGCAGAACGATATTTTTCATGATATTTCTCAGTAGTGTTTTTTGGCAGTATGCTCAACAAAGACATCAACGGGCAGACCGTCGAGATTTTTCACGGCCCGCGTGGCGCTGCGCTTGTCGGCAAAAAGACCAAACACTGACGGCCCGCTTCCAGACATCAACACAACGCCTTCTTCAGTTGCTGACAACCTTTCTTTTATACGCAGAACTTCGGGGTATCTGTGTAAAGTAACCGATTCAAGGTCATTGAAAACGAGTTTGCGCATGGTATCAAGATCTCTTGAGCGATAGGCCTGCAGAATCATGGAAAAGCTGCGCTCTTTTGCCTCGTTGTTACCGGGGTGATAGTTATCATAAGCCCATTTTGTCGATACCGCAACTCCTGAAGGCACGGCAATAACGACAACCAGCGGCGGGCGGGGCGGCTCGTGAAAGACAAGCTTTTCGCCACGCCCCTCGGCCACAGCCAGACCGCCATGAATGACGAACGGCACATCTGAACCGATCAAAGCACCCATATTCATGAGCTCTGCTGAAGACAAAGGTTTATCAAACAATCTTGCCAGGCCGGTCAGAACGGCAGCAGCATCTGTGCTCCCGCCGGCAAGACCGGCAGCGACAGGAATCTTTTTCTCGATGTGGAAAGACAGGGCCGGCGGAATAGACATCTGATCAAGAAATACAGCTGCAGCGCGATGAACCAGATTCGATGAATCGAGCGGAACCCCCGGTTTATTACAGCTGATGCGGATTCCAGGTTCGCTGCTTTCGTTTATCGTGATGATATCAGCGAGGGTGATGGTCTGCATTATACTCGCCAGTTCGTGGTAACCATCCTGGCGCCGATGCTTAACCCACAGACCGAGGTTTATCTTGGCGGGAGCCTGTAATATCAGTGTTTTTTTCATTGTTTACCGCCTGTTTGAAGTATGGCTTCCAGCATATCGAGGTCATCGGGAGTGGTTATTTTAACGTTCATTTCAGAGCCTTCAGCCAGATTGATGCGACAACCAAGCTCTCTGACCAGCGAGGCTTCGTCGGTGCCGGTAAGGCCACGCTCTGCGGCATTGGCCATAGCCTGCCTGAGCACTGAAAGTTTGAAGATCTGCGGAGTTTGAATACGATATACCTCATTACGATCGAGTTGACCGACGATCTCACCATCTACAACCCTGACCAGGGTATCGTGTGAAGGCATGGCACAAACCGCGTTTCCAGCCGAAAAAGCCAGGTTGAGAGCATTGCTGACAAGGGCAGGATTGATACCCGGTCTTGCAGCATCATGAACAGCAACCCATCCTTCGGCGGCGGTTATGGCGTCAAGGCCTGCCCGCACCGAATCCTGGCGAAGAGAGCCGCCAGCCACAATTTTAAATTTTTTAACAGGCTTAAAATCACGTAAAAGAGCGGCTCCGTCTTCAATCCAATCCTGGGGAAGAACTAGAACCAGCTCTGTTACTTCAGGAGTTGCAGCAAAACATTCGAGGCTCCACTGCACAACGGGCTTGCCTTTCAGCTTCATGAACTGTTTCGGAAGATCCGCGTTCATTCTTTTGCCGATTCCCCCGGCGACTACAACTGCCGCCACCGTCTTTTTTTCAGGCATGAGACTTACCTTTCACTCAGCTTTTGCGATGCAAAATAAAATCAGCCATCGCTTCCAGCAGCGGCTGAGAACGCTCCAGCCCGCTCAAACTATCTACAGCGGAACGATGAACCTGCAAAGCGTATTCATGGGCCTTATCGAGACCAAGCAGAGATGGGTAGGTGGATTTTTCCAGGAGGGCGTCTTTTCCCAGTGTTTTACCCATGACCGCAGCATCGCCCTCGACGTCGAGTATATCATCGACGATCTGAAAGAGCAGCCCGATGTGAGCTCCGTATTCTTCAAGTTTTTTTCTTGAGAAAATATCGAGGCCGGCGATAATTGCACCGGCTACTATTGGCGCAGTTATTAAAGCGCCGGTTTTTCTGTGGTGAATGGTCTCGAGAGTTACAAGATCTGCACGCTGTTTTTCCCAGGAGATATCGAGCATCTGACCGCCGACCATGCCGTCATGACCGGCCGCAGATGCTGCAAGAGCTATTATTTCTACGGTTTTTTCGGCTGAAACACCGTAATTCACAAGTTCTGCAAGCCAGGCAAATGCCATGGTCAACAGGCTGTCACCGGCCAGAATTGCAGTCGCTTCATCGAATTTTTTATGACAAGTCGGGCGGCCGCGCCTGAAATCATCGTTGTCCATAGCCGGAAGATCGTCATGAATAAGCGAATATGTGTGAATCAATTCAAAAGCACAACCAGCACGCAGGGCTGCTTCAGAATCACAACCCGCCCCCTGGGCAGCCATCAGACATAAAACCGGTCTGATTCGCTTGCCTCCGGCGAGGGCACTGTATCTGACCGCCTCGTTCAGCCTGGCGGAGTGCAGAGCGTTTTTGCTGGGCAACCATTCATTCAGAGCTTGATTGACCCTGACCGCACTCTGTTCAAGGTAGTCAGCAAAATTTATTTGGGCAGAAACGCATTCTTCAGTCATCGCAACTTATCTTCCGTCTTTTTCTGGGTCGAAAGGAGCTTCTGAGGGGTTTTCAATACTGCCACGCAGCTGCAGCATGAATTCTTCAGCGGCATCGAGAGCCAGACCACATTTTTTTGCCAGAGCATTACCGGTCTGGAAAAGTTTCAACCCGAGCTGCAGGGGTGTTCCCTCTTGTTCAAGAGCTTCAACAACCAGTTCCAGCTTCTGCATTGCCGATTCGTAGCTCAACTGGTCAATTTGTTCCTGGGTGAGCCCAATAAGCTCTGCCACTTCTTTTTCGTTAATTTTAGGCATCTTGATATGCTCCTTAATCGTTAGTCCGCAACTGATCGACAGTTACGGCCGCCTGCCCGTCAGCAAAGTGTAAATGCAGTTTCTGACCAGTCTGCAAGGGTTTCATGGAATTCAGAACTTTTCCAGAATCGTCCGTCACCATGCTGTATCCTCTTTTGAGGGGTTTCATGGGGTCAAGGGTTTCGAACCGTGCTCTGAGCAGAGCCGTCTGATGATTTTTTTTGTCGTAAAAGCGCATAAACCTGGCTTCAAGATCTCGGGCCAGGTTCATGACTGTGTTACGGCGTTCGGCAATCAGCAGCTGAGGTTTCACGAGAAACCTGCAGGAAGAGGCACGTAGAAACCGCTGTCTCTGCACCTGCAGCAGCGAAGTTATCGACCTCTCGAGTCTTCTCTTCTGGCGAGCAATGAAATCGACAAGTTCCGCTTTGACCGGAACCACGAGTTCCCCTGCCACAGAGGGAGTTGCCGCCCGGCGATCTGCGACCATATCGGCAATGGTTGTATCAGTTTCATGCCCTACAGCTGAAACTATCGGTTTCTGTGAGGCGCTTATCGCCCTGGCAACCGGCTCTTCGTTGAAAGCCCAGAGGTCTTCAAGGCTTCCGCCACCACGGGCAAGAATAATCACATCAACCCGCGAATCATGGTTTAAGCGCTCGATACCAGCGACAATTTCGGCGGCGGCACCTTCACCCTGAACCTTGACCGGCACCAGAAACAGCGACATGTTTGGAAACCGGCGGCGGATAACCCGGAAAATATCCTGAACTACAGCTCCACGCGGCGAAGTTACAATACCGACACCTTTTGGCAGAAACGGCAGCGGCAATTTGCGCTCGCTATCGAAAAGTCCTTCCGCCTGAAGTTTTTTCTTCAGCTTTTCAAAGGCTTCGTAAAGAGCGCCAATGCCGGCGGGCCGTAAATCCTGGACGGTAATCTGGTATTCACCTCTGGGAGGATATACCGACAAACCGCCAAAAACCATGACAAAATCGCCATTTTTGAAGTCAACGGCGATACGACGTCGATTTCCGGCCCAGAGTGCTGCTTTGATAATGGCCTGATCATCTTTGAGCGTGAAATAGCAATGCCCCGAAGCAGCTTTCACCAGATTTGAGATTTCTCCCTGAATCCAGACGCCGGCGAGCAGTTTGTCGTTTTCGATCAGGCCTTTTAGATGCCGCGTCAAATCGTTGACGCTCAGCACCTTGGCGGGAAAAGGAATTTCTGGTTTGAAAAGATTCATTTATTCAAACAGTCACAGCCTTGTCTTTTTTTGCCGTGTTTTTTGCAATTTCTTCACGCTCTTTTATAAAAGATGCGAAATTGCGATCGACAAAGCTGGTTGAAAAGTTCCCGGAACGAAATTCGGAGTGGCGCAGCACAAATTCGTGAAACGGAATGGTAGTCTCGATGCCCTTTATTTCATACTCTGCGAGAGCCGACAGCATTCGATCCATCGCTTCTTCACGATTTCGACCCCAAACAATCAGCTTGGCAACCATAGAATCGTAGTTAGAGCTGATCAGATAACCCTGATAAGCGGCAGAGTCAACCCTGACCCATGGGCCACCAGGCACCAGATATTTTTCGATTTTTCCAGGGCATGGTATAAAAGACATCGCCGGATCTTCGGCATTGACACGACACTCGATTGCCCAACCATCAGGCTCGACCAGCTCGCCCTCTATGGGAAGTTGTTCGCCGGCCGCCACCCTCAGCTGCAATTCAACCAGGTCAAAGTTGCATACCATCTCGGTCACCGGGTGCTCTACCTGCAGTCTCGTGTTCATTTCCATAAAAAAGAAGTTACCATCGGCATCGAGCAAAAACTCGATGGTACCGGCATTGTGGTAATTTATGGCCTTAGCTGCCTTAACCGCCGTTTCTGCCAGACGACTGCGCAATTCGGGGGAAACTGCCGGCGATGGAGATTCTTCGATAAGCTTTTGATGGCGGCGCTGAATAGAGCATTCACGTTCGCCAAGTGCCACAACCTTGCCATGCCGGTCGGCAATGATCTGAACCTCGATGTGGCGGGGGTTGCGCATATACTTTTCGACATAAACCCTCTTATCACCGAACGAGGCTTCGGCTTCGCCCTGCGCCATTCTGAAAAGCCCGGCAAAGTCCTCTTCTTTTTCGACCAGTCGCATACCCTTGCCGCCGCCACCGGAAGTAGCTTTTACCAGAACGGGAAAGCCTACTGACCTGGCTATTTCGAGAGCATCTTCGACTTTTTCGACGCTGCCCTGCGAACCAGGCATAACCGGAACCCCTGACCTGATCATCAGATCACGGGCCACAGACTTTTGCCCCATCCTTTCGATGGCCCGGTGATCGGGACCGATGAAGACAAAACCGCATTTTTCGACGATTTCAGCAAAACTGGGGTTCTCGGACAGAAAACCGTAGCCGGGGTGGATGGCTTCACAATTGGTGGCATGTGCCACAGAAAGAATATTGGGGATATTGAGATAGGAGAGGTCCGGGCGGGCAGGACCAATACAATAGGCTTCATCAGCGAGCTTGACATGTAACGCGTTCTGATCTGCCTCAGAGTATACAGCAACGGTGGCAACGCCCATTCTTTTGCAGGTTCTGATAATTCTAACGGCGATCTCGCCACGGTTTGCAATCAAAATTTTAGAAAACATCTAGGTTTTGTTTCTCCTGTGCAAAGTTGAAATACAAAAAAGCTGCTGCGCAACAATCTGATCAGTCTATACTTACAAGAAAGAGCAGACGGCCGTAGTCGACCATAGCACCTTCTGCCACTTCGACCTGACTAATTACGCCGTCTAATGAGCATTTTATGCGATCCTGAAAGCTGATACCCTTGACAACGCCGATAACTTCGCCTTTTTTGATGCGATCTCCAGTCTGCAGGGTGCGACCGGCAAACGAAAAAGTCCCAACTTTATCAGATCTGATTTCGACCTGAGTACCCATCGCAGGCTCATCATCATCTACCATGGCCAGATCAGCCAGAACGTCAGCCGGAATACTTTCCTGCTGAGTATCAAGGGCAATGCGAACTCTGTCCGTTTCGCCAAGTTCGAGTTCCAGGCTGGAAAACCCATTCTCGGACATAGCCTGGTAAAGTTTTCTAATCTGTTCTGCTTCCATTTTACTATTCCTGTTCTTAATATTTTCAGGCAGGCCATGCTACCACAAGCGCCACCTCTGATTCAATACCGCCTGCAAGACAAAAGAAAACCAGACCAGATTTGCGCCCACCACATAGTTTACGAAACTTGACATTATCGAGGAGCAGGGATATCATGCCCAGAGACTTTGAGAAATTTTTACGTAGAAGAAAAATGAGGAGTTAGAATATGTTCAAAAAGCTTATGCTTGTGGCCGCCCTTCTGGTTGCTTTCACCGGCTCAGCGGTTTTTTCCGCCGACTTGATGCAGCTCATTCCGCAGGATGCTGACTTTGTATTTCAGGTCAATGTCGCCAAGTTCCTTTCTACACCTGAAGTAAAAAAAGCTCTTGAAGACAGCCTCGAAAAATCACCCGAACAGAAAAAAGCTTATGAAGAATTCATGAGCAAAACCGGCTTCAACCCCATGGAAGGCCTCAATCAGTTTGTGGTTTTCACATCAGGCAAGGTCGACCCGACCAACCCCGCTCAGATGGCCGGCGCTATCATCGAAGGCAAATTCGACCCCGCCAAAATCACTGAAGCCATCAAAGCTGACGAAAACGCTGCCAAAGATGTTGAAATCACTAAAATCGACGGTTTCGACGCCATTGTTCCCAAGAACAAAAAAGAAGGTTTCGGCCTTTTCCTCGATGCCAACACCGCCGTTGTCGGCGCTGAACCCGGCGTAAACGCAGTAAAAGAAATCAAGCTCGGCAAAGGCCAGGCTGTAACCGCCAGAAAAGATTTCTATGCAATTCTTCAGAAACTTGACGCACAGGCTACTATCAGCGGCGCCGGCATGATCCCAGCCGAACTCAAAGAAAAAGTAAAACAGAACCCTCAAGCTGCTCCTCTGGCCGCCCTCAACTATTTCTTCTTCGGTTTCACCCATGGCGAAAACATCATTTTCAATTTCAACGGCGAAGTTGACAAGAAAGAAAACGTTGAAAACGTCATGACTGCTCTCAATGGCTTCCTGGCCATGCTGAAGATGTTTGCCGCCCAGGCTCCCGAAGCAGCCGAAATCATGAACATGATCAAGTTGAACGCCAACGAAACAACTGTTCAGATCAGCCTCGACGTTCCCAAAGCCAAACTTGAAGAAATCAAGAAAAAAATGGAGCAGAGAGTTGAAGAACTCAAAAAACAGGGTGGTGTTGAAGTAGAAGAACCCGAACGCGAATAATACTGTTTTTTCACAAAAAGGGCTGCTCACGGTGAGCGGCCCTTTTTTATTTATGAAAAGAGCGGTATCGTGCCGATAACTAAAGCGCATGCACGCAAAACTATCGATATTGCTTCTGTTGTCGGGTTTTTTCATGGTTGCGACATTCTGTTCGGCGCAACCATTCAATGTTGTTCTTCCAGAATTTGACAGCCCCGACAGCCTTAGCCGGGAGCTGCGTAATCTTCAGGCAGTCGAGCGCGATCTTGCTATCGAAAAACTCACCAGAGAACCAACCCGCCTGGAAGCTTACCTGGAACTCGCCGACCTGCGCATGTCACAAGGCAACCTTGAAGAGGCCAGAAGATTTTACGAAATGGCCCTCGAAATTTCCCCAAAAAATCTTCGCGCTACTCATGGCCTGGTCATGGTGCATTACCAGTCTGGTGAATTCAATCTGGCCAAAAACTACATGGAAAACACCCACAGGTTCCACACACTGGCTGACTACAACAGGTCGCAGATGGACATCTACAAGCGCAAACTGCAGACTGAGGGAACAATTGGCCTGAGTATTCGCGAAGACGATCGCGGGCTGCTCGAGATTGTCTCAGCTATCGGCGGGCATTTTCCCTCGGAAACCTATCGAAAAATCACCGCCAATTACAGATTCGAGAACTGGTCTCACGAAGACAACGGAAAATCTGTAAGCAGCCAGGTCTATTCAGGCACCATGAATTATCAGGCCGATGAAATAACCAGCTTTTCGCTCACCTATGCTCCTGAAATTTTTCCGGGGGGTGACAGTGTCGGCGGTTACTCAATTCAGGGAATCAGCGGCACCGATAACCTCAAACTCGGGCTGCGTACTGCCAAATATAGCTATAAAGACAATCTGTTCACCGTGCAAAACCGTCTTAGCGAGCGCTCCACCGGCATCAGCTTCTTTGGCGATCTGCACCGAAGAACACGGGCCGTACAGACCGTCACATTCGCAGATCTGTCGGATGGCAATGCCAGGCGACGTTACGACAGCGAACTGATTCATGCAATTTTTTACCAAAACTCGCCGCTCTTGACCACTACCCTCAAATTTTATCAGGCCAGTTATGAAAACCAGGCTGATGAAAACGGCAATGCCCTCGTTTACTGGGCACCTTCAGACCACAAAGGCGCTGAACTCACACTTGCCTGGGAAAAAACAGTCGGTGCCAACTGGTGGTGGGGAATCGACGCAAGCTATATGCTCAGCCAATACAGGTTCGACAACAGCGGCAGCTTTGACGAAACCGGTGCCGGAGCGACAGTTTTTTTTAACTATCGTTTCGCGACGGGCAATCTTTTTGCCTCGCTGGGCGATCGTCTGCACGACTATTACAGAGAACGGCGGCTGGAGGTTTCCGGGAACTTCTCATTTTAAACAGGATAGACGCAGATAAGAAAGAGAAAGAGAGAGGCCGCGGATGAACTCGGATAGACTCAGATAAGAGCAAGATAAGGAAGAGGCGAAAAAGAGAAAGAAAGAGAAAGAAAGAAAGAGAGAGGGAGAGAGACCACAGATGAACACGGATAGACTTTGATGAGAGTAAAGGGTAATGAGCAGAATTTTTGGGGCGTCAGTGCATCAGCCATTGAATGATGAAGCTGATGACGTAGCCTGAGATGAATCCGTCGGCGAAAGCCCAGCCGGCGCCTTTGAGAATACCGGCGGGAGTGAAGTTGAAACCTTCGTAGATATAGGCAACCAGCATCAGCCATGGACTGGGTTCACCGCTGGTGAGTTCGGTCAATGTCCAGACTATCAGGGCAAATGCCCAGATCATGCCGGCGAGAATACCAACTTCAAAAGGTGTCATGCTTTTTCCTCAAAAATTACGGCTGCATAACCAACGCCGCGTTCATGACGCATAATATCCATTGAGGTCGCATATTTCAATAAACTGGCATGAACCGGGATACCGCTCAGAATCTGCAACAACACGCTTATCGGGATAACACCGCACACAGAGCGCTCTTCATCGATAATCATATTGTAAACGCCCTGAGCGTCAAGGGCAAGAATTCTGTCGATAACCTCGCGATCTATGCGGTAAGCTTCATCTCGAGGGGTTTCATGAGAAAAATCAGAGCTTGCTATCAGCATGATATGGCGGTCTTTCGCAGCTGCGATGACTCGGCTGATACTTCCGGCAATGCGGCCAATTTTGGCAAACGAGGTATAATGCAAGGCTATCGGCAAAATTCTGGGCGCAACCCGTGAAAAGTGCTGAATAAAAGGCAATTGCACCTCGATAGAATGTTCGAGCGCATGGGCGTCATTGTCAGCTTCAAACAAGCTTTCATCGGCGAGCAGTCTATCTCTGAGCTCGTGGTCGACCTCGAGGGTGCCAAGGGGGGTTTTCCAGGCAGAGGCGGCGCTGATCGAGAAATCGGCACCGTAATGTGTATGCTTGGGCCCAAGAATTATGATTGTGTCTGGAACTGTCTTTTCGCTGGCCATTCTCGCATATGCATGTGTTGCAACAGGGCCGCTGAAGATAAAGCCCGCGTGCGGAGCGATAAAACCGGCCAGCCTGCCGTCAGAAATGACAGTCGCGCCGGCAGCGCCCAGCTTATGATTCAGGCATGCATCAAGCTGTTTTTTAAGAACTGCTGCATCAGCTTCGTAGAATCTTCCGGCTACAACAGGTTCACGAATCATATTGATCTCCCATGTCAGAGGTCTCTTTTGTCAAATTATACTGCACTTTCAAACTTTCTGCCGCAAACTACATAAAATTACTGGTTAGTGGTTAGAGATAGTAATTGGGGAGCAGGCTTGTGCAGACAGCTATACAGCTGGATATCGTTGACCGGAACTATTATAAATAGCGGCTGCAAAATTGTGCGACCTGAAATTCAGAAAACCAATCGATCAGCGAGTTTTTGCCATATGGATAAAATGTTATTTCTGGCGACTGCGCTTACGGGTTGCCCTGATCCTTGCGGATTAGTATTGATGGTAGAGAGTTTATGCTGTAAGATATAGGTATGAAAATTGACTTAAGACATAAAAAGGTGAGAGGAGCTTTGCTGCTTCTTGCCATGATGTTCTTCACCCTCGCGGTTCAGGCTGCCAGGGTTAAAACGGGCATAGAAGTCCTGGCCAAGGACCACCCCGAAATGGTGAGAGGCAAAAAACTGGCCATTTTTACCGCAAAAACCGCCCTCGACCATTCGCTCAGCCATTCCATAGATCGCCTGGCCAGAGCGGCCAGCATTAAGCTGATTATTACCGGCGACGGTTATTTTCGCGAAACTATGCCTGGCGAAACAGAAGACATAAAATATGACGCCCTGACGAATGCCCGGGTCATCGAAATTGCAGACCCGCTGCAGCGACCGCCGGCAGCGCTTTTAAAAGATATCGAAGTTTTAATTATCGACTTTCAGGATATCGGCATACGTTATTTCAAGTATGTCACCATGATGGCTCAACTGCTTGATCTGGCGCGTGAAGCCTCGCTGCCGGTAATTGTACTCGACCGGCCGAACCCGATAAACGCCAGCACTGTTTCGGGGCCGGTTCTTGAGGTTTCGCTGCGCAGTCGTTTCGGTGTCTACCCGGTTCCGCTGCTTTACGGTCTGACAATTGGTGAACTGGCTCTTTACTTCAACAAAGTTTTCGGTCTTGGTGCCAACCTGACCGTAATCGGCATGGAAGGCTACAACCGCAGCCTGGATTACAAAGACACCGGTCTGCACTGGGTTCCGCCATCCGATCATATACCAGAGCCGGACTCGCCGCTTTATTATGCGGTAACAGGCTTTCTCGGCGAAATGGGTGTGTTTTCGACTGGTGTTGGCACTAACCGGCCTTTTCATTACATCCTGGCCCCCTGGGTAGACGGCGAAGTTCTTGCCCAAAAGCTGGAGCGCCATAAATTACCGGGGGTCCGTTTCATTCCGGCGGCTGAAAAGCCCTATTACGGGCTTTTTGCACAAAAGCGGGTTACAGGCATCGAAATAGTGGTTACCGATCGCCATGCCTTCGACCCGTTCCTGGCAGGCATGGCAATCTTGAGAGCACTTTTCGAGCTTCACCCTGACCGTATTCCCCTATCTAATCAGGCTGCTGCAGAGGCTCTCGACACTCTTCTCGGCAGCAGTCGGGTCAGAACTTCGATCATCGGCGGGCATTCCCTGATGCAGATACATTCTTCCCTTCAGGGCAGCATGAACGACTTTATCAGAAAGCGACGGGAATTTTTAATATACCCGGAATGAATATGGCCAACAGACGCAGCGGTATGTCTATGGTCGAAATCATGATAGGAGTCATTCTCCTGTCGTTGATCGTCGTTCCTTCGCTGAATGTTATTGTAAGCCAGACACAAACAGTCACAGCCACCAGAGACCATTCTGCCGCGGCTTTTGTCGCCCAGAAAGTGCAGGAACTCTGCCGCTCTCACAGTTTCGATCTGATAGAGGCAGATCAGTATTCTGCCGACCCCGCCACCCAGAAAAAGACCTTCGAATGGCGCCTGAAAAACGATGATGAATACCGTCGTCACCTGATCAACGGCATTGAATACCTCGTAGACCCAGAAAAAACCTTTGTAACCCCTGTGCCTGACCAGTTTGCCAGCGGCAACCCGGCTCCCAGTGTTTATCTGGTTAAATTTTCTATCTCTTACAAGAGCAAAGACAAGCGTTCACACCGCCTCGACATTTCGACAGCCATAGCTCAGAGAGAATAACATGGCAAAAACTATCAGAAAAGGAACGACGATAATCGAACTGATGGTGGGTATGATAATCCTGACCCTGCTGCTGACGGCTCTCTGGCAGGTTTATTCGGGCAGCCAGAAGGGCGCCAGAGAGATTATCGCCAACCACACCATCAACGACGAACTCGACCGTACCCTGCTGAAAATTACCGACGACCTGCGCGAATCGAATTATGTTTTCGACGGGTTCCCGCCTGAAGTCTCCGCAGCCGAGGTGGCAAACCTTAAAACAGAAGCCGAAACCAACCAGCTTAAATTCATGAAGGTTCTTTACGACTTCGAGAAAGACCCTCTCGACCTGCCGGCTGGGCAGGTTAACTACGTTCAGCACCGCATCAGATACTTTCTCGAAAAAGATGACGAAACAGATGACAAAAGCCTCTGGACGCTTTATCGCGAAATGGTTCCCTACGACAACAGCAAAACCGAAGTTTTGTCTGAAACCACTGTTTTTCCGGTCTTATCAGGCATAAAAGAGTGCCTCTTCTACAGACTGAAAGACCCGGTCGCATCCAGATCGGGGAACGTTTATATCAGGCTGCTGCTGGCCCGCAGCGAAGAAGGCCCCGAGGCCGGCAAATATGCCAACGAGATAACCATATCGGTTAAAGAAAGGGGGGCGAGCCCGGAATGATCTTCTCATCAACTAATAGCCATCGCTCTGGTTCAGCAATAATTACCGCTATCGGCATGGGTCTCGTTCTGCTGGTAATCATGGCTTCGATTCATGCCTTTTCTTCTTACCGCATGCAGACGACAATTCAGGAAAGCAAAAAAGTCAAGGCCCTTGCCCTGGCCGAAGCCGGCCTGGAACTGGTGTTGGGTGAGCTTTTCAACAATTCTGGTTTCGTCACTCACACTCTGTCAACAGACCTGAAATGGCAGAATGAAGAAAACCGCGAAATAAATCTAAAAAATGTCTCGGAGCACGATTTTGAGCTTGAATCGGCCAGCAAAGGCACTTATTGCGGCAGTCTGGGCGATGGCAGATTCAAAGTCAGAGTCGGCAGAATCCCGTATGAAGACGACCTTAAAACCAAAAATATCGACGAGAGCCTCAGTTACGTGCGCATCGAAGCACTCGGGATTTACGACACGACAGTACGCAGGATAGAAGCAGTCATCAACCGCCGTTACCCGGCCCGTGAGTTTTTGATGTATGACGGCGGTTTTTTGTCGCTGGTCTTCGGGCAAACGAACAAATCTAACAAAAATGTGTTTTCGACGGGGCACCTTTACGGGCACAAGGGTCTCGAAATCGGGCGAATTCTTATGTCAGGGCACAATCCCGCCATACCTGGCACCACCCAGGAACTCGAAGACATGAACGAGATCATCAGCGGTGCGGGCGGGATTTTCATCTACAGCCCGATAAAAGCCAGCTTTCGCGAAAAGCGCGGCATCCCGGCAACCACCAAAGTTATTCCGACCAACACGACTTTTCCCACCAACGGCACCTACGAAAACCCCGCCGACATTCCATACGGTGCCTACCCGAAAGAACTCGAAGGAGCAACTCCGGCTTTACCTGAAGACCTCAAACCCTGGATCAAAGACAAGCACGCCGGAATCTCGATTCCGCCCCGAGCACCGCCCTTCGAGCAGTACAAAACCGAAGCAAAATCAGGGAAGGGGCTGTATATTTCTGCGGCAGACAGCAGCGAATTAAGCGTCAAATATCGCATGCCCCCCGGCTGGACCAAAACCGGCGCGAATTTTCTCGACGCCGTCTACCTTGATTTTGGCAGCAATATGCGCGAAAAAAATGTCGACGTACCGGAAAATGGCGTCATCTATTCAGAAAAAGATGTAGTCATCAAGGGGAACCCGCCGAAAGAACTGAGCATCGTCAGCGCCCGCAATGTTTTTGTGGCCGGCGACTTTAATCAGCGGGGCGAACGCAATACCACCGACGGCCACTACGGGTTTCCGCAGGACTACGACACCGGCAAAAATGCGCTGACAGCCAACGACTATTCTGAAACGGTAAAAGAGCTTTTCAGAGATGATGTTAAAAGCGGCACTTTCAAGAATCATGTTGCCGCGACGGTAATCGCCAGAGAACGAATTGTCTATGATTACCGCAGCCCGGTGGACTGCTTTGAGAACGAACTTTTTCCGTTTATGAAATATAAACTGGCCGAAAAAATTGCAGACGAAGCTACCGCAAGAAACAACTGCCTCGAACGCAACCACGGTGGCATCATTGAAGCAAAGGCGACAGCAGAAGAATTCGAGAGCGACCTCGACAGCTTCTTTACAGAGTTCCCGATCAACACTGCTGCTCACGACAGTTTAAAAAGCGAACTCAAGCAGGCTTACGAAGAAAATTCCGGAAAATTCGACTTCAAAAAATTCGATGAAGCCTGCCTGAAAGTCTGGGGAGAATACGCCAAAAATTACGAAAGCGGCACTGCCGGCGAACGCGGCGCAGTCAGCACCGATGCAAGAAGCGTGAGTTACGGCGTTTACGCTCTGTTACACGGCCTCAGGAAAGAAATGGGCGTAACGGACCCGAGCAAAGATATCGAACCCGAAACTGTCAACGACAAGCCCGGCGATTATCTTTTTTACCCCGAGATGACCTGTAATGCGATGTTCATTTCGTGTGGCAAGCAGAACAACAAGTTCTATGCAGGGCCTGACGTTCAGAAATATTATAATAAAATTGGCCTCAACGGTAACACCGACATTGGAATCAACCATTCTAGAACCACACATTTCGTGCACCGGGTTTTCGGTTCTGAAATGAACCTGCGCCTGTTCAACGTGCACCGCATCACCGCACACAATTACACGCCGCCGACGCGGCGCAAAATTTACGATCAGACGCTTCCCAAACTCGGCCTCGCAGACAGCAAATTCGAGCTCGCCGGGTTCGTCGTCATTTCATGGAAAGACACAATGGCCACCCCCGAGGAATTCAGCTCTTTTTAACATAGAGCGGTTGTTCAAGTCGTGGCGCTGTGCTAGAATTGTTGCCATGGAGTTCTGCATGGAAGACAAATGCCCTCTTTGCCTGAAAATAAAAGAGTTCGATATCGCTGAATCGAGTTATTTAAAGTATCAGAACAGTGAGCGTCTGGTATGTAACGAATGCGCCGAAGAGATCCGGGGGCAGATGCGGCCGACTTGGCAGATTATTGCCGGGCGTGTGTTTCCGAGAAGTCTGAGAAACCTGTGATCGTAGGCAGACCAGCATGAACGCTACAAGATTCAACGGCAAAGAAATTGAAGATTTTTGCGGCTTTCTGGCGCGTGAATATGGCTTGAGCTTTCCGCCGGCGAGATATGGCTTCGTCGAAAACCGCATCGAGCCACTGATGCACGATTTTCAATGCAGAACCCTCAGCGATATAATTCTGCGTGCCAAACATGATTTAAAGCTGCGCATGGATCTTTTGAACAGCTTGACCACCAATGAAACCTGGTTTTTCAGGCACCCGGAACACTTTATGATACTGAAAAAGCACGTTCTGCCGGGTCTTCTCGAACAAAAGCGGCAGCTTCGCGACAACCGGCTGGCAATCTGGTCGGCGGGCTGCTCCAGCGGTGCCGAGCTGTTTTCGATTCTGTTCACCCTGCTGGAAACCATTTCTGAACCAGAAAAATTCAATATACAGCTGGTCGGCAGCGATATCTCTTCTGAAGCGGTAAAAGCAGCCCGTGATGGCATTTATGAAGATCAGCAGCTTCGTCTGCTCGATCGCAAAACGCTTCACAGATATTTTGGCGAAGTTGCCCGTAACCGGTGGCAAATCAAGCCAGAGTTGTATAAATATGTCGAGTTTGAAGTGATCAACCTGCTGAACAGCTGGCCGGCGCGAACTTTTGACGTCATTTTCTGCCGTAACACCATGATTTATTTTGATAACGACAATAAAATGAAGCTGACCGGCAGGTTTTTGCAGACATTGAATGCCGGCGGTTATTTTTTTACCAGCGCCAACGAGATGATTCATGTTGATGATATGACCGGGGTTCGCCGGCTTTTTCTCGAAAAAGAAATCATTTATCAGAAATCCGGTGAAAAAAAAGAGTATACACTTTTCCAGTTTGCCACCCCCTCTGACCTGCTGCGGGCATTGAATATTCTGCAGAACAACGGCTTCGAATACCAGCTGGAAAAACTACAGACAGCGAACCACCTTGCTCCGACCCGGTCAATATTGATCAATCACAGCGATATAACCAGAGTTACAGAACTTTTTGCACTGAGCTCGATAAAAATTTCGAGCCTGGAAAGTTTCGGCAGATAATTTTTTGTTCATCACTGTTGCGCCTGCTGCCGATTAATTAGGAGTGCAACAGCCCGAAAAAGACAACAACCATATTCGCATTCGCGTAACCGTCCTTCTCAAACGGGAAGACGGGCGAATCTGCTTTGTGCGGCACTGCAAAAACGGTCGCCGTTACTGGTTGCTGCCAGGGGGCGGCCAGGATCTGTTCGAACCGGCAACCACCACGGCCGCCCGGGAACTGGCGGAAGAGCTGCGCATCGGGGCAGAGTCTTTCCGGATGCTGTTCGTGCGCGAATCAATAAACCCAGACGCGGGCCGGCACATTCAATTTCTGGTTTTTGAGGGGGTACACCCCGATTTTTCGACGCTCGCGACTGGTGAGGATGAGCGGGTCGAAGGCTACGATTTTTTTAATCCTGACGAAATACGTGACAAAGAGATTTTTCCGGCGATGAAGGAAGATATTATCAGATTCGCCAGTGGTCAACCTGTTGAATTGTTCAAGACCCTGGAATGGATTCCATGATGGACGGAGGCTGGCAATGTTAGAAAAGAAATATGAACAGATTATCAAGGACTGTAAAAAGCGAATAGCCGCCAATCCGCGCGACTTTTTCGCGTATTACCAGCTTGCCAGAGCGCTCGAAATGTCGGGCGAAACCGACCGTGCCATCAACGTCTTCAAAGATGCCATCACCATCAACCCCAAAGACGCCTATGCCCACAATTTTATAGGTCTGGCCTATCGCAACAAGGGCATGCTCAACGAAGCGATCACTGAATTCAAAAAGGCGATCATGTTCAACACGAGTTATGCGTTTCCTTACGCGAATCTCGGAGTTATCTACAAACTCAAGGGCATGTATGACGAAGCGATTATCCGCTTCAAAAAGGCCATTTCGCTGAAACCGGATTTTGCCTTTGCCCATCTGCAGCTTGGCCTGATTTACAAACTCAAAAAACTTTATGACGAGTCGATCGTCAGGTTGAAAAATGCCATCGATCTGAACCGAGACTACGCTTACGCCCATTTTTCGCTGGGGGCCGTCTATCTCGAAGTCGGCAAACCCCGCAAAGCGGTAGTCGAGTTCAAAAAAGCCGTTCTGCTCAATCCACAGGATGCCTACGCACTCTGCCAGCTTGGCAGAAGCTTTGTCGCCCTCGAGAATTATGACGAAGCAATCAAGCATCTGCGCGAATCGATCAAAATCAACCCCGACAATGCTTTTGCCTTTTTAAACCTGGGCATGTCACACTTCTTTGCTCAGAACTACGATGAGGCTGTGGAATCATTCAAGCGGGTTTTGTCGATAAATCCGATGGTTCTCGAGGCCAACGTCTACCTCGGGCAGTCATTTTTAAAGCTTGGCATGGATGACGCCGCTCTGGCCGAATTTCGCAAGGCTTTGAAAATCGACCCCAAATATCCGAAACTGCGTCTGTTCATCGGTATAGTCATGCGCAAAAAAGGCGAAATTCAGAAAGCTATCGAACAGTTCAGACTCGAAAACAATTTGAACCCGAACGATGCCGAACTGCACTACAACCTTGGCCTGGCCTACAAAGACCGGGGAATGCTCGACGAAGCGACTGGCGAGCTCAAGCGCAGCCTGTTTCTCGATCAGCGTCTCAGTCGAGCTCACGACACGCTCGGTGAAATCTACGACGTTAAGGGTCAGTGCGAACAGGCCGTATATCACTGGCGCAAAGCCACAGAACTGCGCCGCAAGCCAGGCGGAGCCGAACCGGCAGTAAGACCGGCCGCGATCATTAAAAGCAAAACCGAAATGGACATGATGATCGAAAAGTTCAAAGCCGAGATCGCCAACAACCCCAACAATGCCGAAGCTCACTATAAACTGGCTTCTGCCTATAAAAACAAAGAAATGTATGATGAAGCGATAATTGAATTCAGAAAAGTCATTGCGCTGAACCCATATGACAGCTTCGCCAACTATAATCTCGAAGTCATTTACCGCCTGAAAGGTATCGACGACCAGAACCTGACACGCTGGAAACGCTCGGTGACCATCAACCCCGACAATGCCGGCGCCCATTACCGACTTGGGCTTGCCTACCGCGAAAAAGGCCTGATCGACGAAGCGATACGAGAATGGGAAAAGGCAATCGCTCTCGACCCCGATTTTTCGCACGCACACCTGCAGCTGGGAATTGCTTACAAGAGCGTTGGCAAGGCCGACCAGGCAATAACTTCATGGCACAAAACCATCGAGCTGGATCCCGAGTTTCAGGAAGCATTTTTCCACTTAGGCAAGGCCTATCTGAACCAGGGCAGGCTCGAAGAAGCAATCAGTTCGATCAAACGCACTATCAAGTTGAACCCGGCCGACACCGAAAGCCGCTACCTGCTTGGCCTGATTTACAAAAACAACGGCATGATGGAAGACGCCCGGGAAATGTTTGAAGACCTCCTTAAATACGAGGAAGACAACGCAGCGGCGCTTCTGGCGCTCGGCTCTGTGTATAGAAGCCTGAATCAGCTCGACAACGCATTGAACTGCGTCATGATGAGCATCAGGCTCGACGGCGAACAGTTTTATGCCCACTATCTGCTGGGAAGCATTTATCGCGGCCTCGGCAACCGTGAGCTGGCCGAGCCGTCTTTCAAAAAAGCGATTGCCCTCAACCCTGAAGACGCCTTTTCGCAATACAGTCTGGGTGTGCTTTACAAAAACACCGGGCGGGTACCGCAGGCAATCAAGGCCTTTTCGCAGGCAATCGAGCTCGATTCAGACGATGCCTACTCTCATTCACACCTGGGGCTCTCGTTCTACGAGCAGGGCCAGATCGACGAAGCCATCGCTTCGCTGCAGCGTGCCATCGAGATCAACCCGGAAGATACCTACACGCTCTACAATCTGGGCGTTGCCTATCTCGACAAACGCGCGGTCGATTCGGCAATAGATGCTCTGGTGAGAGTGGTCAATCTTTCGCCGGGCGACTCTTACGCCTGTTTTTATCTGGGCCAGGCATACGAAGAAAAGCGCATGATCAAAGAAGCCAAGGCCTGCTACAAGCGATCATTCGACAACGCTCCCGCCAACACGCAGATATCGCGGTTTGCCCGGGAAGCCTTCAACCGGCTTTAAGCAAGGATAACAGACATGAACAACCATTCAACTGCCAGCAACCGAATTCGTGCAGCCCTGCCGGGTCTTGCCCTGTTTTTTGCTGTGGCCGTTGTGTTGAGCATGATAGGTTGTTCAAGCACCAGCGTAACACCACGCGAAGGCTCGATAAGCGGCCGTATCATCAGCGTTGCCGGCACCCCGGTTGAAGATGCCCTGGTGAGCTGGGCCTACGACCGCACCAGATGGTGTCTGACCGATGAAAACGGTTCTTATTATATCGAGGGCATAGGTTTCGGCGACCAGAACTTTCTGGTTGAAGCTTTTGGCTATAGAACGGCAATGTTCAGCGCCGCGGTTTATTCTGGGCAGAGCACGACTGCCGGCGAGGTCAAAATCGAAGCCAAAAGTTTCGATTTTTCAGAGATCGCGGTTGAGGAAGTCTCGGCTACGCACGCAATCGTTTCCTGGAAAACAACGGATTACACCAACGGCCTGATAGAGTATGGCGACAGCGACGCGCTGGGCCGTTATGTCAGAGAAGAAAGCGGCGTTTATGCGACCACGCACAGCCTCAAGATAACTGGCTTGACAGCGGCAAAGACCTGGTATTTCAGGATCGTTGCCAACCGTGAGGGTCGTGCGGCCGAAACTTCGGCGCTGCAGACCCTCAACACTCTCAGCACTTTGGAAGACCGCAATCCCCCCACCCCGCCTGCAAATGTGGAAGCGGCGTTGTCGGGGGTTCCGGGGCAGGTTACCGTTTTCTGGGCGGCCAGCGGCGAAAGCGATCTCAAAGGCTATCGTGTTTACCGCAGTGAAACTGCGAACGGCGTCTTTACGCAGGTCAGCAACGTTCTGATCGCGCGTGGCCAGGAAAGATTCACTGACAACACCGTTCTGGCCGGGAAAAAGTATTATTATCGTGTAACCGCCGTAGATCAGGCTAACAACGAGAGCGGGTTCAATAATGTAGCCGCCATGGTAGTGCCGGGAACTGTGAGCACGGAAGTGCGCTGGCTGCGGGCGAACAGTCCATATCATGTCGACGGTGACATCACAGTCTCTGAGACGGGCCGGCTGATTATCGACCCGGGCGTGGAAGTGCTCATTGCCGATACTGACGGGCTGCGCAGCGGCAACCAGAATCTTGTGGAATTCAATATTTCTGGCGCTCTCATTGCTTCGGCTGGCGAAGGCCTGCCGATAGTGTTCGCCTCGGCACGCATCAATCCTGAAAAAGAGCAATGGCAGGGTCTGGTTTTTGACGGTGATGAAGATGGCAGCAGTGCCCTGGTCAATGTCAGTGTTTCTGATGCCGTTACCGGTGTTCATATTAAGAAGTCCGCCGGAATCTTTTCGCAGATCAGTGTCAGTAATTGTACAACAGCTGTGGTTTGCGAAAACAGCACCGGGTTGAAGGTGAACAGCCTGACGACGCGGCGCTGCCCGACCGGCATGGAACTGCGCGGCAACAGCGGGCTGGTTGTTTCCGACAGCAGTTTTGTACACCCGCAGACGGCAATCAACTCGCACGACAATTCGGGGCTGACAGTCAGCGGCTGCAATTTTATCGAATATACTGAAACCGGGCTTTTGAGCAACGAAAGCGGCGGTATTGTCGAAGTGACGAACAATCTTTTTGTTTCGCCGCTCGGGCTCGGCCTGAAGATTCTGCGGCAGAACCCGCTGGTAGAATACAATGCCTTCGATTCACCTTACGCTATTCAGATCACCACCGGTAACCCGGTCATCAGAAAAAACCTGATCATGGCGGCCCGCAGTGCTTTTTCGGCCGGTCGCAAGGGTATCGAGAACCTCAGCGGAGCGCAGCCGGCGCCCAGGTTCGGGCCGAACAACATGACGGGTTTTGCGGCAGAAGTTGCCTATATCGGCTGCGAAGCCACTGCCGACAGCACATCAGAGAGCCTGCTGCTGATGAAAGATCTCAGCGGCGATCTTTATGATTATCGTCTCAGACAGGCCTATCCTGATCTTTCTGACCCGTGGGGCATCAGGCGCACGACCATACCGTTCAAAAACTAACATGCGGCATCTTTGCCACGGGCGTGGTAATTATTACCTGCAATTATTCCCGGCTGTACGTAGTTTGCAGCTATTTTAGGGCAAACACCGCGCCAGCAGCGACTTTCTTTTTTTTAATAAGAAAATTGCATTTTGGCATTGCTTTTGCGATAATACATATTGGCAGTAGCCACAAACTTATCAGGAGGATTTCCCATGGAACTTATCAAACGTTTTGTACGGGAAGAAGAAGGTCAGGGTCTTGTAGAATACGCACTCATCATCGGCCTCATCGCCATCGTAGCCATCGCAGCTCTCAGCTTGGCAGGTTCACAGGTCAGCACAATTTTCTCCAACATCACCACTAGTCTTGAAAATGCTGGCGGTGGCACAGGCAGCTAATTTGGTTCGATGCTAATTATAAAAGGGCAGGCCTATGCCTGTCCTTTTATAATTTTTTGATGAAACAGTATTTTATTTTGACGTCAGGATGCAGGTTATGTATAAAAAACGAAAATCCGGTCAGGGTCTAGTAGAGTATGCATTGATTCTTGGGCTCATGACTCTTTTAGTCTTGAGCGCACTGACATTTATGTCTTCGGGCATTCAAGAATCATATTTTGAAACCATTCCTAGAGCTATAAGCGATGCTATTCCAGGCTTAGCAGGCTCAGGCAGCTGAATTACCGTTGCAAATGAGACTTGAAGGGCTATCTCTGTTTTTCAATACACAGAGGCTAAAAATCTGGCCCTTACTTTTTATATCCGTCTATCTGGTAGTTCTTTGCCTTTATTTTTTTAATTCAACTGGACTGATTGACCAAAAAGGCTTGCCTGTAGGCAGCGATTTTATAACTTTCTTTTCAGCCTCTCACCTTGCCACCAAAGGACAAATTCTAGATCTTTATAATCCAGACAAGCTTTATAGCACACAAAAGCAACTTGCTGGAGGAAAAATACCCTTTTTTGCCTGGCATTACCCACCCCATTTTTTGTTCTTTATCTTGCCACTGGCATATTTACCCTATTTACTTTCGCTACTAGTCTGGCTTTCAGTTACAGTCTTCCCTCTGCTGTGTCTTTTAAAGAAAATTGTCCCACACCCTGCGACCGCCGCTATTTTTTTGGCGTTTCCCGGCACCTTCCAAAACATAGTTCATGGCCAGAATGCCTTTTTGACCGCCTTTTTTTTAGGCTCAGGTCTTTTATGGCTTGAAAAAAAACCGTTCAGGGCCGGCATCTTACTCGGCATGCTGACTTATAAACCCCATTTCAGCGTATTGGTAATAGTAAGTCTTTTTGCCTGCAAAAATTACCGCGCTATTTCGGGATTTATATGCAGTTTTGCAACACTCTACTGCCTTTCTGTTTACTTCTGGGGTATTGAGCCGTGGAAGATTTTTTTCAACAATCTTTTCCTGGCACAAAAAATTCTGGAAACCGGGGCAGTTAATATCGCAAAAATGCCTACCGTATTCGCTGCTGCCAGACTATCGTCCTTTTCGGTCGAACTTGCGCAAATCATCCAAATTCTGGTCGGCCTGACAATGATTGGCTTAACTTACTCATATTGGCAAAGCAAACAACACATTGCTGTAAAAACGACTTTTACTGCAGCAGCGAGCTTTTTAACAACCCCCTTTGCCTTTGACTATGACCTTTTGATTCTTTCGATAGCCATAGCTTCTCTACATTGCAACTTTCACGAGAACACCGCCCCACATATTTTCTTTTTCTGGGGACTGATTTTATGGCTGCTACCTTTTGTCGGGCCATTAACTGCTCAGTTGCTCAAAATAAACCTGGTCCCCATTGTCTTGATCGTTTTCTGCGTTTTTCTTTACCTGCAAAAAAACATCGACAACAACAAATTGACGACACAACTGTAATAAACAAAGAAGCAAAACAAACTTAGCTTTTTTTTATGTAAAAAACCGCTGCCTTTGTTGTTTTAACAGCCTCCCACCTGTCATTGCATTTAAAAAAAGCATCGAAAGGAGAACCTGGAATAGTCAAAGCTCCGCGAAATCCATATTTATTTTCGTATTGTTCAAGCAGCGAATTATCATTCAATATATCAACATATGCCTGCAACCCAGATTCTTCGGCTAGTTCACAGCGATCATCCATAAAAAATTGCAATTGCGGAATGTAGAACGCTATAAAACCACCGAAAAGCATCTCATTCATTATTCTGGCCTCGGGGCCTTCTTTTTCTGCAAAAGTTCTAAGTTCTTTGATGTGTGAATACGGCCAATAAGAATCATCGTAATGAACCAGTGCCATTCTTGAGTTTAAGGTATTTTGAATTAAGACAGCCAGACTACATATAAAACAAATAGAAATAAGCACTGGCTTCCAAAAGCTTTGCCCTGAGTAAGACAGAGGTTTAAACAAAACACTTCCTTTTTCTCGCAAAACTTTGAACCAATTAACTTCGAGCCAAAAGTCAGACAGAGTCAGAGCTGCCACCACAGCAAAAATCGGCGCATGCCGGATTCGCCCGAAGGCCAAAACCAACCAGACAACAGGTAAATACCAGACAACCCTCTGTTTTGCGCCTCCTCGCCATGTCCCGACAAGGGCAGTTGCATAAAAGATTCCCCACAATACCACAACCCAACCAAAACTGACTTTATAAATCGGGGCATGTTCCTGAATGTATTCGGCAACCGCCGGAGTTGAAAGAATTGTCCGCCAGAATCTGATCAATTCGGTTTCGTATGGATTAACAAGAGTAGCAAAACAGCAAAGAAAAAATACCAGAATTACCATTGTCACTTTTTTGTAGTCAGTTACTGGCGATTCTTTGCCTGCAATAAAAAACACACACCAGCCAATCATCACAAATCCGATTGTGCCGATGCCACCGATGACGCCGCCGTGAATGTTAGCCCACAGCAAAACGATAAAAGGCAGCCTGAGAATTTGCCGGAATCTGGAAGGCTCATTTTCAATGCGCAATAACAGAGAAAAGACAACCAACATCGCCCCAACGGTGAACAGGTGTGGGCGCAATAGAAAACTATGAGTGCTGCAGATAAGCGTAAAAACAAGAGACAATGCAACAAATAAATTATTCATGCCTGAACGCCACATCTGATTAGATAACCATGCAAAAACCAGAGCGAGAAACATGCAAAAAAACAATAAAGTCAGATCGAAGCCTCCCATGCGAAACAACAAGCCCATAGTCACCTGACCCAGCCATTGGTGGGCAATCCATGGCTTGCCATCAAATGTAAAGGTAAACCGATCGCTTTCAGGAAACTCTGCTTCTTCAAGAATTATTTCACCGACTCGCGTGTGAAAAAAAGTTCCAGGGTCTCTAAAATACAGAGAACGACCGTTTAATAGAAAAACACACAACAATAAAATAAACAGCAAAAACGACTTGTATCTTTCACATAATGCCACTATGCCCAAATCCTTGCCTCTCCATTCAAAATTTTGCAAAACCCTTTCTTTCTTGAGAACCTGGATGCCAGTTGAATTTTCGTCAAATTCAACCAGCAAAATTCTATCTTTTTAATTGTTTGAAAATTGTTACCTGATATATGCTTTGGTATTCTATCAAATCTTCAAGAGAAAGAAATCAGAATGAACGACATTAAGACCAGTAGCTTTTGGCGATGGAGAGTCGCAATATTTTTATCTACGCTTATCATTCTCGGTTCGTTCTCACTTTTTGTACAACCGCAATCCACTATTGATGCTAGCTACTACCAGATGATGGTTGATCAACTGGCTTCTGGAAAAGGTTTTACGGAACCAGTTGTCTGGCATTATTTAAACCAATACGATGACCTTGAGCATCCTATGGACTATTGGTTGCCCCTTGGAATAATCTTTTACAAAATTACGCGTTATTTTGCAGGAGAAGACAGGGAAGTCTGGATAAATTTCATCATATGGTCAATTCTTGCAACGCTGATTTTTGTCGAAGTATTAAAAGTTACTGGAAAAGTCAACTGGGCACTTTTGGCCGTTTTTGCCCACATTTTCCATGGACGCAATTTTTTCTATCTGTTCACGACGGATAATTTCGCATTCTCAGCAATTCTGGGTTTTATGTTCTTTCGCAGTTTAAACAAAGCAAGGTACAACTACCTATATTCAGGTCTAGTATCTGGGTTATTATGCCTTTTAAGAATTGAAGGTATATTAATCGCCGCATTTGGCCTTTTTTGCCTGATCATAAAAAAATCAAACCTTAACTCCCTCTTGATTTACGTCGTAATTGTCATGTGTATAACTTCGCCATGGATATTCCGCAACTTACATACATTGAACAAGCCATGGACTTCAAACACCAAAGCCCTTTTCCTGAATAGCTATCAGGATTTTTTTAACGATGGCTTTGAGGGAAATTGCGAAACTTATTTTGCTCAACCACTGGAAACTATATTGCGGCAAAAATATCAAGGATTTTTAGCAGGGTTGAGTAATCTGGTAATTGTTCCAGCTCAATTTCTGCTCTTTCCTTTGCTATTTGTGGGCATTGCAAAACTATGGGGATCAAATGGATGCATATTTTGTGCGTTGCTATCAATGCTATGGGCCGCCTGCACTCTATTATTTCCTGTGCAGGCTCAGTTTGGCACTGCAATGCAT
Organism: Candidatus Rifleibacteriota bacterium; assembly: GCA_029564115.1. The sequence goes on along the minus strand of JAKQQP010000271.1, from coordinate 2,083 downwards.
ATCAGTTCATTTTTTTATCCAGACATCGCCATATTTATAGGCATCGGATCTGCCACTATCGCTGAAAGATTTAATCTAACTCAAACCACTGCATCAATTACGACATTTTTTATCGCAATCTGGTTTCTTTTCACATCTTTGGCCTTTTGCCGCCACTTCGTTGAATTGTACAATAAATCACAGCAACCCTACAAAGAAGCATTGTCTGGCAACGCCTTGTCGCCAACAGATAGGGTTGTATCTTCCAATCCAATTTTGACAAACATTCTTCAAGGCTGCAAGGGGGCATTAGCTTCCGGATTGACAACTTCAAGTCCTGAAAAAATTTCGCAAAAATATGATTGCAATGTTATTATCACTGACACTCGAGATTTACACAAAGAAAAATTAGACTCCAAATTCTGGCTTCCGATAAATTCTCACCCAATAATACGTATTTACAAACGATCTGAAAAATAATTGGCAAAACGATATGCTTCCTCAATCTTTAATAAAAAAACATTCTGTTTCAATACTGGTTACCGCAATTTTTATGTTTGTAACGGCCATTTTATTCTGGCTTATGGTGCAGAAGTGTGATGGAAAATTTATTTACCCGCTTGACGACACGTACATACATATGGCCATTGCAAAAAACATGTCGCAAAATGGCGTATGGGGGATAACCCGGCATGAGTTTTCTTCATCAACTTCGTCGCCGCTATGGACATTTTTGCTAACTACGGCTTTTTACATTACTGGAGTGAACGAAAACATTCCTCTGATGCTGAACATCATTTTCGGAATAGGCTTCATTTTCGTCTCTGGCAATTTTTTGAACCAGATTCTATTAAACAACAAAGTAAAATTTTACATACTAACCGGTTCCATGCTGATAATTCCTCTTTCTACATTGGTATTAATGGGCATGGAGCACACTATGCACACTTTTTTTTCTGTCGCCTTTGTTGTTGCGATACTGAAAGTATTTGAAAAAAAACAAACAAAAATTAACAGTATTTTGCTTATAGTTTTATCTGCTCTGCTCCCTTTAACAAGATACGAAGGATTATTCCTAATTTTCGTGGCCTGTACGATGCTTATTGTCAAAAAACAGTTTTCTTTTGCGGTAAAACTAGGGTTTGCAGCCTGGACGCCATTAATACTTTATGGTTTATGGTGTGTTCAAAACGGCTGGTTTATGCTTCCCAATTCGGTAATTCTTAAAGGACGGCTACCAGGCTTTCTTTACGAGAGAATAGTAACCCTTTCCAGCGTTCTGTCAATTTCGACAATTCTGCGCAATAAGTCTTTAATTATCCTTGCCCTGGGGTTAATCATAACCAGTCTTATTCCGCGTTTAAAAAACGGGCAAATGTTACCCAACTCACAAAATACAATTCAACTGATAATTGGCGCAACCTCTTTCCACGCGGCTTTTATCTCTGTGGGACACTTTTTCAGATATGAATCTTATCTTTTCGGACTCGGAACCCTCATTATCGGAGTAGCACATTCTGAGTGGTCATTTTTGTCATCCCTGCCCGATAAAAAAAGACATCGGCAAAAACAAAGCCAAATCCTTTTAGTTTCTCTGCTGATATCTTCAATTTTCTTGATGGGAATCAGATCAATGCGCGCCCTTTTACTGACTCCCCAAGCATCGCAGAATATATACCATCAGCAGTATCAGACGGCGAGATTCCTGAGTAAATATTACAATAACGCCACAATCGCCCTAAACGACATTGGTTTTCCTGCTTTTTTAACGGACATCAAAATGCTGGATCTAGCGGGCCTGGGGAGTCGCAAACCCGCACTTTTAAAGCTTGAAAACAAATATGATATTGACCACTTGAAGCAATGGGCCCTACAAGAGCAAGCTCAAATTGCAATTATTTATGATAATTGGTTCACGGGCATAGGCATACCCAACTCCTGGTCGTTAGCTGGAAAATGGAAGATATCCAAAAATGTTGTCTGCGGAAGCGATGTCGTATCTGTTTACGCAATTGACTTAGCAATGAAAGACAAATTAGTGAAACAACTCCAGGATTTTTCCATGTCTTTGCCTGATTCAGTACAAACCGAAATTACATCGCAA
>JAKQQP010000270.1 GCA_029564115.1 Candidatus Rifleibacteriota bacterium | reverse complement strand
CGGTTTCTCTATTGTCACAAGCTGCGAGTTAACGCCGGTTTGTCTGAAAGCATCTTTGCCGGCGAAGGCCTGACCGAGATTTTCTGAAGTGCCACCGACTTTATCGAGCCAGTCACGGAACTCGACTGATTCTTTATCGTTGGCGAAAGTGAAATGATTGCCCATAATCGCGACCATTTTGCCGCCAGGGGCAAGCAATTCGTAAGCTTTTCTGACGTGCCTGATGTCGCGGTTCTTGCTGAACGGCGGGTTCATTATGATGCGGTCGAACTTCTGATCGGTTTCGAAGCTTTCGAAATTGGTGCCGATAACTTCGTGATTTTTCATTGCCAGGATCTCGCGCAGATCTCCGAGCGGTTCGATGACTTTTACGTCTGCTTCCGGCTGCGCTTCCTTCACTGCGTCGGCAAGGTCGCCTTTGCCGGCAGAGGGTTCGAGCACTTTCATGCCCGGTCTGATATCGAGTTCCTGCGCCATGCGTTCAGCGAGAGCTGGCGGAGTCGGGAAGAAATCGAAGCCTTCGAACTTTTTACCGATCAGCTCGCGTTCAGCTTTAACGAGAGGCGATTCCTGTTTTTTGCCTGCCTTCAGATTACGGTATTCGATAAGAGCGTCAGCCAGGTCGAAATCTGATTTGATTCCGGCCGCTCTGAGCTTCTGGTAATCTTCGATAGTTTCAAGAATCCTGGCGAACTGATACGGCATTTTGATGCCTTTTTGAGTTATCGCCTTTTTTATATCGAGGATTCTGGTAATTGCTTCATCGCTCAGAGATACGTTTCTATCACGGCTGCCACGGCCAAGCTTTTCAACGTATGCTGCTGCCGGCTTCATACCCTGAATTTTTTCGAGTTCCTGCGCTGCGTAATCAAACCAGTTGCCGTAAGGCTGCGGTCGATTAAATTCTGTGCCGCTGCGAATGACGGCATCTGTCATTTCAATATCTTTTTGTTTATCCCAGAGAATATCGTTCTTTTGACCATATCTATGTCTTGCTTCGTCGAAAAGCCGCCTGAACAGGCCAAGCCCCGCCCTTGAGTTTATATTTTTTAGGTATTTAACTTCGCCGCGCTCCATTGCGTCGGCAAGGTTATTCATCGTCTTAGCGAACGCTTCGCTCTCGGCTGCTCTATCTGTTGCGCCGGCTGCCATTCTTGCTCGTCTGGCGGTATTGGTCTGCCGTTCCCGGCTTAATTCTGCCTGCGCCTGTTCAATCAATGAAGCGGCAGATTTTCGCAGCTTTTGAGCATTGGCAAGCACGGCAGCGTTCTCGGCAGTGATTCTGGTTGTTGGTTGCGCCGTGGTTGTCTCCGGCTTCGCTTCTGGTTTCGGTTCGGATTTTACCGGCGCAACTTTGCCGCTGTTCAGATCGGCGGCCTTGGTTTCTGCCGCTTCTCTGCTGGTGTGCCATGAATACTGCTTGTTTTCCGGGTCGAGAACCCTGAAGCCGCCCTGATATGATTCAACTTTGTAAACCGATTTGGTTACAGGAGAATCCGTTTTAACATCCTTTCCATCGTTTACCCGTCCAGTGTCGTCAAGGACCCTGATCGTTCTGTTAGGCTCTGTTTTTGACTTTATCGCAGCCCGCTCTTGCTTCGCTTTCCACTCTTGGTTTTCGTTCCAGGTATCAACCGTGCTTTCGGCTTCTATTCTGCTGACAAACTTTGTGGCGTTGCTCGCATTGCCGATCAGATAATAATCGCCATTTTGGGTAACCATTACATACTTGTCGTCGATCTTGGCCATGAAAGAATAGCCGTCGCCGATATCGCTTTGCCGTAATATGGTTGCGTTTTTGTATGGCTCAATAGATTTACGGTCAGTCTCTATAGTTTTAAGCCGGTCTGCCTTGGCGCTTTCCAGTTCAGAATAAAGAGGATCAAGCTTTTTGTTAAGCTTTGCTATTCGCTCTTTTTTAATGCTTGGTGGAGTTGCTTGCTGCTTGTCTATCTTCCTTTTTGCGGCTTCAGCGGAGGCTATTTCTTTCTGGATTGTTTCAACGAGGCGCGGCTCTTTGCTTGCCGGCTGCTTGACCGTCTCGACCGGTTTCTGAACAACTTCCGCTGCTTTCGGCTCTGCGACCGGCGCGGGTTGCTTGATGGTTGCTTGATTGTCAGGTGTCGGCATCAGCTTCTTTTCGATCTTTGCCGCAACGCCGGGAGTGCCTGATACTCGCATGCGGTTTTCGGTTGGTATGTTCTTTTCGGTGCGCACATTCAACTTATCGTAGGCACCACCACGTGGAGTTTCGACGGTGATTCGCTTCGCCTGCTGCTGCACTGCTTTTTTCATCAGCACCCAACCGCCGCGAGTTGCAACGATGTCGTGTGATTCTTTCAGGTTGTTCTTTGCCTGATAACCCTGCGCGGCCTTCTGGCTTTTGAATGGCTCGCCGCTTTTCAAAGTGATAATATCTTCGCTTTTTGACGGCAGGACAATCTCACCGTCGGGGAGTTGCCGACCTTCTGCACTTGCTGGTTGGTATGGCAACAACGGTATGTTTTCAGGCGCGTTCGGGTCGTAAACAATAGATTGATTCGGCTGCGGCGTCTGCTCTGCGCTATCAAGGGCCATTAAGCCGAGTTCGTCTAGCTTCGACATGTCGCGCTGCGGCGGTTGCTGGTGCAGCTGCGTGAAAGGCAACGAAACGTCCGCTTCCGCTCTTTGCTGCCCACGAATAATTGACTCGTCGGGTGTCATTTGCCGCAATATGTCGCGAATAGTTTGATCTCGCAACTGCTGATCTTGCAGTATTTGCTCTTCAGAAGCCATCTGCTGCGCCGGTTCCGCAACGATAGCCGCCCCACGCTTTGCCCGTTGGAGCTGCTGCATTGTTTGCATGATGTGTTCTTTATGTCCCGGCGCTGTTTCTCTACCATACATTTTCTTGAGTTCGGTCATTTGGTCAGATAGACTTGCGTCTTTGTTGACGATCTGCGTTACCTTAGCAATAAATTCACGTCCTGCTTTACGCTCTGCGATAGCTTGTCGCCGCTGTCTA
>JAKQQP010000207.1 GCA_029564115.1 Candidatus Rifleibacteriota bacterium | reverse complement strand
GCACTGACAGTAAGAGCCGAACTCGAATATAACGACAATGTCGGCACCGAGCTCGAGATAGACCCATCAGACCCTGCGTCTCCAGCGCTTCCATCCATCAGTCTGTTTTCTATGCTGGCTTTGCCGAGTTACAGTGATAATTATCTCTGGATATCAAACGCCAAAAACGTCGAGGTTATCGGCATCGACCCAGATTCAAAGACTGCAGTTCACAACATTCTGCTTAGCTGCCCCAAACCAGGCGACAGACCCCATCCGGACAACAAGCACCATCGCCCATGGAATCTGGCTGTTCACCCGAACAACAAATTTCTGATCTGCCAGCGAAAAAACTCTCTGTATGCAGTAAATACAGATGTAAGCGACGAGGCTAACTTTGCCAGCGAAAAAGTCCTTGAAAGCACTGTTACCGGCTATGTAAAAAAAGACGCAGCAAAGAAAGACGAGGCCTTAAAAGACCTCGGAGTAGTTTTTCGACCAGATGGAAAATACTGCTTTGCCACGGTGCACTCGGGTAAAGCACTCTATTCATGGAAGATCGAAAATGCCGGCAACTGGAGCACGCTGGCGCTGACAAACAAGACTCTGGTGGCAAATTTTAACAGCGGCGACTATGATACCGACCAGTATTCAGTATTGCACGCCGGTAACGACGGGTGGCTTTATGTCGGTCTTATGGATAAAAAGCGCGCTTTACGCTTTCCGATGTATGCTCCCAACCATAGCAACCTGCCGTTTCAGGAAATCGCCAGCACTTCCGTAGACCAGCTGGTCAGTCTGACGACTTCCCCTGACGGCCGCGACGTTTACGTCCTCTGGAACGATGCTTCGCCAAGGCCGTCTCTTTCGCGTTATTCTTCCCTGTCGCTTGAACAAACCGGCAACTGGCAGATTAAATTCAAAGGTAAACCAAGCAGCATGGCCTTATCGAATGACGGCCGTTACCTGGGGATAGTGGACGAATTCGACGCCAAAAATGCCGCCACTAACGAGGGGGGGCTTTATGTGGCCGACCTCAGGCAAACCCCGGTTTTATTTCAGACTCTTGATACAATAAGTCCCCTGGACACCACAACAGCACCTCCTCCATTGACCGCTGCCAAGCCATTCCGGGCGGCAAGAGCCGCGATAGGCGCTTCTAAAAAAGACAGAGAGCAGAACGACATAGTTATCTACGACCCATGGTCAAAAGAGTTCTACTTCGATGACAAAAAGAAACCACTTTTATTCAGTGTTGTCGCGTCAGAAACCATGGTCGGCAGCTTTACCAATTCCATTTCAGAAGAAAGAATTGTCGAATTCGCGCCGGCCAACGATTCAAATATGGCAATGGCGGTAAGAAAGCCACAATATATCCTGGTCGGCAATGACGCGAAGCAGGTTGAGTATATCGATGTCTACAAAAAAACGGTAGTAGAGGCGAAAAACATATCTGGCCTCAGAGAGAAGCCAACAACCCTGGGTATTTCAGCTGATGGTGAAAACTTCAAAGTCGGGTTCGACAGCGCAGCAAGCGGCCATGACACTTATGAAATCAATTCTGGAAGCAAGCTCAATGACACGCCAACAGGGTCAGGACAATGCAAAACCATTGCCTTTGCATTAGAAAAAGATAACAACGGCTTTTTCGCCGCCTTTGAGACCAACGGGGATAATGCATACTGGCTGCCTGATGCACCCAGCGGGTTGCCAGACGATAAGTGCAAAGATGTTAACTTCGACTCAAGCTGGAAGAGAAAATCGATGGTAACCATGAATAATGGTGGCTTTCTCATGCTATTCGCTCATGATGACGGCAGCTCGATGCTCGACTGGGTCGGTCGCCGCCAGTGGGGCAGCGATAAGGGTAAATACGAGCGCTTCGCGCGATGGTTCAATAATGCTAATGCGGTGATACTTAATCCCAGCACAATACCATCAGTCAGCGGCAGCACGGATGCCTTGTCTGGAAGAATCACCCTTCTGACAGAGACACCATTCCCCGAAGGCACACAAATTGTCCAGATAACGTATGTAGGGTCGGCGGTTGGCTACATAACTCCTGTCATTGTAGAAATTTCCGGTGGAACTCGAACGATAAGGGATGTGGCGAACACTTTTTCTGTTGCCAGCGGCCTAAACAACAGTCCAATGCTGACATGGTCCAATGGCGGAAAAATTAAACAAAACTACTTTGTAGGCTGGTGGAACGGTCAGCACGGAACAGCAAAGAATGCCGGCGTTATCAAATATCAAGATAACGGCGCGTTCAGAGCAGATTTTTCTTCTACGGCAAATCTAGATCTTGAAGCGGCTGATATAGTAACCGGCACCTCGCTTTCTGACTCTTTAACAGCTTCTTATATGACCAGATCGTATGAAATTTATTTCAAAGGTATGGCACCAAAAGACAATGCTTTCCCGCCTTTGAATTCCAAAAGCGTGGCAATCAGTGCTGATGATCGGTTTCTTGCCATTGAAACTCAGGGTAGTCCGAACAAAATCTACCTGTATGATTTTGCCGGCAATAATTTCGGCCATGAAACGCAGCTTGAAGGCTGGGTAACAGATTACCGCGTCGGCAATGCGACTTACTGGGCTTTCGGTAACCCGGCAGCCAACTGCTTTCTTTCTAATTCAAACCCGACCACGGCCAATGGCATAAAGTTGATGGATGCCATAACCAGTCGAGACACATGGACCGGCTATAAAAAGTATCCGGCAAACTTTTATCTCGCTGCAGCCGATACGGTCTCAGGTGGTAACAATACTGACAAGCGTGATTCCAACCGCAGACATTTCGGTTACTTCAGACCGGCATACGATGCAATGCAGGTGGCCGTAGCCAACCAGGATCATTCCAGGCTATTTGTGAACCAGTTTGTTGCAGGTTCCAGAAACGATACAGGCGCTGA
>JAKQQP010000201.1 GCA_029564115.1 Candidatus Rifleibacteriota bacterium | reverse complement strand
CTGGATAAAGCCCGGGCCGTTAAAACGGATGGCGCCAATATCGCGCCATTCATTGTCGTAATCGGCATTGTGCAGCAATTCGCCCGAAGCCTGGTATTTGCCGTTTGCGCCTGGTGCAAGGCTGAACTTGATGCTCAGTGATGGAAGAAAGGCTCTGATAGCTTCGGCACAGTTGAATACTGCCAGAGGAATAAGAACTTTTGCCTGACTTTCGGCCATGTTTGGCATGACGTTGAAGTGCGGGTTCTTGCGCCCGTATTTGTCGTTGTCATTGATGACTTTGGCAAAGGGTGAGCCCGTTTCTTTGGCCATGGCTACCCAGCCAACCGTTTCAAACCAGGCGTAAAAGATGCCAGCCTCATGTTTGAGTTTTGAAAGCTGCGGTGAAGGGTATGGGCGCTTTCGGTTGCGCGGGAAATGCCATTTCTCGTAATCAAAAATCGTGTCATTGCTGAAAAAATGCCGGTTGGTGAAGGCGGCGAGGTTTTTCATCTGTTCAGGCAGTTCAATATCAGATGCGATTTCAAATTCGGGAATGGGTTTGAAATCAGGGCTTTTGTGCCTGTCGCCCATGATTTTACGGATCATTTTTTCTTTTACATTCATTTCGATCGGCTCAAACAACGAGTGACTGTCGGCCCTGGTGTGAGCCGGCTGGGCCATGTCTGCCATCAGATGCATGGTTTCGCCTACAGCCCGGAAGGCCTTGCCGAACATCTGGCTGCGGCTAAGTTTGCCGAATGCGGCGGTGTTGTTTTCCATGGCGGCTTTATAGGCGAGTTTTGCCTGCAGCCAGTTGTGGTCATTTTCTTCGTGTTCGAATGCCCAGGTTACCGCGTCGATCTGTGGCCGGAAAATCTTGGGCTGCAGCTTGATTTTGCGGTCTTTCAAACCGAATTCGAAGTTCGGGTTCCAGTCGTCGGCGCGGTATTGCAGAGATGCGAAGAAGGCCTCTTCAGAGGCGAAACTGCTTTTCTTTTTGGGAATAAACGAGCGATTCTGCCAGGTAAGATAGTGAGGCTCATACACCGGGTCATAGAAGTGACGGAACCCCATGTTGATTTCGGGCATGTCGGCATCGTAACCGCCACGGGCCAGCCAGTCTGAAAAATTATGGGCAGCGTTAACCAGTTTGGCATTGGCGCCGCTTTCAAATTTGGGGGCCTTACCGAAGGTCAGCCCCTGAAACTTTACCTCATTGTCGATAGTGGTATTGAAGAATTTGTCGCCATAATGACCGGCTTTAAATTTGGCTACGAAATGTTCAAAGGCGAGAAGGTTAATCGTCGGATGCGCTTCAACGCAATCCCAGGCGTGCACGGTTTGAACAGATGCCATGATCTGTATCATCATCACCAGAACCATTATTGTTCTGTGTTTGCTGTGCAAAACTCGCCTCATTTATGGAATTGTACTGTAATTATAATGTTTTTTTCAGTCGGCACAACCCCTTAAAAAGTGAACCCTTCAGCTGCTATTCGCCTGTACCGATCATTTTCCAGGAAATGCCGAAGCGCTGCAGATATTTGCGCAGCCGGTCAGAGTCGTTGGTTGAGCGCTTTTTTTGCGCCGAATTGCTGAACAACAGTCGGCCGGCTTCGGCCATACTGTCGCAACGCCGGCAGATTTCGAGCACTTTTTCAAGCTGCAGCCGGTCGAACAGGTCTGTTTCTGTCAGCTGCTCTGTAGTCAGCAGCTGCTGGCAGAGCCTTTCTTCGTGTGCTGCGAACTGCTTTTCTGTCGACCATTCTTTGCGCAGTCTCGCCATTTCGGTCTGAACATTCTCGCGGTTGATACGGTTGCCTTCAGATAAAGTAATCATGCGGGCAAGCGAGTTGTTGAGATCGCGAAAGTTGGCT
>JAKQQP010000186.1 GCA_029564115.1 Candidatus Rifleibacteriota bacterium | reverse complement strand
GTGTTGCCTGAATCGGCAAAAGGTAATAGCAATGCGGCGAAGCTGATTAAGGCCAATTTTGCACTTGAGAACGCCGATAAAATAGTATTGAGTGCCGATGATGCAGAAGCAGTTAAGGCAATGGCAGAAAGCGTAAAGGCGCACCCGGCAGCAAGCAAACTGCTGGCTTTGATGCTTGAAGCCGAAAAAGAAATCGAATGGCAAGAAAATAACTTGCAAATGAAAGGAAAAATAGATGGACTTTTGCCTTTCGGCGTGCTAGACTTAAAAACTACAACCAGCGCCGAAATGAAAGAGTTCGAGAAAAGTATTTTCAAGTTTGGTTATCACATTCAGGCCGCGCATTATCTTTACGGGGCCGCTGCGAATGAATTACCGGCTGAGAACTTTTACATTATCGCGGTTGAGAATGAGCCGCCATACTGCACAGCGGTATTTGTAATCGACCATGAATCTATAGAAGCGGGAGAAAAAGAAAGACAAAAACTGATTAAACTTTACAAAGAATGTTCAGAATCCGGTATCTGGCCGGGTTATTCCGACAAAATTCAAGCCGTGAAACTGCCCTACTGGGCTTTAAAACTAATAAACGAGGGAGAAAACGACGATGACTACTGAAACCGAAAACAAAAACTTGCAGACGACAACCATGACCGGCAATGATGCCATGATGCAGACGCTTTTAAACGTGCCCGTGTTTGAGCAGATGCAGCGGGCGGCTACGCTTTTCAGCAAATCGGGGCTTGTGCCGAAGAATTTTGAAAACAACCCGGCAGCTTGCTTTGTAGGCTTGCAGCTTGCGGCACAGTTGGGCGTGAACCCATTCATGCTGTTTCAGAAAATCTACAATATCGGCGGCAAAATCGGCATTGAGGCTCAGGTTGCTATTGCAATCGCCAATCAGCGCGGGGTTTTTGAGGGCCCGATTGAGCATAAATTCAGCGGGCAGGGCGATACCCGAAGCTGCACGGCCACAGCGATTCTTGCCAAGAGTAAAAAGCCGGTTAGCCTCACAATCGACTGGCAGACCGTAAACGCCGAAGGTTGGAACAAAAAGGGCGGCTCAAAGTGGCTGACCATGCCTGACCAGATGTTTCGTTACCGCTCAAGTTTGTGGCTGATTCGCACATACGCGCCTGAGTGTCTTATGGGGCTTAATTCACTCGATGAAATTGAAGATATGCAGGTTATCAACGTGACACCGACCAAAGTTACTACCGAAGCTATTAACAACGCCGTCGATGCCGCCTTTGCTGAAAAACATGCAGAGCCGGAAAAGCCCGAAGAAACAACCGACCCACGCGCCGCCCTGCTTGCCGAAATCGAAGAACTGAAAGCAAAAGCTGGACTCAAGCCTGAATTTGCCGAAAGAACTATCAAAACTCTGCTTGGCGACTCAAGCGAAAAGACAACCGCCGAACTGCTTGCCGCGCTGCCAGAAAGCCGCCTGAATGATGTAATAAAAGGCTTGCAGGGTATCGTTGAAGCCAAAGAAAAAGCGAAAAGATAAGAAAGGAAAAGGGCGGGGTAACACCCGCCCATATAGCCATGACAGACCTTGAACAGAAAATACTTGATTTACTTTCAGAAGATCACTACATGACGAAAAATCTGATTATGCAGAAAATCGGCAAGGGCAGAACGGCGATTAAAAGCGCCCTGAATATGCTGCATGAGGCTGATTTGGTTGATACCGTGCTGGTAAGAACATCGCCGCAAAAAGGGCAGCCCGAAATTGCTTATCTGAAACTATGCTAGACGAAATCGAC
>JAKQQP010000185.1 GCA_029564115.1 Candidatus Rifleibacteriota bacterium | reverse complement strand
AAATGAAGGGAAAAATAGATGGACTTTTACCTTTCGGCGTGTTAGACTTGAAAACAACGACCAGCGCCGAAATGAAAGAGTTCGAGAAAAGTATTTTCAAGTTTGGTTATCACATTCAGGCCGCGCATTACCTTTACGGGGCCGCTGCGAACGAATTACCGGCTGAGAACTTTTACATTATCGCGGTTGAAAATGAGCCGCCATACTGCACGGCGGTATTTGTAGTAGACCATGAATCTATAGAAGCGGGAGAAAAAGAAAGGCAAAAACTGATTAAGTTATATAAAGAATGTTCTGAATCCGGTATATGGCCGGGTTATTCCGACAAAATTCAAGCTGTGAAACTGCCCTACTGGGCTTTGAAACTAATAAACGAGGGAGAAAACGACGATGACTACTGAAACCAAAAATGAAAACAATACTCAGATGATGACCATGACCGGCAACGATGCCATGATGCAGACGCTTTTAAACGTGCCCGTGTTTGAGCAGATGCAGCGGGCGGCTACGCTTTTCAGCAAAAGCGGTCTTGTGCCAAAGAACTTTGAAAACAACCCGGCAGCGTGCTTTGTAGGCCTGCAGCTTGCGGCACAGTTGGGCGTGAACCCTTTCATGCTATTTCAGAAAATCTACAATATCGGCGGCAAAATCGGTATTGAAGCGCAGGTCGCCATTGCAATCACCAATCAGCGCGGAGTATTTGAAGGCCCGATTGAGCATAAATTCAGCGGGCAGGGCGATACGAGAAGCTGCACGGCAACAGCGATTCTTGCCAAGAGCAAAAAGCCTGTTAGCCTCACAATCGACTGGCAGACCGTAAACGCCGAGGGTTGGAACAAAAAAGGCGGCTCGAAATGGTTGACCATGCCTGACCAGATGTTTCGTTACCGCTCAAGCCTCTGGCTGATTCGCACATACGCGCCTGAGTGTCTGATGGGGCTTAACTCACTCGATGAAATTGAAGATATGCAGGTTATCAATGTAACACCGACGAAAGTCACGACCGAAGCCATTAACAATGCGGTCGATGCGGCTTTTGCCGAAAAACATGCAGAGCCAGAAAAGCCCGAAGAATCAATCGACCCACGCGCCGCCCTGCTTGCCGAAATAGAAGAACTGAAAGCAAAAGCCGGTTTAAAGCCTGAATTTGCCGAAAGAACTATCAAAACCCTGCTTGGCGACTCAAGCGAAAAGACAACCACTGAACTGCTTGCCGCATTGCCTGAAAGCCGCCTGAATGATGTAATCAAGGGCTTGCAGGGTATTGTTGAAGCAAAAGAAAAAGCGAAAAGATAAAAGAAAGGAAAAGGGCGGGGTAAAACCCGCCCTTTAATACCATGACAGAACTTGAACAGAAAATACTTGATTTGCTTTCAGAAGACCATTACATGACGAAAAATCTGATTATGCAGAAAACCGGCAAGGGCAGAACGGCGATTAAAAGCGCCCTGAATATGCTGCATGAGGCTGATTTGGTTGATACCGTGCTGGTAAGAACATCGCCGCAAAAAGGGCAGCCCGAAATTGCTTATCTGAAACTATGCTAGACGAAATCGAC
>JAKQQP010000164.1 GCA_029564115.1 Candidatus Rifleibacteriota bacterium | reverse complement strand
ATCGACATGCACCAGCCAGACATCATCGGTGTCCAGGAAATAAAATGCGTAGACGATGCTTTCCCGCTCAACGATATTAAAGCAATGGGCTACCACGCCGAAAGTTTTGGTCAGAAAGGGCATTATGGTGTGGCCTTGCTGTCGAAGCAAAAGCCGGTTGATGTCAGACGTGGCTTCCCTGGTGACGGCAAGGAAGCGCAACGCCGTCTGATAGTCGGCACCTGGCTCGATGAGCAAAAACGCCCCATCACGGTTATTAATGGCTATTTTCCACAGGGAGAAAGCCGTGAACACCCCGAAAAGTTTCCGGCTAAAGAAAAGTTTTATGCCGATCTGCTCGGTTACCTGAAGTCAGACTTCAAGACTGACGATAATCTGCTGATTGTTGGCGACATGAATGTTGCCCCAACTGATCTTGACGTTGGTATCGGCGAAAAAAATGCGCAGCGCTGGCTGAAAACCGGCAAATGCTGTTTTCTACCCGAAGAACGTGAATGGCTTGGCCGACTTTTGAACTGGGGAACAACCGACCTGTATCGTGAGTTGTACCCAACCAAAAACGATCTGTACAGCTGGTTCGATTATCGCACCGGCGGCTTTGAAGATCAGCCGCAACGCGGTCTGCGCATCGACCTGATTCTGGGTACACAACCCTTATTGAACAGGTGTCGTGCCAGTGGCATCGACTACCTGATCAGAGGCATGGAAAAGCCCTCGGATCATGCCCCTGTCTGGATCGAACTGGACCACTGATGAACACAGAAGAATACCAGCCACCGATTAACACAAAAAAACATCAGCCACCGATTAACACGGATTAACTCGGATTAATATGGAAGAATAACAGCCACTGATGAACGTGGATTAACACGGATATACACGGACTGGTTGAGTCGGTTTTGCCTGGGCAGCGGTCAGTGGCATCAAAAGCATGTGCGATATTTTGCTGTTTTTGAACATTACGCTGACGACTCGACACTTTGCAGCAAAAAAAGGCATTGCGAAAGGCGTCAGCCCTGAAGCAATCTGACTGTTCATTCATGAGCCTGCTTCGCTTGCGCTCGCAGTGACAATCGGCCTGAAGCTCGTGAGACAGTCCCGTTTACGGCCGCATTTATCATGATCCTGCTTTCTGATCACCGGCTGGCTGGTCTGCGTTCTATCCACTACCCGTTATCCACTACACTACTGGTGAATGGATATTTTTGAACAACAGTAAAGAATGCCGTGGAGAATCATACCTCGCAGTGACAGTATGGTGGCAAACAATGGCCAACAAAGACAAACATAAAAAATTTGCCATGTACACAATTACATGCTAGGCTGACCTTACAAATTTAAATAGAGGGGTACTTTTCCAGATGAAAAAACTCGTTAGTGTCTTTGTCCTGCTCATGTTCGTCGGCTCCCTGATTGTCATGACCGGCTGTTTCGGCGGCTCTGACGGCATTGGCGCCATTCTCGGCGCGGCTGTTTTTGTATTGGCCATCACCGCTTCGGGTGGTTCAGGAGCTGCTG
>JAKQQP010000133.1 GCA_029564115.1 Candidatus Rifleibacteriota bacterium | reverse complement strand
TCAGCGGAGCTGTCCACGAAAGTGGCGTCGATGGGGTATTCGTATTTTTCGGTGTTGATCATGCCGTTCAGCTTGATGCTGGCACTGCCGGGGTTGCTGTAGCGGCCGGTGACGACCAGCTGTGTGCCCTGGTAGATGTTGGGCAGCGGGCTGGGAAAAACATCGCTGACATTGATTTCACCCATGTCAAGAGCGAGATCGACCAGCAGCGGGGTGCTGATGCTCTGATAGAAACTAATCAGATCTTCGTCGATATTCGATTTTTTTTCGTCGAGGTAGATTGATTCGCCACGGTTTTCGATGGCGATTTTATTTAAAAGCGTTTTGTTGACACTGCTGCCGACACCAAGCGTGAAGGCACGCACCTGTCTGCTGTTGAGGTCGTTGAAGTTTCTGGCAATGAGATCGTTATTGGTGATGCCGTTGCTGGCTTCGCCATCGGTCAGAAAAACCAATGTTCTGGTGCGGTTTTCGGTATCATCGAAAAGTTCCAGGGCGTGCCGCAGCGCATCGTTGATGTTGGTGCCACCCGAGGCACGCAAATTGTTGATGTAGTCGTTGGCTGAATCGGTGTTATCGGCGTTAACCGTCATCAATTCACGCTTCCAGAGAGAAACGATCGAAGCGAACGAAACGATACCGAAACGGTCTTTTTCATTCAGTTTGCTGACAAAAAAATTGAAGGCGGTTTTGGTCTGTGTGATTTTATTGCCCGACATGGAGCCTGATGTATCCATGACAAAGACGATGTCGCGGTTCACGATGTCTTTCTGTTCAACGATTTCCTGGGGCGAGAGCATGAGAATGAAGTAGCCGTCCTTGTTCACATCGGGGCGGGTAGCGAGGAAACTGGCAACGAGCTTGTCCGCTTTAACCTCATAGTCAAGCCTGAAGTCGCTGTTAGAAAGAAAATTGTTCTTCTCAAAAACCGTTTTCCAGTTGTTAGCGTCGATTTTTTCGGCATAAATATCGTGGGTCGGCGAGGTAAGGCCGATGATTTCTTTTTTGTCACTTATCTCGACAGTAAGAGTAACACTTTCGAGCGGCTGTGTCTGAAAACCACCGACATTAAAAGGCATACTGTAGGTGATCCCGCCTTTTTTATATGGCAGAACTTCGCTGTATTCGATCATTACAGTGGCGCGAGACTGAGGCCCGACAGCGCCGATACTCGTTTCAAAAATACCGGGCTGCTTCTGAACGGCCATTGCCGGCATGAGACCTTCGGCCTGTGCTTCTTTGAAGGTTGCTTTGGCCTGACCGGCTTCTTCTATGCGGCCTTCGTAG
>JAKQQP010000132.1 GCA_029564115.1 Candidatus Rifleibacteriota bacterium | reverse complement strand
GGTAACAGGTAACGCCGGCTTTTTCCCTGCATTCAGAAAATTCTTGCCATAATCGGGGATGATAGCGTATAAAAGCAGTTGATTTTCTGCCTGCTGGCAGAATTATGTACACCATCGAAGGGTTTGCGCGTGAATATTGCCTTTGCGGTCTCTATCCGTAAATGGGGCGGGGTTAAAACCTGGTGCATAGACAATGGGGTTGCCCTGAAGAACGCCGGTCATAGGGTTTTTATCTATGGCCGCCCGGGCCCTTTTCCGGAAAAAGCGGCGCAGCTTGGTCTTGAAGCGCGGCCTTTCGATTTTGGGCTCGACTTCAGCATTTTCGCGATTCTTTATTTTATCAGGGAGTTTCGGCGTAATAAAATCGACGTCTGTGTCTGCAATGTAGTCAAGGATATGCGCACTGCCGGCATTGCCGCCCGTATTCTCGGGATTCCTATCGTTCAGCATCTCGGCGATGTCGGCGATCTGCGTGATACTTTCAAAGTGAGGCTGGCGCAGAGAATTCTTAAACCTGCTCTGGTGACCTGCTCGAAATATTGTTACGACGCTTTGTCAGAGCGCGTTCCGCTGCTGGCAGAATACCCGTTTCAGTTTATTCATCCAGGTGTAATGCCCGCTTCTGAGCCGAAAAAGCGCCTGCACAAGCCAAGGGCGATTATTACCACCTGCCAGCTGAATAAGACTAAGGGGCATGTAGACCTGTTCAGAGCTCTGGCGATTCTTCGCAAAAATGGGCGGGATTTTCGCTGTATTGTGGTCGGCACCGGGACTTACGAAAGGGAAGTTAAGCTTTTTACAGAGGAACTTGGCATTTCTGATCTAGTGGAGTTTACCGGCTATGTGCCGAGTGTGGCTGAGCAGCTTGCCCGGGCTGATATCTATGTGTTGCCAAGTTATTGTGAGGCTCTTGGCATCGCTCTGGAAGAGGCTATGGCAAGCGGGCTTGTCTGTGTTGCACGAAAAAATGGCGGTGTACCGGAAATCTGGCCACCCTCAGAGTTTGATCTTCTCGTTGACAAGGATGACCGGGGCGAAGCATTCGCCGCAGCTCTTGGCGGGTTGCTCGAGTTAGCTGACGATGAGCTGCTCGAAAAAGGTCAGATTTTTTACCGACACGCCAGTCAGGCTTTTCACGCCGAAAAGCAGGCCGAAAAGCTGGAAAACTTTATCAGAAAAGCTGCGGCTTTGAACCCGGCACTTTGACCCGGAAAGTTGCATGGAAACTATGAAAACCTTGCCAGGATCTGAAAATCATAGTCGTTACAGTCTTTTCAAACGACTGAACGTTCTGCTTGTGGCTCTTTGTTGCCTTTTTGCTTCTGAAGGATTCGATTTTTACTCTTATGGCGTTCTCGCCATAACTGCAATTGCTGCACTTTATTGCCTTTTCCATGATGGTTTTTTCAATAACTGGCGCAATCTGCCGCTTCCGGTATTTTTTCCGCTCATTCTGGCTTTTTATACGGCAGTCAGCCCCGGCCACTGGTTCAAGGATCTCCCGGTAGGCGACAAGATGCTCGCTTCTTATGTTGCCGGGTTCAGTGCCGCCTGGTTTTTCCCGAGTTCGTATCACATCGCTATTTTCTCTTTGCCGCTGG
>JAKQQP010000086.1 GCA_029564115.1 Candidatus Rifleibacteriota bacterium | reverse complement strand
GGTATCGTTAACCCTGACACCAGATTTTTGTATTGTACCTGATTTAAGCTCGAGAACGGAGCTTACATCTCTATGCCAGCCGGAAAGGCCAACCCAGGGCCGCAGTTTTTCGTAGATTGCGCGAATACAATTGCCGGAATCAAGAAAAATCGCATCGATGGGAAAGCGCATGAACATCATGTGTATTGAATTGCAGGGGGTGATGAGCAGCCCTTCGCCATCTGAGAGCTCGGGAGCGAGCATCAGCCCGCGAAATCTTGACCAGAAGCTGTCGGCCATCCGGATTCGGGTGCCGATAACAGACTGATCGCGATTATTCATAACTCTGAAGAGGGTTGGGGCCATTTTGTCAGTTTCCTCCCGCGAGGCCGGCGGTACCTTCGATCATTTGAAAGACCGCGGGGGCGCCAATAACCAGGCCGACGTTGGGGAAAATGAAGAATACCAGCGGAATCATCATTTTAACCGGAGCTTTGGCGGCTTCTTCTTCTGCGCGCTGACGACGCTTGTCGCGCAGCTGCTCTGACTGAATGCGCAGAACCTGGCCGATTGAAACGCCGAGCTGGTCAGCCTGAACGATTGCAGAAATAAAGGCGTTAAGGTCAGGGTGGCCTACCCGTTCGGCCATGCCTTTGAAGGCATCGCGTCTTGCCTGGCCCATGCGCATGTGGCGCAGGGTCAACCCGAATTCGTCAGGAATCGGGCCGCGCATTTTTTCGACCACCTTGTCGCAGGCGGCGTCAAAGCCAAGACCAGCTTCAACGGCAACGGTCAGAAGGTCGAGAACGTCAGGAAGCTGTCTCTGAATACCGTGCAGTCTGGTAGCGATGCGTCTCTGAAGAAACATTCTCGGAATCAGAATGCCGAGAGTAACGCCGAACAGAAGAGCCATGGGCATGAGATCCGGCTTGAAAACCAGTGAGAAGGCAAGCATGGAACCGGGGGTTATTACCCGGAACAGATTCTGAATAACCGCAAATTCGCTTACCGTAAGACCGCCCGGGTAACCGGCCTGGGCCAGTTCTTTTTTCAGATTTGCTTTTTTGTTTTTCTTTGTTCCTTTTTCTTCGTTTTTACCTGCCATGCGGGCAAGAATTGGTCTGATGACACGATCTACAAAGGGTTTGTTAAGTTCGGCTTCCTGGACTTCGGCGACATTAAACTCCGAAACTTCTTCGAGCGAAGCGAGGCGACCCTGAATATCGCTTTTGCTTCCGGACGGGAAAAGAAGCAGGATGACCAGAAAGATTATGATGCCGCCGAGAAGCATGAAAATTACATTCATAAGCTCTCCTTAAACCTCGATATCAACAATGCACATAATGGCATAGAGGCCGATCAGTTCCCAGATTACGCCGGCGATAACGACAAACCAGCCTCTGAACGCTCCATACCTGAAGGTAAACAGTTTCATGATGAACTCGGGATTGACTACGTAG
Source organism: Candidatus Rifleibacteriota bacterium (assembly GCA_029564115.1). The sequence continues at coordinate 1,001 of JAKQQP010000086.1, read as the reverse complement.
ATCATCATGCCGAGAAACAAGGGCAGCGCGCCGACGATTATACCGGAGATTTTTGCCTGGGCTGTCTTGGTCTGAATTTCGCCCTTGATTTTCATGCGCTGGCGAATGGTGTAACCGATTTTATCGAGAATTTCGGCAAGATTACCACCAATCTGTCTCTGAATGAGAACAACCGTGGTTACCAGATCCCAGTCTTCACTTTCAACTCTCTGGTTAAGCGCAATGAGCGTATCTTCAAGGTTGATGCCAAGACTGTTTTCTTTGAGAACACGCTTGAGCTCTTTACCCATCGGTGGCAGGGTTTCTCTCGAAACCATTTCGAGAGACTGCAGGAAAGAGTAGCCGGCTTTGAGACCGTTCGCAAGCATTACCAGCGTGTCGAGAATCTGCTCGTTAAAGGCTTTGACACGCTGCGACTTCATTACCGATATCCAGATCAGCGGGCCAATGTAGCCAACGGCGGCAAGACCGATCGCAACCAGAACATTCTGTAATACACCCATACCAAAGCTCAACGAAAGCATGATCGCCAGAAACTGAATGGCAACAAATTCGTTCGCCTTGAGCGGGATGTCTGCTTTTGCCAGCTGATCGGCAATGCGCATCGCCATACCTTTGGGGGTAATGATCGTACCCATGTTGGCAAGAATTCGCTTGGCGGCACTGCCGCCGGCACGGTTCTCTTTGACCCAGTCGTCGTCGTTGATGTCGACAGCCTGCTTTACTTCTTCGTCTTCTTCTGGCGAAGTATACTGCTCTGCCGCCATCTCGGTTTCAACGAGGTATTGCTCCATACGGTGGCGAACTTCTTCGCCAGGCGGTTTTCCGAGAATAGAAAACAGCAGCAACACAAAAAACAGGGTTGCCATCGCAACAAAAACTATAAAAATCGTCTGAATCAAGTTTTTACCATCCTCTCGCTGTATCGGTAAAAATGTTCGGTGGTAAGTTTATACCAAATTCCTGAAATTTGGAAGCAAACTTCGGACGTATGCCGGTGG
>JAKQQP010000147.1 GCA_029564115.1 Candidatus Rifleibacteriota bacterium | reverse complement strand
GTATCATGCAAAGCCGGCGAAGTTGCCGCCAGCGTTTTCGACCGCTATCGCATCGAAACCTACAAAGAAGCCGGCTACAAGCCCTACATGATCGCTGCCATGATTCTCACCAGCCGCTTCAAAGAAGCTCCTGCAATGCTCGAAGCCCTGGTCGAAAAAGGCCGCAAACGCATCAAATTCTGATCTGATCAGTATAAAAAAAGCTTCAGGCTTGCGCCTGAAGCTTTTTTTTATTCGTTCCCTGAGCTTGTCGAAGGGGCGACGGTGAGCTTTTTTTATACCTGTTTACCTTCAGCTGGTGAGGGCAAGGCGGATGGCTTCCTGCAGGCTGGCGGCATTGAAGGGTTTGCGCAGAAATGCCTGTGGCAGCTCGGTATTGCTGCCTTTGACGGCCATGGCATCGTCGTAACCGCTGGCAAGAATGAACGGCAGGCCAGGCGCCTTTTTGCGCAGTGCTGCGAGCGTTTGCCAGCCATTTATGCCAGGCATGACAAGGTCGCAGATTGCCAGCCGAACCGTCTTCTGGTTGGCGAGAAAGACCTGAACGGCCTCAGCTCCATCCCTGGCTTCGAGTACGTCAAAATTGAAGTGCTGCAGCATGCTGGTTGTGATAAAACGCAGCATCTGATCGCTCTCGACCACAAGAATATGTCCGCCTTCGAGCTGCTTCGGCAGAGTTTGGGCCTGCTTCTCCTGCAGTAACGTTTTTTCTTCCAGAGTTTTTCCGTGAGTCTCGCCAAGATACGACATCAGCATGGAGCTGAGCTCGGCAGCTTTCATGGCGGCTTTTATGGCATCATGCTTCTTTTTTTTGCGGGGGTCGCTGCTGTCGAATTTGAGCAGCTCAAGATTGCCGATGACCAGTTGCAGCTGATTGTTGAACTGCTGCGCAACAGCCTCGGTAAGTTTTGCCAGACTGTCTGAATTTTCGGTCTGGCGGCGGTATGACTCGACGAGAATTTTCTGATGTTCGGCTTCTTTGCGGGTAAGGGCATTCGAAAAGATTTCGCCGACAACTTTCAGCAGTGAGACCTCTTCGTTCGTCCAGGTTCGGCTGTTTGTCAGGTTGTCGTAGCCAAACAGCCCGATGGCCTGGCCCT
>JAKQQP010000067.1 GCA_029564115.1 Candidatus Rifleibacteriota bacterium | reverse complement strand
GAATACGCGCATAATTCCGTCCTGAATAATCTTGTTTATTACGCTCAACTCTCAATCTAATAATATCATAAATTGCAAAAATCTTTTTGAATGACAGAGGAATCATTAACTTGAGCTGGTTACGCAAAAAATGCCCGGGGTCGTGAAAAAATCGGGTATAATCAAAAAATACGCCTGAGTTTTCGGAGGATGTAAATGAATAGAGCACTGCTGCGGATCACGATGTTTCTGACCGTATCTGCTTTTTGTCTGAGTTCAATGCCGGTTTCTGCTCTTGCTGACGCCGAAATCGGGGCGGTCATCAAGGCCCGCCTTGCCGATAAAAAGCTTTCGAACACGATTCTTGGGGCTCTGGCTTACCTTGAAGACCGCCAGGTTCGCCCGCGCATCGGTGAACGCTCATGCGAATTCGACAGTTCCGACGAAGGCGACGGCTGCAAAACCCTGCTCAGCTTCAATATTCCGTTTCGTGAAAACCTCGGTCTGCCGGCTCCGAAGAAAATCAAAGCCCACAACCGCAGCGGTGAATGGGCCAGCTATATTCACTTTCTGCCCAACAAGCTTGGTTTCAAGGGGCGTGCGCCCGCGTCGGTTCAGGATTCAAACCTGTTCATGACCGCTTTTATCGCTTACCCGCTGTTTCTCTTCGATGAATCGGCACTGCCTGAGCCTAAACGCCATATCAACAGTATTCTCCACCTGGCCATGAAAAACATTCAGAGCTTCAAAAGGGAAGACGCCTACAATTTCTGGGCGGTGCTTCCGGGTTTTCGCAGTGATGCGCCGCGTACTGGCCCGTTCAATATCGAAGTGACTCAGCTCGAAATGCTCGCCGGCGCTTACCTTAACCCGAAATTCGAAAAGATTTTTGCGCTGCTTGCCCGTGGGCAGCAGACACCGCCGAAATACTGGCTCGAACGCTGTCTGAACCTGAAAGAAAATAAAACCGGCGCCGATGCGCTGTTCAATATTCCAAATGATGCTGATGACACCTCGACAGCCGTTTCATTTCAACTGATGTACAATGCCAGATTCCCGGGCTCAGGTGTCAGACCTGATTTCGCCGCCCTCGAAAAAATCAGCCAGTTCAGAGATGTCGACCGTGAACGCGAAGACGGCCGCGATGGCTGGAAAGGCAAGGGGACTGGCGCTTTTCTTACCTGGATGAAAGACGAAAGCCAGCCGGTCTTCGACCGCCCTGAAATCGGCGTGATTCCCCTCGGAGTCAACAATGTCGATGTGGTCGTCAATTCGAATGTTCTTTTTGCGATGGCCCTGACTGGCCGCAAAGATCTGCCCGGTTATCAGGACTGCGTCAACCTGATTCTCAAAGCCGCCGAAAAACATGCCTGGCCCGAAGCCGGCCTGTATTACCCGCAGAACATGATTTTCCCTTATACCGCTTCACGTGCCTATCGTGACGGCAGTGCCCGCGAACCCGAAATGAAAGCCGCCATGCAGCGCATCATGCGCGATCTGATTGCTTCACAAAAAGACTGGGGCGAAAAGAACCCGACCCGCCGCGGTGCTTTTCCCGGTGGCGACGACAAGAGCGATCATCTCGCTTCGGCTCTCGCGGTTACCACTCTGATCAATATCGGCCGGCAGAATGCCGCCGAAGCCGGCCTTCTGAAAGAATACGACCACGCTGTTTTGAGCGGGGTGCAGTATCTGCTGAACCAGGCCATCTGGGACAAACCGAAAAACCCCGAAACCGTCGGCAAGTTTAAAACCCCCGGCGACAAATGCGCCACCTGGCTCTCAGGGCTGTTTTTCGCCGCCTCGTTCTGGGACCTCGCCCACTGGCGCTCACAGGCTTTCACCGTCGCTATGGTGCTCGAAGCGCTTACCAAATACGCGCTTGCCTATGACTGCGACGACGTTCCAGCCTGCTACCGCAAACTGAAGCTCAACTGATTTTAACTTTCAGCCAGCGGCATTCGCTGGCTGAGGAAGCTTATTGTGAGCCAGGTTGTTATTCTTGCTGGATAATGCTGTTCGCTATTTGCGAATTACGAATTATGCTGTTTGAATACTGCGACGGTTGATTTGCAAAAAAATGAAATATGCTTCGTTCTTGCTTCGGTCAAAAGCTGTTTGATTGCATCTGGATTTTCTTATAAAAAAGTCAGAGGCAAAATATATTGATAATTTTGTGTTTATCAGCGTTTCGATTACATACTCGACTTGAAGCAGCTGTAAATAATTCAAGTGGCGTCTGCCGGTGGTCGATGAATTAATTGTCATAAAAAATGCCTCAAAAGAGTTTGGAGAATCGATGGAGTTGTCTGTTAATCAAATTTTGACCGTTTTGTTTCCAGTTTTGTTTTTCATTGGTTTTTGTGGCTGGTTTTTTCGCTGTTTGAGCAATCGCGACTCTCACGATTATAAAAGGTCGGTCAGAGAGCAGGAAAATATTCTTGACGTCGATAATACGCCATTATTAGATCTGGCACGTTTCTACCGTGGCGAATTGCGCGGCGAAGATGTTGCGCCATTACTTGTTTCATGGGCAGATCAGGGCTTTATACAGCTCAGGTTTTTTGCCAGAAATGCTGGTCAGACAGATATTTCGTTGAAAAAACTCAAAGATTTGCCTGAGGCCGCCGGCAAGCTTGAGCGGGCTATTTTTAAATGTCTTTTTAATAAAACCGGTGGCAAAATTTTAAATAACATGAAGTTGAACGACGGTATCGACCCCGATAAACTGGCTCGATATGAAGAAGACTCAGTCGTGACCAAGCTGAGCGTATTGGGTAATGAGCTTTCTAGAAGATTTTCACTGCTGTTTCATGAGATAGATGAGGCTCAGGTGAAAAAGTTTAATCAACAGCAGTCTAAGGCAATTTATAGTCGCTTCAGTTTTCTTGAGCTGTTTATTTGTGCGGCATCTCTTTTTATGCTGGCAGGCAGCTTTTCTTTTTTTATCGATGGTCAGAAGCTTTATTCTGGTGAATTTTATGCTTATGCCGGACTGTGGCTGTTACTTACTGGAGTTTATTTCGGAGCTTTGTTTAAACTCGGGAGTCAGTTCTGTGCAGGTAACTTTTTGGGCTATCTGGGTGTTGGTTTTCTTGTTTATCTTGCCATGACTGCCATTCAAGGCGGCTATGAAGGTAGCGGCAATATTTTCTTTGAAAATTCATATCGCTATTTCGGCTTTATTTTTGGTTCTTTGTTGGCTCTTATTGCCCCTACGGCAAAGGCCATGACCCAATATGGCCGTAATCTGCGCGAATTTTTCAGGACGAGACGCCACATGCTCTGCAAAGAAGTTGTCGAGCAGGATCATTTCTGGCGTTCATTGCCTGAACTCATGCTTTACGAATGTGTGGAACCAGTAGCTAAAAAACTCGTTCTAAAAACTCCAGACTGGTATGAAGGCTCGGCAGCAGGTCACAATGGGTTGCTTGACTCTGCCGGTTTCGTTCACGATCTGGACTGTCTGGCGCGTGAGCTGCATTTGCTTGCCATGATGAAGAGATAATTGCAATGACTTCAACGGCAGAAAACAAAAATCACCGACTGCTGATGTTTATCTGCCTGGTGCACTTGGCGATTGTCTGAGGCTCAACTATAAATGTAGGTTTTTACAGATTTTGTTTTGCCGTGAAGACTGCGCACTTTTTCTTCTGCGAGTTTAAATTGAGCTTTCTCAAGTGCTTTGCAGGAGGCGACGTTTTCAGATGCAACGATACCCAGAATTTCGGACAGGCGGTAAAATGTCAGAGCCCAGTTGCTCATTGCTGAAATTGCGTCTGAAGCGTAGCCTTTTTTTTGCTGGCAGTCTTCAATTGCGTAACCGATTTCTACTTTGCCCCCAGCAGGACTCAGGCCGGCATGCCCGATCAGCTCTCCGGTTTCTTGCAAACAGATCCCAAAGACGATTGGAACTTCAGCAGGTCCCTTCTGTGATTCATATTGCCGTATTAAAAACTGCAGAACCTCTTCAGCTTCGTTCAGGTCGGCATAGACCTGATCGGGTATCCACTGCCGCATGCCGTTTTCGAGGCTCATCTGAAAAACTTTCGGGGCATCGCTGCTGACGAATTTGCGCAGAAAAACAGCATTGCCGGTGATCGAAGAAAAATTCTCAGATAAAGTCATTTCAGCCTCCAGAACCATAATTGCAGCAAAAATCGTTGTCTATTATCTATATCAGATATAATATCTGTCGTAAAGCTGTATATGCTGCTTGCAGTAAGCAGCACTGTAATTGCAGAGCGAATTTTGCCGCTTGTCCGTCAATCAGGCAAGTCGTTGCAATATAGCCACAGAAGCTTTAAATGTTATGTTGGTTATCACGCACCAGGCCCCGAAAATACCGACCGACTGCAAAATTTTCCGAAAATAAAAGTTTCTGTTTGCCCTGCTAAATGCAAATTTGGCTTGCATAAAGCCTGTCTGTACTTTTAAACTTGTTCGTTGCCCCAATATATTGTCTTATAATTTTCAAGGAGAAAAGGATGCTTCAGAACTTCAGTTATCAAGCTCCGGAAACCCTTAAAGACCTTTATGCACTGCTGAATAAGAGTAACGGCAAAGCTGCCATGCTGGCCGGTGGCACCGACCTGCTCGTAAGCATGCATAATAACTGGATTTCCCCCGAAAGCCTGATCGATATCAAAAAAATACCCGACCTCAAGGGCGTTACCTTCAACCCGAAAACCGGGCTGTCTATCGGTGCTACAACCGTCTGCATCGAACTGATCAATAATAAGGATGTTAAAAAACATTACCCGCTGCTTGTAGAAGCTGCCCATCATGTTGCTTCACCCCAGCTGCGCAACCGCGCCACCATCGCCGGGAACCTCTGCACCGCTTCTCCGTGCGCCGATATGGGTTGCTCGCTGCTCGCGCTTGGCGCCAGCGTCGAACTCGGCTCTGCTGACGGCGTTCGCGTTATTCCGCT
>JAKQQP010000049.1 GCA_029564115.1 Candidatus Rifleibacteriota bacterium | reverse complement strand
CTGGCAAAGTTCGACTTCTGCTTCAAACTCAGCCCCTATCACGTAATCAACACCTATCTCGCCATTCTGATCGCCCAGATCACCGAGCAAGACCCGAACGCTCTGCTCAAAAAAGGCGAAGAACACATGGAAGCCTTTATTGCGGCTTCTTTGAAAGCAAACAAAAACTGGAACAAAAACACGCTCACCTCAAAAAACCCGAAGCTGATTATTCCGATTGGTGCGGCCGGCTGCGGCAAATCGACCTTTTACCATGAACTTGGCAATGTGGTTAATGCCTCATGCGACAACATCAGATACATGCTGTTCAAAGACTTCGGGCCCTGCTTCGCACCCTGGGAAAGCACCCTGGCATGGTTCGTGGTTAACCGCATGACCGATCTCTATCTCGGCCGTGGTTACAGCGTCTTCTACAACGGCGTCAATACCGACCTCGAATACCGCTCACCCATCACCATGGAAAACCCCGACCCGCTTTATGCCGGGATTCCGTACCGCATGAAACTGGTTTATTTCGAACCGACTGTCAGCCTCACCAGCAGCGAAGTCAACGAACTCAGAGCGATCAACCTATGGGGAACCACACTCGACAAGGTCGACAGAAAAGGCCTGAGCCCGAATGTCTGCAAGATACTCGATCTCATTCAGACCAATACCGAAAGAACCATGGAACGCACCAAAGCGATTCGCGAAGGCAAAGCCGAACAGGACCCCTTCGATATCCTTTACCCGGTACCGCCCGCAATCGTAAAAATGTTCATGGAACAGTCTTTTACAAAGCCCCAGGGCCCGAATGTCGTGGTCGTGCCGCGCAAAGAAATTCCAGACGCGGCTGAACGCGCTGCCTTCTACCGCAAATACGCCGAAATGGCGGCAAATTAAAGACTCTGACTCAGACGCAACATTCCCGGCCAGCAGAAATAGCCGGGGATGTTGCTGTTTTGGCAAACCTTAAAGCTGCAGGCGATTGTGACCGCAAACTCTTACTTTATCAGAGGCATTTGGGGGGGCGAATTTTAGACGGGTCAGCCTTGATACGCTTTTTTCGGGGGGCGGGGGCTGGCGCGGTGACGTTGTTTTGATCGGCAGAGCCAGCTTCGAGACTGGTAATAAGTTCGAGGTAAAGATTTTCGACCTTCTTGCGAGCCCAGTCGTTTTTGCGCAGAAAAGTCAGACTCGACTTGATGCTGGGGTGACAGAAAAAGCAGTTGAGCTCGACCCGCTGGTTCAACTCTTTCCAGCTGTAATGGGCGCGAAGCGTCGTCAGTATTTTTTCGAGGGTGACGCCGTGAAGCGGATTATTCGGTTGCTGTCGCATTTCTTTGCCGCCGGCCGGCACTTCATTTTCAGTCATCTGACTTCCTGTCTGTTGAGGTTTATGAAAAAAAATCACACCCCTGAATATAACACATGATTTTCGGCATTTTATATCTATTTAACATCTAAATCTTGGCAATACAGGATGACAAAAGCCAGCTTCATACTCGTAGTCTTGATCGAAGTTTTATTGCAAACTTGCGACAATATATCGAGTAATCGAAGAGAAGACAATAAAATGAATTTGATAAAGTGGCTGATTTTCAGTAAAATGGAGATAGTAAAGAGCAAGTAAGTGGCTGGCTCAAGTCTGGTAAAAATAACACAGACGAGTCACTGGTCTGGAGAGGCCTGTTGAACAAAATTAACAAAGTTATACGAATATTCATCGCAGCCACAATTTTCTGCTGTTTGCTGTACCCCGCCTATGCAGGTCAGATAGTCAGAATGGGCTGCTACCACAATCCGCCCAAGGTCGGGCTCGACGCAAATGGTGAACCGGCCGGCATTTTTATAGATATCATCAAATACGTAGCCAAAGCAGAAAACTGGGAACTCGAGTTCGTTAACGGCACCTGGAAAGAAGGCCTCGACCGTCTGGAAGCAGGCGAGATCGATCTGATGCCCGATGTTGCCTACACGGCTGATCGTGCCAGGCACTTTTCGTTTCATGAGGTTCCGGCGCTTTCTTCATGGTTTCAGGTATACGCTTACCCCAACAGTGGCATCAAAACGCTGCTCGATCTTGACGGCAAAAAAGTGGTCGTTCTCGAGAGCTCGGTTCAGCAGCAAAGTTTTCTGGCTCTTGCCCAGAGTTTTCATCTCAAAATCAACCTGATCGGAGTACCCGATTATCATACGGTTTTTCAGAAAGTCAAAACCCGCGAGGCCGACGCGGCAGTGACCAACCAGTTCTTCGGTAACAACAATTCCAGGCGATATGGCCTTGAAGATACAGCAATAATCTTCAGCCCCTCGGCTCTGCATTTTGCCACCGCCAAAGACCGAAACCTGCATCTACTCAAGAAAATCGACGAACACCTCAGACTTCTTAAACAAGATCACCAGTCTGAATATTACCGGTCGCTCAAACACTGGACATCCGACAATGTGAACTTTCAGATTCCGCGGGAAATAAAAATCATCGCTCTGATCCTGCTGGGTTTTCTTTTTATGAGTCTTCTCGGCAGCTTGTGGCTGAAACATCTGGTTAATATACGCACTGCCGAACTGCAGCAGAGTCATGCTCAACTGGAACAGCGCGTATCCGAGCGCACAGCTGAGCTGTCAGCGGCAATGGAACGGGCCGAAGCTGCTGACCGTATCAAGTCAGCTTTTCTTGCCAGCATGTCGCATGAGCTGCGCACTCCGCTCAATTCAATTATCGGCTTTACCGGCATATTGCTGCAGGGGCTGGCAGGTCCGCTCAACGAAGAACAGCACAAGCAGCTGGGCATGGTCCAGAAAAGTTCCCGCCATCTGCTGTCGTTGATCAACGATGTACTCGATATTTCGAAAATCGAAGCCGGCCAGCTCGATCTTGCGCCCACCACCTTCTCTCTAAGACCATCTCTCGAAAAGATAGTGATGCTGCTGATGCCGATGGCAAATGACAAGGGGCTTGAGCTGCGTTCTCAGATAGCAGACGATATTGGCGAGATAACCACCGATCAACGCAGATTCGAACAGATAATCATCAATATTCTCAATAACGCCTTGAAATTTACTGAAAAAGGCTATGTGAGCCTGGCCTGCCGCATCGAGAATGGTAACTGCCTGATCGAAGTCGCCGACTCGGGCATCGGCATGGAAGAATCAGCGCTGACGACTATTTTTGAACCTTTTCGACAGATCGACTCAGGGCTGGCACGCAAACACGAGGGCACCGGTCTTGGCCTGTCAATATGCCGCAGACTGCTTGAAATGATGGGCGGCAGCATTGACGTAAAGAGCCGACCTGGGCATGGCAGCACCTTTTATGTTTCTCTCCCGGCAAAACAGGAGGCGAGTAATGGCAAAAACACTGTTAATAATTGAAGACAACGAACAAAACTTCTATGTAATGCGTTTTTTGCTCGAAAAAAGAGGCTTTAAAATACTCGGTGCCGAGAACGGTCGACTTGGCATACAGATGGCCGTCGAGCATAGGCCCGATGGCATTCTGCTCGATATTCAACTGCCAGAAATGGATGGCTATGCGGTCGCCGCTGAACTTAAAAGCCATCACGAGCTTAATTCTGTGCCGATAATTGCGGTGACTTCTTATGCGATGGTCGGCGATCGCGAACACATACTAGCTGCCGGCGCTAACGGCTATATCGAAAAGCCTATCAATCCTGACACTTTTGTCGACGAAATTGTGCAGTTCGTCGGCCAGCCATAACGACAAGAAAGAAGGAAAGCCGCCCTGATCGATTATTATTTGTATGCACTGATAATAGTGTTGTCTCTGTTGGCTTTAGGCCAATACTGGGGCCGGGAAGGCGAGAAAACGGAAGAGCTCAGAGATCTTGCTGCAAAAATCGGTTTTTCGTTTCAAGAGGAAGATACCGATTTTGAAGCCTCACTCAAAAAAACTCGTTGTTTTTCACGTTCTTACAGAGCACGGACCACAAATTGTTTATCGAAAAAAAACGAAGTCGTCGAGATCAAGGTCGCCGACTGTCATTATTCTCAATCGGACAAAGTTTACCGGGCAACAGTCTGCATGATCATAGACAAGCAAATGAACCTGCCAAACTTTTTTCTTCGACCCGAACATAAATTCTTTGACGGCCTGAAGCGATTTTTCGGCATGCAGGATATCGAATTTGAAAACGATCAGGCATTTTCAAAAAAATTTGTCCTGCAGAGCGAAGATGAGATAAGCGTCAAATACCTTTTCAACAGCGAAGTCAGAAAATTCATGATGAAATATGGCGACCTAATAACACAGATCGAAGGTAACGGCTCCATGCTGCTTCTTTTCAAAAAGCCGCAGTTTGTCTCAGACTTCGAAACTCAGGTCAAAGAAGCCCTCGAGATCTGCACACTGCTCAAAAAAGTTGTCGAAAAAGAGGGACTGAACAGCTGACCAGGTTCATCTCTGCGCCCAGCGAACATTTCATTCTATAGCCCCGCAAATATTTATCGACGTTACAAAATTTATGAAAAATTTTGCATACAAAACTCGCCGCGCGAAGCTCACAAAATGCTGCAGAGAACCCAGATGCAATACAACAGAATGGCATCATATTTTATCCGATAAATCGTACTCAACGGCGTGCAAACGCCTCCATCATCAAGGCCGGTCAGCCCTCCTGACGGCCTTTTTTATTTTCAAAACCACTCGAAATTTAGCAGGGCGTAAGCCTATCAACCGACACGCCTGAGTATGCCAAACGCAAATTTAATAATCGCTGTGATTGATACGCATACGGCGAACTCTGACGTTGGTTGAAGCCCAGATGTAATTTCGGTCGACAAAAAGATCTCTGATGCCGGCCACGCGCCATTTTTCCCAGGTAAGGCCATCGTAGTAATGCAAAGAAGTCGAATGAAATTTTATATCGCTTGTTGAGTAGTCATCATAGGTCACGGTTGTGCCATCTTTTCTGGTGAACAGGTGCGGCATTTTGTCGGCGCCATCGAGGCCCTGGCCCATTTCGCTGAATTTTGCAAAGCCATCACAGGCCACCCACAAGCCAACTGCATCATTTTCACCCGGAACAACGCCAATCGCAGTGATGACATCAGACATGAAGTGCGCATTGATGGTGGTGTATAAAAACATCTCGCCGGTTGGATCGATGCGGTTGAGGCCTCTGGTGGTGCCGATCCAGAGGTTGCCGTCAGAACCGCTTTTGATACAGGTATTATTGCCGCCGGTTTCGATTCTGGTAAAATGCTGGCCATCCCAGATGCTGATGCCCTGATTATGCATGATCGCCAGCACCCTGCCCTTCTGCGCATGCCACCAGGCAAAACCCCTCACTTCAGGTATGCTCAAGCCCTGAAAGACCCCATAATACTGCCATCTGAACGAATCGCCCTTCATGTCTTCGCTTTCTGGGTTTTCGAGAATGTAAAAGCCCTGACTGCTGCCGATGTAGATCTTGCCGCCGCTGAACCAGACGACGTTGAGGCGCTCCCCATCAGCCCAGGGAACAAAGTCGTGCAGCATCTGCCAGTCTGGCCTCTCAACGGTGGCATTTCTGCCATCGACCTTTTCGATACGGCGCACCATACGCATACGCGCCAGATGCCGGCCGGCAAAAATCAGCCAGAGATAGTCAGTTGAACTGTCGGCCGCCATGCAGGTGATTTCCTGATAAGGAATTCTAAACGCATTGGTGGCGGTCGAGTATTCAGGGTGGTTGGTGTAGTGCTCCCAGTATCTGCCCGATTCAATCTCCTGATCCTGTTGCTCTTCTTTGGAAATGGCTTTCGCCAGTTCTTTTGAACTTTCGAGCGCATCTGCTTCTTCGCTTTCGCCTGCTTCTTCGTTTTTTTCAAATTCCGGAACCGGTTCCATTCTGACACTGAGGTTTTCATGGTTTCTGCTTCTCTGCTGCAGGTGCCGGCTGACGTTTTTGTCGTCGCTTTTCCAGCGGGTCAGACCATACTGATGCGATATCCAGTAACTCGAGTTCTTCACCACCTGAAAATAAACCATGTCTGCCTTGAACGGAAAATAAGTTTTATTGTATCTGGTACCGACGCCGGTTTCCTGAAGCTCGTCAAAACGGTCGGGAGCAAGGTGAACAATGACCAGACCAGCATCAGTGCAGACCAGCAGCAGTTTCTTATAAACATACAGACGATTGATGCAGTTTGATGGCAAAACACTGTTTTCGACCATATACTGGCGCCAGGTGCCTTTGTAGAAGCGCCACAAACCACTTGCCCTCGTGCCGACCCACACGGCACGACGACCGATAAAGTCAGCCAGAAATTCTTCGTCGCCCCGCATTTCCGGTAATGGCACCCAGTCGAAATAATCAGGGTTTTCTTTTACTGACACCACGCAGTTCAACCATTGATCTGGCTTTGGCAGTCTGATTTCACGCTGAGCCTGACCGTTTTTTATCAGACTGAGATACTCCGGAGTCACGGCGAGGAAACGTTTTTCGCGACTTTTATCTTCGTGAAAAATATAGAAATCGTTAATCCAGCTCTCGGCCTGGTTGGCGCAATTGGCAACAGAAAACTCATTGCTCCCCGAAATTTCGACCAGGCCGTTGCCAAGTGTCGAAACCCAGCCATGAAAAGCGCTTTGCATAGCCATCGCCGAAACTCCGACAGACCTTATTTTAAGGGCATCCGATCCAGGTTCAACCTGATAATTGACCGGTGAAAACTTTGCCATGCCGCCCTGCGGAATGAAGGCGCTGACGATATAACCACCAAAGCAACCGACATAGATACGGTTTTCCTGTATCTGAACCCTGTTGATATCGAGGGTTGGCAGATTGCTTTCAGGGCCATAAACATAAATTCTTTCACCCTGAACATTAACCAGGCCCTTATTGGTTGCCAGCCAGAGCCCACCTGTTTCATCGGCGGCAATGTCGACGACGCTGATCGAGGCAATCTCTTCGGGTAGTGGCAGCAGTCGCCAGGTGCAACTGTCACCATTATAGATACTGACACCCATGTCGGTGCCAACTGCCAGAAATTTTCCGAAAGCAGCGACGCAATTGGCAGATCTGCCACCCAGACCGGTGTTTTCGCTTACCACCTGCCAGGTTGAGCCCTCTGCAATGACAGTAAAAAACAGACTTGTAAATATCAGAAAACAGGCCACGGCAATCGCAACAGAAAGACGCATCTGGTTTGGCTCCGGCAGTTAAACGTTAATTATCAGTCTATCACGGCAAATGTAAACGGTTTTCGTTATTCTATCAAGACCGCGACTGTAAAAGAAGAAGATGTTTTATATATTGCATCAATTGCGGTAAAATAGTTTGAGAAAAAACGGAGGGTATTGATTTATGAGAAAAAAAATATTGCTTCTGGTGCTTATAATGCAGGTATTTGCCCTGAGCAGCGTCTTTGCGGCTGCCAGACCGCTTATCGGCATCACTCCGTCATTCAGCAACAACGCTGTTCAGCTCAATTACGATTATGTCACCGCAATTAACGAAAACGGCGGCATTGCCGTCATTCTTCCGCCAAGCAGTGATGAGGCGATAATAGAAGAATACGTCAAAATGCTCGACGGCGCGGTTTTCTCAGGCGGCCCCGATATTCTGCCCGAATTTTACGGGCAGATATCTCACCCCACCACAACACCAATGGAACCCACCAGATTCGAATTCGAAAAACGCTTTATCAAGGCATTTCTCGACTCAGGCAAGCCGGTCTTCGGCATCTGCCTCGGTATGCAGTTCAGCAATGTCGTCAGCGGCGGCACCATGGTTCAGGATATCCCCTCGCTGGTCGGTAATCGTATCAGCCACCGCAACGGCGAAATGTACACCAATTTTCATACTGTCGGCATCAATAAAGGCAGTCGTCTCGCACAGATTCTCGGCACCACTTTTACCCCAGTAATCTCACGGCATCACCAGGCTCTCGAAAAGATTGCCGAACCCTTTGTTGTGGTTGCCCGCAGCGCCGACGGCATTGTCGAAGCTATCGAACGACGTGACGGCTCATTCGGGCTGTTCGTGCAGTGGCACCCCGAGAGCATGAAAGATTCTCACCCCGAACACCGCAACCGCCTGTTTAAAGCGTTGGTCGAGGCCAGTCGTAACGTCATGGACGCCAGACTGCAGAAATAGCCACAATTCGACCCTATCAACCAGAAAATGCCAAAAGCAACTTCATTTTACAAAACCATCGTATTATCGGCAATGACCGCAGGCTGCCTGCTTTTTCAGACCTGCCGACCGGCAGCGGCATTATCACAAGCCAGTGCAACCGCCCTGGTTGCTGCCGCCCGTCAACAGATCGATGTTACCGTTATCTACGACCCGGCTTATGTCAAGCTCAACTACCCCGGCGGCGATATTCCGGCAGAACGCGGTGTCTGCACCGACGTGATCATACGCGCCTGCCGCAGTGCTCTGCAATTAGATTTACAGAAAGCCATACACGAAGACATGCGCCGTAACTTCAAAAAATACCCGACGCGCTGGGGTCTGAAAAAGCCCGACCCAAACATCGACCACCGACGCGTGCCTAATCTGCAGACCTATTTCATCAGATACGCCCGCCATTTCAAACCGACTTTAGATGCTGCCGCCTATCTGCCCGGTGACCTGGTCACCTGCACCCTTCCGGGTAATCTGCCCCATATTATGCTGGTCAGCGACAGCAAGAACGAAACCGGTGGCCCGCTGGTAATTCATAACATCGGCCAGGGAACCCGGGAAGAAGACTGCCTTTTTACTTTCCCGCTCACGGGGCATTACCGTCTCAAATGAATTATCTACAGAAACGGCTGCGACAGCTGACCACAGCCAACTGAACTACGGCATGATCAGGGCAACATACAGATCGTTGACGTTGGTGCCTGTGTAGCCGGTGCACACAAGATCACCCAGCCCGGCAAAAAAGCCATAAGAATCGTTGCGGCGCAAGAACACGCCGGTATCGAGGCCTGCAGCAAAGGCTCGCTCAAAGCTGAAGCCATCGGCGACAGCCCCGGCGGCATCAGTCGGGCCGTCTATACCATCGGTGCTCAAGGCTGCAAAAGCAACATTCTTGCGGCCATTTAAAACTTCGACCATCCGCAGAACCAGTTCCTGATTGCGGCCGCCACTACCGTCACCAGCAACTTTGACGGTAGTTTCGCCGCCACCGACAAGAACTAACGGCCCTGCCAAGTTTTTTTCGGAACTCAGCGCTTCAAGGCGACCAGAAAACACTGCGGCTGCTTCAGCCACATCGCCGGTAAAAGGCTGCTCGATCATTTCGACAACGGCACCCGCCTGACGAAAATACTCAGCCATGGCATTTCTGGCAATAGCGTTACTGCCGATCAAATGGTTAAAAACCCGTGCAAACGCTTCATCACCACTGCGCGGATTTTCTGGAATTTTTCCGGCGCAGCCTTTAACCAAAACCTGTCGCACCGCCAATGGCGCAGAAGACCATAAGTCATATTTTTTGAGCACATCGACGGCATCGGTAAAAGACGTAGAATCAGGCACTGTTGGCCCGGAAGCGATTATATCGAGAGGGTCACCGATAACATCTGACAGCACGAGATTAATCAAAGTTGCCGGCCAGGCTTTTTTTGCCAGCCAGCCGCCTTTTATCGCCGAAATGTGTTTGCGCACAGCATTGATTTCGCCGATAGAGGCACCACAGGCAAGTAATGAACCCGTGACCGACTGTTTATCGACCAGAGTTATGTCAGCACGCGGCAAAGGCAACAGGCTCGAACCGCCACCAGAAATCAGGCAAATAACCAGATCTTTACCAGTAGCAGCCTGCACCATGCCGATGATTGCCCTTGCACCTTCCACGCCCGCAATATCGGGCACCGGGTGCCCGGCATAATTCAGTATTATTCGTGACACCCCGGCTGATCTACCACAAACACCCGAATTTTCCGGCGCAATCCGGCCACCGGGAAAACCTTTGCTGCCCGTTTGCCCCGCAGACCCCGAAATTATTTTTTCTGCAACAGGCCTCGGAACATTTATCCGGCCTGCTGTGATCAGATCTCCCAGTATTGCTTCAATGGCAGCACCCATCGCGGCGCCGGCCTTCCCGGCCCCAACGACATATATATTCGAATAATCGTTCAGATCTAAAGTTTGCCCCAAAACACTAAGCAAATGACCGTCAAGACGAACCTGACGACTTATTATGCGCTCAGGGTAAGAAGCCTCGATAGCAGCTTCGTAGGCTTGCAGCAGCAGTGATCTGGCCTGCCGCATATTTTCGCTGCCGCTGTTTCCAAGAATAGCCTGCCGATTCTTCACCCGACCGGTCATAATAGCCTCGTTTTTTTAATTTTTGCCATTTCAGACAATATTGTAATAGAATTACCGGTAATTCCAGAAATAAAACAGATTTAATTGATGAAATCGCCGCTTATAAATAACTCAAACCTGTTTTTTCATAGATCATGTAAACCATAAAAATCAACCTGTGAGGAAATTTTATGACCAAACCGCGCATTTTTGTCACCAGAGCCATTCACGACGCCGGCCTGCAGATAATTAACCGCAATTTTTCGGCAGAAATCTGGCCTGAATACGCCCCGCCCCCCAGAGATGTTCTGATCGACAGGGTAAAGAAGGTTGATGGCCTGATAACGCTGCTTTCTGACAAAATAGATGCTGAAATAATGGCACAGGCACCCGACCTGAAGATCATCGCGCAGCTCGCCGTAGGTTTTGACAACATCAACGTCAGGGAAGCGACAAAGCGTGGCATCTGCGTCACCAATACCCCTGAGGTGCTGACCGACGCTTCTGCCGACTTCGCCTTCGCGATGCTGATGGCCGTCGCCAGGCGGGTAGTCGAAGCTGACCGTTACGTGCGCAACGGCAACTGGAAAGTGGCATGGCACCCCTCAATGATGCTCGGGCACGATATTTTCGGCGCCACTCTTGGCATTATCGGCGCCGGGCGCATCGGTCAGGCAATGGCACGACGGGGACGCGGTTTCAATATGCCGATTCTTTACAGCAGCAGCACGCCAAAACCGGAATTCGAACAAGAATGCGGCGCGACCCGCGTCGACCTCGAAACGCTGCTCAAAAAATCTGATTTCGTCAGTCTGCATGTGCCTCTTACAGACAGCACAAGACTATTGATCGACAAAGAGCGCCTGCAACTGATGAAGCCCACTGCTTATCTGATCAACAATGCACGCGGCCCAGTTGTTGATGAACAGGCCCTTTACGAAGCTATAAAAACAAAAAAACTTGCAGGAGCCGCGCTCGATGTCTTCTGCATCGAACCGACAACAGCTGATAACCCATTGCTCGAGCTCGACAATGTCGTAGTAGCTCCGCATATTTCGAGTGCGAGCTACGCAACCCGCGAAAAAATGTCGGTAATGGTCGCCGAAAATCTTTCGGCCTTTTTCGCCGGCAAAGAGCCGCCCGACCTGCTCAACCCGGAAGCGTTCAAACACTGATAAAACTGCTATTTTCGGATGACTCCGGGGCCATCGAGAAGGCTGCGGCCGGCATTGCTGCGGGTAACGCTGATCTGAGTGGCAATTCGATCTTTCAGCAATGAAACATGTGAAATTACTCCGATCAGCTTGCCATCCTGATGCAGACCGGAAAGCGTATCTAGAGCGACCTGCAAAGCTTCGTTATCAAGGGTTCCAAACCCTTCGTCAAGAAACAGTGAATCGACACGAACTTTGCGGCTGGCCATTTTAGCCAGGCCCAGAGCCAGAGAAAGGCTGACGATAAAACTTTCGCCGCCCGAAAGATTCTTGGTCGAGCGCATCTCGCCAGCCTGGTAATTATCAATTACCTTCAATTCAAGAAGTTGTTCAGAGTCACGGGTCAGCAGGTAGCGATCAGTCATTTTCATCAACTGCTGATTGGCGTGCCTGACCATTATGCCAAAAGTAAGCCCCTGAGCAAAATTTCTCAATTTCTGCCCATCTTTTGAGCCGATAATGGCGTTGAGGCGATCCCACTTCTGGAATTCGGCGGCCTGCCGATCGATCTGCACCTTGCGGCTCTGCAAAAGATCTGCGGCTCGTCTATTGTCTGCGAGCTTCTGCTTCAGGGCACCGGTTTCTTCTCTGATGTCTTTGAGCTTCAGAGCGCAGTCGGCGCTCAAGACTTTCAATTCATCGGTCGTCAATGGAGTTAGAGAGAGTTCCAGCTCTTTTTTCAATCTGTTTTGACAATCAGAAAAGCGTGTGGCAATTTCAGTCTTCTTTTTATCGAGATCCTGAGCCTGGCTGGCCAGCTCTTTTCTTTGTTCAGGGCTCATGCGAACCGCGATAAAACCAGCTTCGTCAACAAACTTTTTAGCAGCAAGCTTTATCGCAAAAGAATCTTCAAGGGCACCTATTTCCTGTTCTCTGGCTGCGATTGCAGCCTTCAAAGCATTTATGCGAGCCTGCAGATCGCCAAGGTTCTGCCTGGCACGGTCACGGTTTTCGCGGGCCTGCACTTCAGCGTTTTCGGCAGCGGCGAGTTCCAGGGCAAAATTATTTTCTTCAATTTCAGGGTCTCGTTCAGAAAACAGTTCGCTGCGCTGATGCCGAAAATTGTCTAAATTTTGCCGGGCCGAGGCAAAAACCGACTTTTTTTCTTCTACAGCTTCGCTCAGAGCGACGGCAGCGTTTTCAAGGTTCAGAAGTTCGGCTGCCAGAATCTGCAGACTGCTGTCAACTTCGCTTTTGCGCCGTTGTTTTTCGCTCCAGATACGCAGTCTATTTTTCAGATCGGCAAATAAAGCTTCGACCCCGGCCGCAGGAATTTCATGCACGCCGTGCCCTCTCAGCCTCTTTAACAGCAATTCATTGAGTTCAGCCAGTTTTTGCCCGCTCTCATTAACCAGTTGCGCTTTTTCCCGCAGACTGTTTTCAGAAGTCTCGATAACATGCCTGGCTTTCAGCAACGACTTTTCGATTTCATGCAAACTGTCAGTATGTTTTATTTCGTTTGCCTGAAGCTTTTTGATCTCGCTTTCAATAGCATTTGCCTGCTCGATGATCTGGCCGATTTCAGCCGTTCTTTTTTCATTTTCGGAGAGTTCGGGTATATTGCCAACGGCGTAAGGATGCTCGATTGCGCCGCACAGCGGGCAGGGACTACCGTCTTTGAGAACTGTTCTGCGGGCATCGGCAAAGTTTTCGACAATGCGAATATAACCCGCTTCTTTTAGAAGAAAAGTCATCTCGGTCTGGTATTCGTGCAGGGTTCGCTGCCCAAGAACAGCCTGCAGCCGCTGCCCCCTTGTAGTAATCTCATTTTTCAGCTGCTGCAGTTTTTGCTGGCCTGTGGTAAATTCGGCTTCGCGGTCGATCTTTTCTTTTTCAGAAATTTCAAGCTGTTGTCGGGCTTTCTGCAGCTCTTTTTCTCGGTTACGGCATTCTTCGGCGATCTTACGCAAACTTTCTGCCAACTCTTCCATTGCCGTCATCTGCGAAACAAGAATTTCGTCCTGAGAATTCGCAGTGAGGTATTCAGAGATCTGATCGAGTTCGGCTTTTGCCTTGCGATACTGGTCAGCGTTGTGTTTCTGTTTCTGCAGATTTTCATCGAACTGATTCTGCGCCTTGCGCAGTTCTTTATCTGCAGCCTCGACACCGCGATTCTTTTCGGCTATCTGCAAATCAAGGGTGCGAACCTTCTGCCACAACGGCTGCAACTCTTTTTGCCGTGCTTTCAAAGCATTTTTTTTGCCTTCTATATCCAGCATTTTTTTTTCCTGATCGGCAAATACCCGCTCCAGCTCAGGAATACCGGCCTCACATTTACCCAGGCCAGCCTGGTCAGAATCACGCATCGCTCTGGTTTTTGTTAAAACAGAATAATCGCCATCCAGTTCAGAAGCCTCCAGGGCCAGGCGCAATTTTTCACGGGTCGGCATGAACATTTCCATCTGCCGCGCCAGTGTTTCCGAATCTGATGTCAGACTATTCAGCTCAGCCTTGAGTCTCTCGATTTCTGTGAGCCACTGTAGAGCTTTATTCAAATCGGCAAACTGCAATGCCAGAGAATCTTCTGTGTCTTTCCGGCTGAGAATCCGTTTCTGTATCTCAGCTTCTTCGTCAGGCGAAAGCGTTACAATACCAGCATTTTCAGCCAATAAATTATCGTAGCGTGCTTTTTCCTCGCGCTGCCGCTCAAACACACGCGAAGAAATTGTGCTGTAAATTTCCGTTCCAGTTATCTGTTCAAGAATCGGGGCACGTTCTGCCGGTGATGCCTGCAGGAAAGCCGAAAAGCCACCCTGGGCCAGCATTATCGAGCGGGTAAACCGCGTAAAATCCATGCCTGTTTTGTCTTCTATGACCCCGACCACCAGAGACTTTTTCGCTTCTATAACCTTGCCGGTCTCGCCATCGGAAATCTCGTGCACTGGTTCCTGTAGATTGCCGTCGGATTTGCCTTTGGCGCGGCGCTGGCTCCAACAGCAGCAAAACTTGCCCTTCTGCGATGAAAAAACGACTTCGGCCAGGCATTCGCCGGTCTTGCGCGACATGATCTCGTTGTTGCTTTTGGTAATTCTGCCCAGACGCGGGGTCGAACCGTAAAGAGCAAGGCAGATCGCGTCGAGAATCGTAGATTTACCCGCTCCGGTCGGGCCGGTAATGGCAAAAATACCGTCAGCGACAAAAGCCGGGTTCGAAAAATCAATCAACCACTCGCCCTGCAGAGAATTAAGGTTTTTAAAGCGCAGCTGCAAAATTTTCATGTCGTGCCCTACTCTCTGTTCAGGTCTTCTTCATGGCAAAGAGCCAGAATTTCATTGAAAGCAGCGATCATTTCAGTTCGCTGCTCTTCACAAACATCATTGAATTCAAGGCAAAGATCAAAAACCTTCGCTTCATTCAAATCATCGAGGCTCTCTTCGCTGTCGACGGCTCCGACGAGTTCTCTTACCAGACGCTGAATTCTCACCCTGGTCAATGCCAGATCGGAGCCGGCAACCATTGCAAAAATGTCTTCCTGTAGAGAAGGCAGGATCTCCTGGCCCGTGTATTCGACATCGACCCAGGCGTTGCTCTTTTCAGCTATCAATTTATGCAGTTCAGCAGCAATCTCGGCAAAGGTTCCCGATACTTTTACCAGAGGGCGAAAACAGGGCACCGCAATTTCTTCGATATGAGGTTTGCGGCCCGAAAATTCGACAAACACAACCTGCTTTTGCTGACCCGCCTCACCAAACCCCATCGGCAAAGGGGAACCCGAATAGCGTATATGTTCGTGCCCCGCGACTTTTTGCGCTACATGCAGATGCCCTAAAGCGCAGTAATCGACAAACTCCGGAAAAATATCAACCGGCGCGTGTGCCAGAGCACCCACATACAATTCTTTAACGCCATCATCGTCGATTGTTCTTCCGCCGGCGGTAAAAAGATGCCCGGTCGTGATCAGCGGGATTTCGCCGGACAGCTCTTTTCGGATTTTCTCTGCTGCCGCGCACACACTGGCATAATGCCCACGAATACCATGCAGCAATCGCTCGCCCTTTTCTTCGATACTTTCGCCCGCTTCTACCATTCGAACATCTTTATCCCGCAGATAGGGTATGGCACACACAATGGCGAGCGGTTCCCCGACGGGGTTTTTCAGCAAAATATTTTCATTTTCAGGCTCGTCGGTCATACTGCCGACGACGTGCACATTCAAAGCCCTCAACAGCTGTTTCGGCGCATCCAGAAATGTCGGCGAATCATGATTACCGCCGATGATAACCACGTTACGGCAGCATGACCCCATCAGGCCGGCCAGAAAACGGTAATATAATTCCTGGGCTTTGTTGGCCGGAGCCGTCGTATCAAAAATATCTCCGGCAACGACCAGAACGTCGATCCGTCTGTCTCTAATCACCTCAGCAAGCCAGTTCAAAAAGGCTTCAAACTCTTCATAACGCCTGTAGTTAAACAGAGGCCTACCGAGATGCCAGTCGGAAGTATGCAGCAAACGCATATTCCCTCCAAAAATCAATTGTATTCTAATAATTTACGCGACGAGCACGCAAACAACCGACAAAGCAGCGGTCATGCCTCGTCAGAACCGGAAACTCGCTGTTCAGGGTCTGAACTTGCTTCTGAGTCTGCCGACCGCCCCCACAAATTCGCCCAGAAGTCTGCCGCACCAGGAGTGCGATGCAATTTGCCACTAAGTTCATTGTATACACAGATTGCTTCTGCTATCTCGCCAGAAGCACTGCGGCTGATACGCTCGCCCGGTAACCCGGACCGCAACTGCTGCAGCCCTCTGACCAGGTCTGTAAGTGGAGTTATCAGAATAGAAGCGGCTATGACACCGAGCAGTGAAGCAAAAACCCCGGCACCAAGAGTAAAGGCTATGGTCTCTCTGCGGAGGCGACTGAGAATCCCGGCAACAGCTGCTTCCGGGATGCCGGTACAGATGCCCAGACCCGACTTTTCCATGCGCAAAACCGTCTGAAGGTAGCCCGAGTCTCTGATAAGAAGGTCTTCGACCTGCATCCACTCGCTGTGCGGCGAGAAATTGTCGGGCATTTCGCCGGCACTCAACAATATCTGCGCCTTTTTGTCGATCAAGGCAATGTAACCCTTCGGATGGGGTTTGAGTCTGGTCATCATATCGAGCAGCTTGTTAGTTCGGTCAAGCACAATGCCACAGCTGAGAAGTCCGACGATTTTTTCCTCATGCACTACTGGAACGATGAAAGAATTCATCAACCTGTCGGTTGCCGATTTAAAAAAAGCTGAAAAAACCGGGGTTCGCGTTTCCAGGGCACGAACCAAATCGAAATAAACCATACGGGTTTTATCGTTGTCTTTATAGGTCTGAAAATTTTCGCCAATGTATCTGGCAGGGTCGCGGCCATCTGAATAGGCAGCCGCAATCAGCGGGCCGGCAACATCGAAATAATAGATATTGTTGAAAAGCGAAGAAGAATCGACGGCAACCTGAAGAAACTTCTGCACATCCTCGGATTCGCCGTTGTACAATATAGCGTGGCGACTGAGGCGCATTATCGCTTCTGCGGCGTCGTCCGCTTTGTCATTGAGACTTGAACTGATCGTCATGGCAATACTGCGCATCGACTCGTTAAACTGCTCGACAATTATGCGGCGACTTTCGAGATAGCTGAGAGAACCGGCACCAATTGCAGAAATAATGCCAAGAAGTAAAAACAGAACGGTAATCTGAAAATACAGACTGAAAGAAAATTTCATAGGTCTTGAAAGACTCCTGCGTCTTTGGGCTTAGCTTTTACTACGACCGGGAATAAACCATTATACAGATTTGCTGCCCAAAATCTAAGCCCCCATGAAACTTTTCTTGCAGATTATTTCAGGAATTATCTGCCCAGTGGTTCGTCAACTTCGAAGGTATGCCTAAAAATGCCATTATGAGAATTGCAGCCGCGACAATCTCTCTATACATCGAGATTGTCGCGGCTGCGCCCTCCTCGCAATGACTGCAAATTAAAAACCTTTAATGCCAAGCTCTGGCTTTAAAACACCCTGAAAGAAGCGACTTCAACTATTTCTTCAGCAAGACTGCCAGCGACAGCCTTCTGAAAAACTTTGCAACTGCCATCAGGCATGCTTTCAACTTCAACAAAGCCGGGCAGAGCACGGCGAGCCAGAATATCCGGTTGACTCGGGCAGAAATAACCGGGATTTGCGTAAACCCTGCTTTTGCCGTTGCCACAGAGGTTGAAGCTTGGGCAATGAGTATGCCCCATCACCGCCACCTTACATTCAGGGTTCTGCAGAAAATGCTCGCGAACGAAGTGCCCCAGACCATCATAGACAACCTCTGCTTCACAAAGAGCTTCGTAAAAGTTTTCGCCGGTGATGAGATTTGGGTAGAACCTGGCTACCCCATCAGTGCGAACTTCGGCCAGGCTTTTCCCTGAAACTTTGAATTCAAGCAGATTATTACGGTTATACTGCAACATCATATCGAGAATAATTTTAGCCGGGTTGAACTTTTCATCGTTGCGGGCCTGCTGCATTAACTGCGAAACAAGCTCGGGCAGCTTGATACCAAAGCTTTCGTAATTAGTATTGCCGCACCCGGAAACACAGGCCGCATCCATGCGATGCAGGCTGGCAATTTTTTTCTGGAGGAAGTGGCAATAAATACGCGCTACAAAATACCCGAGAGGCAGCGGTGACATCGGGTTCTCTTCGTTCAAAGCCGGCTTGTTGAAAAGATCGTGTTGATGGCCGTGCTCTGCCCATACCGCATCTTTAAAGTAATAAGTATTGGCAAGAGCCGGCTTTTCGGTGTCAGAGCCATGCCCAGGCAAAATCTTCGCATCAGTCTGCGAACTCAAAGCCTCGTTGATGTCACGCAACTCGACTTCCATATCGTGATCACCGTTAATAAAGCGAACTTTCACATCATCCAGCAGGCTGATAAAGTCACCACCATCAGCCTGGCGTTTGAATATCCCGTGATTCTGCTCCATTATCAGGCCAACGGTTGGCGGCGCACAAAAGGGGTGATAGTTCCACAGGTCGAACCAGTCCCCAAGAATTACCAGCTCATCGATGTTATTGGCGTTATCTTTGAGATAGCGCAAAAAGCACCGCAACAAAGGTTCATGCACCGACTTCTGATACCAGTTGGTTTCGGCTCCTGAGCCGATATGAATATCTCCGACAAATACGGTTCGTCTGGTCATGGCGCCTCTCCTTACATATGTACGAGGCAACAGCAGATATTGCTGCGGCAGAGTTTCGTTTGTAGTATAATTGCCTCTCTGTTCCTCTAACCTAAATATAACTCTTTTTCTCAAAAAATTCATGCGTTTATAACAAATTTTGCCTCTCGGAGACCGCCATGTATTCGGAAAACCTTTTCACGGCATTCATGCTCACCATGCTGGCCGGCCTTGCCACGGGCATAGGCAGCCTTCTTGCCTTTCTTTCCAAAAGCACCAACAAACGCTTTCTTGCTGTGGCGCTGGGCTTCTCAGCCGGGGTCATGATTTATGTCTCGATGATCGAAATATTCGTCAAGGCAAAAGACTCTCTGATAGCTGCCCGAGGTGAAACAGAGGGTTACTGGCTCACAACCTTCGCCTTCTTTTGCGGCATGTTTCTCACGACTCTTATCGATAAATTTGTGCCAGAATACGAAAATCCCCATGAAGCACACGAAGTGAGTGAACTCGACAAATGCCCCGAAAAAACTGTTACCAAAAAAGGAGTCGCAGTTCCAAACCTGCACAGAATGGGCATTTTTTCGGCTATCGCCATCGCCATTCATAACTTTCCAGAGGGTCTGGCAACTTTCACCGCAGCCCTAAAAGACCCGACGCTTGGTGTCAGCATTGCCGTCGCGATAGCCATTCATAACATCCCCGAGGGAATCGCGGTATCGGTACCGATCTATTATTCGACCGGCAGCCGGCGCAAAGCTTTTTTGTATTCGTTTCTCTCAGGTATGTCAGAGCCCATCGGTGCTATTTTTGGCTATTTCGTGCTCATGCCTTTCTTCAACGAGACCATGTTCGGGCTCCTTTTTGCCGGTGTTGCCGGAATCATGGTTTTCATCGCCCTCGACCAGCTGCTGCCCGCCGCCGAAAAATACGGCGAACACCATCTCTGCACCTATGGCGTTGTTTCCGGCATGATTGTCATGGCCATCAGCCTGGTTCTGTTCTCTTGAGGGCTTCCCGGCAAAAAAACTCACTTCGATAGATAGCGATCGATCATTATCGAAGCCATCGGGATCAGAACAGCTGACAAAAGCCCGATAACCTTGTTCATATCGAATGGCCAGGTGTTGGTTTCATGAAGGTGCATGCGTATTTCCAGCAGATTGCGCAACTTGTGGATCTTATCCTGGTCGAGGCGATTCCCTGAAAGCAGTTCGTTGAGTTCGTGCGAAAGCAGGTTGAGCTTACGGTCTTTTTCACGAACCATGGCGCGATGAATGTTGTATATCGGCCAGAATAGATAAAAAAGTATTGCCACCCCGAAGAGCGAGAACCATAAAGCAAGCAGCGAACCAAAGTTCCAACCACCAATATGACGGGCAGTAATACTGCAGATATAAGGAATAACGGCAAACAGCGCCGTCTGCAGAATAAATTTGCCAAGCAGATGAATGCCCGAATCCTCTTCCTGGATCACAACAATCCGCAGATCGAGGTCCCCAAACTCTCTTATGAACATCGCAAATTTAATGAAATAAACGATTGCCGAAGCGCTCCAGAAAAGGAAACAAAATTCATATATCAGATAAGCCAGTTCGCCGCCACTGCTCTGAAACGGCGTTCCGATTATGTATTTATCACCCAGCACCGCCACGGTGCAGATAATAAAACCGATTGCAATTGGCAATGGGGCAGAAAACACACTCTTGCGAGCTTCAAGATAATATTCTTCGCTTTTTGCCATGCTCCAGCCAGTAATTGCCGGAATCTCGAACCTGAAACGATCGAGAAGTTTTTCAAACCAGACGATACCGGCAGCCGAGAAAAACATCTGCATGGCATTCAAAAAAAACGAAACCAGAAAAACTCTGTCTTCTTCGCCAAAAGTCCAGTAGATGGCAACGGCAAAATACAGAAGCATGCTGCAGCTGAGGTAAAAAACCCAATAGCTGATCTTCGCGAACTTTGCTGCCATCCGGCTTTGAAAAGAGGCAGACGGCAACTCTTCCTTTTTCGCGGAACCGTTGATACCAGCAACCTTCTGCTGTTCGACCTGACTCTCAGAGATAGATTCGTTTCCGGGCTTTTTTACGGCGGCATCGCTGAGCCACTCATGGCAATACCGGCACTTTACAGCATCTTCCGCCACTTCGCTGCAACAAAACCTGCATAATACAAGCTTCTGTTTTTGTTTATCGTCGCTTTTCATAAACAGACTTTCAGCGCATTATAGTGATGTCCAGCCGGGTACTGTCGCCGTAACCATAAACCTCACGAAAAACCCTGTAAACAATATCAACAGCCAGTTTCACATCACGGTCGACGTGGTGGTTGAACGATTCCTGAACACCGATTTCGCGCCCGCCGGGTTCATCAAAAGTCGCGTTTGCAGCGGCAGCAATAGAAAGTTCGGCCATCACCTTACGTGCCCGGGCAAGCTCTTCCTGGGTTAAAGCCTGAAAAGGCAGGTCGAAAAAAAGCCCGGATTCTTGATCATACGCGAATTGCACGAACTTTTCCTGTGCCGGCTCCTCGATAATCATGAACCAGTCGTCTCCGGCATTCTGCAACAAAACTTCAACCGCTTTTTCAATGCGTTCTTTCATGCTTTTCTCCTGCTCAGGATACCGGGATTCACCGGCAATTCAAAGATCACAAAATTTCCCTTTGAAGAATAACATATTTTGTTTAGAATTAGGTTAGGGCAAAAAAATAAAACTGAGAGAAAACGGCTGCCCCAAAAACACAGAGGATTTGCGCAGCCTGATCAAAAGAAAGGTTTAACGGGGGTTATCATGATAGACTCGAACACATTGTTGGCGCTTTTGCCACGTCTTTCGAGCGACGAAAAAAAAGAATGCCTGCAGGAGCTTGCCAGAATCGACCTATCGCCTAACAGCGCCAGAGAAGTCTACCAGATAGTAAAGCTCTTCAGCAGAAATCTCGACCCCAGGCTCCAGATGCACATTCAGATCGTATGTAACAATCTTGAAAGCCAGTTTCCCGGGCAGTTTTCTTTCGATTTTCTGACTTCACGGCAAGCAATCGAAAACCTTCTCGATCGCCACAACCCCAAAACGGCCACAGACACACCCACCGTTCCGGCGACGCCAGAGACTTCAGACGCCACAAATCATATCTTCTGCGAACGATGCGGCACATTGAACAAGGAAACAATATTTTGTACCGGCTGCAAATCTCTCATGACCAACATCGGTCTTAAACAATCAACGATTCCGCAAAGATTCATGGCCCTTTGCCTCGACGTCATTATTATGGTTGCAGGCCCTGTCATTGGTTACTCGTTCGCACCCGAAATCGGCATACTGCTGCTCTTTATCAATCTGCTTACCCAGCTCAACCTTTTCAGCGCCGGCACAACCCTGGGCAAACAAATTGCCGGTCTGCAGGTAGTTGACATTGAGAGCGGTCAACCGGCTAACCTGAGGCAGATACTGCTTCGAGAAACACTAGGCAAAGCTGTTTCACTATTATGCTTCGGCCTGGGTTTTTTCTGGGCTGTTTTTGATAAAAACAAACAGACCTGGCACGATCACGCATCCAGATCCGTCGTTGTCAGCATCGAAGAAAATTCTTACGACATCTGAGAAAACGCCACAGCAATCTGTGTACAAACCATGGCATTGTTTTTTACCAATTCAATATTGGTCTTGAGGCTTTCGCCAGCTGTGATCTCGTTGAGTTTGCCAAGCAGGAAAGGCGTAACCGCCTGCCCTGATATGCCTTTCTGCACCGCCTCCGACAAAGCCGTGGCAATACAGTTTTCAATTTTTTCCCGATCAAGGGCAGCCGCCTCCGGCACAGGGTTCCCCACCAGAATGCCACCTTTGTAGCCCAGCTGTAAAGACTGCATAAATATGGCCGCTGCCTGTTGTGGCTCTTCAAAACGCTGTGGCACTTTAACCCCGCTCGAACGATAATAAAAAGCCGGCATTTCATCGGTTCGATACCCCAAAACCGGAACACCCAAAGTTTCCAGGTATTCCATCGTGAGTGGAATATCGAGGATGGCCTTGGCTCCGGCGCACACCACAAGCACGGGGGTATGTACAAACTCCGGCAGATCTGCTGAAATATCGAATGTTTCAGTGGCACCGCGATGAACGCCGCCAATACCACCAGTTGCAAAAAATTTGAGCCCAGCCAGGTGCGCGCAGATCATGGTTGCCGAAACGGTAGTGGCCGCATGCTGCCCTAAAGCCAGAATTGCCGGAAGATCACGCCGCGAAGCCTTGCGAATGTTTTTGGCAGTGCCCAGCAGTTCGAGTTCCGCTTCACCCAACCCGACTCTTATTCGGCCATCGATAACAGCAATGGTAGCTGGTATTCCGCCGTTTTCGCGAACTGTCTCTTCCAAAAGCTTTGCCGTTGTAATATTCTCAGGGTAAGGCATCCCATGCGATATAATCGTAGACTCCAGGGCAACTACAGCCTGTCCCTTTGCCAGGGCCTGTTTAATTTCATCACTGATAACCAGATTTTTGCTCAGCATCGAATTTTCTCCAGATTATTGCGATTTTACAAGATAGGGGCAATCATGGCGCAAACAGAGTTCACTGCTACTGCAACGCCCGCCAATGATCGTGACGGCCCAGTGTGGCGCTTCGTAATTTTCAGCCATACGGTGAAGCAATTCTTCGACGGCATGACGATCGACTTCAGGCAAAACCACTTCATCCGATGCAAACCTGGAGCCGTTACACCAGTAAATGTAGGTAATTTCGGGCAGGTCTTCGATTTTCAGGCTGGTATTTTGCTGTGCGGCACAGGAATCACAGATCAGAACCAAATCTGACCCTGCAGGCAACAGCTTTCTGCCGGCACACCCGCACTTCTGGCAATGGCCGGCAAAAACACGAAACCGTGTATACTGCACGCGCTCAGGAAGCGGGTCGTCAGACTCGCCATAGCCGAGCATAATTACCTGTCTGCCGTCAATTGTGAGCAAAATTTATTTTACCAGCGCCAGCAAGACCCCGGCAGCAACTGCCGAACCGATTACCCCGGCAACGTTTGGCCCCATGGCGTGCATGAGAAGATAGTTTCCTGAATTATACTCCAGACCAATCTTGTTAACAACCCTTGCAGCCATAGGTACTGCCGAAACTCCGGCGGCCCCGATCAAAGGATTTAAAGGCACAGCAGAAAACCTGTTCATCAACTTCGCCAGAATGATTCCAGAAGCCGTTCCAAGAGAAAAGGCTATGAGACCGAGAAAAATTATCCCCAGCGTTTGAGGCCGCAGAAATTCATCAGCCGAAAGTTTTGAACCTACAGCAAGACCGAGAAAAATGGTGACGATATTTATCAGCTCATTCTGGGCAGTGCGCGATAACCGCTCGGTGACCCCGGATTCTTTGATCAAATTGCCGAACATCAGAGCCCCGATCAGAGGTGTCGCCTGTGGAATAAGAAGCACACAAAGCAACAAAACCGCTAAAGGAAAAATAATTTTTTCCGTTTGCGAAACTTCTCGAAGCTGGTGCATTTCAATACGGCGTTCCTTTTCAGTGGTCAGAAGTCGCATGATCGGCGGCTGAATAATTGGCACCAGAGCCATGTATGAGTATGCAGCAACGGCAATGGCCCCAAGAAGGTGCGGCGAAAGAGCCGAAGAGAGAAAGATTGCGGTAGGGCCGTCAGCACCACCGATTATAGCTATTGAAGCAGCATCTTTCATTGTAAAGCCAAGCCCGGCATATTCTGAAAGAGCCAGAGCTCCAAGCAAAGTTCCAAAAATACCAAACTGAGCCGCCCCACCGAGCAGAGCAGTGCGCGGGTTGGCAATCAGCGGGCCAAAATCGGTCATGGCACCAACACCGATAAAAATAACCAACGGAAAAAGTCCGCTGGCGATGCCTGCCTGATAAATAATACCGAGAAAGCCGTCCGGGGCAGTTATATCGGCTATCGGAATATTGGCCAGAATGCCGCCAAAACCAATTGGCAGAAGCAACAGGGGCTCAAAACCCTTTTTAACGGCAAGCCAGATCAATAATAAACCGACCAGAATCATTATCAACTGATTGATAGTTAATGCATAAAAACCTGTCGTTCTGAGCAGATCGCCCAGAGAAGAAACGATGTTCATTGCTGTTTTTTCTCCTTGTCAGACGATGTGAACGACGGCCTGCCCTGCAGACACCTGACTGCCCTGAGTAATCACAATCTTTGTAACGGTTCCGGCAACTGGAGCCTTGATTTCTGTCTCCATTTTCATGGCTTCGATAACAAATATCGTTTCATCTTTGGCAACCGCATCACCCTCTTTACAAACCATTCTGACGATAGCTCCAGGCAACGGAGCGGCTACCACATTCGCTTTCGAATCTATCATTTTTTTATTAACAACAGGACGAACATCCAGTTCATGGGTTATCTCAGAAATATCCACTTCGTAAGCGTTGCCATTAACTATCGCTTTGTTGCCGTCAAAGAACACAGAGTAGGCCTTATCTTTCAAAGCGACATTGTAGCCAATTTGATCGCGGGACAACAGTTTTTCTCGCCCGGAGGCACTCTGCAGAGTTGTTGTCGCTTTTTCCGTTTTCTCCTGTTCGGTAGATTTTTTTCTGATATTTGCCACAGCTTTGCCCTGCAGGAAGGCAATGCCTTTGTCCAGACAGGTTGCGGCAATAAAAATATTTTCATCCGTTACCGGCAAAGCAGCATCGACGAGTCTTTGTTTATGTTTCTCGATCGATCTGGCAGGGTCAGCATCGTTTATTTTAAGTGGCGAATCGGTAGTTGGCGACATCTTGAGTTGTTCTGCTGCAATTTTGACAACTTCCGGGTCTGGAGAAACAGGGGTTTTGCCAAAATAACCGAGAACCATCTTGCCATAACCTTCCGCAATTTTTTTCCATGGGCCGCACATAACGTTGTTGTAAGCCTGCTGAAAATAAAACTGGGAAACCGGAGTCACTGAAGTTCCAAAACCACCTTTGCGAACAACTTCACTCATGGCACGTATGATCTCCGGGTAACGGTCTATGGTTCCGTTGTCGCGCATCATCTGAGTGTTAGCGGTCAGAGCCCCACCAGGCATCGGTGAAAAAATTATCACCGGGTCCACGGCTCTCGATTCTGGTGGCAAAAAATAATCTTTCATGCACTCGGCAAAAACCTTTTCGGCCTCGACAATTTTTCCCAGATCGATACCAAGATCATAATCGGTGTCACGCAAAGCATGCCACATGGTAATGATATCCGGCTGGCTCGTTCCACCTGACACAGGCGACATGGCAAGATCTATACCGTCAGCTCCGGCATCCAGAGCTGCTTTATATGCAATAACCGCATTACCGGCAGTATCGTGCGTATGAAAATTGATAAAAGTTCCAGCTGGCAGCATTTTGCGGGCAGCCGAAACCGTCTTGAAAACTTTTGCCGGAGTTGAAGTCCCGGATGCGTCTTTAAAGCAGACCGAATCATAAGGTATGCCCGCATCAAGAATCCTGCGCAAAACTTCCATATAAAATTCTGGAGTATGAGCCCCCTCACATCCTGGCGGCAACTCCATCATGGTAACGACGACCTGATGTTTCAAGCCGGCTTCAACGATACATTTCCCGCTAAAAATAAGGTTTTCGACATCATTGAGAGCGTCAAAATTTCTAATGGTAGTTACACCGTGCTTTTTGAACAGTTGCGCATGTAATTTGATGATGTCGCTGCTCTGAGAATCGAGCCCGACAACATTCACGCCACGAGCGAGAGTCTGAAGCTCAACGTCAGGGCCAACAGTCCGTCGAAAGGAATCCATCATCTCAAAAGCATTTTCATTACAATAAAAAAACAAAGACTGAAATCTTGCACCCCCGCCAGATTCAAAATACCTGACACCAGCTTTGACAGCAGCTTCTACAGCAGGCAAAAAATCCCGGGTCTGAACTCTCGCGCCATATACAGACTGAAAGCCATCGCGAAAAGAAGTATCCATTACCCTGATAAGTTTTTTTGTCATGACTGTTTCCTTTCTGCAAAAGCTTTGGCAGCAGCAATTGCAACAGCGATCTCTTCATTATGAGAAAGATCGTGGTTAGAGCCAGCAACTCCTCCTGCAACAGCAGACTCGTGAATTGCCTTTGAGTTGTTCCTCATTAAAAATGCCATCGCGTGCATCATGGCAACCATTATGCAGAGAAAAAGGCATACGGTGCCCATGCCGATGACCATGACGATTGTACCGTCGATCAGCATTGCGTTAACTCCTGGTTCAGCCGGGCTGGCCAGAAAAATTGGTTATGCAACCATTTTTCTGTAATTTAGTTCCTCAGCATTGAGTTCGGCTATTGATTCGTAATTAAGGTATCTTGGGCCAGCGATCCATTCCTCATGGATTTCAATGAGTAATGAACCAACAAGCCTGAAAACTGATTTT
>JAKQQP010000028.1 GCA_029564115.1 Candidatus Rifleibacteriota bacterium | reverse complement strand
AGCCGAAGCCATGACAATAGACAAGCCTTTGTCTTTCGGAAGATCGATGCCGTTGCTCGTTCGCGAGGATATCGCCATATCCACAGCCCCAGAGATGGCCTTCAAGCCCGAATTCAAGTTCAAAGAACGTCAGATGTATCTCTGGTACCCGGAAGCAGGCATGGGTAAAGGACTGACCGCAGAGGGGCTAAAAGCCTTTGTCGGCGCTCTGGCTGCCGGCAATTTCAGAACTGCAGAATCAGCGGGCAACATGCTGATAAAAAAGCTCGAGACCAGTAATGAGCCATTGACGCTGCACAAAGAAAACAATGAGACCTTCTCGATTCCGGCTCAGATAGCAATAAGCCTTATCAAAGCCAACCTGCAGACTCTACAGGCAATCGACACCCAAAAAACGGAGGGCCTTGAACTTTATATCGATCAGATGCAGCCGGGCTATACACGGCCTTTCATGATGTTCAATCTGGCAGCTTTACACGAAGTCCTCAAGAATAAAAAAGCGGCAATTGCCTGGTATGAAAAAGCCAGACAGGAAATGCCTGCATGGCCATTAGCACAAAAGCGCCTGGATGCGCTGAAATAGGCTTTTTGACGTTTTACTGTCTTGGGTCACAAGTATCAAAGCCTCTGGCAACATCTTTAACGACACAATAGCTTTCTATAAAAAGTTTTCATAAAGGAGAAAATGTCGATGTTGTGGTTTTTTGCTTTTACGGCGGTTGGAATCGCTGTTTTTGCCCTGTTTCTGGCGCTGAACCGCATGTTAAAAACACCTTTACTGCAGTTAATCGATGGCACTACCCTGCTGACAATCTGCGGCTGGCTGGCTTCAAACTGTTAAAACGGCATTTTAACTTTGCATCTGCCGATAAAAAAGGCTCTGAACAAAGTTTCAGAGCCTTTTTTATCGGTGATTTATCGTCTGTCAGCCGAGATCGTTGGCAAGCAACCAGCGCTCAGCGTCGAGAGCTGCCACGCATCCTGTTCCAGCGGCGCTGATGGCCTGGCGGTAATGCGGATCCGTGACGTCGCCACAGGCGAAAACACCTGCAATATTTGTCGCAGAAGATGGCACTTTGACCTTGATGTAGCCCTTCTGGTCCAGTTCCAATGCCCCGTTGAGAAAACCGGTGTTCGGGGTGTGGCCGATGGCCATGAACAGGCCCTTGCACTGATAGTCGCTGATTTCACCGGTTTTTACATTCTTGAGTTTAAGACCTTCGACAAATTGTGTGCCATAAACTTCTTCAAGAACTGAATCAAAAACGATCTGAATTTTGGGGTTGTCAAAAGCCCGCTTCTGCATGGCCTTACTGGCTCGAAATTCATCGCGGCGATGTATCAGCAATACTTTAGATGCGAATCTGGTCAAAAAGACAGCCTCTTCGATAGCAGAATCGCCGCCACCGATAACCCCGATGACCTGATTGCGGAATATCGGCAGAGCGCCGTCGCAGGTCGCGCAGGCAGAAACGCCCTTTCCCCAGAACTTCTTTACGCTCGGCAAATCAAGAATCATGGCGCTGGCACCGGTCGAAACGATCACTGAATGTGCGGTAATCGTCTTACTGCCAGTTTTAAGGGTAAAAGGTCGGCTTGAAAAGTCTACCGATTCGATGTCTTCCATGATAAATTCGGTGCCAAAACGTTCAGCCTGTTTTTTCATGCGGCTGATCAGCTCAGGGCCATCTACGCCTTCAGGGAAACCAGGAAAATTTTCGACTTCGGTGGTAGTCATCAACTGCCCGCCGGGCTGCCCGCCCTTCATAAAACCCTCGATGACTAATGGCTGCAAATCAGCTCTGGCGGCATAAATTGCCGCCGTAAGACCGGATGGGCCAGACCCGACAATCACAAGTTTCTTCGCCATGTTATTTCTCCTCAAGATTTGGTTTAAGTTTTGCGGGATTATACCCCATATCGAAAACTATCGCAAAATTCAGACTTTTAGAAATTTCGTGAATGGCAGTTTTTATTTGTTATAATCACTCTTGTTCATTTTTGTAGTGGCGAAGGCTTAGTTTTTTGCGAGGAGTTATTCATGAAAAAGCGCACGTTGATTTTTGCTGCATTATTCGCCTTTTGCTGTTTGATAAACGTCTATGCAGGCGACAATGCCGACCTTACCCCTGAAGAAGCTTTTGGGCGCATTTTTGCTAAAGACGGCACCGGCATTAACACGCTTTTTGACGATGCGTTTTTAAAAGTAGTTGGTGAAAAGCGTTTAAAAGACATCATCAAAATTTACCGTGATGAGCTCGGTAATTTTCAAAAAGTTGAACACCTTAACAATGAATTCAAGTTGCATTTTTCGGGCGGAACGGCGACTGCCCGTCTACACATCAATGCTAACAACCGCATAGACAGTCTGTGGTTCAGCCCGCCGCAAAAATCAGCCGACAGTCTCGACGAAATTATTGCCGCTCTAAGCAAGCTTCCTGACAGGGTGTCGATCTGCATAATGCGTCACAAAGCCGCTGCCGATTCTGAAGCGGCCCCTGAAATATTAGCCGAACTGAACGCAGACCAACCGATGGCAGTTGGCTCAACATTCAAACTTTTTCTGCTGCAGGCATTGGAAGACGATGTCGCCGCCGGTCGACGCAGCTGGAGCGACATTATTGAGCTCAAGGAAGAATGGAAATCCTTTCCGAGTGGCATATTGCAAGACTGGGCAGCCGGCAGTCGCCACAGCCTAGAGACACTCGCCGGCCTGATGATCTCAATAAGCGACAACACGGCAACTGACCACATTTTTCACCTGCTGGGAACAGAAAAAGTGCGCGAATATTTTCCCGAGACCTGTAAAGATGTTTTAAACACGTCACAATTGTTGAAAATGAAGTTCTTTTTTCCGACAAAAGCTCAACAGTTCATCAAGGCCAGCCCGGAAGAAAAACGCGGCATAGTCGCGGAAATGGATTCTATCGGCGTCGCTTCCATAGCTTCTTACTCAGCAATCTATAGCCTGAATAAGCCGTTTTTGATCGACGAACTGGAATGGCTGGTCAGCACAAGAAAGCTTTGTAAAACCATCTGGAAACTGCGCGACAGCAGCCGCATAAAAATCAACTCTGCAACCGGGCTGGTCGACAAAACCAACTGGCACACAGCAGGCTTCAAGGGCGGCAGTGAACCGGGGGTCCTCAACTACAGCTGGGTTTTACAAAAAACCGCTTCCAGCCCCGTTTATACAGTTTCATGCACTGCCAACAACAGCGACAAAAATGTCAACAGTGACGCCTTCAACGCTGTGGTTGCAAGAATCATAAATTTTCTGCAAAAAGAATAAGGGCGTCAGGCTGACATGGCCTCAGCCCACCTCGCACCTGGCATTTTTTGCGCGGGGTACATTGACGAGTTGTCGATCTATTCTTATACTTGAAGAAAAATCGACAATTTCGGCCACGTCGTG
This sequence comes from Candidatus Rifleibacteriota bacterium, assembly GCA_029564115.1. The sequence continues at coordinate 3,974 of JAKQQP010000028.1, read as the reverse complement.
GAGGTCGCTATGAAAAAGTCCATCAGTGTAACAAAATCTCTGGCAGCTGTTGCCACAGTGCTTCTGCTCCTTGTTGCGGCGCAGGTCATCGACGCTGCCAGCATCCCCCAGGAAGTGGAAGAACTGCGCATGAAATATGAGCGCCTGTATCAACAATACACACAGGCTCTCAGCGATGCAAAAAGCAGTGCAGCCGCCGAACTGGGCAAGGAAGTAGAACTGGCCAAGCGACGCTACGAAGAAGCTCGCAAAGCGCTCACCCCTTCCCAGAAGACTCAGATAAAAGTCAAAGAGACCGCCGAAAAGGTTAAAGACACTGTCGACAAGCTTTTCGCGACAGGCAGCAAGAATGACTCGCCTGAAGTGACTGCTACCAAAGAACTCCCCGGTTACAACGACCAGAAAATCAGCATCGACGGTGACAATTACTGTGGCCAGTTCGCCATGACCTCTGTGTTCATGGGTATGGGCATCAACAAAGACCCGCAGCAGCTTTATAAAGACACCAACCCGGCTGGCATTTTTACCGGCCCGACGACTATCGTCGAATATCTGAACATGAATGGCATCGATGCAACCCAGAAGCACAAAGCCTCTCTTGGCGACATCACCAGAAAACTTGACGCCGGCATGCCGGTCATAGTTCTGGTCAATTCAGGCAGTGGTGTGCCTCACTGGGTCAATATCTATGGTTACAACGTCGATGCCAGCGGCAAAGTAGTATCTCTCAAGCTCAGAGACTCTTACTGGGGCACCAGCAAGGGTTATGAAATCGACATCGAGAAGTTCAACGCCGCCTGGGCAGACCCGGTTGGCAACAAAATGCCCAACAGCCTGCTCGGCTATTCAAACCTGATGATCGACATCAAAGGCACCAGAGATCCGATGCAGTCGCCGTCGGCACTTAATTTTAACTTCAACACCGCTGCAGAAGACAATATGTCTGGCGGCATCAACGATGTGGTTACCGGTTTCAAACGCATTGCGCCGATGCAGCTGGCTGGCGGTATCACCAAGTGTGTTCTTGGTATCCCGGGTACTGTTTTGAGCGTGACCGCAAAAGGCATAAACAAAGTCAGCGATCTGGCCATTGACTGGGGCAAAAAGCGCCTCGATCAGGGCGGGTTCGGCAATACTCTGCTCGGTGGCGCAACCGTGGTGGGCGGCAGCGTGGTCAAAGCCGCTGGCTATGTGGTTAAAACTGCCGGCAATGCTCTTGCAGGTGTCGCTTCTATCGCCGGCAACTTTACCAAGAAGCTCGGCTACGTTTTTGCCCGCTGATAAAACGGGCCGACAGGGGTTAAGCCAATGGGTTTCTTTTCTACTCTTGCATCTTTATACGTTATCGGAGCATTTGCCTTTCAGACTGCAGCTCTGACCTTCGTAAGTCTCGACGGGCAATGCAGTTCTAAACGCGCCGGTTGGCTGCTGCTGACTTTGTTTACCGGGCCAGTCGGGTTGCTGGCGTATTTGATAAAAGGGCGACACTGATTTTTTTTAATAACGACACGGGGTTGAGATTTCAGCCCCGTGTTTTCTTTTGCAGCCATGGATGAACACAGAAATACATTTAGCCACTGATGAACCTGGATAGATTCGGAAAAGAAGAGAGAAAATAAAGCAAGCCACTGATACACACGGATAAACTCGGAAAGTAAGAGAGAAAAGAAAGCAAGCCGCTGATGCACACGGATAAACTCGGAAAGAAAGAGAAAGAAAGAAGAGAGAGAAGAAAGTAAGCCGCTGATGAACACCGATAAACCCGGAAAGAAAGAGAAAGAAAGGAGAGAAAAGAAAGCAAGCCGCTGATGCACACCGATAAACCCGGAAAGAAAGAGAAAGAAAGGAGAAAGAAAAGCTGGCGATGAACGCGGATAGGTGGCCGGCGCTATGCTGCCCAATTTTGGGGAGATAAAGAGGGTATTTTGTCTTGCATTGGTTTTTGGGCATTGTTTTCATGCATGCTTTCATTTAATATGAAAAGAAAATGAAAGGTGCAACAGAATGGGAAAGGACAAACTTTTCAGGCTGCTGGCCTGCATGGTGGTATTTTCTCTTGCGACAGTTTCCATGACATTGGCCAGAACAGGTTACCGCGAACCCGAAAAGAACATTATCAAGATCGTCGACAAACCAAATTCGCCGCAGATAAGCGTTTGCCCGACCGGCAAATTTGCTCTGCTTGTAGAATACACGACTCAGCTCAGTCTCGAAGACCTGGCTGAACCTCAGGCAAAGCTTGCCGGCATACGAATTTTAACGCGTTATAATATACCAAAGCGCAGCTACTTCGTGCAAAGCCTCAGTCTGCTCGAACTTGCCAGCGGCAAAACGACCCCGATAAAGCTGCCGGCGGGGGCGAGATTCGGGTTTCCGACCTGGTCGCCCGATGGCAGGCTGCTGGCTGCCGCCTGGTATAAAAAAGGCGGTTCAGAAGTGTGGGTCATCGATCCTTTTACAGGAACCAGCAAAAGAATTTCACCGCCACGCCTGAATTCTGTGTTGATAGGGCCTTCATGGTGGAGTCGTGACAGCAGACATCTGTATGTTTCCCTCTGGCCAGAAAAGCGCGGCCTGCCCCCTGAACCGCCCATCATCCCTGAAAGCCCTGAAATTCTCGAAACCTCAGGCAGGATCTCGCAGGTAAGAACTTACCAGGATCTCATTCAGACTGATCATGACGAGCGCCTTTTTGAATATTATGCCACTTCGCAGATATACCGCTTTGATGTCAAAACCGGTCGCGGCAGCAGATTCGGCAATTCTGGCCTGATCAGCCACGTCAATATTTCCCCTGACGAGAAATACTCGGTGGTTAAAATTCTCGAAAAGCCCTTTTCGCGAACCGTGCCTGTCAATCTGTTTGCTCATCGCTACGAACTCTGGGACGCCAACGGCAAAGTCTTGAAAGTTCTGGCGAATATTCCGGTCGGCGAAGAAATCCCCATCGAAGGGGTCAAAGAAGGAATGCGCAACCCTTTCTGGCAAAGACTCAAGCCCTCGACGCTCTGCTGGGTAGAGGCTCTTGACGGCGGCGATCCCAACCGCGAGGCCGAATTCAGAGATGTATTGAAAGCCATTGAAGCACCCTTCAACGAAGAGTCCCGCGAAATAATTAAGCTGCCAATGCGCTATTCGGGGCTCGACCATTTCGACCGGGAAAACATGGCTCTGGTCTGGGATTACGACCGTGACACCCGCTGGATCAAAGCTCGCCTGATCGACATGAGCCGCAACAATATCGCTTCTGAGGCAAAAATTCTCTTTTCGCGTAACTATTACGATCAATATAAAGACGAAGGCAGCCTTGTTTATCGCACCCGCCCTGATGGGCAGGTCACAGCCATTCTCGAAAAAGGCGACTGGGTCTATCTCGAAGGCAAAGGGGCCACACCAGACGGTTTCAGGCCATTTCTGACTAAATACAACATTCACAGCGGCGAAAAATTTGAATTGTTCAGATCAGGGCTCGAGGCCTACGAAAGTTTCATCGAGTTTGCCGACAACGACCATGGCAGCATCGTCACTGTTCGCGAAGACGTCGAAACTCCGCCCAACTATTTTATGCGCAGAATCAAAGAAAATCGCGCTGAAGAACCGGTAGCCCTGACAGCCTTTGATGCACCGGCGCCTGAACTAAAAAACGTTCGCAAAGAACTGATCAAATATGAGCGTAATGACGGCGTACCACTCAGCGGCACCCTCTACTACCCCATCAATTACAAGCCCGGGCGCAGCTACCCGACCATAATCTGGGCCTACCCGCGAGAATACACCGATATTGCCACGGCCGGCCAGGTGCGTTCGGCTACCAACCGCTATGCTCGCATCAGCGGCACCTCCATCCTGTTTTTTGTGCTGCGCGGCTATGCAGTTCTCGACAACGCCGAGATCCCCGTTGTTGGCGAACCGCTCACGGCAAACGACACATTCGTTCAGCAGATAACTGCCGGCGCTGAAGCCGCGGTCAACAA
>JAKQQP010000015.1 GCA_029564115.1 Candidatus Rifleibacteriota bacterium | reverse complement strand
ATTTCGATTTTTTCGCCGCCGACGGCGGGGCCAATATCGCCCTTAAATACGGCATCATCCCGTCACTGGTTCTCGGCGACATGGACTCAATAACAGCTGCTAACCGCCGCAAACTCGAAAAGCTCGCCAGATTTGTGGTCGTTCCCTCAGAAAAAGAAAAAAGCGACGGCCAGCTGCTGATCGAGCATCTGATCGGGCAGGGTTATAACGACATACACCTGTTTGCTGCCACCGGTGGCCGAATCGATCAGACCCTGTTCAACCTGCAGCTGCTGGCTGAATTTCCGCAGTGCCGTATTATTTCAAAAAATGAAGAGACCTGCCTGATATCTTCAGGAACCGCAATCAGTGAACGCTGCGGTTACCGCGTCTCGCTTATTCCACTGACGCCTTCAGTCAAAGGCCTGACACTCGAGGGCTTCAAATACGAACTGAAAAAAGCCGAAATTAAATTTGGTTCTACTCTGACTCTCAGTAATGTTATAATCAGTGAAAATGCAAGAGTCACCTACAACGAGGGAGGACTTCTGCTGGTAATATCCCGCAGACCCGAAGCGAAGGCGGTGCGACAGCCTGCCCGCCTGCAACTGATCAAAGGGAAAAGACCGGCAAAACCTTATGGTCGATAATCACCAGATTGATTATACAGAAAATATTTTCTACCGTACTTTTCCGCAGCACAGCTTTGCAAGCCGCATTGCCCGCTGGGTAAAAGCTTTTTCATACAGTTTCATCGCCCTTTCCGTTTTCAGCATCATTCTCGAGCACCTGCAGCATTACTGCATCACGCCGCCGGGCATGTTTTTCCAGTTTCTGTTTGCCCTGCTGATGGCAGGCATAATTGAAGTCATCTGTATTCAGATGTCAAATGTCAGCGACCACACGGTATTAGACTACACCAAAAATCTGGTCACCGTGATTCAACACCGTTTTATTCTGCGTAAAGTTGTAGTCCTGGCGTCTTTTGAACAGGTAAGGGTCGTTGGCGTGAGCTCACGCCCCCCCACTCTTCTCGGGCACCTGTTTGCCGACCCGCTGAAGCGCTACGCACTGGTAATAATGAATTACCGCAATCATCTCATTCAGATTACCGAATATGAGATGACCCTTGACGATGCGAACGAACTCGCCACGGAACTGGCCAACCGCCACATGCCCTCCGCCCGTTTTATCATGGGCGAACCGGATACCGAGCTGGTGGCTGACGCCCTGACCGGCGATGTAAGCACCAGACCGGTCAAGCACTCCCTTGCAGCAATGATCGACGCAACAATTCTGCCGGCGCTGCAGGCTTTTTGCGCCCTGATGATCACCGCCGCCATTGTCAGTATTTCCATGCTTGCCATCAGCCGCGTTTCGACGCATGCCTTCGATACCGACCTGCTGGTTG
>JAKQQP010000618.1 GCA_029564115.1 Candidatus Rifleibacteriota bacterium | reverse complement strand
AGACCTGGCTGACTGAATGATTCCTGAAAAAAAGCTTCGAGTCTGGTTGCCTGCCCGCAGTTGATCGTGGCTTTGTCATCTGAAGTCTGGGCAAAGAGCTGGACAAACACATTGTCCAGCTCATAGTGTGGAACTTCAAGTTTTCTGGCCAGGAATGCCCTGAAGTCGGACCATCTGGCGGTATTTTCGTCTGTCGGCAGTGGGTTGGAAATGTACAGGGCCCCTGAGAGGCCGAACAGCAATACAAAAAGTAAAAAAATTGTGAGTTTGCGATAAGCGCAGAGAAACTTGCGCAGGGTAAGCTTTTTATGCCGTGTGACAGTTGGTCTGGCAGCCTGATGGCTGGTATCGGAAGAATCTGCTGCGGCAACGATTTCGCTTTCGAGGTGAGAAAAACGCGTAGAGCGACCGCAGCCTCCGCAGAATTTCGCAACAACAGGGTTGCTGCGTTTGCAGAAGCTGCATTTTTTTACCTGTTTAACGGTATTGATCTGAGTCCGATCCTTATGCAGCAGATTGCTTGGCATAATAGATCTATCGGCAGGTTGTCGGCTTCATGCCAGAGGTTACTTCGCTGGCTGTGGTTTAAAATCCTGTGCCACCATAAAGATTTCGCGGCTTCGCGACAGTGAGGCTTTGGGGTTAAAAGACTTGGCAAAGCCAAAAAGCTTGCGGGTTCTTTGGAGGAGTTGCTGGTATTCGACTCCTTCAAAAACCTTGGCGACAAAATTGCCGCCTGGTCGCAGAAGTTTTTCGGCAATATCCAGAGCCAGATGAACAAGAAGTGCCGAATTTTCAGTGTCGGCATAATGCACACCGGTGGTGTCGGGAGCCATATCGCTTAAAATCAGGTCAAGGCCGTTAGGGGCCAGTTCGATGATTTTTGCCTGGTTCTCCGGGGCGCGTATATCACCCTTTATTATGGTCACGCCATCTATTGGGGCTATTTCGAGAAGATCGATGGCAATGATTTTTGCCTTGCCATTGACTTTTCGCAGAGCATACTGGCTCCAGCTACCGGGGGCGGCGCCAAGATCGAGAATTTTCATACCTGGTTTTATCAGTCGATATTTCTGGTCGATTTCTTCGAGCTTGTAAGCGGCCCGCGAACGATAGTCGTCGGCCCGCGATTTCTGCAGATAGTGGTCGTTAAGGCGGTTTTTGAACCAGGCTTTGGTCATCAGTTAAGATATTCTTCTGTCAGTTTTATATTGTTGATTCTTTTTTCTGGTCGCTCATTGATGGTTTTCGTTTCTTCAATGTAGCGGATAAGAGCATCCCGAACCAGCAGTTCCATTTTTGTCCGGCCTTTAAAATCACGCAGAAGCGTATAACCATCGCCACCTGAGGCAATGAAGTCATTCAGAGCAACTTTGTATACCTTTTCGGCCTGCAGCTCTTCACCATTGTCGGTTTCGATTTTAACAATGCGCTTCATTGGAACCTGGGAGGGATCATAGGTAATTTTCATACCGGAAGGCAGAAGAAAGCCATAATCAGGCCCAACCACAAGCTTGAGCCCATCAGCCTTCATGTTGTAGTTGTCCATTGCAAAAGCCTTGTCTTCAGCATCGATGACTTTGGCTTCACTCGAAAGCGACCGTTCAATGAGGTCGCGAAGCTGAAAACCAGTCATTTCGACCAGTTCGATAAAGTTGTCGAAGGGCTGAACCATGAATACGTCTTCGATAGTTATTTTGCCCTTCTGAAATGGCTGTCTGACGCCACCAAAATTGATGAAGGCAAAATCGGCGCCAGAGTATTTGCGCATGGCATCAGCTATTATCGAGCCTTCTGGCGAATCTCCACCGCTGACACCACGATACAGGCCAACTTTTGTCTCGCCAATAACTTTCTGCATCTCGATTTTGAGGTCTTTGAGATAGCTGTCTTCGATTTCTTTTATCTTAGCGTTCTCTCCGAACTTATCAAGATAAAGGGGCGTAGAAGTCAAATGAATGGTGGGTCTGGCCGGGTCTTCAATGTTGATTCTGACAACCGAGGCATGCTCACATGAGCTGCCGCTGTGGACGATAGCTGTATTGAAGGGTTCAGCCCAGGTTATTTCTTTTTTGAGGGCGTGTGTGTGCCCGCCGAGGATGAGATCGATGCCTTCGACCTGAGCCGCAAGCTTTACATCCGCGTCAAATCCGAGATGCGAGAGCAGAATGATAAAATCGGCTCCGCCCTTGCGCAGTTTCTTGATCAGTGGCGGCAGAATCGGAGTTGGATCGGCAAAAACAACGTCTTTGACATTCTTTTCAAAGGAAATGGTCGCGGTTTCTGGCGTATCAACACCGATAACCCCGATTTTGCGGTTTTTATGGCTGAAAACGGTGTATGGCTGAGCGAAGCGCAGCAGTCTGCCATTGGCTTTTTCGAAAACATTGCAGCAGATAACCGGAAAATCACGCTTTTCCATCTGTTCAACGAGGTTCGGGTATGAATAGTCGAATTCGTGATTGCCGATGGTAACCGCTGCAACCCGCAGACGATTCAGCATGTCGATCATTACCGCACCTTTGGTTCTGTCGACAATCGGGGTGCCCTGAAAAAAGTCACCAGAGTCTAAATACATTATTCTGGCGTCAGCATTTTCCGGGTCGGATTTATAGCTGTCGATCAGGTTCTGCAAAACTGCATAGCCGCCCATCAATGGGCGCGGGTCAGTTTTTGCAACCGGGTCAGGGTGTGCATTTATTGCTCCGTGAACATCGCTGGTATGAAACAGTATAAATTCGGCCGCAGAAGCCGAAAACACCAGAGAAAAAAAGAAAAATACCAGCAGGCAATAAAATTTAAAGCCTCTGGCGTTCAGATGCTGTCTAACCATTCCAAGCTCCTTGTGTGGGAAAACGCCGTTTCCTTGTTTTATTTCGTTTTGATTTCGTGTTCTTCGATTACCAGTTCAATCTGTCTCTTGTTGAGCGAAATGAACCCGGCATGGATTACGTGACTGGTGCGCAGGTCTGTGATTATTGCATCTGTGATTGGCAGAAAATCGCGTGACTGGCTTTCGGTGTTGAGAATGTCAGAAAGTCTGCTGTTTTCTATAAGATGCAGGTTGCCCTGAATTTTATGCTGAAGAGTGAAAATTACCACTTTCAGCTGATCTTTTCGTGCCTTCATTTTTTTCCTCCAGGAATAGCAATTTCGGCAAAGCGGCCTTCGGCCTCGGCAAGAACCGAACCGTCAGGCAGAATAACCGAACTGCGTGCGAAATAAAGATTTTTTCTCTGACCAACCAGAGTTGCGGCGAATTTTAATGGAACACCCACCGGGGTCGGCCTGAGATAGCGGATGTGCATGTCGGCTGTTACCGCAAGAATGTCTTTTTCGGCGCCCATAACGGCGTAGGCCATTGCCTCGTCAAGAAGGGTGCTGAGAATCCCGCCATGGACGATGCCGGCGTAACCCTGATAGGCCGGGCCCGGTACCCAGGTGAAAGTACAGGTGTGCCCTTCGACCGACTTCTGAACCGGGATGTGCAGACCGCTTTTGTTTCTTGGGCCACAGACAAAGCAGTGGGCATTGTCGATCAGATTCAGGCCTGAAAGGTTGCGTCTTTCGATAAGCTTGCGGCTGTTTGAAACTGCCTCAAAAACCTCGGGTCGGTTAAGTGCAACCGGGGTAGAAAGGGTGCCGCGTTCATAGAGCATGATGTTTTTTTCTTCGAGCCTGGCCTTGAGCGTTTCGAAACTTGGGACGTCGAAGTTTCTGTGCGTCGGATCGCCTGTCAGAACAGCAACCGAGCCAAGATCGTTGAGGCCGGCTTCAACAAGTTCAGGGAAGCGATAGCAAAGATGCGGTGGCAATGAAATGTGGTGAACCGGAAAGGCTTCTCGCAGGGCAGAAATTGTCTTTTTTATGGCGGCAAAGCTCATTGGAGGACGGTCTGGCATAGAACAGCCGGATGACGGCTGAAAAGGAGTCAGTCTTACATCCTGCAGGAGAGGGTCAGCAGTGCAGAATCTGCCAGTTTCGGCGATGAATTTGAGGCGCTCTTCTTCGCTTTCGCCGATACCGGTAACAAAGCCAAGAGAGTAGGGGATACCGGCAGCGTGCAGCCCTTCGATACAGGCTTTACCGGTACTTGGGTTGCGATTGCGGGATTTTTCGAGTGACTGCCCCGGGTTTGAAAGGGTTGAGCAGACAAGATTCAGCCTGACCGAGCAGCCGGCATTGATGAATCTTTCCATGGTGAACGCATCGAGATAGCCAACCTCAAGCACGGGTAGAAGATTGTTGGCGATGGCTTCGCGGCAGACGGCGTTCAGATAATCCGCGAAAGATGCGAAACCGTTCTGGTGCAGTGCGATCTGTATGTGCGGAAAATCCTGCGGGGCTTCGCCAGCGATAAAAATAACTTCGGTTGCCCCGCGTCTGGCGATATCGGCGAC
>JAKQQP010000588.1 GCA_029564115.1 Candidatus Rifleibacteriota bacterium | reverse complement strand
TCGAACCGGTTCGGCTCATTTACCGCCCGTCTGATTTACGCCTTTGTTGAGAACGAAGCTTTTTGCGCGAGAGTTGTTCTGCCGAATGCCGGAAGATTCAGCCATGTGGTTCGGGTTGTTTATGGCAGCGGCTTTGGCGGTGGTTATGCCAATGGAATCTGGCTCAAAAACATACTGCCCCGGGTTGGCTGCGAAGTTTTTATTACTGATGACCGCCATTATTCTTGGTCGCGTGGCGATAAAGCAGCGATCATTCTTTATCCTGAGCTGGGTCCTCAGAGTTCCGAATTAGAAAACGAATTCGACCCGGACAAGGTGATTTACTCAACCCGCAACTGGCACGAGAGAACGAATGTCCGTTGGGTTTCTACAGGCTTGAACTCATCGAGTTCACTTGAAAAATATGAACCGCCTGAGGCTTTGAGGGGATTGAGACCTCAGTGGGTGCCAACACACAGAGATTTCAGGCGTATTGAAAAAGTTCTTTGGCAGGTCAGAGATTACTGGCGCGGAAACCCTGATTTAAGGTTTTTTCAGTTGCTTGAGGTTTTGAAACAGCAGATTTTACGGCACAAAGCATCTGGCAACAATCTGTATGAGCCTGACGGCGACCTTTTCTATTTTGAAGACGATGAATTGCTGAAAACACTGCAAAAAATCAACGCAACCCCGGATAAAGATGAAAGTGAATGACGGGAATATATGTAAGAAAGGAAAAACATATGAACAAGGATCTTATATCTTCTATCGAAGCCATTATCGAGCAGAATGGCAAACTCGCCGGGTATGAAAATGTCGTATTAACCGACACTCCGGCCGACACACCTGTTGTTGGTATCTGGTGGTATCTGCGCGGCAGAGTAATTAAGCTGACTGCGCTGCCCAAAGACTGCATACAGGAAGAAATGATCTGCGTAGAGCAGGAACACGTTCGCGTATTCCCTTTCATGCAGCGGAAATACGCTGCTGAAATCCCGGAAATATTGTCTGTAAAATACAATCAGATAGAGAGAGGCCGCGTCTGGGCGATTACTGACCCAGACAACCCTGCAATAATCAAGAAATACATGATCACCTGCTCAACAGCCTTTTCAAAAGATTACGCCGCGATTGCTGAAGTTAAAAAAGCGTTTTGTCTCGGTAATTTTACCGCTTTAGTACAGCTTCATGCTTGTATGTATGACCTTTGTGAAAAGAAGCTCTGAGCAATGGAAAAATTATTCAGTAAGGGTGGTGAGACGCGGCATGCCTGATATCTCGATAAAGCAGTTGGCAAAAGAGATCTTTGTCAGAAACAAGCAGTCAGAACTCACACGTCTGAATCTGCAACGAACAGGCGTTTCCGCTGTTCCGCAGGTTGCAGTTTTCTTTATCGAAGAAACGGCAGAGGGCTTCAAACTCCACGGCAAAAGCTGCAATCTTCAGGATGGCAGACTGCAGGATGGTATCAAAAGCTACCCCGACAACCACTGCCTTATCTGGAGGGATGTTCAAGACGAGAATCTGGCATGGGCGAAGAAAAAATATCTCGATGTGCCACGCGGAAGCGTTTTGTTCGACGCGAATAATATCGTAAAGCCAATGTTCATAGTTACTTTACCGCTTAAATACAGGGATAATCAGCAACTTATCGATCTTGTCCTCAGCACGTATCATATTCCGGCCGAAAGAGCAGTCTACCGATTTGAAGAACTTTACTGAAATTCAGCACCGATTTGATCCAGCTTGCGGGTGCATAAAAACGCTAATAAGGAGCAGTATATGAGAGAAATAGAATTCGTGTTCGGGAAACTTTTGAAAGATCGTAGAGTCTCATTGGGTCTCAGTCCAAAGCAACTCGCCGAGAGACTTGGTTACAAAAATGTCACAAAAGGCATTCGCCGCGTTAATGAGGCCGAAGAAGGCTGCGTCTGCGAAGATAAACTGCAGGAAATAATGACTTTCTTAAATGTAACCGAGGCAGACCGTGCCCGGTGCAGGATTGAGCAAGAAAAACAGATCCTCGAAAAAATTAAGACGCTGCCGAAGTTCAAGCCGGTTCTGGTGTGGAGAGCCATGGCCTGTGTTTATGCTCAGGAAAAAATACCGGAAGAACTTAC
>JAKQQP010000139.1 GCA_029564115.1 Candidatus Rifleibacteriota bacterium | reverse complement strand
CTTAGTTTGAATCTTTAGGAATGATGGTTTTGCAGAAGCTCTGCACGTCGCTTTTGCCGACGGCGAATTCCATGGCAAAGACGCTGGTGTTTTTGTTGTCCTGAACTTTGATCGACAGTTTGTCGCCAGGCTTAACGGCAGGAACTCCTTCAGCTGCCCGATGTGAGGCGTTGAGCACGAAGTTGATCTGCTCTTCGTTTTCGGGGTTAAGGTGCCCGACCGCTTCAAGACCGTTGCTGGAATTCTGGAGAATGGCGCGGTAGGAATTGCCGGTGCCGACCAGATCGGCCATCTGTTTCGAAGAAAGATGCACAAGGAAATATTTGGTCATGGTTTCGAGGTCTTCGTCAGCATGTTTCAATTCGAGATCGAGGTCGACCTCGCAGTGATTGGCCATGATTTCGTCTTTTTCGAGGTAGTGCGGCGCGAAACGAATGATATTCGAACTCTTCACGTCATAAATCTGGAAAAGCAGGATATCCTGACTGGCAAGCAGTCCGAGGGGTGAGCAGTCGATATCGATCGAGCCGGCCTCAATCTGTGAGCCATTGATCGCTTTCTGCATAATCCTTGAGGTTCTGACATTTTTAACCTGCAATACTGCTTCTTCGGGGAGCACATAACGGTGCTCACCGGTCGAAAATCTTATGTTCGCGCGCATATCGCGGGTTACGGTGCTGCTTTCAATGGTTTCTTCCTCGAGATCGGTTCTGGCCAGGCGGCTGATCTCGTCTTTCTGAATGATATCGAGCTTGATTTTTGCATCCTGGTAGTTCGGGTTGAGTTCGAGTGCCTTTTTGAAGTGCATGACAGCCAGTTCGGTCTTGCCGGCGAGTTTATAGAAACCGGCAAGCTTTGAATGCAGGTCGGGGAAGGTCGGGTTGGTGTTGACAAACCGCTCATGCAGATCGATAACCGTCTCGAGTTTGCGCATGTAGCCGGTGAGCTCGAAAAGTTTCGGCCGCAGACCCGGGTAGGCCGGATAGAGGTTGGCAGCCCTGGTAAAAGCTCTGTAGGAAAGATACAGACGCCCGGTACTGTAAAAGATATCGCCGAGGGTAAAGAAAATGCGGGGGTTGCGACTGTCGATGCCAAGCAGCATTCTGATGGCCTTTTCCGGTTGGCCGGTTTTGGCGAGACAGGTGGCCAGATTCAGTTTGGCTTCGAGGTAGCGCGGGTTTTCCTTGAGCGCCTTTTCAAGCTGGGCGGCGGCCTCTTCGAACATCTCATTGCTCATCAGAATCTTGCTGTAATCGTTGAGCAGATCGAGAAACTTCGGATTGGCGGCAATTTTTTCTTTTACGGCGGCAACTGCCTGGTCAAAGCTTTCTTTTGAACCGGAAAGGTGGGCAAGGTAGCCGAGGGCCACATGCTGTTTCGGGTCAATGGCAATAGCTCTCCGAAAGGCTTCGAGTGCCTCGGACTTTTTGTCCTCGATCAGGTAGATCTCGCC
>JAKQQP010000559.1 GCA_029564115.1 Candidatus Rifleibacteriota bacterium | reverse complement strand
TTGGCCAGAAACTGACTTTTTGTGCGGCTCGCCGCCTCGGCATCAGATTTTGCCTTCTGCAGCTCCTCTTCTGCCTGTTTTCGACTGCTGATATCTTCCATGGCGATCAGAAGCCCCAATACCGCACCATCGCTGCCTAGCAGCGGAATCCTTGAGATATCCATCCAGACAGTCGTTCCATCAGCCATGACCTGTTTTTTTATTGAATGAATCTCTGGCTGCCGGCTGTTTATAACGTTTTCGTCAGCGATTTTCAGCTGTTCTGGCTCAGATGCGTTCAATGCAAGGTCGCAATCGGTTTTACCGGCAATATCTGATGGATGATGCAGGCCCAGATAACGCGCCCCATTCTGATTGCAGCCAACGTAGACCAGGTTTCTGTCTTTCCAGAAAATATGCTGTGGAATGCTGTTCATTACCAGTTCAAGCATTTTTTCTGAATAGGAAAGCTGGGATTCGGTTTTTTCGTTCTCGAGACATGCCATGGCTGAGATTGCAAGCTTGTTCATAAGAAGCTGCAGCGACAGACAAAGGCTTCTTGCCATCTCAGCGCCGCTCTTCTGCAGAATCAATACGCCAAAATCAGGCAGGTTGAGCACAAGCTGGTATTTTCCGTCGCCAGAACGGGCTGATGGAAAATCAGCTGCTGTGGATTTCCAGGTTTTATGACATTCGGGGAAGTGAAAGTCCTCAGGTAATCTGATCGATGTGCCGGCGCGGGGAATACACGTATGCCTTGTCCAGACAAGCATTGAGGCAGTTTCGGCAGGCCGCCAGATTTCTGCTGCCGAACAATTAAGCGTTCGCATCATTGTCGTCAGGGATTCCCTGAGCATTGGCCCAAGCTTAAGCGAGTTGCCGATTGCGAGAGAAATCTGATAAAGAATTTCTGTTTCGTGGATATAGCTCATGGCTCTGCCTGGTTTAAAGTTGCTGATTGCTCACTTCGTCTGCAAAAATACCAATAACCGTTGTTTTGTTGAAAAATTCAAGATAATCCTGCCCGCTGTTAGCTATTTCGCCGAGGGTCAGCGCGCCAAACAGTTCATGACCGCCTCCAGCAGCCTGAAGTTCTTCATTTATGCGGTCTTCAAGAAAAAGCACCCGCGAAATGCAATCGATAATAAAGGCACCGCCATAGGAACCGGCCGTCGGGGCCGCCTGCTCAGCAAGCTGCCTGGCCCTGGCTGCTGCATCGATGAGCGATTCTGGACGGCCATGCAGAAGCCTTACAAATGAACCGGGCGGAATTGCTCCAACGCAGACAAGACCGTTGGCTGCATTTTTCATCAGAGGATCCCTGACGATGACCTCGGTATCGAGTCTGGCGATGCCAAACGGATAGCTTTTTGCAATATCAAAAAAGTTGTTCTCTGTAAATTTGAGGTTGCTGTGAGCTTCGACCAGCTCGCGATAAACCTCAAAGGCAGGTCGCCAGTCGAGAGTATGAAGAACGTTTCCCTCTGATTCGGTAACCTTGATGCCTTCACTGATTGATTCCCATCCGTGCGCTACACCTGTGCCACAGGGCAGAGGAAGTCGGGCAATCACTGCTGCGTCCTGGAGCAGCCCTTCGGGTGTGATCAGGCATGGTTT
>JAKQQP010000545.1 GCA_029564115.1 Candidatus Rifleibacteriota bacterium | reverse complement strand
ATGGCCAGGTCGGCGAAGGCGTCGGTCAGCGACCAGCCTGAATAATCGGCCCTGATTTCCTCGGCCGCCATGCCTGCCGGTGTCAGCCAGGCAATGAGCAAAAGGCAGATTAACAGAAGAGGCAGGGGGCTTTGGCAGGTTTTTATGTTTTTTTCTGTCATTGTTTCTGGCCTCAGAATGAAGATTCGAAGGCGTCATCTGTTTCGCTGCCTTGGTCATCTTCTTTTTCGTATGAAGGATGCCGGTGATCGGCGAATTGACGCTTTGAGCGTGAGCCAGACAGAAGAACAGCTGCAGGCGAGCTGCTTTTGAACGCGATGATCGGTCTTGTGTCAGAGTCAGGCAATGCTGACCAGAAATTCAGCTTCAGCTTAAGACCTGATTTGAGTTTCAACCCGACCTGCATTTTAAGCCCCGGCTCAGCCAGATGCGGGAACATTACCGGCAGAAACTCAATTTCAGCGGTCGCGTCTTTGAGCTCGATCTGTCTGTTGCAGGCCCGGCCTGTGTTGATTTCGAATGTTTCAGTAAAATCATCCGCGGCAGACTGCAGTGAGAGCCTGCTGTCGAAAAGCACGGGCGGGCGATCGAGTTCAGACACCAGGCGTATGAGGCTGTCAGTTATCCTTGCAGAACCGGCGAGAATGATTGCATTTATAATCCGGTCAGATGCTACACGACAATTTGCCGGGGCTTCAAGAGCATCAAGGCAGGATTTCAGTATGGCGGCAGTGGCTTCTGAATCAGAATATTGCAACCTTTTTGTAATGTTGTAACCAAATTCAAAGACGTCGACAAACCTTTTTTCAGGCGCGACCATCCAGGTGTTGCCGATTTTTCTGATGCCGCCGCCGACTGAGCGGGCGATACGGTTCATCTGTTCTTCAAAATACAGATCAGGCCCGAAAAAGAAAACCGAAATATTACCGCTCAAGTCTTTGTCTATCGCCAGGTTTCCGCCTTCAGCGGCTGCAATTCTGCCGAGAATTTTTTCAAATGGCTCATTAAGCAGCATCAGATTCATCTGGTTTTCTGAATCAGACTTGGTTGTGACAATGTTCAAGTCGTTGCGGCCAGCGAGATTTCTGTTAATTTTTTTGTAGTTTTTTTCAGGAAATGGTCTTAAAAGGCGGGCGTTCCAGTTTACGGTCACAGCGTTGCCGTTGTTGTTAAGAGTCAGGGAAT
>JAKQQP010000541.1 GCA_029564115.1 Candidatus Rifleibacteriota bacterium | reverse complement strand
AAAATACAGGGCACAAAAGTCATAAAGAGAGCGGTTTTACCGGCTTTCTTCAGATTTGCACGGCTGATACCGAGTCCGGCCCGCAAAAGAATGACAATCAGAGCCAGAGATTTCAAAAACGGTGCAATTTCCCATAGAATGTGAGGCGCCCGGTCCTTGATGGTGACACTGCATAGAATTCCGAAAACGACCATACCAAGGACACCAGGCAAGCGAATTTTTTCGAAAACCCTGGCAAAGAACCAGCCTCCAAGAAGAATAATCACAGCAACTGCATTAATCGTCATTTTTCACCTCAATGCCTCCTGACCGGAAAAAAACAAAACTCCTGCGCAAACTTTCACGCAGGAGTCATCAGCTTTTCAAGCGGTTAATGGCGAACTCCATCGCCGTTGCAGATACCAATACCTTTTGAAGCATTTGTCAAATAAGAAATAGCCAGCCAGAGCAACCGGCAATCGCGAATTGCCATGCCCAGATGGCATCTGCCACCATAATCATCAGACCAGTTCAACCTCAAAAAGTGCGTTTTCGGGTGCGGGGCTTGCGAGTGCCCGACTTGAAGGAAGCGGCGGAGTCTGAGACGCGGTTTTTGCCGTCGATGAGTTTTTCGATCTGCTCGACGGTCAGGCCGGTTATTTCAGCAATGGCTTCGGAGCTGATACCTCTGTTGAACATTTTTATCGCAGTCTGTGCAAGCGCAATGTTTTTGCCCTTCTCGCATATCGACCTCCGACAACTCGATTATATGCTTAAGTCCCGTGCAACTTTCACGAGAAAGTTTCGGTAAGCGTATCGCGGCAATGAAGCCGACAACAAAACCGGTGCAGTCAGCGTTTTTTCAGAAGACGCAACGCCAGAAGCAGCCCGACGCGGCCCTGGCGGTGGTTGTGGATTTGAAGAGAATCAAAATAGCAGGCTCTGGCGGCTGAGTAATCGTGCTTGAGAAGAGCCTGTCGGCCCTGTTCTCTGAGCGCACCGGCCTTCATGACCAGAGCGATCAGACCAGACATATCGCTGCCACAACGTGGGCAAACCGGCTTTTGACGATATGAAGCACGGCAAACTGGGCAGCAAAACGGCAGTATATTCAGAGTCTAACTCAACTTTCTTCAATGAAATACAACAGGTTTTCGAGTTCAGCCATGACTTCAGC
>JAKQQP010000524.1 GCA_029564115.1 Candidatus Rifleibacteriota bacterium | reverse complement strand
GCAGCTGCATCTGCCAGGCATAGTCGTCTGGGCTTATGGTTCGCGCATGCGTGGCACTGCCAATGCGAAATCGGATCTCGATCTGGTTGTTTTTGCCGGCCCCGAAAAAAAGCTCCAGGTTTTCAGCCTCAAGGAAGCTTTCGACGAAAGCAATCTGCCGTTCCGTGTCGATCTGTTCGACTGGAGCGAACTGCCCGAAAATTTCAGGAATAACATCAAGGCCGAGCATCTGATTTTAACGAACTCGCAAAGCCCGAGCCAAGAAGACCAATCAAATAACGGGATCTGAGCTGGTCGCAAATCCCGCCACCCGAGGGAACCCATAACCTCCGATCCAAAAATTAGCGCTGCTTTTTTCGGTCTCAATAACAGCTTATCCGTGAAGTCGAAAGACTTGTCAGATTATACGGTGGCAAGGTCTCGCTGTGGCTCAAAAAAAGCCCCGCAGCAGACCCGCAAAGACAAAAAAATGATATAATGGAAACTCGTAGCGAGGTATTTCAATGCAGACGGCCACATATCTGAACCCGTTCACCGGCTTCGGCTTCAAGAAGCTGTTTGGTGAAGAGTATAACAAAGACTTGCTTGTCGACTTTCTCAACCAGCTCCTGAAGAAAGAGCAGGGTTGTATCAAAACACTTACCTATCTGAAGAACGAGCATCTCGGCCGCTCAGAAGCCGACCGCCGCGCGGTATTCGATCTTTACTGCGAGAATGAGAAGGGTGACAGGTTCATAGTTGAGATACAGAAGTCAAAGCAGAAGTTTTTCAAAGACCGGGCACTTTATTATTCGACTTTTCCGATTGCCGAGCAGGGAAAAGCGGGCGACTGGGATTTCGAGCTGAAGGCGGTCTATACTGTCGCGATTCTTGACTTTATTTTCGATGAAGACAGGAAAGACCGCGAGAAGTTCCGTTACGACGTGAAACTTACTGATATCGAAACCTGCAAAGTTTTTTACGACAAGCTGACTTTTGTTTACCTTGAAATGCCGAAGTTCGAAAAGACTCTCGAACAGCTCGAAAGTCGTTTCGACAAATGGCTTTACGTGCTTAAAAATCTCGAACGCCTGCATGATATTCCCGAAAAGTTCAAGGACCGCATCTTCAGAAAGCTGTTTGCCGCTGCCGAGATTGCAAAATTCACCCCTGAAGAGGCCATGGCCTACGAAGACAGCCTTAAAGTCTATCGCGATCTAAAAAACTCGATCGACACCGCCCGCGAAGAAGGCGAAATAAAAGGGCACGAAGCGGCCATGATAGAGACCGCCATGAAAATGCTCGCCGACCATCTGCCGGTCGAGTCGATAGCCAGATATACAGGCCTGTCGACTGGACAGATCGAACAACTCGCCACCAGTAAAAACCGCGTCTCAGAAACGGCTGCACCCTACAAAACCACCAGAAAACCCCGAAAAACCGCAAGAACCAGGTGAGCCCCGAATATCGCCTGCTCGACGATGCCGAACAGCTGCTGACGATCTTCGCCGCCAACCCGGCCGGCAATCACACTTGACCACAGGCTGCGACTACACTATATTGAGACTACTCTGTTTTGCCGGATAATAACTATGATCGATGCAAGAGAACTGCAAAAAAAAATACAGACTGGTGAAGACTCTTTTCTGGAACTCAAAGAACTTCATTTGTCCGGCAATTCGGTTACCGGCCCGCATCGTAATGGCATGGCCGACGAACTGGCCGCGATGGCCAATTCGAACAGCGGCACAATCGTACTCGGCGTTAACGACAAAAG
>JAKQQP010000260.1 GCA_029564115.1 Candidatus Rifleibacteriota bacterium | reverse complement strand
ACGGCATCATAGCCTCGCAGGCGATTTGGGTTGCGACCCGGTAAAAATAAATGATTAAAGACCGGTGGGCAGGTCGATGAATTCGTAAGCAAGTTTGAATTTTTTCGCCAGATGCCGGCCAAGAGCGTCAGCGCCAAAAGTTTCGGTGGCGTAGTGGCCGGCCGAAAACATGTGGATTTCGCGATCTCTGCACGCTGCAACAGCCTGATGAATGATTTCACCGGTAAGAATGGCGTCAACTTTGCCTTCGTAAACAAGCGGGTCGCTGACTGTGTTCCAGCCGCCGCCTGAGATGATTCCGACCGTCTGAATCTTTGCCGCACCAAAATCAAGATGAGTAACGACCGGGCCAATAGCCTTCTCAACGCGCTTTTTAAAGTCACCGACACTGATCGGCCTGTCAAATTTTGCGAGCACGCCAACCGCGTTGGCCCTGCTTCCGCCAAATGGGGCCTGAACCTTTGCCTTGAGAAGATCGGCAATTATGGCGTTGTTGCCAAATTTAGGGTGCGCATCAAGTGGCAGATGGATTGCGTAAAGGTTGAGATTGCCCGCAATAAGGGCTTTTACGATCTTGAGATTGATGCGGTCGAGGCGGGTCCATTCGCCGCCCTTCCAGAAAAGACCGTGATGCACGAGCGCAAAATCAGCGCCACGGCGCGTGGCTTCTTTAAAAAATTCGACGGTGGCATCGACGCCGGCAACGATTTTGCTGACTTTTTCGCTGCCCTCGAACTGCAGACCATTATATGAATAATCGTTAAAAACCACTTCGGCAAAAAGTTCGTTGATGTGATTGATGATATCTTTGCGGCTTGCCATTGCGGGGCTTTCCTTTCGTGTTTTTACCATTTATTGAGCAGGTATGAGTTGTTCAGGCTGACCTTCAGATCGGGCCTTGTAGAAGTGAAGTCGATGCTTACCCGTGAGCGCTTTTCTGACCCGATGTAGTCGAAGAGAATCTGGTCGCTGAGCAGGTTGCCAAAATAAGCCCAGTGCATGTTCGACTGCAGAGTCGGATCGATGGGCACCCAGCCCTTGCCGCTGAAGAAAACTTCGCACCAGGCATGCCCGACAGCAGTCTCTTTGCCGATCAATTCAGTCTTCACAAGAAACCCTGTGGTTACGCGTGCGGGAATTCCCCTTTTGAGGCACAAAGCCGCCAGCAGTCTGGAAAACTCAGTGCAGTCGCAGGAATCAGGGTTTGCCAGCGCCCACTCGACCGAGCGATCTTCAAAGTTTTCGCGGTATTTAAGACCATTGGCGACGGCAATGGTGGCATTCTGCACGTAATTGCCGGGCTGAGCAGCGACTTTGGCTGCAAGAGCGGCCAGAATCGGGTTTTCCATGCTCAGCAGCTGATCCTGGGCCAGAGATCTGACATCCGGGGCAGAGACAGGCGCATCTGGCATCTGGCTGCCAAGCATCGGCACAGTGGCAATGCGATAAGTCAGTTTCAGCTGCAGCTCTGGTGCCAGAAGTTCTCTCGGAACGCCAAGCCGCAGTTTGGCGCCCTCTTTTGTGTCGATAGAAGCTTTTATTGCCCGCCCGCGCGAAATGAATTCGGCGCTCGCCAGCGAAACGCTCTGGTGGTTAGAGATATCGGGTATTGGCTTGATAAGAAAGTCGAGCTTTTCCAGGGCTGAAGGGGTGCTGATCTTTAGCCCGATCGTTTCTATGAGTCTGAAATCACCAGGCTCAAGCGACAGCAGCATTCTCTGAAGACTTTCGCGATTAAGCACGTTGGGGAATTTCTGCAAAATGGCCTTGCAGTCTGCAGCCAGCCCTTCGAGCTGGCCGGCAAAATATCTGGCTCTGATCCAGGCATCGTGGGCATATCCCTTTTCATCAAAGGCCCGGGCAGTATTAAAAGCCCTGATCGCCGGGTTATAGTCGCGACGTTCAAGATACTGCAGCCCGAGCAGATAAAATGGGTAGGCATCGTTGCCTGCTTTTGGTGCATGTTTCTGCAGAATTTCGAAAGCATCGTCGTCGAAGCCGGCCTGTTCGAGGGCGGTAGCCATCGCGACAGCAACCGAGCTGTCGTCGGGTGCCAGCTTCAGTGCTGCCGCAAGATAATCAACGGCAGCTTGTGGCTGTTTAAGTTCATTCAGATAAATCAGACCGGCAATATATGGAGCCTGAAAATCCTGCGGATCAAGCGCCATCACGACTCTGGCAGCGCTTATGGCTTCTGATTCACGGCCTTTTATGCGGCGCAGAGCAATGAGATAATTGCTCCAGAAGCCTTTGCCCGAAGGAACTTTTTCGCAGGCTTCAGCCAACAATCGGCGTGCCTGCTCAAATTCATTGCGTTTCATCAGGTCAAGAGCACGATTGTTAAGGTCGACTGCCGCATTGTATTCGTCGACCGGGCTTTCTTCGTGGTCTATCTGTGGTAACTGACCGATTTCACGGGCTGTGTATCTTGCCGACACTGGTGTTTCGGGAAAAAACCGCGACAGATCGGTCGCATCAGCCAAGGCTATGCTGCCGAAAAAGAAAAAAAGAGCCCCTGCGGCGGTTTTGATCGACAATCTCATAGAACTATCTTACCACCCTCATCAGCAGTTAACAACCCTTTACCGTTGCCCTGGTGGTCTGTCAAAGTCGAAAGTGCAGAATCAATTATTTACGCATTCAACTTTGCCAAAACACTATTCGGCTGGGATTTCGAGCCGTTCATAGAATACCGCCAGTTCTTTTGCGTCAGGTTTTGCAAAGCATATTTTCTTTTTTGCATACTTGAAGAACGGAAACAGGCCAAATGCCTCGCCACCGTCACGAGACAAAAGAACGATTTCACCAACCGGTAGATCGAGAGTCGGCCGTTTATCTGCTGCCAACACCCTGGCTTCGGGGCCGCTGAGATCAGCAAAAGGTTCTTTTGCGCCGGGCGGCGTCTTCATCACAATAAGATTGTTCAGAATCGATTTTACGCCGCGCAAAATATCGGTAAGACCCTCTATAGCCTGAGGCACGCTTTCAGACAAAGGTTCAACCGGTTCACGCAAAAATTCTTTAAGCTCGCGCAGCATCATCAGAGGGTTTGTGTCAGACGATTCACTGAAAATACCGGCCAGTGAAAAGGTAAAAAACACCGGGCTGCCCCGTGCGGCCTTCATCGACAAAGAAAAATTATGCAGACTGCGCAGGGCGGTCGGTCCAACCAGGCAGCCTTTGAGACATTCGCGAATGCTGCGAGCCAGCACATCTGATTCCTGAGCATAAAAGAGGCAGGACTGCAGAAAACACAGGTTTAAAAAGGCAATCAGGTTGTCGGCAACCAGGTTGATGTGTTTCAGCTGTATTTCCGGTTTTGCCGGCTGAAAAAGCATGGCAAAGGGATCAGAGAGAAAAGACGGGTATCTGGTAATAATTTCACGTGCCGGGCCGGGAACAGCAGCCCCTGGCCTGGCAGCTACAGCTCCAGTCGCGGCATTGACTTTTGCCGCCGAAGATGCGGGTTTACTATCTTCAGATGCTGTCTGTTCTGTTTGGACTCTTTGCGAAACTTTTTGAATTACAGCTTCAGCAACAGGTTGTGCAGCATTGGCAATGTCAGAACCCGATTCCCGCTGAACCTGGCCAGGCACCTGACTTTTTACCGGAGCCGTCTTATCTGCGTCTAAGTCTGACTTCATGGCATTTCCATCAGAAACCGAAGTTTTGCCGGCACCGGCCTGAGCCGGCAAAACCTGACCGGTTTCTCTATCAGCAGTTGTTGAAGTTGCCGTTGTTGCAGACCGGGCCGTCGGTTCTGCCGGATGCCCTGCGTTTATACCGGAACCTTCAACCGATGCGCCAACAGTGTTCTTAGGTTGCCCGCCAGGCGATTCAAGCGGCTCATGTTTATGCTGCTGATCTACTGCAAGGTCCTTCTTAACCTCAAAAATATTGTCAGGATTTGCAGATGCAGAACCGGCGACAGAACCAGCGTCTTCGGTGCCAGCACCAGATTTTGCAGTCATGCTTTTCTGTGCCGCTTCCAGATCGATTTCTGCAGCAATAACCGGAGCTGTCTCGTCTGGACTGCCGCTTTCAACTTTCTGCTCTGCAGGCTTTACTTTGAGTATTTCTTCGTCAGATACTCCGTCAGCATTGACCGCATCGAGCATGGCGGTTTCTGTTTCAAAGTTCTGATTCTGCAGAAAAGCCTCTTCATTGGAAGGCAGACCGTCTTTGAACTCTTGCTTTGGTTTTCCGGTGGCAATTTCTTCGA
>JAKQQP010000514.1 GCA_029564115.1 Candidatus Rifleibacteriota bacterium | reverse complement strand
ACAGCTGGGAGCGCCAGCTTTCTCTTCTGGGCACAAATGCCATGACTCCGCCAGGGCGTGTGTATCTCGGCCAGGACCTCAACAGCCTCATGCAGGCCGGGCCGGCGGTGCTGGTTCGCTCTACCAACGGTGCCAAGCTCCTTTTTGGTGACAACCTCAATTCAAATGTCAATCTGATGACTCAGATGAATGCCCAGGAAAATTTTTATCTCAGGTTCGACGTCCCCTGGATAGGCCTGAAACAATACGTTGACGACTTCATGAAACTGCAGGGTCAGGAAAAAACCAAAGAGGGGATGTTTCGAACCGGCTGGGGGAACGACCATAAAATAAGACTGTTCAATATTGGTGCGGGTAAAGAGTTGATAGAACCAACCACAAACGGCCCGCCCTCTTTTGTTAACGCTTTTCAGAGTTATGCCGCCCATACAGGTAAGCTTGTTTCGCAAACCCCCGGCGGGATCAATTCAAATGAAGGCCTGATGAAATACAGGCTTATGCCAGAGCTTGACCGCAGCGGTTTTGACCCCTTCGGCTCGGCACCGCCACTCGATCGCCTTGAACCGATGAGCAGGGCAGATTTTTCTAAACTTTCGCCTACTCTTGTCTATGGGCCGGCCATGCGCCAGTATTTTCGCGCCCTGCAGATTCACCCTAAAGGCGGTGAGCCATTTGAACTGCCGTTCATCGATACTGAAGGGCCATTGCTTGAAATGGCCGGCATCAAGCTCTCAGACGAAATCAACGCTACTCAGGCAGTTCAGCTGTTAGAATTTTCGGGCATAACGAGTGAGGCCAACAAAGAATTTGTTGAAAAAATCCGTAACAACTGGGATAAACTGCCTGACGGCCTCAAAGAATTGAAAAATTACAAAAACTTCATGAGTGACTCAGGTGTTGAGCTTTATAACAAGGGTCTGACCAACTTCCTGAACAGATTGCGTAATCGTCAGGCCGAGTATGAAGGCCCGCTGAAAGATTTCATGGGTGGTTACCTCGAAAACTTCCCGTACCCTTACAATGAAATTCCCAAAGGCATGGATTCAATAATCGGGCAGACGCCAATGCTGGAGTTCTATGAAGGGGCTCTCTGGCATGCTCTTCCTGATGCTTTTAGTTCTTATCTGCTT
>JAKQQP010000498.1 GCA_029564115.1 Candidatus Rifleibacteriota bacterium | reverse complement strand
CGCTGCCATCAGGGAAAAAATGGTTCTCGGCGATCAGGCGAACGTGTTCGAATCTGCATGCAAAGCCGCCGGAATCGACATGGAACCTTACTGGAAAATCTACAATCAGGAGTGATTATCATGCCTTCATTAAAACCGCTGCAGGCCCTGTTGCTTGCCTTTTTGCTCGGCTCTTCGGCTTTGGCACAGGCCGAAACATGCAAAAGCCTGACCGAGGCTCTGGCCAAACCAGAAAAAGTGACCATACTGAACCTCGGAATGGTATATGAAGAAGATGCCGAACCTGTCGAAGAGCCCAACCCGGATTCTTCATTGAAGCATCTGCCGGCAGCTTTTGGCAGTCTGACCAATCTGAAAGAACTGAATATCTGCGGTCTGGAAGCGCTCGAAGAACTGCCCCCGGAACTCGGCAATCTGAAAAACCTTGAAAGCATCGTTATCGATAATGGCAATGGCTACCAGATGAATATCTCGCTGCCCGAAACTATTGCCGGCCTCGAGAAGCTGAAAGTTCTGCGTCTTTACGGAGCTTTCGATGCTTCGGGTATTATGGAAAATGAAAAAGGTGAACCCATCAAGGCAAAGAAACTGCCGCAGGCTCTTGGAGCTCTTCATAATCTTGAGGTTCTCGATATTGGAAGAAACGGACTCGATGAAGTACCGCCACAGGTTGCCTCTCTTGCGAAACTCGTCACCCTGAATCTGGATTACAACGGTATCAGGAAACTGCCAGAATTTGTCGGCAATCTGAAAAATCTGAAGAATCTGACGATCAACTGCAACGGCGGAACCATTCTGCCGGATTCACTGAAGAATCTGAAAGGCCTCAACATTGCCATGGGCAATGCGGCACTGAAGCTAAAAGACCAGGAAGCACTGCGCCAACGCTTTCCCGAAGCCGTTTTTGATTTTTCCAGTGAATTCGACGACGATACCGCCAACGAAATGATCCCGGAAGCCCCTGCCGATAACCCGGAAAACTGACCTACCCGATTCTTTTTCGACACCTTAAACCAGTCTGTAAAAGCCACTATGGCCGACACAGACTGGTTTTTGCTTCAAGAAGAAGCAGATGCAGGGAATCCTGGGCCAGGGCGGCGTGGCGCAGACCGAATTCTCTGCCCAGAACCCTGTCGGCAAGACTGTGCAGGCTGGCTCTGAATTCAGCCAGCGATTCGGCAGCGGCAGACCCCTTGAGCAGCGGAAACTGCCAGGCAAGATCGTTGCCGGCGTCAGACTGCGGGCTCTGCCAGCCAAAGGCGGTCGGATCAGCCATGAGATCGGTTTCGAGTTCACCGGTCAGTGCGAACAGATCGAACGACACCCCGAACGGGTCAAAAGCCGGCCAGACGTCGGCAAGCAGATCAAGGGTCGCCTG
>JAKQQP010000125.1 GCA_029564115.1 Candidatus Rifleibacteriota bacterium | reverse complement strand
GCAGCCTCTTCAGTTACAACGACCTGTTCGATTGCCGGCTGCCCGGCGGCATCAGCCGGTTTAACTTCGTCGGCAAAGCCCGGTGCGCTGAAAGCGATTAATACGGCAAGAATCAGGTGATTGAAATTTCTTTTCATCTTTATGTCCCCTTTTGCTCTGAAAAACAGGTTCCCACAAAAAATCCGGGCGATTACAGCCCTGTATGTAGAAACCTGAGTTTATCAGATCAGTAATTATTCACCAACTGATTTTTACACACATAGCTAAGAAACTTACCCACCGCCGGCAGCAAACTCTGCCGCGCCCATGCAAGCTTTTTAATGAGCTTACCCAAAAGTCGACCGCCCCGGCCCTCATCAGAACTGTTATTTGTCGTAAAAACTTGAACCCCGACAAGCTTTGTGATATTTTTCATAATCTTAGAGAGGATTTGAGGGTACACAAAATAAACCAGCCAGTTTTACGGTTTTTAGCAGAACACAATCCCGATAACTATTCCAGCAACAGGATCAATCCCATGAAACACGTTCTCATTATCATTTTCTGTCTTATTTCCCTCACCGTAACGGCAGCCGAAATCATGCCACTGCAGCTGGCAACTGGCACTGCCTGGGTCTACAGCGCCGATGTCAAAGCCGATTCTGACGGCAAAGAACTGAGCGAAACCCTCACCTGGACGACCGAAATAACCTCTGTAACCGCCTGGGAAAACATTACCTTCGCAAAAGGTTCAGGCCTTCCGAGCGACCTGACTTTTTATGAAAAAGGCAAAAAACCGTCACCATTCCTGATGATTCTGGCCGGCCCCTGGCGGCTCTATCTGATTCAGGGCGACGAAAGAATCAAAGAAGTGTGGGAAAAAGCAATCGCCGGCGAGCGTCTGGACGAATCGGTTACCGAAGCCGACCTGCTGCTAGATCTGCCGCTGATCGAAGAGAAAACCTTCGGCGAGACCTCGCAGCTGCTTTCTGGCAGTCCTATGTATGTTTACCGGGTCGAAAGCAAAGCACCATTTTCTGCCGCAGAGGTAAAAGGGCTGAAAGATACCGGCACCCCCGACGAGATCTCGATCACCCTGTCTACCGGCCCAGACACAACCACCTGGAAATTCACCCATGGCATCGGTTTTACCGGTTATGTCTATTCACATCATGGGACCACCAGCGAAGTCAATTGCCGACTTATCGAGTTCAGGCCCGGAAAATAATCACACCCCAGGAGAAAAATATGAAACACCTTTTAGTCACCCTTGCCCTGCTCTTTTTCGTTGCCAGTTGCCAGGCCGGTGATATTGCCGAATTCCGGCCGCTCGGTTTCTCTGAATCAGGCCAGTATTACGCTTTTGCCCAGATGGGCGTTCACGATGGCTCAGGGGTTCCCTACGCGGAAATTTGG
>JAKQQP010000121.1 GCA_029564115.1 Candidatus Rifleibacteriota bacterium | reverse complement strand
GTGACGAAATCGGCATGATGGTCAACCGGGTCGACGAGAAAGGTTTTGTCTATTTCAATCAGGCCGGTGGTATCAACGCGCTGCTGCTGCCGGGGCTCAAAGTCGAGATTCTTGGTTATTCCGGCAAAACGGTAAAAGGCGTTATCGGTTTCAATCGCAAAAGCAACGGCGATACGCCACCAAAGACAAAATGTGAAGACTTTTTCATCGACTGCGGCTTCAGCAGTGGTGAAGAACTGAAAAAACTCATCAGGGTCGGCGACTACATTCTCTACCGCAGCGAACCCGAACTTCTCAATGGCGACCGGGTTGTCTGCAAGGGCCTCGACAACAAGACCGGCTCGTTCATCGTCGCTGAAACCCTGAAAAAACTCAGCAAAAAGAAACTTAAAGTCGCGGTGTATGCCGTCAGCACCACCGGCGAAGAAACCAACATGCGCGGGGCCCACTGCGCCGGCGCCAGAATCAAACCCGACATGGCAATCGCCTGTGACGTCACCTTCAATACCGACACGCCCGGCGAAGCTCTCAAACAGGCCGAAGTATCACTGGAAAAGGGCCCGGCTCTCTCAGTCGGCAGCCCGATCAATGTCAAAATCAACGAACTGCTCGAAAAGGCCGCAAAAAAGCTGAAAATGCCGATCCAGCTGGAGCTGACTCCGGCAAGAACCAGCACTGACGCTGACAAAATCATGTTCAGCGGTGAGGGCGTGCCGGTGGCACTCGTTTCGCTGCCGCTGCGCTACATGCATTCACCGGTCGAAATGGGCTCATTGAAAGACATGGACCAGATCATCGACCTGCTCGCCGAAACCATCGCCGCTCTCACCGGCAAAGAAGACCTGCGCCCGATTCTGCCGTAAAACCCTGATTTTTCAAGTCAATCAGCCGCCTGTACAGTTTTAACAACTTCACAGGCAGTTTTTTCGTTTATGGATTGATGCAAAGGGCTATTCGGTCGCGCTGTAGCGGTGTTTTTCGATCAGCTGATACAGGTGTTTCTGAAGCTTTGCCGAGGCATGCACAGTAAATGACTTCAGCAGCGAACAGCCCTGAAATTCTTCAAAATTTTTAATCAGCTGATGCAGCATCAGGTCTTCGTGAAAACGCAATGGCCCGGCGCCTGGAATAAGCGTATTGCCAAGATTGTTGCTGGCGATAAAAAAGTCCATCGAACCGCCGGCGTATTCTGAGCCGTAGTCAGGGTCC
>JAKQQP010000409.1 GCA_029564115.1 Candidatus Rifleibacteriota bacterium | reverse complement strand
CAGAGGTAGCCAATGCTGACCGGGGAAATACGCAACAAAGTCGATGCACTATGGACCGCATTCTGGACCGGCGGCATCGCCAACCCGCTGACCGTTATCGAGCAGATTTCATATCTGCTGTTCATCAAACGCCTCGATGACATTCATGCTCTCAAGGAACTGCAGGCCAACCGAACCGGCCGGCCGGTCAAAGACCCGGTCTTCAGTGACGGGCAGCAGCACCTGCGCTGGTCGAAGTTCAAGCACCTCGAACCCGGCGAAATGTTCAAGCTCTTTCAGGCTGAGGTGTTTCCGTTCATCAAGAACATGGCGTCAGCCTCCGATACCACCTTTGCCCGGGCCATGGCCGATGCGGCCTTCATAATTCCGAAGCCCAGCCTGCTGGTTCAGGCGGTCGAGCTCATCGAGGATATTCCGATGAAAGACCGCGATACCAAGGGCGATGTCTACGAATACATGCTCAGCAAGCTTTCTACCGCCGGCCAGAACGGCCAGTTCAGAACGCCGCGCCACATCATCAAAATGATGGTCGAGCTGATGCAGCCGAAGATCAAAGATTTCATCTGCGACCCGGCCTGTGGCACTGCCGGCTTTCTGGTTGCGGCCGGTGAATACATCAGAACCCACCACGAAATCGATTTCCATGCGGCCGAAAACCGCGAGCATGTTAACGGCCGCCTGTTCAATGGCTTCGACTTCGACACGACCATGCTGCGCATCGGCAGCATGAACATGATGATGCACGGGGTCGAGAATCCGCATATTATGTATAAAGATTCGCTTTCTGACAACAATAAAGAATCAGAAGAATACACTCTGATACTCGCTAATCCACCTTTTAAGGGTAGCCTGGCAGAAAACGAAGTTTCAAAGAAGTTGCTTGAAACGGTTAAAACTAAAAAGACAGAATTGCTATTTTTGGCTCTGATGTTAAGGTTATTGAAAGCTGGTGGCAGGTGCGCAGTCATCGTTCCTGATGGGGTGCTTTTCGGCTCATCCAAGGCCCACCTTGATGTCAGAAAAGAGATTATCGATAATCATCGCCTTGAAGCAGTTATCTCTTTACCAGCAGGCGTATTTAAGCCGTATGCAGGTGTAAGCACCGGGATCATGATTTTCACTAAGACCGGCACCGGTGGCACTGATAAAGTCTGGTTTTATGATATGCAGGCTGATGGCTTCAGTCTTGATGACAAGCGAACTGTGATATCAGATAATGATATTCCTGATGTTATCGAGCGCTGGCATAATCTTGAAGCAGAAAACAAGCGTAAGCGCACCGACAAGTCCTTCATGGTGCCAGTAGATGATATCAGAAAAGAAAAGTATGACCTGTCAATCAACCGCTACAAACAGATTGTTTACGATGAAGTGAAGTATGACAAGCCCAAAGATATCCTGGCTGAGATCATGAAGATGGAAAAAGAGATCCAGAAAGGTCTCGAAGAACTGGATGGTATGCTGGGATGATAGGGAAAGAACTTTTAACTGATGTATACCCAATAAAACCGCTGGGTGAGGTCGTAACATTTTTAGATCATCTACGAAAACCGGTTACAGCATCCGACCGAACAGAGGGTGAATTCCCTTACTATGGTGCCAATGGCCTTCAGGGAACTATTGATTCATATATCTTTGACGAGCCTCTTATTTTGCTGGCTGAGGACGGAGGACACTTCGGTGATTTTACAAGAAGCATTGCCTATAAGGTTGAGGGTAAATGCTGGGTAAATAATCATGCTCATGTTCTTCGCCCTATAGCTAATGTCGATATTGATTACCTTACCTTTTTGTTGGCAAAATACGATGTAAGACCGTTCATAAACGGCGCTACCAGAGCGAAACTAAATAAGGGTGAGGCTGAAAAAATTCCGGTCCCCCTGCCGCCGCTGGAAGTGCAGAAAAAGATTGCGGCGGTG
>JAKQQP010000399.1 GCA_029564115.1 Candidatus Rifleibacteriota bacterium | reverse complement strand
TGCTGCCGTTGCTGCACAGGCTACCGGTGCCAACAGTGCTTATGACAGATGGAATAACTTCAACACCGCTGAAGCCAAAGCCACCGTTCTTACTTTCGAATATCGCTATCAGCTGGCTGAAAACACCAGAATCAGAGTTGGCTACACCAACTTCGATTTCACCGGTGACGAAACCAAAAACGTTGGTGCTGGCTCAGTATCTGCCGGCCGCGGCGTTCAGGGCGATTACGACTACAATATGTTCTGGGCTGAAATTTTCAGCAAGTTCTAATTGTAGCCACCGATGCTGATCCACGGATCAGCTGAGGAAAAGCAATTAACCCGCCGGGCTTACGCCCGGCGGGTTTTTTAATGGCCGCGGATGAACACGGATAGACACAGATAAGAGGCCGTCATGGCTAGCGATGCGATAGCAATCGGTTGTTCTGGTGGCGTGTTTTGTATCTGCGTTTATCAGAGTTAATCAGTAGCTTATTTTTGCCTGCATTTGACATTTTTCCTGGCCGGATTTATAGTTTTCTGGAACGATTACAAATTGTACCGCTTACTGAGGAGGAAACTGATCGATGAAACTTAGAACTTTGTTTGTGATGGCAGCCTTTGCCTTTTGTTCCGTGGCCGGGTTTGCCAATGCCATGTTGGCATTGGTACCAAACGATGCTTATCTTGTGGTTAATTTTGACCTGGCTGCCATAGCTGGCCAGCCTGAAATAAAGTCTCTGATTGAAACTCAGCTGAATAATCAGAACGCCGATTACGCCAGCTTCTATGAGAGGGCCGGTATCGAGCCGGCTCGCGATATCAAGAACGTTACAATCTTTGTAGATGGCAAGGAGCGCTCTGGAATCATTGTTGACGGCAGTTTCGACACCGCAAAGATTTCTGAGCTGGTTCAGAACGACGCCGAGCTGGCTGCAAAATTCACTATCGATACTATCGAAGGCATGCAGACGCTTAAAAACCCCGCCAATGAAAACGCCAACATGATGTTCGTCGGCCAGAATACAGTTGCTTTCGGTTCTGAAGAAGTTCTTAAACAGGTGGCTGTTTTAAGTGCGGGCAAAGCAGCCAATATCAATACCAATAAAGACTTTGCCGGCATGATGGAAAAAGTCGATACCAAATCGCAGGTGTGGGGCGCTGTGGTTGCTTCGCCAAACTGGCAGACCCGCGTCAATGTTCCCGTTGCCGGCCTCGAAAGCATGAAAACCGCGTTTTTCAGTGTCGATTACGACAAAAATTTCACCATGGTTTTCACTGCTCTGACCGCTGACAGCAAAGAATTGCCCCAGTTTACCACTGCCATGCAGAATCTGCTCGATGCTTTCAAGGGTTGGGTAGTTTCAGTTCCTGAAATGACCGAAATTCTCAAAAACGCCCAGATCCAGGATAACAAAGAAAACCTCGCCAGAATCGTGGTTTCCATACCGGCCGACCAGTTCAAGGCTTCGATGGCCAAAATTGCCGAAAAAGCCGCCGAACCCAAAAAGTAACTGATTCCATCCAAGACACCCGAGGCTGATTTAGCTTCGGGTGTCTTGCTTTATGGTCGGGTTGTGAAAAAAAATATGAAACCTGCTGCTTTAAAACGTGCTATTGAAATTACCGAAAAACACAGGTTTGAATTTGGGAGAAAATGGGATGAATTTTTCAGCAAGAGGTAAAGCCGTCAGGTTTGATGATCAATACCTGCATGTCGAGCTCGAAGACGGCCGTATTATTTTGACGCCCATGATGTGGTATAGAGAACTCCAGGAAGCATCAATAAGACAGCTGACCAACTACAGATTTATTTGTGGCAACACTGGCATTGAATGGCCCGATCTCGATTACCACCTGAATATTGAAAGCATGCTCGTGAGTCAGCTGGAAAAAGTCGCCTGATCAGGTTCCTGTTTCCGGCTGGTTCCATTTGTGGCGCAGGATTTGCAATACAAATACCGGTATTTTCAACATTCGCATAAAGCGAGATGGCTCGAGCCACAGGCGGAAAAGCCATTCGATGCCGCACTGTTGCATCCAGAGAGGGGCGCGGGGCAGAGTCTGCGAAATGACGTCGAAACTGCCGCCGACACCGATGGCGACCCCGTGATTCAGGCAAGTGCGCAGTTTGCTGATAAACCATTCCTGGCGAGGCACGCCCAGTGCGACAAAAACAATGTCGGGTCGCGCTGTTGCGATTTTTCTCAAGACTGCATCTTCTTCCTCAGAATCCTGGGCGAAGTAGCCGTGTTCGATGCCGCAGATTTCAATGCTGTAATTCTGCTTGAGAATTTGAGCAGCCTGGGCGGCTATTCCGGGTTTGCCGCCTATGAAGAAAAGTTTCCAGCCCTCCTGGCAGGCACGCTCGCATATCTGGCTGACGAGAGCCACGCCGGGCACTCGACCCGGAAGGGGTGTTCCGATAAAGTCAGAGGCCCAGACGATGCCGGCACCATCGGGTACCACCATTTCGGCACGCTGCATCACCGACCTGAACCTCTGCTCTTCGCCAGCCCTGACAAGAGCCAGAGAGTCGGCCGTGATGATGTGCATGAGATTGCCAGGTTTTGCGCCCAGATAACCGGCAATACAATCGATTACTTGAGTCGGGAGAACTGCGTCGATAAAAATGTCCAGTATTTCGATTCTGGCGGGCACTGTTGCGTTTGACTCGACCCGGCGGGCAAATGTTCGGGCGAACCCGAACAGAGAGCTTATAAGCAGCAGAAACAGAGCGAAGTAACCGAAGGCCGGTGCTTCGACAAGAACGAGCAGCCCGAAAAAGTTAAGGCAGAGAAAGATAAGCCCCGAGAAAACGACGGTTTTTTCGCGGTGCAGAGACCATGACCATTGGCGTTCAAAGGCAGCTCCGGGTTTATGTAGACGATTGCCGAAATATGAGGCTACGATCATGGCGCTGATCAGCGCGAATGGGAAAAATATGACCATCGATGGGATGAACAGGCCGAATAAAATCAGATTGCCCGAGCCTTCAAGTTGTGAAACCGCTGCCAGCAGAAAACCAGCCGCAAAAATGCCGCTGCTGCCAATCAGAACCCGTTGGCCGCTGATTGAATAAGCGAGCAGCAGCAGTGAGGCCACCAGAATGGCGGCGTTAAAAAATGCCGCGGTTTGAGAATGATTGCCGGTTGCAAAAAAAATGAACTGGGCGAGTGAACTCATCGAAAGGAGCACGAAAGGCATTTCGTAAACCAGCGCCGAAATTTTCAGACAGAAAATTATCAGCGCAGCCCAGACCAGCCCGCTTGATACGCGAATTGCATCGGCGCCGGGCAACGACATGGTCAGACCCACAGAAGCCGCAATTATTGCCCATGGCAGCAGCGACTGGTAAGAGACACGGTAGCGATCGCGAAGGTAACCAATCAACCCAAGTAAAACAGTTGTAACCACAAGCCATAAATAATCTGTCTGTAGATTTGCGTTATAAAAAGTGCTGCCGACAACAGCCCCGATGACAGGGAAAGCCCCGGCATAGCGCCCGCGACCCAGTGAGAACGGCTGGTTTCTGGTCAGCCAGGTTCCGGCAGCCCAGCATATAATGGCTGCCAGACCTGCTGTAATTATTGAGATATAAGAGTTCATTGCTTTAACCTGTCGGGAAGTTTTTGTTTTCAGACCCCAAAATAACCGCACGAGATTTTATAGTCACACAAACAGAATCGATCTCTGCTCGTTTGTGCCCGTGTCTTACAAGCTACAGCCAGTTATTGCGTCTGTTTGTAATGAAATACGCATTCATACAACATACATCGGCTGCAAAGAGTGGTTTTGCCAGTGCTTAGTTGCTGGTGGCCAGTGGTCTGAAAACGTGCCGAATAAACGTTGCGGGCGGTGGTTGGCTGCTTTTCTGAAGAGAACTTCAGGTTTACCCGGATATGCCGATTACGTTCAAACGTTACCGGAGAGTTCCCAGTAGACGATGTAGTAGAGGATTGCCGCAAAATAGGCAATTTCAGCCCCTATCAAAATCGGGAAAGCTTTGCGCTGGCGGTCCCACCAGTCCCAGAAAAAATTCAGGCGGTCGAAAACAGCCAGCAGCGTATGTACCAGTGCCCACGAAAATGCAAAAAGCAGCGTCAGGCACGCCGGAATTATATAGTAATAGGCCATGTGCAGATAATAGCATACTCCTGCTCCCAAAACAATAATTGCAGTGGCGGTTTTCGGATCCGCTGTTTGTATGCTTTTTATAATGCCAGTTACGGGCAGTTCGCGTGTGCGTGGAGGCAATGCCAGGTCTTTTGTTACGCCTGAGGATGTGGTTTGCCGTCATTGCGAGGAGGGCGCCAGCCCGACGCGGCAATCCCATCGGCACAGAGATTGGCTTCTCGCAATGACAATTTTTAAACATACATTCAATATTGTCAGCACTAGCCCTTGTTAAATTTGAATCTGTAGTTTGTCCGTCATTCCCGTGAAGAAGGAAAAAAATCCATTTGCTTTGCCAGGGGTTTGTTAATTGTTTGGAAGCTGTGTTAGTATTGCCTTACCGGGAAAAAGCTTCGCAGGAGGACACATGAAGATCGTAAAAAGTATGTTTGTTGCAATGCTTATAGCTGTACCGACCCTGAGTGCTACAGCAGCCGAAGTTATTTTTGCCGGCGAAAAAAACGGGCAGTTCGATCTGTTTATTGCTGATCTGAGCACTTCTCAGATCAAACAATTGACCGAAACGTCTGCAAATGAGGTTATGCCGACCGTTTCGCCTGATCGCGGCAGGGTGGCATTTATTTCGAACCGCAGCGGTGCCGAATCACTCTACCTTATGCCCATCGACAACGCCTCTGGAACAACTGATATCAGCGCCGGAATGGGCGCTTACGGTTACCCCGCCTTCTCACCGGGCGGGGGGAAGATTCTCGCCAGATACGCCCCGGACCCGCAGGAACCGATGATTGATACTCAGATCGTTATTCTCGACCCGCATACCCGTCATCAAGAAATCGTTATCGACAGCGGCAAGCTGAAGACGAGCGAAAATTCTGATTCTGTCGTGGTGGTCGACCGCCCTGTATGGGTGTCCGAAGCTCTGATTGCTTATGTACTCGCCGAATATTCCGATCTCGAAAGTGGTCGTATCAGCAAATCGACGATTTATATGTTTGACTTGAAAAAACGTGAGCAGGTTAGGGTCGCTGGTGGTGAAAGCTATTTTAACGAAGAGGGTAGCCCTATGGGGTTCAAGGCAACCATGCCGGTTGTCTTTGCCGCTGGCGAGCTCGACCGAACTCTGATTTTTACCGCTATTCGTGGCCATGTTGACCGCGAGCCGATGAAGTTTTCCCTTTCAGGCAGCGACAAGGGAATCGTCGAGCTTGGCGATGCCGAGTTTTTCGGGCCGCTTTTTCCTGCCGGTGACGGCTGGGTGTACGGCGTCATAAATGACGAGGGCACAACCGGGCTGGCCTGGCGCGCCAAAGACTTAAAAGAACCCCGGCGTGTTTTGCCCTTTGTGGGCAGAATCATCACTCCCGCCATTGTTCGCTGACTGAACATTCGTTTTTGTTGCGATAATTGCGAGGCAGCTGTTTCGTAAAAGCCTGTTGAGCTTTGTGCTATGGCGCCTGATTAAATGAACATATTTGAAACGGGTTGTTGAATGGACTATTTCACTTTACGCCGGCATGTTGCTGAACTCGGCGCCGAACTGGCCGAAAGACCGGTTGTTACAAGAGCTTACAATGGGCCGGGTCGAACTTTTGCCCTGCGACTCAAGCGCCGCGACAGCTGGGGTGATCTGATTTTTTCGCTCGACAGCCCGGGGCAGGGGTTGCGATTTGCCGAGAACGGCATCGAAAGTGAGACTTCGTCGTCACTTGTAAAAACTTTGAATCGTCTGCTGACCAATGGCAGAATAGCTGGTATCAATCTGGCCGGCGAAGAAAAAAACGGGCAGTTCGATCGGGTTGTAAAACTTCATTTTGTGGTTATCGACAGTTTTTTTGGCCATCGCAGCGACTTTTTCATGTTCTGCGAGTTTACCGGTCGCATCGCCGATATTTTTATCTGTGATGCTGACCTGAAAATAATCGATCGCTTTTCAAGAACTTCAAATAATCTGATCGGTGCGCTCTACAGATTACCTGAGTCTAAAGGTCTTTTATGCCCCGCGCAGACTGGTGACCCACGGTTGACAACAGCTCTTGCGGCCCCGCCTGAGACATGGAAAGACAAGATTGGTGGTATGTCGCCCCAGTTTGCGGCCGAATTAGCGTTCAGATCCGTTGGCATCTCTGTTGAAGAGCGCCTCGCCAGTCTGGGCGAAATGATTGCCGAAGCTTCAGATTCACGGTCAATCGCGGTTTATCTGAAAAACGAAAAACTGAAGGCTATTTCATGTTTTTATCTGCGGCACCTGGCTTCGACTCCGGATTATGAGTTTACCACGGTTAACGCGGCGCTGAACTGGCTTGAAGAAAGCCGTATCGCTCCAGGTCGCTTTGCCGAAGCAAAAAAGCGGGCGGTCATGGCTTTACAGCGCGACTTGCGGCAAAAAAATGAATTGCTCGAAGAACAGCACCGGTTATTGCAGAAATTTGCCGACGCTGATCAATACAAAAATCTTGGCGATCTGCTGGTGGCAAATCTTTATCAGATCAAGCCCGGAAGTCGCGAGGTCGAACTACAGAACTGGCAAACTGGCGAGCTGATCAAGATTTCGCTTGACCCGATTCGCACTCCGGCAGCGAATGCCGCCAGATTTTTCAATATGTACAAAAAAGCCCGGCGTGGCACCGCAGAGGTGGAAAAACGTATCGAAGCTCTCGGTGGCGAGATAGCCTGGTTGCGCGAGCAGATTTGGCTTGCCGAAAATGCGGCGACTGAAGTCGATCTGCCAATTGCTGAGAAAAAGTCCTCGCATCGAAAGGGCGCCGGCAAAAATACTAAAGAATCCTCTGGTCGAAAAAATCGTGCGAACATGATCAAACCAGATGTAGTTATCGATGGCTGTCGCTATTATATTGGTAGAAACGCCAGGCAGAACGATATGCTGACCTTTCAGGTGGCTCGGCGTAACGACTGGTGGTTTCATGCAAATGATGTTCCGGGGGCTCACGTCATTCTTAAAAAGCCTGAAGGGGAAGTGACCGAAGAAGATCTGTATCGCGGCGCTGCTCTTGCAGCCTGGTTCAGTTTTGCCCGGGAAGGTGGCAAGGTGCCCGTAGACACAACCGAAGTTGCCAACGTTAAAAGAATTCCGGGTGGCATGCCTGGGCGAGTGTCGTATACTTATCAGCGCACGATAATGGTTGACCCCGCGCAGGCGCAATCTTTGCTCGCCATAGTCGGGGCGGCATGATCGAGCAGGCAGAGACCAGGATCAAAGCTCAGAAAATTTTATGCTCGCAAACTCGGCGTGAACTTTTTCTTGAAGAACCCGTAAACGCTTGCAGACGTTGCATGCCTTCGAAAGATTGCAGGCATCGTCTGAGCTGCAGCATACGTTTATCTGGCAGGCTCTGGGGTCGAAAATTTTTAGAATGTCGAACAAGCTCAGCTCAGATGGTTCAGCGATCAGAAAAATACCGCCCTGCTTGCCACGGGTGGCTCCGACCAGGCCAGACTCAACAAGCTGGTGAGATATTTTGCGCAGAAAACGGTATGGTATCTCGGCATTTTTACTGATTTCAGTTGTGGCAACCGGTTGTTGTCCAAAGCGTCGCGCGAGATAAACGACGGTTCTGATAGCATAGTCGGCTTCGCGGGTGATCATTGATGAACTTCCAGAATAAAAAATAATGATATAAAATAAGTAGCAAAACGAGATGCATAAGTCAATATGCTTGTGCATTTGACAGGTTGCCTGGGGTGCATTAGAATAGGGCTCTGCACCGGAGGTACAAGTGCCGAAAAAGAACACCACAAAACAGACTGATGTTAAAACAAATCTGCTCGAATACCTGCGCGAGGTTTCACTCGACGAAGAGTGTGTCCTGGCTAATCTGGCCTTCGAGCCGGTGATTGTCGGCCGACAGTTGCTCGAAAATCATTTTTCCGCCACTGATTTTCAGGGTGCTGAACCTAATCGGGTTTTGCTTGCGGCTATGCTCGAAATTGTCGAAGACCGCGAAACCCTGAATTTGCCGAATCTTATGGCGCGATTGACCAATCAGATGCATGGCAAAAAAAACTGCCTGGAAGTCAGCGGTGGCGAAGAGCGCGTTAGAGATCTTTTTGTCACACCTTTTTCGCAGCCGGGTGTCGTTATGCTCGACGATATCGAACCTGTAATCGAGAGAATCCGTGATCGAAATATCAGGGCTGAAGCACATAAAACCATGATCCGGTTTTCAGAGCGCATTATTCATGGCGAAGACAAAGACGCTTTCGAAATAATCGGCAGTTGTATTCAGTCTTTGCGCAGTCTTTTTTTGAAGGGTAGCGCCGGCTACATCAGAAGTCTGGATTCCCATATCGAAGAAATGCAGGAGTTGGTCGCTGATCAGCGAGTGAAAAAGCGCGGCTACCTGGGCCTGCAAAGCAATTTCCCCATTCTGATGGAGAAGTTGAACGGTTTTCAGAAAGAATTTTATCTTATAACCGGCGGGGTTGGGATGGGTAAGTCGACTTTTGCGACTCAACTTGCCTGGGACCTGGCCACCCTCAACCCTGATTTGACGGTTCTGTATTTCAGTCTCGATCTGAACCGGCTCGATACCACAGCGAAACTTGTATCGCAGGCGGTCGAGCTGCCGATAGATTACGTTAAAAACCCTTATAGTTCCCGCCCCGATTTTGAAGAAAAACGCAGCCAGGGTCTGCAGCGGGTCTCGGCTATGGGCAGTCGGCTTATTCTGGTAGATGAATCGAGTGGTCGATTGTTTATCGACGATATCAAGAAACAGGTTAAACGGGTTCGCCTTGAACGCGGTGGTGACGTTGCCGTGATCATTGACCCATTGTTCAAGATTTTGCTGCGCAATCAACAACAGATGAGTTTTAACGAAAAATGTAATCTGCTTGCTTCCGAATTGAAAAGTCTGGCTGCAGTCGAAGGTGTGACTGTCATTGCTACAGCAGGTTTACCTAAAGCGATCAGCAGCCGCCGCCCAGTTAAAGAAGATCTCGAAGAAATCATGGGACTTCTTTATGACCCCTATGCAGTGTTTTTTCTTTATTGTGATTATCTGAATAATTTTGATACCCCTTTCCTCGAGTGGGAGTGGGGCAAAGAAGACAGTTTTATGATCCCTATTACCGAGGCATTCATTGCCAAAAATAAAATGGGTGGGACGAACGCTCGTATTTTTTACAGGTATTTCGAGGCATACTCGAAGTTTAAAGAGTGTGCGCCTCAAGAAGTCGAAAATTACTCGGCCATGATCGATAACCTTGAACGGTTCAAAGAACAGCAGAACAACATGACTGCCAAGCAACGTGGCGGTCGCCAGGAGGAATTTTAATGGAATCGGCACAGGAGCTGTTTCAGAAGGGGGTTGATCTGCAACAGCGCGGTCTTTTCGATCACGCTATCGAAGAGTATGAAAAAGCTTTGAAACTCGACCCGGATAACTCGGATATCCTGGTGAATCTTGGCGCTGCCTGTCTACAGAAGGGGTTATCGGAACGGGCAGTGAAGCTTCTGACTGCCGCTCTTGCCAAAAACCCGGGCAACAGCCTGGTTTTATATAATCTCGGCAAAGCGTATCTCTATCGAGAACAATACGAAGATGCATTATCAGTTTTTCAAAAAGCGCTCAATATTCTTCCAGATGATAATGATATTAAAAAATTGATATATAAAACTCTGAGGCTGATGGGGCGGTATCGCGAGTCTGTCGAGATTATGCTGGCTTTACTCGATACTGCTGCTTCTGATGCTGCCGCTTTGCTTGAGCTGGCGGGCGATCTGAAGATGCTCGAACGCTATGACGAGGCTCTCGAAATTTTCAGGCGTGCTTCGACGGTTGCCTGTGATTCGGTGGCTCCGCTCAGAGGTATTTATGAGTGTCAACTTCGCCTCGGTAATCGCGAAAAGGCTATGACCGCTCTGAAGCGCGCCATTATGATTGAACCTTTCAATCAGAGTTTGCTTGTTGATCTTGCTGATTTATATCTGGCTGATGGTCGAATTCAAGATGCCGTTGATGTAGTTAACCGCGGTATGGAAACGGTTCCGGAGCCGACTCAGCTCAGAGAAAAATATGATGAAATGGCTCGCCGCTTGCCGGTTTTGAAGAAAAAAGCCGGGGCTGCCAACATGTCTTCGCGCCAGAGTCCGTTTGAGACAGAGGTTTTTAATGTTCTTGACGGGCTTTATGATGGCCGCATTCGTCTTGATGTGGCTGTGAAAGAACTCGATTCTTTAAGAGCTCGTGAACCTTCGGATTTGCTTATTGCTGATGAGCTTGCCAATCTTCTGTTTCAGGCGAGGCAGTTTGATCGCGCCGCAGAGATTTATTCAGAGCTTTATATGGGGCGCCCGCGGGAGGCCGCGCACCGCGTTAACCTTGCTAAATCTCTGGCTATGAAGGGTGATGTCGAGGCCGCCAGGGTTGTTTTGAAAGATTCTTTGCGTGATCTGGGGCATGTTGCCGAACTCGACCTGGCTCTGGTCGAACTCGATCTGTTTGAAAAAGAGTTTGCCAGAGCGGCTGGTCGTCTGGATATTATTCTCAAGGAGTATCCAGGCGAGACACATGCTCTTTTTCTTTATGCCTATACCGCTCTTCGTCTTGATGAGCTCGAGCTGGCTGAAAAAACCTTTAATCAATTATTTGATAATGGCGTTATGGACGAAGAACTTGTTGTCTGGTATTCGAGATTATCAATAATCCAAGGTTGTCCGGAACGAGCTTTGAAAATCTGGGAAAATTTTTCTGACGGCATGGAGAGCCTGGTTGAAATAATTGCCAAGGTTGAATTGACGTTGGCAACTGGCGACGGCAAGGGGATAATGAAGATTCTGCACAAGATCGGCGATTATCACCCGCGCTTCATCGAAGACCATTTACTTTTTGGTAAGGCATTTTTCTTTGCCGGTGATTTTGCGGCAGCGCAGCGGGAATTTGACCTGGTTTTGCGCCTTGAGGCCCGGAATGCAGAGGCTTTGGCCATGTCTGCCATGAACTCTCTCATTCGCAACAAAAGTGCCAAATTCTGGA
The DNA here is from genome assembly GCA_029564115.1 of Candidatus Rifleibacteriota bacterium. The sequence continues at coordinate 70,075 of JAKQQP010000399.1, read as the reverse complement.
ACTACTGGCAGCGTGCCATCGACTGCGACTCTATTTATGCAGTATTGCCCGCGCTCATTCTTAAAAACAGTTTTAATTTTTCGCAGAAAGAAAGATTGAAGATAGAAACCCGTAAGCTCGTAGAGATCGCTACTTTGAGCGATGCTGATCGCTCTCGATTGAAACGGCTGTTACAAAGCCTTCAGGCAGGAAACAATGAAAAAGAAAAAAGCTGAAACTAAAATCGACACCCGAAATATTGCAGCTCTCAAAGATCGCGTTAAAGCTCTGGTTAATGTGCCGGCCCGCCGTTTCAATGATGCTGTGTGTGATATAATCGACGCCGGCGGCTACTCGGTCGCGGTGCTTCTCGACACTTTGCCTGAATTGCCGGTAGCTTTGCAGCAGCAGGCCGTAAGAAAAATTGAAGATTTTTTTTATTTTCACCCTGAAAATGGCGTAAAGCTTTTCAGCCGCTTGAAAAAAGCCCTGGAAAAAGTAGACCAAAGCTGCCGACCCGGTATTTTGTCGGCAATGGCCGATATTTCAGAAAAAGCCGACGATCGCGATTTCACTGTCAGCGATCTGGGTGAATATGCGTTGGCGGTGCTTGAGTCAGATGCTGATCTTGGTCGCCAGAGCAAGGCGATTGAAGTCGCAGTTAAAGCGCTTGAATACGGCTGCATACCTTTTATTATCAAAATAATGAAAAAGGCGACGGCTGAGTTAGATAACTTTCAAAACTATCAATCTATAGAGACCTCGTTGCTCGCCTTGAAGCGCTTGGGTGGTGAACCCATTATTAGATTGTTGATTAATCCTGGTTCAGATTCAGCCTCCAGGCAGCTGCGTCTCGAGTGGCGTGGTATGAAAGATGCTTTGCTTTCTGAGACATTCTCGGTGTTGCGAACTCTCGATGCTGATTTTGCTCAGATGATGCTGAAGGTGGTCGACCTGTCAGATTTCAACCTGCCCTTTGTTGCGATGATAAACGAGGGAGTGAGTCACGACGACAAATGGGTTCGGCAGGCGGCCGTAGCTTCGATGAAGAAGGCCTCTGAGGCTTTGAGTCCCGAGGTTCTTTCTCGTATGCTCAATGACAGCGCCAGCGAGGTCAGGATGATGGCTGCGACCTCTCTGGGCGGGTTTTCGGCAGAGCAGACCGGCAGCCTTCTTGAAGAACTTGCCGGGCGTCAGGGCGAGGCCCGTGAAATTCGACTCAATGCCCTTTATGCTTTATTTGCTCAGAAAAATCTCCCGGCCCTGAAAAATCTGGCGGCCCAGCCTGACGATATGCAGATCGCGGCAAACGCATTGGGTTTGTCGGTTTTGCTCATGCCTCACGACGAGGGTCTTGCGACTATTTTAAATGTTTTTGGTCTTTCCAGGGCTGAGACGGTTGGTGATTTGAGCCACTACCTGATGGAATTATCCGACCCCGAAGATATTGGAAAACTGATAAAAGCGCATGCCGGCGGAAACGAAACCTGCCGCGAACGATTGATAGAGTTTATCAAACAGTTTGCTGCCAGAAAAGCCGGCCCAAGGCTCGATGCTGCAATCGGTAAGCTCTCGGAAAATGAGCAGAAGGCCTTGAAAGCCCTGACGCTGGTGGCCTGACGAATCGGCCGCCCCTTGCCTGTCGGGCATCTCTTGCTGGTGTTCTGACTCGCGCGATATAAAATCTTTCTGCTCAAATTGTTTTTTTGCCGACCAGATTCCGCCAGCGTCCGGCAGTAGCAGAAGATATATGTTTTCCGATGTTTAGGGGTTAGCTCTTAAACGAACTGATCTCTGCTCTCAGAACCCCGCTCTCTTTCGTCTTTAAGCGAAAGAGGGCGGTTTTTTTTTCGGCAAAATACTCTTCAACCAAAAGGAGTGGATGCTCCCAGACGAGTCTGTTGTCGCCTGGCGATCAACCGACTGGGAGTGTCAGCGCCGGAGAAGTGCAGAAGTGGTAGGTCTGCGCATGCTGCGCATCGTTAGGAGATCAGAACAGGCTTTTGCTCTCGAAAAGTTGCAACCGCCAGGCGAACGAACAGACTTTAACATCTGTTATCTAAAAATAGATAAAATTACCCTCTGCTTTGATATTAGCTTGATAATTTAATCACTTTAATATGGATAATCGCGCGATAGTTAACTATATACTGATGATCATGATGATTTTTTGCTAATAAGTGATAACGTAGGTTTTATTATGATAATTATATCATAATAATGAAAAAGAGGGGCTGGAGGGGCAAAGAACAGGCAAAGTCAGAAAATGGGTTAGCTTCAATGTGATGTCAGTAATCAATCAGGGGTGGTTGTAGTGCTGTGTTTCGGCTAAAATGACATGCCGGAAACGCCGCAAAAAACGCGGTCGATCAGGAAAATGCCGAAGTTGCTGTAATCCTCTAATATAGTGGTTTCTGTGGTGGAAAGGCCGGCTCAGATCAAAATGCCGCCTGTTTTCTTTCGTTTCACCCGCACGACAAAATTATTCTCCTGAGCCGACCAGAAACCAGCTGTGCTCCCCTTATTAACGCTCAGGTTTTGTGGTTAAAGCTCTCTCTTATCAATGCCTACCCGGGTTCATCCGTGGCTAAAAAGCTCTCTATCTTGTCGACGTCCATCCGGGTTCATCCGCGGGTTAAAGCTCTCTCTTGTCGATGTCTATCCGGGTTCATCCGTGGCTAAAGCTCTCTTTTATCGATGTCCATCCGGGTTCATCCGTGGCTAAAGCTCTCTCTTATCAATGTTCATCCTGGTTCAGAAGGTATTTCATCGCCGCCCCAATGATTTTTTTGCCGGCATCACCATCGCCGTAAGGGTTGGCGGCCTCGGCCATGCGTCGGTAGCTGGCCGGGTTGGTGAGTAATTCGCTGGCTTCGGCCAGTATTTTGGCTTTATCGGTGCCAACGAGCTTCAGTGCTCCTGTTGTGATGCCCTCAGGGCGTTCTGTTGATTCGCGCAGAACAAGCACGGGTTTGTTCAGGCTGGGGGCTTCTTCCTGGACTCCTCCTGAATCTGACAGGATTAGATCGCAGCGCTTCATGGCGTTGATAAAATTTTGATAATCAAGCGGCGGCGTCAGAGCTATGCGCGGGTGGTTGTTCAGCATTGCAGCTGCTTCCTGGCGCACATTCGGGTTCGGGTGAATCGGAAACAGGATTCTGATATCGGTAAACCTTTCTACCAGCTCTAACAGGGCTGAAAACACTTGTCGATGGGGTTCTCCGAAGTTTTCCCGGCGGTGGGTTGTGACCAGCAGCAGTCGACCTTCTTTGCCAAGAATTTCTTCGATATCTTCTTTGAGGGGGTAGTCTTGTTTCAGACTCCAGAAGAGGGCGTCTATGACTGTATTACCTGTTACTTCGATTCTGTTGCGGGGAATCCCCTCCCCTGCCAGCATATCGTGGGCTCTTTGCGTTGGCGCAAAATGCAGGCTGGCAAGTGGGGTTACCAGCCTGCGGTTGATTTCTTCCGGGAAGGGGCTGTAGCGGTCCTGTGTGCGCAGACCGGCTTCGATATGCCCGACGGGTATTTTCTGGTAGAAGCCGCCAAGTGCTCCTAAAAAGGCAGAGCTGGTGTCGCCCTGTACGAAGATCATGTCGTAAGTGTTGCGCGACAGGATTTCGCCTATACCTTCGGTAATGCGTGAGGTTAGCTGAAACAGTGATTGGTTGGCCTGCATTACCGCCAGATCGAAGTCGGGTTTCAGGCGAAAATGTTTGAACATTTCGGCGGCAAGTTCAAGGTGTTGCCCGGTGTGCAGTATCTGTGTCTCGATTTCACCGGTTTCGCGAGCTGCAAAAATGACCGGGGCCACTTTGATGACCTCCGGTCTGGTGCCGAGAATAAAGAGAAACTTGAGCTTGCTCATTTAAACGTCCTTGACGTAGTTGTCTCCGTCTGGTGATTTGTTATTGGAATTTTTGCTTTTTTCGATGGCTTCCGCCGGTTTCTCTGCTTTTTCGATTTCTTCGATTACGTTCAGCAGAGGTTTAACAGCTGGCAGGGGTGGCAGTTCACGGCCTTCGATGAGCTCTTTGAATTCTTCACCACTGATGGTTTCGCGTTCGAGAAGGGTTTTTGAGCACTTATCGAGCAGGATGCGGTTTTCAGAGAGAATTTCGTGGGCCTGCTGCAGGGCGCTTTCGATGAGCTTTCTGATTTCGCTGTCGATCTTGCGGGCTGTTTCGTCAGAAAGGTCATTGCGGGTATTGAAGTCGCGACCCAGGAAAACAGTCTGGTTATCGTCGCCGAGGTGCAACGGCCCGATTTCGTCGCTCATACCTAGTTCGCAGACCATTTTTCGGGCAATTTTAGTGGCTCGTTCAATATCGTTCTTGGCGCCTGAGGTCAGTTCGTTGAAAACAATCATTTCGGCAACGCGGCCACCGAGTAGAATGCACAGCTGACTTTTGAGGTGGGTGCGCGAGACGGTCAGTCTGTCTTCGACTGGCAGTTGCATGGTAAGGCCCAAGGCCATGCCGCGCGGAATGATGGTTATTTTGTGAACCGGGTCGGTTCCAGGTAGGAAAGCGGCAACCAGAGCGTGCCCCATTTCGTGATAGGCAGTATTTTCTTTTTCTTTTTCAGAGATGATACGGCTTTTGCGTTCGGAACCAGCGATAACCTTGTCGATCGATGCTTCAAAGTCTGACATGATGACGATTTTGCGGCCGTGACGAGCCGCCAGTATTGCTGCTTCGTTGGTGAGATTGGCGAGGTCGGCGCCGACGAAACCGGGGGTGCGGCGTGCCAGAACCGACAGGTTTACGTCATCAGATATGGGTTTGTCTCTGACATGGATTTGCAGGATTTCTTCGCGGCCTCTGATGTCAGGCTGGTCAACGACGATGCGACGGTCGAAGCGACCGGGGCGCAGCAGGGCGGGGTCGAGAACGTCGGGGCGGTTGGTGGCCGCGACAAGAATTATGCCTTTGGTGTTGTCGAAACCATCCATTTCGACCAGCAGCTGGTTAAGAGTCTGTTCGCGTTCGTCATGCCCGCCGCCCAGGCCAGCACCACGCTGTCTGCCGACTGCGTCGATTTCATCCATGAAGATGATACATGGAGCGTTTTTGCGGGCCTGTTCGAAAAGGTCTCGAACTCTCGAGGCCCCGACGCCGACGAACATTTCCACGAATTCAGAGCCGCTGATATTGAAAAAGGGAACATTCGCTTCGCCGGCTACTGCTCTTGCGAGAAGGGTTTTGCCCGTGCCTGGGGGGCCGAACAGCAGAACGCCGCGCGGAATTTTAGCGCCAAGGTCGGTAAATTTGCGAGGGTCACGCAGAAATTCGACGACTTCAAGGAGATCTTCTTTGGCTTCGGAAACGCCGGCAACATCTTTGAAAAGAACGCGTTTCTCGGTCGGGTCAACCATGCGGGCCCGGCTTTTGCCGAAACTAAGGGCTTTGGCTCCGCCGCCCTGCATTTTTTGCAGAATATAAAGCCAGGCGCCGATCAGAAGAATGAACGGGAACCAGTTGATGAGAAGGTTGAGCCACCATGACATCTGTGCCGGCGGTTCAGCTTCGACGATTACGCCGCTTTTTCTGATTATTTCCATGAGGCCCGGGTCATCGGGGGTCACGGTCAGAAAGTGCGAGGTCGGAGCTTCTGTGCTGGAGCCAAGGGTAACCTGTTTCTGGATGCGGCCGGTTATTTCGCGTTCGTTGATTTTGATGCGCAGAATTTTTCGGCCGGTGTCTTCACCCTGGAGAATCGAAAGAAACTCTGAGTAATTGAGCCGATCAACCTTTCGAGTGTTGGTTACGTTGGTAAATGCTGTCAATAGAAGAATCAACAGCAGGGCATACAATGCAACGGTTTTCATTTTTGTGGGTTGTTCTTTCATATTCCTGTGCCTGTAATCAATTTTGCAGTGAAATTTTTCAATGGTCAGTTATCCTATCATATCAGAAGTTACGAATCAATTTTATAAAACCTCGCAGCCGGTTCTGGCACGAAGCCGGTCGCAAGCCTGATGAACCGTGGCTGCTAAGATGTACGAAACAGACGTTTCTGCTTGGCTTTGATCCAACTTACCCAGCCGGAAGTTTTGAATACCTGCTGTTCAAGCATATCCAGCAGCAATGACGCATAACGGCGGCTTTCATCGGTGCGGCCTTCAAAGACCAGGAGCATGTTCAGGGCAGCGTCACCCATGCGCACGACTTTCCCGGCGACCAGAGAAAATTCTTTCTGGTTGCTGATTAGTTCGAGCCAGAGCGGCAGACAGTCGGGGCTGTCGATGCGAAAAATGGCATCTCTTGCATTCTGGCGTATCTGCGGGTGTTCGTCCTGGGCCATGATCGCCAGAAGTTCGCTGCGCCCAGGAATCTTCACCTTGTCGAGAACGAATATTGCGGAAGCTTTCATCCAGGGGTTTTCGTCGCTGGCCATTTCTTTGAGCATTTCAAGCAGCTTGCTCTGGTCGTCTTTGTTCCAGAGAGCTTTGATGACGTTGGCTCTGACTCTGTTGTCTTCGTCTTTCAGCATGGGAAGCAGCAATCTGGCCACGTCGGGCAGATCGAGTTTTTCGATTGCCTCGATGGCATTGGCTCTTACCCTTGAGTCTTCTTCGTGAAGCGCTCTGGTTAAAAAGTCGACGATATCATCATCGGGCAGCGCCAGCCGGCTGACTGCCGTCACTATGCAGGCTTTGACCCTGGCATTGGTATCTTTTTTGTAAAGATTTCTTATGGCGCCAAGGTTGGTTGGGTCGCCGATCAGCCCGAGCGTTTCAGCGGCGAGGGCTACAAGTTCCGGGTTTTTGTGTTTGAACAGGGCCATTATCTGCGAACTGGCCGCCGCGTCTTCTATTTCTCCGAGGGCTTTGAGGCTGTTGTAAACTATGTCTTCGTCTTCAGAGGCAAGTTGTGCCGCAAGTTCGTCGATGTGTTCGGGTGTTTGCGGCATATCCGGCATGAGTTTCCAGATGCGGATACCTTCGCGTTCTATGGTTCTTACCCAGGAAGCGCTGTTGTAATCAGCATATGAGTCGAATTCGCGCTCGGCTTTTTTGAGCGCCATAACCCGATCGGAAGCCTCAACGGTATATTCAATCTTGAATTTTTTGCGTGGGGTCGCCGACTCGCTGTATGGAATGATAACCTTATATGTTTTTGTTTCTGACATTCAATGTACATGTTAGCAGATTATTGTTTTGAACTCAATCCGCTTTCCGCATATATGGTGTATAATTATAACCTGAATCAAATCTGACAGGAGCGCTTTTCATGTTACCCGAAGAAAGTGTTTTTATTTGCCGCAGCTGTGGGCTTGAAAAGACTATTGTGGTCGAAAAACAGAAATTCATGACAGAAAAAGGCTATGATCGGCAGCCAATGTTTTGTGAAGATTGTATAGTCGCCAGACTCGACCAGATCTGGGAAACACCCGGCGAAAAAAGGCTGGTTCTATGCAGCGACTGTGGGCGCGAGACAAGGTTGACTTTCGTGCCCTATAAAGAATTGCCGCTTTATTGCCCGGAATGCTTTAAAAAACGGCAGGAGCCGGTCTGAACAGTCATCTGCTGCTGCCGGTATACCCGCTGGATGTGCTTGTTGCCGTTGCTGGTTTGGCCAGAATGGTTTTGTCGACAGCTGTTTCGTTGTTGCCCGATGCGTGAGATTCCGAGGCATTGCCTGTTTCTGCGGTCAGCGTAGCTGTATCAGGCAGCAGAAGAGTTTCTGACCCAAAAGAGGCAATACTGGTTTCGCCGGTCTGCTTTTTTTGCAGGGCTTCCCAGGCTTCTATGTCGAGATCTTCAAGGGTAATGCGATCTGGTTTATCTGCCGGCCATTCGCTGTTTGTAACTGTATCAGCGTCATCAGAAAACTTATCGCCTATAAGTCGCAGCAGTGACTTGACCGGATCGCTTTCGAATTTGAACTGCAGGTTGATACCAGGGTCACGGAAACTTTCGGACGGGTGTCTCGTTGCACGTGGATGCTGGTTTAAAGGCATTCGCAGCCAGCGTGATATGGTGCGGGCTGAAACTGAGGTTGCTGTCAGCAGCAAAACAACTGCCGCCGGCAGAAAAAGTCGCTTAAACCGCATACCACACCGCCAGATTGTCTAACACTCTGTATTTAACTTCGCCGCGGCGATAAAGCGACGATAGATAGCCATTAACTGTAGCGCGATAAAGATAGTATTCCCAGCCGACTTTTTTCATGCCAAAATGATCGAGAAAGGCTTTTACAACGTGATCCTGTGATTGTGGCACGCGCAACAGTTCACGCATAAAGCTCATGGCCCGGTCGACGTGCTGCAGATTGCTGGCAATAAGGGTCGCAATGTTACCGGTGGCCGGAAAGTGCCCCCCGACAAAAGTTTTTGCCGACAGGGTTCGCATTTTTTCGAGGGTTTGTGTGTGCATTTGTGGGTCATATGAGAAGGGCAGGCGCTGCTTTTTGAAGAAGGCCTCTGGAAAAAGCGTATCGGCGACAAAGGCGACGTCATCGATCAGAAAGCCCTTCTGGTTAACAGAATGACCTGGCAGGTCGAGAAGTCTGATGTTTACGCCATCGAGCTCAAATTGGTCGCCCGGAAAAACTTCGACGGGACTGGGGTCGGCGATGATAAATCTATTCATCAGATCCTGGATCGGTGAACCGGCAAAAAGAACCGCTGATTGGATCAGCGGCTGTCTGATGGTGGGCGCTTCGAGCTTTGCCGCAAAAATGCGACAATTGCATCTGGTGGCGAAAAAATTATTGCCGCCGATGTGGTCGGCGTGGGCATGGGTGTTTAAAATGTAAGCGACTTTAAAACGATAATCAGAAAGCAGTTCGAACAGGCGTGTCGCATATTTTTCGTCAATACCTGAATCTATGAGCGCCACCCGGCCATTTTCGAGTATAACACCGCCAACGTTCGCCGGCCCGGCGACATAAAAAGTGCGCTCGCCAAGTCGCGTGAGTTCCATGGATTCAGAGTGCCGAACAGGGGCCTGATCGCTCAGAGGCTCCGATTACCACAAACCCTTCGCTGCAGTTGCTCAAGACTTTTATGGTGCAGCCCGGAGTGCCTGAAAAGCCGATTTGTGGCGCAAGCACCTCTACGTAATATGGGTTGTCGTGATATGGAGAAAATTGCGCTTTATAGATCCAGGCTTTGACGGGCTGGCAGCCATCGATGGTCAGTTCGATGCGCAGAAATTTAAAGACTTCGCCGCCTTTGACAATCTTAAAAGCCGGGTGCCATGGCAGCGGTTCGGTGGTAAAGTCGGGCGAGAGAATTACCAGCGGTTTTTCAAGAAGGATGTTGATAGTGCCTTCTTTGCATTCTGCCACTTCAGGAAAGCATTTGCGGAAAAATGGCAACTGTTCACGAACGGTATTCTTCGATTCCCCCAGGCCTCGCTGGATTTTCCCTCTGATGGCCGCCATGAAACAACCTCCCTTGTTTTCCTTTACTGTTCAAGGATAGACCAGCAACGGCACGATTACAAGTTTTTTAGTAATAAAAGCAGCGGGTTCGTCTTTGCGACAAACCCGCTGCTGGGTGTTAGAGATCTGTTGATGTTATCAGCGGCGTGATCTGCTGAAATTGGGGAGAACGGGGTCCTGGTTCGGGGGAAGGGGCTGGCCGCTCACTGCAGTGCCGGTGCTGGTGCTGCCTGAAGAGCTGCTGGAAGCTTTTTTGCCGCCTTTTTTGCTGACTTTGCGGAAGTGACCTTTGGTGTGGCTTTTGCTGCCTTTTTTGTAGTGGCCTTTAACCCATACTTTTTTGGGTTTTTTGCCGGTGATTTTTGATTTGGCTTTGACAGCGCCATCCATGATTTTATTGGTAACTGCAGATCCTGCTTTGACACAGGCTTTTTTGGTTTTTTTGCAGGCTTTTTTAAACTTTTTGGAGGCCGAAGCGAAGAAAGAGGTTTTCTTTTTGGCTGCTGAAGCTTCAGTGGTTTCGCCTGATGTTAAAAATAACCCGAATAAGGCGAAAAGAACGGCGAGGGTTTTATACACTTTACTCATAAACTTATAACCTCCGTTTGGTTCTTATAATCGATTCAAAATTATTCTTTGAGTATAAGAATAAAATTTGCAACCCGTAACCCCATTATTCTAAAAAAATAAAAAGTTTGGCGTTAGTCGTCTGAGAATGTTATTCTGCAAGGCAATTACTATGCTTGCGGAGGAATTGAACATGACAAGACACGACGGTCGCGCCGGTGACCAGCTCAGGCCGGTCAGCATCGAAACCGGTTACGTAAAGTACCCCCATGGTTCAGCTCTGATATCGTTTGGTGACACCAGAGTTCTTTGTACCGTCCAGGTCGAAGAAAAAGTTCCTCCCTACGTTGCATCCCGGCAAGTCGTTCAGGGCTGGATCACCGCCGAATACGCCCTTATGCCTGCTGCTGGCCTGGTGCGCAACGAAAGAGCCGGCTACGGAAAAGCCATTGTCAAGGGGCGGGTGCATGAAATTCAAAGACTTATTGGCCGCTCGATGCGTGCCGCTCTCGACCTTACCAAGCTTGGTCCCCGCACTCTAATGATCGACTGCGACGTCATTCAGGCCGATGGTGGCACCCGCACCGCTTCAATTACCGGTGCTATGGTAGCCCTCGAAATGGCTGTAAAAAAACTTATGGCAGAAGGCAAACTGACAGAAAACCCTGTAGTTAATAAAATTGCTGCCGTAAGTATCGGGATTGTCAACGGCCAGCCCTGTCTCGATCTCGATTATGTTGAAGATTCCCGCGCAGAGACTGACCTCAATCTCGTAATGAATGATCAGGGCGGTTATATCGAAGTGCAGGGTACAGCCGAAAACGGCACATATTCACGCAGACAGCTCGATCAGATGCTTGAAATCGGTGAAGCTGGCATCAAAAAACTTTTTGAACTGCAGCGACAGGCTGTGGAGAAGCTCTGAATGAACGTCTGGGTTTCGACCAGGAATGCGCATAAAGCCGAAGAAATCAGCCACATTCTGGCTCCCTGCCAGATAAAAACCTTGCTCGATCTTCCTGATTTTCCCGAAGTCGAAGAAAACGGTTCGTCGTATCGCGAAAATGCAGAACTGAAGGCCAGAGCATTGTTTGCCAGGGTGAATGAGCCGGTTTTTGCCGACGACTCGGGCCTGGAAGTAGATGCCCTTGGCGGTCGCCCCGGCATTCACTCAGCCAGGTTTTCCGGTGTCGATACCAACCATGACCGCAACATCGAAAAGCTTCTCAGCGAGCTGCAGAATGTGCCGGAGCCAGCCAGAACTGCCAGATTTCGCTGTGTTATAGTTTATATAGACGCTGCCGGCGTTGCCCATGAATTTGTCGGAACCCTGGAAGGCTATATTGGTTTTTCAAGGCGCGGCAGCGGTGGATTTGGCTATGACCCGGTATTTATGCTGCCCGACAAAAAGTGCGCTGTTGCTGAACTTCCGGCTGCCGAAAAAAACAGTATCAGCCACCGGGCGCGGGCCCTGGCTAAATTGCAGGCTTTTTTGCAAAATGGCAGATAGTGCTCGGCAGGCAATCTTTTCGATAACCGCTGAGCTGGTCATTATCTGTCTGGATAGCCGATGGTTATCGTGACTTTTGCTCTGCTGCTCACCTGCTGTCCACTGTCCACTATCCACTAAACTAATTGCTTTGTTTTCGCGGCTTTTTCTGGTATATAGTTACGAATTGCCTGAATCTGGCTTCCGGCGCCAGATTTCAATGGCACAATCACATCATTGAATTTGAAGGTTAGCTGTTAATGTCACAGATTCTCCCCTTAATCAGAAGGCTGGCTCAAAATGCCAGCGAACGCAATGGCGACGGCCGGCTTGAGAAGTTTTTCGTATTCAGACTGGGCAGCAGTTCTTTTGCTATTCCGGCTGTCGATATAACTGAAGTGGCGATGCCGGGGTCTTTGATCGATGTGCCTCAGAAGTCTGAATTTGTTATGGGCGTCGTTAATATTCGAGGTACGGTGATCCCTGTCGTTAACCTGCGCCGTCGCGTCAGCGCAGTTCCTGAATTTCAGATTGACGACAACTCCCGTCTTCTTATTTTTACCCTTACTCAGAATTCTTTCCTGGGCATGATTGCCGACGACATAGAATACCGCCTGCGTGAAGGAATTATCGAGGCTCCCGGCAATTTGCCCGAAGAGAAAGAGTCGCCGATGCGCACCGCTGTGATCGAAAACCAGCGTTTGCCCGTTTTTATGATTGATTCATTGATTGAAAAACAAGAGTTTGAAATTCTGCGAAATGTGGTAGAATCTTTCTGAAAATTTGCATGGAGGTCATTGGAGATGGCTAAATACGTATGCTCTGTATGTGGTTATGAATATGATCCGGCCGTTGGCGACCCTGATGGCGGGATCGCACCCGGCACCGCTTTCGAGGATCTTCCCGAAGATTGGGTCTGCCCCGCCTGTGGCGTAGGCAAGGACCAGTTTGAACGGGTCTGAGTTGAGATCGTTTTTTTGAAAAGGCTTGCGGCATCTGCTGCAAGCCTTTTTTTTTCGGGGTTTCACATGGAACATTTTCTATTGGTTCGTTACCAATGGTCGCTTATATCCGTATAATTGTTCCTTGATGAGGGGGAATCGTGCGTGCCTGAAAACTATTGGCTGAATCTGCTGGCCAAAGCTGTTTATGGAATCGTGCTGCCATGTTTTTTGCTGCATCTGGCTTTAACAAGCCATTTCGGCCTGCTGCTGGAGCGGCAGATTCAGGCATGGCAGCAAAAAATGCATGATTCTCTTGAAGATCTCGCAAATTACCACAGCGACGACCGCTTTTTTCATGGCTTGTTGCAGGCTAATTTTGCCGATCTCGAACGGGCCGACAAGTCGCGGGAATTTATTGGCAGCCGTATCAATGCTTTAAAGCGCAGATTTTCTGGTTTGCGCTTTATCGTTCTTGATTCGGCCGGCAACATTGTCGCCGATCTCTCAGATGAAAAGCGCTATCAGTATGTGATGAAGGCCATGAACCAGACCTTGCGTGAGCCTGATTCCGTTTTTAAAGCCGGTAGGATCGGGTTGTTGCGTGGTTATTTCGGGCAGTTCCTTATGGAAAAGCACCTGCCCGACCCTTTGCGGAATGGCTATCTGGGCAGCTGTATTCGGGCTTCAGAAGAGCATCAGAAGGCTCTGCTCTGGTTTCAGGTCTATCGCAATTTTACCCTGATTTGCTTTGTAGATCGTAATCTGCTGGGCCTGAATCTAGGGCCGCGCCTGCTTGTCGATGCTTTCAACCGGCGCAGCGGCAATATGCAGCTGGGCTTTGTCGCCCCCGGTACCCGGATTGTCTATGGACCGGCCAGCGGCAGCGCCGAAGCCGGTGAAATCATAATCGAGGCGGCTGCTTATGCCAGGTCGGCGACCGAGTTCAGAACGACCGCCAGGCAGCTTGTTCTTTTTCGTCAGGTTTCCCCGACTCTGGTGATTTTCAGTCGTCTGCTCCGCCGCCCGCATCTTCTTGATGTCGAGCACGAGGTCAACAGGTTGATGTTCTGCGCGGCAAAATGGCTGTTGGTAGGCGCTTTCGTGCTGCTGGTGATGTCGCTTCATTCAGATAGGCTGTTTTTGTCAATCAGGCAGAAACTCATGCTGCTTTTTCTCTTTGCGAACGGCCTGCCGATCATGATTCTTCTTGCGACTGGCTACGAATTTTTTGAACAGAAAAAAAGTTCGCTGATCAACGCTGTTCACGACCAGTCTTCACGAATTATCAAAGATTTCGACAGCCGCTATCCCATCGGCCGAGAGCTTATGGCAACCCGTCTGAACGAGTTTATTGCCGCGCAGAACCTGGCAAATGGTTCACGGCAATGGCCTGTCGAAGAAATTGAAAAATTATCTGAGACAGTAGATGAATTTGGGCCCAGTGAAAAATATCTTTTTACCGGGTCGGGCGAGCAGCTTCTGCAACACAAACGCTCTGGAAGCAGAGAGTCTGACAGATTCATGCGCGACTTTTTCAGTTCTGCACTCGAATTCATCAATAACACTTCTGACACCTTTGTATCGGGTAAAAAAGTAATCGTCGAACAGCTTGCCGGCGAAGACGTCTATCATAGCGTCATCAGCCAGCTTGGCCGAATAGAACAGCAAAACTACGGTTCAGGGCTTAAATGGTCGTATTTGAATCTTCTTGGTGATCGAGAAATGCACAGTTCCTGGGGAATTGCCCTCGCGGCCTGGAACCCTGAAGGTCTGCAACAGGCATATATCAACGATCAGCTCGATGCTTTAAATGTCAGAATTGCTCCGCGCCGCCTCTATGTCATGGAAACCAGAGGCGAAAAAATATTTCCGGCTGTTTCGGAAGCGGGCAATCTGCGTCGTCTTATGCACAGAACCAGAACAAGAAAGCTGCTGACCGACGATAATCTTTTTCTGGCAGGTGAAGAATATGTCGCGACAGTTCTCAAGGGCATAGAGATGTCAGAGGCGGTCATTCTGGCTCTTTACCCCCGCAAACTGATAAGCGAACAGATTGACAGGCTTTTCTGGCAGATAGTCATGGCAGCTGCCATAAGTGTGCTGCTGGTTGTAATGATTGTCTGGTTCTTTTCCAGGCGCTTGCTTGTGCCGATTTCAGGTCTTGCACAGGGTGTACGTGCAATTTCCCGACAGAATTTCAAGCATCGGGTCGATTTCAGATCTGAAGATGAGTTTGGGCAGCTGATCAGCGTCTTCAATAAAACGATTGCTGGTATGGCTGCTCTCGCCATAGGCACGGCGGTACAGAAGAGTCTTTTGCCTTCTGGAGAGCTCAGCATTGGCAAATTTTCGCTTTATGCCCGATCTGAATTTATGAGTCGCATGGGTGGCGATTATTTTGATTATTTTCAGCCGGCCCCCGGCAGGCTTGGCGTGTTTTTCGGTGATGTGGCCGGCCACGGTATTCCGGCAGCTTTGATGATGTCGATGGCAAAAGCGGTAGTTGTCAGCGCCGGCTCGGATTTTAGTGGGCCGGCGGCAATGCTGCAGCGGGCCAATTCTGTTTTTCTGCATCTCAAAGAAAAGGGCTGGAAAAGGATGATGACGGCTCAGTGCCTTGAACTGGACTGTGATACCGGTTACTTTAGGTTTGCCAATGCCGGTCAGTGCTTTCCATTGATTGTCGGGGCCGATAGAAAGAGCTTCAATTATGTCAAAGCCTTTGGAATGCCTCTTGGCAATGTTCTCAGAAAGCCATACGCCGAAATTGAAGGCAGACTCGAACCCGGTGAGACCCTGGTTCTTTACACCGATGGCATAATCGAGGCAACCAATGCTGCCGGCGAAGTGTTCGACTTTTCTGGCTTCGAGAAATTGTTACTGGCGAGTTACAACGAAGATCTGGCGACGTGGTGGCAAGACGTTTTCAAGGGCTATTCAGGCTGGGCCTCGGCCCAGGATGACGATATCACCCTGCTGATGCTTAAATATGAAGATAAACGATAACATAACAAAGACCGCCTGGCTGCGTTGGCTGTTTTTTGCAGCCATTGCCATTGCTTTGCCTGTGCTGGCCGGGCTGGCCGGCTGGCGGTATGTCGAAGCCATACGCCGCGAAGTCAGGCTGCAGTCTCTGCAGCTGGAAGCTTTCAACAGACTTGAAACCCTCAAACTCGCTGTCGATAGTGGGCCATATGTCTGTCAACGCCTGAACGACTCTTTTGACGCGGCAGATAGCCCGGCTGATCTGCAAAAGAGCGCCGAAAATCTTAACGATGAGTTGTCGTTAGACCTGAAGTTTCTCGTCTGGAAAAGAGCCGGCCAGGTTTTTTACGCCAGCTTCGATTTTCAGATCGATGGCGCCAGCTGGGCGGAAGCGTTTGGCACTTTTTACAACATCGCTATCAATGGCCTCGAATACCCGACTGTTGCCGAGACGGCCAACATCAGGCGAATTTTCGGGCCACAGTTTATTCCGATCAATTTTACCCAGTGTTACAGAGGCAAAAGCATCAGGCTGCTCTATGGTGATTCTACAGGGGATGGTCGCCTTTCCTGGGTAAAAGTCGATTCAGAGAAGGGGCTGGCTGTTTTTTTCTCGCGTCAGGCCCTCGATTCATTGCCCGGGCTGAATAAAACGATGCTGCAGATGAGTAACGAGTCGGCAGCAAGGTTCGCTACCATTATTTCCGGCAGGTTAAACCCGGGGCCACAGCTGAATCTTACCCCGGCCGAGACCAAAGCCATTCTCGACAGCAGTGACAGCGTTTTTAAAGCCGGAAACTGGCTTGTGTTCAGAACTTTTCTCAAAACCGGAGTCGAAGGTCTTTGCCTGATTCCGCAACAGCACCTGGACGATTCTGAAATCTCAACAACTGGCATTTTGTGTCTGATTGCGCTGCTGGTTCTGGTTCTGCTGCTCATTTATCGCAGCTTTCGCATTTTCTTTTACAACGAAAAAAGCAGGCTGAGTATACGCAAACAGCTGATTATACTGTTTGCGCTCGCAAATGGCCTTTCATTAAGTATTCTGGGTATTCTGGGTTTCGATTATCTGCGCGAATACAGGCAGTTGCTGCAGAGTAAAATATTCGGCAGCGGTATGACCTATCTGCAGAGTATCGACGAAATGTTCGTTTCAGAGTTGACAGCGCAACAGCAAAGGCTCGAATCGGCTCTGCAAAGACTTGCCGAAAAACTGAAACATTCGCCGCCCACAAGAGAAATGCTGACCGAGTTCTGCGCCGCTCAGAATCCTTTTCCATTCAGGGTTATCCTCGTCGGCAGTCACACCCCTTATGTTGGCAGCGAATTTGGCATAATGAAAGATGGCGAGTTCATCGACCTTTTCAGCGACAGGGCAGACCGTCTCAAGCATATGAAAGTTCTGGTAGAGGCCATGGGCAAGCTTGGCCGCTATTATCTGGCTCTTCTGAACCGTGAAAGTCTTTCTGACCTTATCATTACCCAGGTCGAACTTATCGCCGAATCTCTGGGGCAGCTGCGTTCGATCGAGATGTTTCAGGAGTTTTTTGCGGCCACCGGCTCGTTCTGGCAGTGGGGAATGGGCTGGCGCTACCACCCTGCCTTTATCCAGGTGTTTTATCTTTTCGAATCCCGCAAGGCTGATTATGTTTTTCTCTACCTGTGGGACCCAAAGAGCCTTGAAGAACAATACATCCGAAAAATGTTCAATGACCTGAACAGAAACCAGATGGGGTTGAAGATCATGGCAGTACATGAGGATTTTCGTTATTCATACCCACCGGAACTTCTTGAACAAGTAGTTTCCGCTGACACTTCCGTAAGAGAAAAGCATTCTCATCTGCTTGCCTACACTGCCAGGCTCCGTGAAAAGGCGGGCACAGAAGTCGAATTCTGTGACTGGCAGGGCGAAAAGCATTTGCTCATGGGGTTAAAATGTACTTCTGTCGCCAGCATTCGTCTGCTCGGGCTTTACCCCGTCAGTTCGATCGAAAAAAAAGTTCGCGAAAAATTCTGGTTATTCTTCTTTCTCGGGCTGGTCAGTCTTTTAATCTCTCTGGCGTTAAGTCTTGCCGTATCGCGCTCTATTCTGAGACCTCTGGGTGAACTGCAAAACGGTATGCTGGCCCTGCAGAAACACGATTTTTCTTATCGTCTGCCAGATCTGGGCAGAGATGAGTTCGGGCATCTCGCGCAGATTTTTAACACCACGCTCGTTGATCTCGAAGAGCTGCACACTGCTTCGATCGTGCATGAAAAGCTGGTCGACAGCATGGATTCAGTTTATGAACAGGGAAATTTTCGAATTTTCGGTGGCTGCAGAGCTTTGACAAGTTTTGGCGGCGACTTTTTCACTCTGGTTCCCGTAGATGAACAGCGTGTCGGGGTGTTTGTCGGAGATGTCGCCGGTACCGGCGTAGCTTCGACTCTGGTCATGGCTTTTGTCAAAGCCAGCATTATTCAGCTTGCCGATCTGTATACCGCCCCCGAATCTTTACTTCTTCGCATCGATCATCTGCTTCGCAGCTGCAGCAGAGGAAAACAGCGTCAGTTCATGTCGTTGCAGTATGTTCTGATCGATTCAGCTTCTGGTCTGGTGCAGGCAGCCAGCGCCGGCATGTGCTTTCCGATGCTGCTGACTCCTGAAAAAACCTGCAGACAGATAGAGTTGCCTTCTATTCCGCTTGGGGCAGGCAGCAGGCCAGGTATTGCGACGGCTGAAATTGCACTGCCGTCGGGCAGCGGGCTTTTATTGTATACCGCCGGGCTGTACCGCAACGCCGAACTCGGGATGGCCAGACTTTCTGATGTTTTCTGTTCTGTTGCGCATCTGCCGTCCGATGAATTTTATCTGGCGGTCGATCAAGAACTTGCCGACTTCAGAGGTGATACGCCATGTCTCGATGACCAGACGCTGGTCGTTGTAAAAACGACTGTGAACCAGCCCGATTCTGACGCCAAAAGAGAAGTGGCATGTTGATCGATACGAGAAAAATTACCATCGGTCTGGCAATAGTGGTTTTTACCGTCATTTTGCCGGCTGGTCTGATCTGGTCGATGTTGCTGGGGCATTTTACCGCGCAGCGCAGCCGTCTGGTGAAAGAGGCTTTCGATCAACTTGCTCAGCGACTTCTGCCCCTGGAAAAATACCATGATGACAGAGTTTTTCTGCATGCGCTGCTGCAGAAAAACTTTGCCATGATCGATCAGCAGGCCGGTTCCAGGCAGCTTCTCGAGAAGAAGCTCACGGCCCTGCGCCGTCTGTTTCCCGGCAAATTGAAGTTTGTCGTGTATGACGGCCGCGGTGGGGTCGACCGGCGCCTATCAGACGAGCTTAAATACCTGTATGTTCTCAAAACCATGTATGATGTGCTTCATGAATTGAAGCGCCTATACCAGGAAGACCCGGCAAACGACCCGACCGGCTCGGCGTTGCTTACCAGCAAAATTTCGCTGCTGCGCGGTGCTTTTGGGGATTTTCTTGTTCAGAACCTTATGCTCGAGCCACTGCAGGCGGGCAACATGGGAAAATGCCTTTTTGTCAGCGATGACCCGGCGCGGCAGTTTCTCTGGTATTACCCGGGCGTTGATTTTTCTCTGGTCTGTTCTATAGATGCTGCGCTCATACACAGCAATACCGGCCTGAAAATGATCGTCGATCGCGTTAATGCCGAAAATGGCCCTGTCAAACTCGGCTTTATCAATCTTTTTTCGTATCAGGGCTATGGTTTGCCGGCTGATGCCGGTGCCGAAACCGAACTGAAACTGGAAGCCAGAAAGTTTGAGAGCTACGCCGTCGTCGCACGGGAGAGCAGCGGCTTTCTTGCACACTTTCGGCAGGTTTCGCCCGATAACCTTATTCTCAGCTATCAGAGCAATAAAATGCTGTTGCAGCCATCAGCAGCTGCGACGGCTGCTCTCGTTGGCTTTTTGCGCTGGTTGCTGGTTACGGGGTTTGTGTTTTATTGTTTTTTTCTTCGCTATCGGTGCTTCTCGTTGTCTGTTCAGTTGAAGACGATGCTGCTGTTCTTTTTTGCCAATGGTCTGCCTTTGCTGATCATGGTTTCTGTTGGCTACGAATTTTTTACCGCCAAGAAAAAAGAGCTTTTTAACGCCGTTCATGAGGAATCGGTAAGGGTTTTGAAGGAGTTCGATTTTCGTTTCCCGGAAGCGGGGAAAAGCCTGGCGCGCCGCCTCAATGCCTACATCGATGAGCGCAATAAGATCTATGGCCCTGAGCGCTGGCCTGAACGGGAAATAAGCGGACTTTCTTCGGTGACCGCAGAGATCGAACCTCAGGAGGGAGCACTCTACGATTACGACGGCAAAATGCTGTTTCGAATTACTACGACTTTTGACCCCAGCGAGAGAATTGCCAGAGATCTGCTCACCAAAGGCCTGGAATTTTTCAATGCCGGTGTTGTCAAGCCAGGTAGCAGTATCAGAGCTTCTTTTCTGAGTGAAATGTCATCGGATGACCGGATTTTGAATAACTTTTTGTGGTTTCTCGGCCGCTTCGTGGTCTTGAACACCGGTTATTCAGGGCGCCAGACCTATATCAAATTTCTGGGTGGCGAAAAAGCCCAAACCGGCGAGTTTTTCGCCTGGGCAGCCTATGTTATTTCCTGGGACCAGCTTTCCTTCATCAGAACCTTTATTCCGGGCAAAATCGCAGAAACCGCAGCCACATTCGCGCCCCGTCGCCTGATCGTTCTAGAGCGCTCCCGTGGCGAAATTTTTTCGCAGCTGCCGGTAGTGAACGACGAAATCGGGCGGCTGCTGAAGCATACGCCCGGTCGTAAGCTCGTTGCCCGTGAAAATGTCGATTTAGAAGGCAAAAAATACCTTTTTACCGCTATTGTCGGAAATGAGATCGACAACGGAGTTCTCGCCGTCCTTTACCCTCAGGAGACAGTCGAAAAAGAAATCACCGGATTGAAAAACGTGTTTTTTCTGGCCGGGTTGTTAATCGCTTTTGTTCTTTTCCAGCTGGTCAGGTTTTTCGCCAGCCGGCTACTGGTGCCGGTAGAGGAGCTTGCGCAGGGCATTAACCGGATGCGCGCCAGAGATTTTGACTATCGTCTGCAGTATCGCTCTGAAGACGAGTTCGGCGCTCTTGTTAATGCTTTTAACACGGCACTCGAAGGGATGAGAGAACTGGCAGTAGGCACCGCCGTCCAGGAAAGTCTGCTGCCCTCCGGTAACTTTTCTGGCGGTCAGAGCCGACTTTTTGCCAGATCTTTGTTTATGAGCAAAATGGGCGGTGATTATTTTGACTACTACTCTTTGCCCGGCAACCGTCTTGGTATCTTCTTCGGCGATGTTGCCGGTCACGGAATTCCGGCAGCCATGATCATGGCCATGGCAAAGGCTGTCATAGCTTCAGCCGCTTCGCAAGCCTGCCCGATTGGCCCCATCTCTTTGCTGGATGCGGTTAACAACGTTCTTCTTGAACTCAAAAAAAAGAACTGGCGGCGGATGATGACGGCATTGTGCATCGATTACGACATGCAGAGCGGCGAATTTTCTTTCGCCAATGCCGGTCACTGCTACCCGGCCCTGGTTGGAAGCCGCGGCAGTGCGGTCAAACTTCTTGAACACAACGGAATGCCGCTTGGCAGCAGCGGTCGTCGGCCCAGAACCATTTTTTCCGGCCGTTTGCAGCCCGGCGAAACTCTGGTGCTTTATACCGATGGCATCGTCGAGGCTGTTGGCGATTCTGGTGAACAATTTGGTTACAGGCGTTTTTGTGAGCTGCTGCAAAGCGCCTGGGATCAAGATCTCGAGGTCTACTGGCGCAATGTCATCGCGGCCTGGAACAGTTGGAGCGATGCTCAGGACGACGATCTCACTTTCATGTTTTTACGTCTGGAGGAAAAAGATGGCAGCCACTGATTTCAGAGTCTGGTTGAAACTGAATGTTTCTTTGGTGTTGCTGCCACTTCTGCTGCTTTTTGGCGGTCTGTATTACCTGGCTTCTCTGCAGAAGAACGCGAATCTGAGAGAATTCGAGCTGGAAGCTTACGAACACCTTGAATCGCTGCGTTTTTATTCTGAAACCGAAAAATATCTCTGCAGCGCTGTTGCCGGAATATTCGATACCGCCTCCGGACCTGAACAGATAAAAACTGCCGTGCAAAAATTTGCCCGTGATCATCGGATCGATCTGACGTTCTTTATCAACAACCCCGATGGCAGTCTGTATTTCAGTAATGTTCCAGCCGGAATCATAGAAGGCGACCCCGTAGCGGTGTATCTTGACATGCTGAAACTGATTAAAGCAGGCTTCCCCTCCGATGAAGCAGATATTCCCCCTGCCATTCTGGCCAACATTCGCAAAGTGTACGGCCCGCATTTTTTCCCGAGGTATTATTTCCGCTGTTTTTCGGGCAACAACGTGACTTTGCGCCGTGGGCACGCTTCTCTCAAAAAACCGCTGTTCTGGACAAACTTCACCGATCGGGCCGGGCTGTCGGTGCTTTTTCCACCCGAAGTGGTCGATTCCTTCTGCGGAGTTTACAATCACATACACAATGTTGCGGGGCGCCTGAAGACAGGCTACATTCTGAATGGTCAGATAAATTGCCCAGACCCTTCACTCGCAGCCGAAGTCGACAATTACAGGGAAACTGTCAGTCGCGGTCTGAGCAGTGTTATCAGGTTGCCCGGGCACTTTTTGCTGACTAACTTCGTCGATGCCAATATGCTCGTTTTTGCAGCCGTCGAGAGCGAAAAAATCGCAAGCTTTTCTGTTCCCATTTTAACCACTGTTTTATCGCTGTTGCTGCTTTGTTGTTTTGTTGTTTTCGCTGTCTGCAGCTATAAATCCGTCGTCAGGGGGCATACATTCGCCATCCGTCTGAAATGGCAGCTTTTATTATTGTTCATCTCTTCAAACGCCATTTCTGGCTATGTACTGTATGCCGCCGGCTCTGATTATCTGCAGCAATACCGGGCCGGGTTGATTACCGACGCCTACAATGACAGTATGGCATATCTGCAGAACATCGATGAACTGTTCGTAAACGAGCTGACCGTGCAAAAAGGCAGACTCGAAACGAGCCTGGACAAACTCGGCAAGCATCTTAAAAAACGCGGCATTACCCGCCGGGAAATCCGGAAATTTTTTGGGGTGCAGCGCCCGCCACCATTCGGTTTTTATCTGGTCGCCAGTTCTACGGGGCTGGTTACCGACCATCATGGCAGTTTGAAGCATGAAAACGTGTATAAATCATACGTTCCTGGCTTTAAAGATGATAAAATACGTATCAATACCATGCGGGCCATGTATAAAATCGGCACTTACATTCTTGCATCACTGAACAAACAGAAAATTTCGACTAAAGCCGGAGCAGAAGCGGAAATGTTTTGCGAGGCGTTTACGCAGCGCAGCCCGGCCGATCTGATCAGAATGTTTGCTGATCGCGGCACCTTTGGCGAATGGGGTATAGGCTCAAGACGCCACTTGACCTACGTAAACCTGTTGCAGCTGTTCTCTTCGCAGTTTTTCGACTACACACTGCTTTATCTGTGGGATTCAGACGATCTGGAGTTTGAATTTATCAGAAGAATATTTCACAATCTCAACCGCAACGAACTGGGGCTGCGCGTGACGGCGGTTAATGAAAAGTTTTCCAAGGGTTTTCCGAAAAAATCTTTGAGCGAACCTGCTCTCAAACGCTTTTCTTTGAAACTTCGTGATCGCAGCCTTACCAGACCAGAAGTCTGCAGCATCGATGGCTCAGAATACCTTCTTGTTGGCCATAAATGCGTGGTGCTCGCCAACATCAGACTGCTGGGGCTTTATCCGATGGAAAAAATTGCAGCGCTCGTTGCAGATAAAGCCGGTTTGCTGCGCATACTTGCCCTGGTGAGCCTGCTGGTGTCGGTTTCGATGGGTCTTTTTGTCGCAGGCGGTATTCTGCGACCTCTCGAAGAACTCCAGGTCGGTATCAAAGCGTTGAATGATCGCGATTTCAGCTGGCGGGTTCCAGATCTGGGTGGTGATGAGTTTGGTCATCTTGCCCGTGTTTTTAATGAAACTATCATCGATCTTGAAGAGTTGCATGTGGCTTCGCAGGTTCAGGAAAAACTGCTCACCAGAATGGAGGTTCCTCTGAATTGCGGTTGTCTGCAGTTTTTCTGTTGTTCTGCCGGCGAGCAGGGCACCAATGTCGATTATTTCGATTTGTTCACTGTCGCAGAAGACTGCCAGGCAATCATGTTTGGCCGGTCGGCTGCCAGAGGGGTGGCCGGCAGTCTGGTTCTGGCTTTCGTTAAGTCGGCCTGCATGCAGCTGAACCATCTGGCTGAAAACCCCGGGCAAATGGTCGCGGCTCTGAACAATCTGCTGGCAAAGAGTGGCAATGGCAGCGGCAGAACCATGAAAATACAGAATGTTTTACTGCACTCCGATGGCAGAATAAGCTGTGCGGGTGGCGGCCTGCCGGCGATGCTCGTTTTTGACAGCAGGCTGAAACGTGTCGAAATGTTGGAGTCTTGTAGTGATCCGGTCGGGCTTGAGGCTGAAAAAAGTTTCCAGACGCTCGATCTGCAGCTGTCTTCCGGTCAGGTGCTCGTTGTGCTGTCGGCGCTGCCGGAAAACTTCGCGCTCTGGCCGACCATACTTAAAGACATTACAGTTACAGACCCTGAAGAAATATGCCACCGGCTGGCCAGGCACTGCAGGGTCGCAGATGCAGAAGCAGCGGCTGTACTTGTTGTCAGTTGTGTGTGACTTTCGGTGCCGATGTATCGGTTAGTTCTATCAGCCGGCACAGCCGGTTTGCAAACATGTGCGACTGCATCGATTCAGTCTCTTCAAGCGTTTGCCCGCCGAATTTTTCTGCCCACTCAAAGCCGATTTTAAGAAGCCTGGGCAACAGCATGCACTGCAGACGATCGTCTTTGCGATTTCTGGCGATGAGTTCAAGAAAGGCCTGGGCAGTGCCGGAAGAACTGTTTATTGTTCTGATCAGCCACCAGCGAAGCTCATCATTCATTTCACCACTGAGCAGCTCACTTAGTTTGTGCCTTGCGGCTTTTTCGCGCCTGACCAGTTCTTTTGCCCGGCTTGTCTGCGGCTCCGGGTAACGCTCTATGCTTCCCTCCACCAGCAGAAAAAGCATTTCAACATGGGTCGGGTCAGCGGTCTGGAAAGAGCTGTCGATGATATTGATCTGCTCATCGACTGAGCCGGCACTGGCGAACTCAGCATTCAGCCGTTCGAAAGTCAGGTGATTGAAGAGAATCGGCAGTTCGGCGAAACGAAGAATTTCGGTCCAATCGTGCCTGGACTCTGAGAGTTTTTTGAAAAAAGCCAGTCTCTCGGTGAGCAGCCCGGAATTTATTGCGATCATCTCGTGAAGCTTCAGGCGGGCCGGGTGTTCGGGGGCTGCGACGAGCAGATCGATGAGAGCCGTAAAATCGTGCCATGTCTGCAGTTCTGTCGAGGAACAGACGGCGCAGGCAGCCGCGCCATCGCGCAGTTCTTTGATTCTGATATCTTTTATTATCCCCAGAAGTTGCAGGAATTTTTTCAGAGCTTCCATGAAAATTGATTATATCTCAACCTTTGATTTGCTTTCCAGGCTTTTGCAGAATCAGACAAAATAAATTGTCGTTCAACCTCGCCTGGCCGGAAAAAGCACCGCCTGCCGACTGCTTCGTGCAGTGCCGGCAGGCGGACCTTGCGCTGGCGTTGTGTCGTCAGTTCAGGGCAGAACCGGGCGCAGGTCTTCTTTGCCGCTCAGGCCGGCGATGGTTTCGACCAGCAGATCGATTATCTGCTGCATGTCGGTGAGCGAGCCCATTTCAACCGGCGAATGCATGTAGCGTAGCGGCAGTGAAACCAGAGATACAGGCACGCCTTCGCCGCTGAACATGATTTTGTCGGCATCGGTGCTGGTTCTTGCCGGTGTCAGCTCGAGCTGAATCTGCATTTTCAGCTTTCTGGCAGCTTTTTCGATCAGCTCGTTGATTCTGATGTTGATCGGGCTGCCGATCGAAAGGGCCGGGCCTTTGCCCAGGCTTACTTCAGCCGATTTATTTTCTTCACCCGGTGTGTCAGTGTTGAAAGTCACGTCACAGGCTATGCCCATATCGGGCTTGATCATGGCTCCAGCACAGTGAGCGCCGCGCATGTTGGTTTCTTCACCGGTAGTGCTTACGGCATACACGGCTACTTTCAGCTTGCGTTTGCTCAACTTTTTAAGAATTTCCGCCACGATGAATGCGCCCGTTTTGTTGTCGAGACCCTTGCAGACAACGCGGTCGCCGTTCAAAATTTCAGGATCGCTGCGATAAAGAATGTAATCGCCGACGCGTATGTGTTTTTTCAGTTCTTCGCCCGAACTGAAGCCGCAGTCGATAAAAAAGTCGCTGCATTTGGTTTTGGGCGGGGCATCACCGTCACTTTTTCGGTTGAAGCCAACTACTCCATTGATTGTTTTGCCTTTATAGCCGAGTATTTCGACTTTAAGTCCGGGCAGAAGCAATGGGTTGATGCCGCCAGACTGGCTGAAATAAACGAAGCCTTTATCGTCGATGCGGTTGACCATCATGCCGATTTCATCGCTGTGGCCTGCCAGCAGAACTTTAAATTGGGCATCGGGGTTGAGTATGCCGATGGCGTTGCCTGAGTGGTCAGTGGTCACTTTCGCGAATTTTTTTACGTAATCCAGCCATACGCGCTGCAGGCGATATTCAGCACCTGATGGCGAGGGAGTCGAGAGCAGTTCGAGTAAAAAATCCAGAGAGGTCTTTTCCATTTAGTTTTACTTCCAGGGTGATAAGTTTCAGATCAGATTATTTATCGACCGCCGGTCGTGAATTCGAAAGATTTTATGCTCTGCCATGAAACAGCCGCTTTTCGTGCAAAAAAAAAGCCCGGGTTATTCCCGGACCTGAAAAATAAGGAGGCAAACAAATCCATAAACCCTGTCGAACGAAAATGATGTTTTCTTTACCATTATTTTTCAGGCACAAACAGACATAAACAGACAAGCAAAAGCGCCCACACCTTTCGCCAATCACCTGCCAGCCCCAAAAAACAAAAAAAATGCAGGCTGGTGTAAAACTTTTTTGTCATGGCCTGACTTGTTTATATTAAGTCCGCTTTTTTCTGATAAATGTACGAATTAAAAACTTTTGTTGTCGGATTGCGGTATAATGTTTGTGAGTTAAATGACCAGATCCCTGTCTGTCTGTTATAGCTGCGGGTTTTGGCTTTTTCTTGCGAAAACAATAGCCCGACAAGGAGCAGAGATTATGAGGAAAGCGAAAATTTTGAGTTGCATCGTTCTTGTACTTTTTGGTGGTTCGCTCATGGCGATGAACTTCAATGAAACCCTCAAAGGCCACCAGGCCGGCGATAAGGGTTCATCACAGGCTGCCGCCAGCAGTTCAAAAGCTGACGAAAAGGCTTCTACCGCCGGTGGGGCAGTGCTGCCCGAGGGCGACGCCTACGTCAAGGTCAATACTTCTCTGAACATAAGAACCGGCCCGTGGGGCAAGATCGTTGGCTGGTTCCATAATAATGACAAGGTTAAAATTATCGGGCGCAGCGGCGACTGGTATAAAATTTCGCACAATGGCCAGACCCGCTTTATCCATTCAAGATACGTTTCTTCTTCGAAGAACAGCAACCCGCCCGTCGCCTCAACCGGTGGTTCAACTCCGATTCTCGATGTTCCGGGTTCTGGCAGCACAGCTTCCAAGGTCGTCGCCGCCGCCCGCAATCTGGTAACCAAATACCAGACTCCGCGCTCGTTCCCATATCATCCCCTGACTCAGGGCGGTTCACTTGGCTGCGCCCAGGTCGTTACTACCGCTTTGATGGCTGCCGGCGTTAAAACCGGTATTCAACTTGCCGTTCTCAATACTATCCCACAGCTCAAAAAACTCGGCTGGCAGGAAGTCAGAGTACCACCGTATCGCGCTGGCGACGTCATCACCTGGAAAACATACGACCGCACCGGTGACGGCGTCATGGATAACGACACTCACATCGGTATCATCATGACCAGCGGCAATACTGCTCAGGCTATGAGTAATTCCTCGTCCATCAAACGCCCTTCTCTACACTCAGCCAACTATTCGCCGGTCTGCAGAGTTCTGCGCAAAGTCTGATATAAGCAAAGAAAGGTTATTAGAGAATGAGAGTCGGTTCTTACATTCTTGCATGCATGTTTTCGTTTACAGCTCTGGCAGCCTCAGCTCAGGTTGCTCTTCCTTACGGTGACGGCGCCGGCAAAGTCGGTTATATCAACGGCAACAATTACCCTGGCATTGAAGAACCGGTTCCGTTGGGGCCAAAATCTTTCAGACTGGCCGATGACCATGTCTGGGTAGTCGACAGCACCGGTGGCAAACTTTTGAAGCTCAACAAAGAAAAGGGCCTCGCAGGTGAATTCTCGCTGTTGGCTTCGCCGCCAGTCGTGTTGCCGGCAGACGTGGCTACAAATGTACCGAACCTCGAAGTGATGATCGAAGATTTCGCGCCTGTTTACGATGCTGAAGGCCGCCTGACCTCTTTCTGGTTCGTCGATCTGATGCAGAACAAACTGATGAATTACGCCGTCGACGGCACAAAGCTTGGCGAAATCAAAAACGAAAAGCTGGTGCAGCCTTATCGCGTTGAAGTGGGCCGGAACGGCCACATCTTTGTCGGAGACAAGGGTGCACAAAGCATTGTTGTTTTCGATGCCGAAGGCAAGCTCATGGCCGAAACCAACTGGGAATGGTCTGGCTTCGCTGTTGGTGCCGAAGATAAACTTTATCGCATGTTCTTCGAATCAGAAAACAGCCGTTCTTACCTTGTTCTGCAAAATCTGGCCGGCGACATCGAACGCGAAATAGAGCTCGATCTGCCCGGCCATCTGAACCCTGAACTGTGGTGGGTTGACGAAGCCAAAGAAGAAGCGGTTATCACTTTTACCCCGGACACCGGCTATGCCGGCAAGTTCGTTGTCGTCAGAGTGGGTTTTGACGGCAAAGTCAAGGCTTCCGGCGAGATTGTTCCGCCGATTGCCATGAATCGTTTTATCGATCACCAGGGCTTTGCAGAAGTCTGGCTCGGAGTTGCAGATTATAATAAGGCTCCTGAAGGAAGCTTCAGTGTGGTTCCGACCAGTTTGCCCTGAAATAAAGGGGAAAGACAATGATTAAGCGTATTGCCCTGATCATTCTGGCCTGCGTCTTCGTGACGGGGGCCTCTTTTGCTTACCGCATGCCTTCGAAAGGCGAAGTCACGGCGGTGGCGCTCAACGTTCGAACCGGCCCTGGCACAAGTTACTCGATTCTGACGACTATTTCTCAGGGTACTCAGGTTCAGATTGTCGGGATCAGCGGTAACTGGTATAAAGTTAACGTGGGTTCGCAGAGCGGGGTTTTTGTTCATTCTGCCTACATAAAAGTTACCGAATCGACCGAAATCGATGACCCGAAGGCCGACAAGGAAGCCACCAAAAGGTTTCTGCCAACGCTGCAGAATGTCGACCCTTCGACAAGGTAGCACTATGACTGACGAGTCCTGATATGCAAAAAATGCTGACAGAGCTGCGCTGCCGTCGAGGCAGCGTAGCCGTAGTTATTGCCGGGATATTTCTGGCCCTGCTGGTCGCTTTCAGCGCTTTTTTGAAATATTCTACCAACCGGCAGTATTCTACCAAAAAACTGAACAAGGTATTGCTGGCGCGGGAGTTCTCCGCCGCGCTGGCAACTCTTGCCAGTCATCAGCTCAGACAGAAAGATATCAAAAACCTTTCCAGCAAGCTTGTCGAAAAGCTTGCTCTGCCACTCTCAGCCATGGACAAAGAAGCATCTGAAAAAATTATTTTTGTTCAGCCGGCGAAAGGGCTTGTTGACAAGCTGATCGCTGCCAGCAGTGAGTTGCGTGACCTCTCTTACGATATAAAGTGGTCGTTGCGCAAAGCCGATTTTCAGCCTTGTATCGCCGCATACCCCCGCGAAAAAATCGGCACTCTTCGTATTCCGATTGTCGTTTCTTACCGGGCACCCGCCTCAAATGAGCTGATTAAAGAAGATTACCTCTATTCGACCAGAGTGAAGGTGACCGCCAATCTGGTTCCGGTTCTTTCGCGCTTCAGTCTTTATGTCGAAGATGCCGTTGCCGGTGAAGGCCCTGACCGCTTCAACAAGGTCGAAACCAACTCGCAGGGCAATCTGGTTCCCTCTTCCAATTTCAGGCCCTGGGTTCTCGACAATGGCAGCGGCGACGAAAAATTTCCAGAACGCTTTGCCAATATCATTGGCTCGGGGCGTGGTCTGGTTTATCTTGGTGGCGGCCGTCTCAACCTGAACATTGCCCGCGGCTGGAACGAACCCGGCAAATATGGCGAAGGTTTTCATCTGTTTGCCGAAGGACGCGGTGACGGGCTTTACACAACCGCCTTTCTTGGCCCAATGGCCCTTCTGAACTGGGAAACAGGTTTGTGCAACGATCTCAGCGATGATGCCAATATTTTCTGGTGGGAGTTGATCAAAGACGGCTATGACGCCATGTCAAAGACCAATTCTATTTTTCGTCTGAACGGCACCGATCAGGAAAAGTCCCCGACGCTTGTTTTCGGTGAAGTGATGGCCCGCACGCTTTGCGCCAGAGCTTATCGCGAAAGCAGCGAAAACTTCGGGCCGCTACCCTATGTGAACAGTGATGATAAGTTTGCCGATTACACCAGCGGTGAGAGTGAAGTATTCGATATTTCCTATTTTATGAGTGAATATCAGAAGGTTTCTGGCACCCTGAACCGCGGTACCTACAACACCGATTATGCCAGCTGCCTCATCGAGCAGCCCTACAATCGCTCTCTCGCTTATATAATCACCAATTTCAAGGCACCGCATCCTCTCGATACGGGCGCTATTCCATCGAGCGACCCTCTCGCTTCTTTTGCCGCCGGTAAAGCTGTCAGTGCCGGGCTGGCCCATAAGATTCCGGCGCCCTACGATGGTATTTTTTCGGGAGTCGGTGATCTTAAAAAAATGGCCGATTTTTTGAGCAAAGAGCGCCTGATGATCCCCGGAAACCGCAGTATCCACAGTATCGAGCTGGCGAACGGCCAGAAGGTTCTGACGGCTCTCGAACAGCGGGGTCTGTTGCTCAAAGACAAGCTCGATCTGAATGGCTGGGTGTATGTTAAAGCCAAAGGTACTCTGGTGTTCGACAGCTCTTTGCGCCTGATGAGTCATGGCGGTATTGTACTTGAACAGGGCAATATCGAAGTTCGTGCCCCGGTGAAAGCCGATGGCGGCAATTTTATTCTGAATTTGGTCGCTTTGAACGGCAATATCACAGTCGACAGTTCGCTCAGTGGCGAAATCGACCTTTCTTTAACCGCCTGCGGCAGTGCTTCTGACGTTGGGCAGGTAAAATTTCCCGGTAACAGCGGCACAAATGTCGTTAGAGTCAACGGCAACATCGCAATGCGAACCATTGCCAAAGGCAGTCTCAATAACTCTGCCGCCCGTGGCGTTGAAATTGTGTATCCTCGCAAACTGGCAGCTCTGCCCAATCAGAGCGGTGAAGAGGGTTCTGAAAAGAGCCTTCTGATGTTCGATCTCAAAGAATTACCACAACTGGTTGACTGAAATGATGCATAAATCACAGCTTTATCTGTTCAGAGGTTTTTCGTTCGTCGAAATTCTTTTTGCCGTCATTCTGCTCGGTGCCCTCATTACCCCTATTTTTACTTTGCTGAATCAGAGCAGTACCGGCACGGTGCAGAACCGCAACGATATTCTGGCGCAGCAGCACGCGACGAACCTGCTGGCTTACGCCTACTCGCTTCCCTATAACCACGCTTTTCTCAACGCCGGCCCGGCCAGAACGGTCAAAGAGCTGACGGCAACTGCTAATGGCAGTGCTCTCGATCTGGGCATGGAAGAAGATCTTTTTACACGCACTATCGAGGTTAACGAGCAAAAGCCCTCTGACTGGCCGCATTCTTACAAGATTTTAACGGTCAGGGTCGGGTGGAAGCAGGCTAACGAGTCTGTCCGCGAGATCAAAATTGCCGGGATGGTGTCGCAATGAGTCGATTGAACTGCCGCCGGGATGGCGTTACCCTGATCGAGGTCACCATAGGTGTTTTTATTGTCAGCCTGCTTCTGGCGGCGGTAATGAACCTTTTTGGCGCGGGTATGCGCGGTTCAAAAAAGGGTATGGCGCATTTGACGAATATGGAATCGGCAGCCATACTGATGTCGCAGATAGAGTATGACCTGCTGCGTTCGGTTGATCTGCTCGACCCCGCGCCTGGTGTTTCAGACAAGGTTGCCCGCTGGAAAATACTTACCCCCGAGGGCGAGGGTACCATAATTTACAACCTGCTGCCCGGCGGTATCGAGCGCAAACTCGATGCCGGCAGTGATGACCAGAAATATCTTTATTGCAAGGGGCTCGATGTTAAGCTGGCTTTCAGGCATGTTACCTTCGATTCTGCCCCTGGAAGCGAGGCAAAAGCGGGTATGTGGGTTGAACTGTCGGTTGCCAGCCCCAAAAAACTTGGCAGTACAGAAGAATTCAAAATGAAGCGCCTGATTCTCTGTCGCAATATTTCGGCTCTGTAACCTGTGTTGATTGCCTGACTATCAGGCCGATTCGCGGTAATGCAGATTGAAATAAACCATTTCGAGCGCTTTTTTGATGGCCAGATTTATGGGCATGAACTGGTTGCCGAGAGCGGGGTCGATTGCCGCAAGCCGGCGGTAGTAATTTGACATGACTGGTATTTTGCCGCCCTGCATGACGTAAAGGCCGGCTTTGCTCGCGGTTTCAGGTTGGTTGAGCTTGAGTTTGCGGCAGGCCGCGAAGACGGGGCGCCCATTTTTGTCGGTGGTGGCCGAAAAGCCGAAGAGGCGGCAGATAAGACCTCTGACTGGGTATATGCGGCAGCCCCAGTTGTTTTCTTCAGTTCTGCTGAAAATGCACTGTGGTTGTTCATGTTTTTCGAGCTCGTCGAACCAGTGGTCGAGCATGCCGAGTTTGTAGGCGTGCCATGCGAATGGCAAAAATTCGAGAGGGCTGGCGTTTACGTCATGATACCGGCAGCATTCAGAACAATGATTTTCGCAGTCTATGCAGGTGTGGCGTTTAAAGGACTTTGTATCTTTATCGATGGTTTTTTGCAGGGTTTCGATTTTTTGAACTTTGTGATAAAGCGATATCATATGGTTTTGCTATAGGCAGCTCCAGATTCAGGGTGTCGCGGAATTTAGCGCGTGGCCGACTGCTTGTCAAAGTCGATTCTGAAGAAATTTTGGGCGATTTTTGGCAAATTTTGCAAAAAATGATTATAATTTTCCATGCTGTCGGGGAGGATTTATGGAAGTTAAAAAAATAGTTGAGTTGTTGTGTCAGAATGAATCTCTTTTTGCGGAAATTTATCGCGAGTGTGCCCGTCTTTTTCCGGATTTTAAAGATGAATTCGAGTCTTTTGCCAGCGAAGAACAGGTACATGCAGACATGTTTGCCAGAATGCTTGGTGATATCGAGCAGAGCCCGGAAAAATGGCGTTTGGGCAAAGTGAGCGTTCGCACCATAGAAATCGTCAATCAGCAGGCAAAAGAAGCCCTCGCCGAGATCAGGGGCGGGCGCACTGCCCCGAGATACGCCATTACCGTGATGCGCAGTTTTGAGCAGGGAATGGGCGAACGCTCGTCAGAGAAGCTTTTTGAAACTGATAACGAGCTTTTTAAATCTGAGGTGGCTTCTGTACGAAACAGTTTTACCGGGCACCTCAGCCGACTTCAGGAACTGGAAAGAAAAATTTTCCCCAGAAGTGCCAAAGAAGAAATGTTTGAAATCTGAACAGGGCAGGTCATTATCGATGAAGCGCGAACCATACGAAGCATGGGAAGACAAATTCATAGCCATTTGCGAAGACAAGCTCGAAGAAGAGCCGATTTACCCGTATGAGCACCTCTGGCGGAAAAATCTGAGCCCACAGCAGGCTTTTGAGGCCTACCTGCAGGAAAACCCCGATTATGCCGAAAAGTTCAATGAACTTATGGAAGACGCCGCCGACCCTGCCGAAAACGCCGCCTTCCTTGAAATGGCCCGTAAGCTTGAAGCCCAGCGAAAGCAGAAAGAACTCGAAGAAAAGCTCGAAAGCAAAATGAGCAAATTCTGCCCCGAATGTGCACGGGTAATTGGGACGAAGAAACAATGTAAATGCGGTTACAGACGCAAATAACGGCGCAATGCCTGTGTTTTATAGCTCTGTATCTCTGCTGCAGGCGCTTTGCTTCGCTTCAAGGTTCGCTTTTGCCAGATTGGCCTGACGCTGTATTTCCTGGCGCTCAGTGAATTTTCTCATGTTTTCGGCTTTTATGGCACGCTGCACATCGGCTTTTGAATAGCCCAGATGCTGGGCGAGAATTTCGAGTTCGCGTTCCTCTGTGGTGCTCAGTTCATCATCGACAAGGGCCATTCGTGTTGCCGAAAGCAGTATGTGCCAGGCTTCGCGGTTATCGACCGGAGCCGGGACATAAACTTCACCTTGTTTCAATGACCAGATGATCGAGTTGATATCTGATTCAGTCATACCGTAAGTTGCGGCGATCTTTTCGAGCAGATTCAATTCGCATACTTCGGTTTTGCCGTCGGCCAGAAGCAGTTGTGCCATGATGGTCACCACATCGCGGGCCGAACGTACCGCTTCATCTTCTTCGATGATGCGTTCGGTGACCTTTCTGGCGAGCATGCTCTGATACTCGCTGTCGCCCTCTGAAATGATTCGTTCGAGTACCCAGCTGTTGCTGCCTTCGTTCAAAACAGTATTGCAGTAGCCGCAGTTTATGGCAAATGCTGAAAGCAGTGGCCCACCGCACCCTGGGCAGTGTGCACTGCTCAGGGTGTTCTGTAGATTGGTTTTAACGCCCTGACGGCGACCGAGAACAAATACTTCGCGTTTGACCGTGCTTACCCGTCGACCCTCAATAACTTTGCCGGCTGTGTTCCTGCTGACTGGAACACCGCTCCAGACCACGAGAAGGTAGAGTTTGTTCCAGTGTCGGTTGAGTTTGAAACCTTTGAGTATGATCGAGGCGAGTGCGACGTTTTCCATGAAAACGCTACCTATACCAGAGGTCTCGGCCTGGAGAGTCTGATAAAAATTGCAGTATGCCTCGGTCGAAAATCTTCTGACAGCATCGACACAGAGTTGCCTTTCGGCCAGACGCAGCATCCAGAAAATGACGCCGCCACGGTCGATTACCTGTTGCACGTTGAAATCCGGGTCATCACGTTTCATCGCCTGCCAGTCGGCTACCAGTGAGGGTTCGGTGTATTCCCATTCGCATGCCTGGGTAATTTGCGCCAGTACCCAATCGTAATAGCCAGATCTGATAAAAGAATTACAGGTAGCGCAGATGGTGGCCTGCCCGATTTCGATCGGCGTACCGCAGTTGGGGCATGAGCCTTCCAATAGCCCTGGCTTTTGTAGAGTTTTAGCCGACGGGCGGCGTATGAAAGTCCAGTATTCACTGAAACGCCTGTTATCCTGGTTTTGTGCCAGGGTTTCGCCGGTGGTGAGGTCGATCATGGTGTCTGCCGACGAGGCACGGATAAAGACGTGAATCACATCGAAACTGTTATCGCAGTTAACCTGCGCAATTCGCGTTTCGTAAACGGTCATGTTGCGATGTTTGAATTTTATGCCTGTTTCATGCTGTTCTTCAATCTGCCTCTTGAATTGCTCGTAAAGAGCGTCTGATACCAGGTGTTGAACTTTGTCTATCTGTTGGTCATACCAGGCATTTTGTATTTTCCAGAATGTTTTTTCGACGCGATTGATGAAAGAGTCAGGGGCAAAATGCGCATCTCGTCTTTTGATGCTGGTGAGAGCCTGCGACATTTTGCCGGCGTTCTGCAGTTGCAGCAGTTTCATGTCGGCAATACCGGTTTCTGAGTGTCGCGGGCGGGGTGTGGCGCCGGTAAAGTCCAGCCAGGCTTCCTGTAGTCGTAGCGGAAAAGCTTCAACTTCCGGTCTGATAGTTTCCCACCAGTCGGATTTGCCTGTTTTGCCGGCTTTGATTGCCTGTCTTTGTTTGTGACTCAGGTTTAGGCCCATGTTTGTCTCTTCTCTGGAAAACCTGGTGTTGACGCTGCTAGTCAGTCTTATTGCCAGAATCTGGCATGTCGGGGCGAGCAGAATCAGAATCGAAGGGCGCCCCAGGGCTTTCCAGCTCATGGCGATCAACGCCGCGCTGATAAAAATCAGCTGCCAGAATTCGATTTTGCGTTTCTGCCAGAGCATCGCCGGCCAGAAAAACAGCGCCATTACCACCGGGGCTTCAAATGGTGCCATGAAAAGATAAAAAAAACAGAAAAGCAGTGAGCTGCCGTAAATTACGGCCAGAGCCTCCGTAAAAGCTTCGACTCTGACCAGAAATGCGATGATGATTATGGTGAATGCAAGGTAGATATTGTCGGTGCCGCCAAGATTTTGGTCGGCAACACCCTGCAGTTGCCAGGCCAGTAGTCCTGCGACTGCAAGCATTGACACTACCAGTGCCATAAAGCGTTCTTTAGTTATTGTCATAAGTTTTGCAGAGAGGCGGTAGAATGCCTTTGCTGTTTTTTTGCGAAACCGTCAGTCAACCTATCTAAGGATATACGTGATTCTTCTGTACAGCAAATGCAAACTTCAATACAGGGTCAGGCATCCCGGGTTTTGCTGAGATAATGTAAAACTTTTTCTTTATTTGAAGGTATAATCATGAATAATACGGTTTTTTTGGAGTTGAGTTCATGATTAAAGCAAAAGCAAAAAATGCTCTGGTACCCGTGTTGTTTGTTTTTTTACTGCTGGCAGGTGTTTCTGGTAATCTGCAGGCTCAACCCCTGAACCCGTTCGGTGAGGGTAAGGTCGTTATTGCAAATGGCAAATCGCTCGATCTGTCGCAGATCAATGCCAGTGCTGTTGTTGAACTTACTCTCGAAGAGCAGAATTATCTGGATATGCGTTTGCTGCCTCATTATTACCCGGTTTTAAAGAGATGCCTCGATGGTAAAGAACCCTTTGCCGGCAAAGATGGCGGTCTCAACGCCGCTAAAAGTCTCTGCAAAAGCTTTTTCCCGGCAGGGAACGGTCATTATTCAAGAGATTTTGGTAATCCGGTGCGTATGCTCGACTGGGCACGCCGCTACAGCAAAGACGAAAAGATGGTCAAGCTGATAACTTCTACCCGGCGTGGC
Organism: Candidatus Rifleibacteriota bacterium; assembly: GCA_029564115.1. The sequence continues at coordinate 33,499 of JAKQQP010000399.1, read as the reverse complement.
GACGTTGTGCTTACCGGGCCTATCAAGCAGAAAGATATCGACGAAAATTTTATCTGTCTGATGACCAAAGGGCCGTATTATCACGCATCTCTGGTTATAGACAGTGTTCCGCCGGTAATTATCGAAGCCGTAGGCATTACCGGCAACAAGTTCGATACCACCAGCGATAAGGTTCGCATGAGTACCTGGTATGAGGAGTTTGGTTCGGGGCAGGCCTACAGGCTTGTGCGGCCCACTGACGGTCAGCCCGCCTCTGAAGAGCAGAAGATCATTGAAAAGGCGGTTGCCTATGCCGAGGCTCAACTTGGCAAACCCTATGATTATGCCTTTTCGAACAGTGATAATGATCGGGCTTTTTATTGCAGCGAGCTTGTCAGCAAGGCATTCACTGTTGGCGCAGGTTTTAAGGGGCGAGTGGCCGATAAAAGCCCTGAGCGCGACAAGATTTTGATTGCAATACATGCCGCTATCGATGGTCTCGAACCCAAAAACAAATATCAGCTTGCCGACAAGGTAATGAATTTTGCCATTTCTTACAGCCATTCACCAGACCCGGATAAGCTGCAGGAATTCATCATCAACGAGCTGGTGCCGGGCTGCAATGTCCTCGATCGCGCCTTTCCCGGTAAGAAGGGCCGTGACAATCTGAACAAAGTTTTCAATAAAATCAAGAGCAACGAAGCCTTTACCGGTTTTGTGGCAGCCAATGCCAGCTATGAAAAAGATCTGGCCGCCGGCAAATTCGACGCCGGCTGGGGTATTGGCAAAATGCGCGAACTTAAAAGCAAGGCGGCGATTGGCCTGGCTTTGCTGCGTGATATCGATAAAATGGCTAAAGAGACCGGCGCCAGCCGCAAAGATCTGCTGTTTGCAGCTACCAGGCTGTTTGTGCCAATTTATAAAAATCTTGGCACTTACGGCGAATTGCTCGGCGGCATGGATAAAGGCAACAAGCTGAACCTGCCCCCTGGTATTCAGACTGTACTGAAAATCATCGACTGGAGTGTCGAAAAGCGCGAAACCGTTAAAAGCTGGCCGATAGTTGGTGGCGTGCTCGCAAAGCTGATGCCCGGTAATGGCGATGGCAAGGTCTATGAAGATCTGACAAGCCCCAGTGATCTGGCATACGCCAGCCCGAATTTCACCATCGACTACCCTTGAGCACAAACCTCTGTTTCAGGGTCTGATTTTGACCACAACCATGGTCAGATCGTCGAAAAAAGGCCCCTGAACCACAAATTTGCGGTAATCATCGAGCAGGGCGGCGATAAATTCGTCGGCCCTGTATTTTTTCAGGGCATTAACACAATTCATCATTGCCCGTTGCCCGTAACATTCTTTTTGCCCGTTGCGGCCATCCCATAAGCCATCAGAATAAAACAGAAAAATATCATCGACCGCGTAACTCAGCGTTATCTGCTCGTAGTCAGAGTCGTATGGCATGCCTGTCGGTCGCCCTGAGCCTTTGACTTCGTGCCAGGTATCTTTGCTGGCCGAGTAGTGAAGAATTGGCGCATGCCCGGCATCGACAAAAGTCATTTGCCGGCTGTTTCGGTCGAAACGGGCATAAATCATGGTAATGAATTTTTGTATCTGGCTCAGCCTTTCGCCAAAGGTTGCGCGAAAACAATTCATGATCGATGCCGGTTCAAGTGCTGCCGGGTCACGTTGCAGTGACAGCTGCCACAAAACCCTGGCCAGCTGGTTTCTGGCTCCGGCGCCGACCATTGCCGCATGCAGGCCTTTTCCCATGACATCGCCGACCACCAGGTCGAGACACGCATCGTTGAATCTGAAAAAGTCGATAAAATCGCCGTCTACATCTTTTGACGGCACGGTTACTGCAGCCGCGTCGAGCCAGTCCAGGCCTTCCGGAACCTTTTCGATAAGCAGTGTTTTTTGAATTTCCCCGGCAATGGTGAGCTCCTGCTGATGTGCCTCTTTTTCGAGCTGTAGCAGGCGATACTGGCGATAGCCTTCTTGTAATGCTCTGCTAAGTTGCTCAAGAGGGCATGGTTTGGTGATAAAACGAAAAATATTGCCTTCGTTGACCGCTCTGGTCGCGATCTGAAAGTCACCTTCACCAGTCAGCATCATTCTCACGCTTTCTGGAGAAACTTTCAGTGTTTCGCTCAGAAAGGTTATGCCGTTCATGTGAGGCATGTTGAAGTCAGAAACGATCAGGGCAAACGGCCCCTGGCTTTCGATGGCCAGCAGACCTTCTTCGCCGCTCATGGCTGTCACCAGATCCCAGTCTTTGCGCAAGCCGCGACTGTAGGAATGAATTATGTTAGGTTCGTCGTCGACGAGCAGCACTCTCGGTTTCATTTGACGCTTTCCTTGTGCAGTGTTTCGGCTCTCTGTCGCCATTGCGGCAGCAGTTTGCCGATTGCTTCGTTTTTGAGAATGTCAGGGTCGATGTGACTTTTTTCTTCGACGATCGAGGTTAAAAGAGCATTGGCGATGCAGGTGCCCATTAGAACAGGCGAGCATTCAAACTGCAGCAGTGAAGGGCGGTGATGACAGGCCACCGCTTCGACTACCGGGTCCGGCAGCCCCCATAACCCGAGCAGATAGGCCCCGATTTCGGCGTGCGAGGTGTTAAAAAGCTTGTATTCAGCAGCAGTGAACGTTTGTTCGCTTTCGTCGGAAATGGTCTGCAGCAGTTTTTTATAGTAGCGCGGGTGGTCAAGCAGTAGCAGTTTGCCGACATCGTGCAGCATCCCGGCAAGGAAGGCGTCTTCCTGGATGTTGGGGGGAGCGCCCAGACTTGTGGCTATTTCTTTGCTGAGTCTTGCGGTCAGTGAGCTGTGTACCCAGAGTCTGTCGAGTGACAGCCCCGGCGTGATGATGTCGGGGGCGGCAAAAAAAAGTTTTACGTAACAGACCAGCGACTTGATTACGTTCAAGCCAAGCATTACCACCGCTGTCTGCGGGCTGGAAACCTTGCGTGGCAGACCGAAAAAAGCCGAATTTACCAGGTGCAGAATTCTACCCGTCATTGAAACGTCTTTGGCGATAATGTCGCCGATTTCGGCCAGTGAAACAGCCGGAGATTCTATTGCCCGGACAAGCTCATGGTAAAGGTTAGGCAGGCTGGGCAGGTAGGGTATGCCCCCAATGATTTCGAGAAGGTCTTTGCTGTGCAGAAGTTTGCGCAATCGCCCGGCTTTTTCGATGTGGCCGATAAGAACCTCGCCCTGGCACGGTTTTGCGAGAAAACGATGGGCTGATTGTGTTGCCCGCAGGACTACCTCTGATTCTCCGTCAGGCTCGCCCGAAAGAACGATGCGGATAATTTCAGGGTATGCCATCTGTACGGCTTTCAGCAGGTCAGAACCGTCTTCAAGAGTCATGTCGAGCTCCGCGACGATCACGTCAGGCCGATACAGAGCTATTATGTTCATGGCCTCTCTGGCGGTATCGGCAAAGAACATCGTCCAGTCAGGCTTGAGGGCTTTGATCATGCGGCGATGACCGCTGTGAACATGTTTGTCGGGGTCGGCAAACAACAGGCTGTAAGGTTTCAAAACTGGGCTCCTGAATGGCTCATAAATTTTTTTCGTGGCGGCGGTGTGGCAGGTAGATTTTGAATGACGTGCCCACAGCTTCATCTGATCTGAGGCATATCTCGCCCCCATGCGCCTGTTCAACGATTTTTTTGACCAGGCTGAGGCCGATGCCAGTCCCTTTTCCGGCTTCTTTGGTTGTAAAATGAGGGTTGAAGACCAGGTTGAGGTTTTTTTGAGGTATGCCGGGGCCGTCATCTGTTATTTCGACAACGATCCGGTCGTTTTCGCAGGCAGTTCTGATGGTTATCCGGCCGCGATTGTATTTTCCGACCGCTATTTTTTCGCCGATGGCCTGGGCAGCGTTGACGATCAGGTTGAGCAGCACCTGGTGCAGTTCATCACGGGACGCATAGAGATACGGCAGGTCACGAGCCAGTTCCAGCTGCATCTCGGCGACTCTTTTCCATTCATGGCGGGATATGGTACAGACTGTGTCGATACACTTGTTGATATCTGTAAGCGAAATTTCGTGCAGAGAAGGGTGGGAAAAGTCTTTGAGAGCCAGCACCAGTCGCGAAACCATGTTGATGCCTTCGAGTGACTGTTTGAGAGCGTCGCCGATTTCGTTTTTCAGATAAGTCGGATCGGTCTCGTGTTCGATGCCGGCAAGATTCTGCCAGTCTTTTTCAGAGATGCTTTTGCCCGACTTTACTTTAGAAAGCAGCACCTGGCAGTTGTCGAGAAGCCTCGACATATCTTTGAACGCGACTTTTAAGAATGTCAGGTTGTTTTCAAGGTAATGCATGGGAGTATTTATTTCATGCGTTATGCCTGATATCAGCGCACCGAGGATTTCCTGCTTTTTTTGATCCGCTCCCGGCAGGGTTACAGTCGAAGCTTTGTTGCAAGTCGTGCTTTCCACAGAGCTGTTTCCTGATGATTTCAATTGGCCCGCCGATATTCTGACAACGGGTCTGTCGTCAAGTATAGCATGCCCCGCCAATGCGGCCAACGAAACATTGTTTTGTCAGAGAGTAGATTGTTTTTTTGCAATGGTCTGTTAAAAATTCAGCTGTCGCGGCAAAAATATGGTTGGGTGGCAAATTGGCTGGGTGTTTGAATTGCTTTGCCTGTATGGCTTTGTAATATTTCAGCCAAAAATATTTATTTATGGCACGGTTATTGCTCAAAGGAATCTGCCACTTTGTATTGCCGGTTTTAAAAAAGCCGGCAGAGTGACTGTAGTTTTAACGATTTTAAGAGGAAGCTGTATGAAACCCGTTTTTAATCGAATTGTCTGTGTTCTTTTGGTATGTTCTTTCGTTTTTTCTTTTCTGCCGGTGGCAAGTGCCGGCCATTACAGCCATAATGACCTTGTCAATGCCATCTACTCAGATCTCAACTCTGCCTGCAATATAGTTGCCAGTGGTCGTGGGTATACCGAAACTCAGAATGCCCGACCTTATCTCAGCCATGCCCAAAGACTGTTGAAAAGGCATGGGGGCTGTAATTGCTTCGACAGCAGGCTCGATCGTGTGATCGACAATGCTAAAATGGAAATTCTCTGGAACAATCGCCATGAAGCCCTGGATCGCATAAATATTGCCATCCGCATGGTCGAAAATACCTGCCACAGAAATTGTAGCGCAAATCGTGGCTGGTCGAGCCGGCATAACCATACCGGCAGCGCAATTCGCCGATCTGCTACTGCCGGTGCCATTATCGCTACTCCGGTGGCAGTAGGTCTCGGTGCTGTGCTGGTAAGATTCTTTCGTGGCTTCAACTGGGGCCAGGTGAGTGGCACTCCAACCCGTGTGCCGCGGCCGAACCTTCCGGGAAGCATAATCAACGTGCGCTGACAAAGCGATGATCAGAGACCGGCCGGGTAAAATGCCCGGTCGGTTTTTTTATGACAAAAGTCCGTTGAATATTTGCATCTAAAAGCTGCATCGGGCTTCGTGGTATCTGCATTGCGTCATTTATGACGCTGTGCGCCATTCCTGGCTCAGGTGTAAGTCCTTGAACATTGCGTCAGAACTTGATTTCGCAGTTGGTATGCCTTTTGCTTTTCTTATAACCTGTCATTATTTTTCATCATTTTTTTATTATTCAAATTGCCCGGAGGTTTGCTATGAACAGGTCTAACGAGAGCTTTGCAGCCTGGCTGAAAAAAAACAACCCACTGTACCTTCTCAGTGTAGTTCTGATGCTTGCCGGCCTTTATCTTGTCGGCTCAGAACTCGAGACTGGTCATGTTTCGAGTCTGCAGGTCAGCGGTTTTTTCGCTGTGCAGAACCTGTATGAAATTATCATGGTGGCTATGGCTCTGTATCTTTTGAAGAAGAAGATTCAGCCGGGGCATGGCAAGCTTTTGCTGTTTTTCGTGTTGTTGTTTCTTGGTGATCTGACTTTTTACCAGGTGCGCATTTCTGGTCTTAGCCTTGCGGTTGGCGGCGTTGCAACCGGGGTTTATATCATTCTGGCGATTATAAAGCTTGCGGCGGTCATCAAGGTTTTGCAGCTGCAGGTTCATCACACCAGGTTGTTTTATGCCGGTGGGGCCTTTGCTTTGATCTGGCTGGCACCCAAGGTTGTCTATCTGCTCGTCGATTCGATCGGGCGCGAAAGTTTTAATTATTTCGATGGCTCATATGTTTTTTATTCTATCTGGCTGATAGCCGGGTTGATACATCTGCCTTTGATAATAGAGAACTGGCGTGTCAATCGTTTGCATGAACCTGTTGCCAACGAATATTTCGGGAATGAGACCGATTTCTGGCGCTGGTTGCTGATTTTTCCGTTCTTCGTTTTACCCCTGCAGATGGGTATGAATGTTATGAGCGATGCTTATCGCTTTGTCGAACCGACTTTGCCTGTCAGCGTGGTTATTGCACCCTGGCTGCTGGCCGCCGCCTTTTTTGCCCAGACCCTCTGGCGTCACCTGTTTACCGCAAAAAACAGTCTCAATATTTGTGACAGTGTTATAATGCTGGTTTTTCTGCTGATCGTCAAAGTTTCGTCGCCAGACTACAGTTTGCCGGTGATTATCAATCATGTTCTTCTTTTAACAGGCCTGGCTGCAACCTGGCTGACCCGCAACAACATTGTGAATGCTGCGGCAATAGGGGCGATTGGTTTGTGGCATACCGGAAACCAGCTTCTTGTCGGTGCCCGTTCTGCGGTCGCCTATGGCTCAACTCTGACTAGAACTGCATGGGCGGCTATTCTTATGGCGGGTTCATTTTTGCTTCTTGGCACCGGCTTTTTGTTCAGTATCGCAAAGGGTTCTTCAGACAATGACAATTCAGAAGAGTCACCCGAAAAACCCCTTGAGGAAATCCGGTCATGAGGCCTGTTCTTCCCGGGTTTGCTCAGCAAAAGATATGACGATCATGGTCATGTCATCCTGCACTGTCGCTGTACCGGTGAAGTTTCGGTGCAGCGACAGCAGTTCGGAGAAATATTGCTTCGGGTCGGGGTGCCAGGCGGCCAGAGCAATTTCTTTGAGGCGAGCCAGGCCCAGAATTATGTTTTCGGCGTTGCGGGCTTCGATTATGCCGTCGCTGTAAAGTATCATCGCTTCGCCAGGGGCAAAAGTAATTTCCCGGGTGGCGAATCTCGGTTTTTTCATGGCACCGAGTATCGGGCCGGGCAGATCGACCTCTCTGATGCTTCTGGTTTTGGGGTTGACGATCAGTGGCGGCCAGCCGCCGGCATTGGTATAAACGCCACTGCCGCTGTTGCCGTCGATGTTGAGATATTGCATGGTCATGGTTTTGCGGGCGTTTTTCGCCGTTGCCGTCAGAAGATCGTGCAGATGATGAGCCAGCTCATCGGGCTTTTCATGCAGATCTGCAAGCTGCATTACAACAGCTTTTGCCATGGCCATGATCAGGGCGGCTCCGGCTCCGCGCCCGGCCACGTCTCCGATCAAAACGCTGAACCGGCCGGGCGAAGTATTGAAGTAGTCGTAGTAGTCGCCGCCAAGCTCGCCCATCGAGATAATGTTGCCGTAAATGCCAAACTTGCCTGTTTCCGGCATCTGGCGGGGCAGCAGGTGCTCCTGTATGGCGCCGGCAACCTCGAGTTCACTGAGATCGACCATGGTGGTGTTGAATATTTCAGCCATTTCTCCGAATTCATCGCGACCGAGTGGTGGCAGCCGCATCGAAAAGTTGCGGGCTTTAATGGCTTCTGCGCCGGCATGCAGTTTCTGCAGCGGGAACAGGAAACTGTGAGCGAGGAATTGCCCGAGTATCAGGGTAAGCAGCAGAGAGGCGATGCCAGCAAAGACCAGGCGTGTTTTTTCCCGGTCGATCTGTTCTTTGACGTTTTCTACGGGGTAGAGGGCGAAGAGGCGGTAGTTGCCCAGATAGCGCCCAACAAAGCCCATGAGCAGATATGTGTGTGCGTTGGTGACGACGAATTGCCTCGGGGAGCAGGGCTTTGAAGTAAAGTTGTCGGTATGCTTTTTGACAATGTTTTTATCAGGAAACTGGGATGGTTGGAAGTCATTGGTCGGTTCATGATAAAGACCGATTTTCAGGCCGGGAATATTGCGGTTGGCATTCAAAAATTGTCGGTTCAGGTATCGTTTTTCGAGTATACCCTGGTTCCAGTTGATGATAAGCATATAGTCGAACAGGCCGTCGTCATTGACCGATATCAGGCGTAGACAGGCTGGACTTTTGTTGGTGCCGATGCCCCACACCGAAATACGCCCGTCATTGGCGACGAAATCGTGCTGAAACTCGTCGAGCGGCTTTTGCATCACTGATTCAGCGATCATTTCCACTTCAGCTGAGCTTTTGGGGTCTTGTGGCCGGCCATTGATCGTGGCAAGAATGAATTGCCCGAGGCTGTTGAAGACTCTTTGCTCTTCAGTTCTTCGCAGATCAGGGCTGTCGAGAATTTCTGAATAAATTTTGTGCCGATTTTCGCCTATATAAAGCGAATCGCTGGTGCCGAAAATTCTGGTTTCGCTGGCGACGAGATAAATACGAAGTTCGCGGCGACTTTTTGAGCGCAAATATATCTGTCTGACAAGTCTGTCGAAATGCTGGACCTGCATCGGGCCTTGTTTCAGTTCTTTCTTCAGCTCATTGACGGCATTTTGAATGTTGACGATATTCAGAGCATGTTCTGATTCGAATCTTTCGTCAAGATTCTGCAGATAACGGGTTCCCTGAGCATGCAGTTCGTCGTAAAGAGCGAATTCCTTCTGGTGGATGAAATCGTAACCGGCGAAGAACAGCATGATCAGAGGTAATCCATTTGCGTATGCGAAGAGTAGTGCAAGTTTGCGTGAGATGGAAATTTTTACTATCTGCCCTGAAAAAAGGGCGCGGCCGCTGACGAAAACATATGGCAACAGCAGCAGAAAAACGAGAAATGAGAACAGGACAGCTCTTGAAAGATCTTTTGTCAGAGCACCTGTTTTATGAACGTAAGCGAACAGAGTCAGATCGTCTTCTACGACTCTCGGAAATAGAATCATCTCTTTGGTTTCGATCGTTTCGCCAGGTGCGGAGTTGTGTTGCAGCAGCCTGGCAAACTGGTGGTCGTCAGGCGGCTCTGTCAGCCCGAAAATTTGCTTTCCTTTTACGAAGCCAAGTTTAAAAAGGTTGTCTGGTTTTTGCCCGTATTTCAGATAGTATTCGAGACCGCGTTTACCGGTCAGATTTTTGCCAGGAACAAATATTGCCACTGAAAAACCACGCCGGTGGCCTATCCAGACAGGTGGGCGCCTGCCGGCGCTGTCGCACCACATCAAGCCTGTGACCCGGTCAGACAGATAGTCGTCTACCATCTGCAGGACAATCTGTGGCCCGAACATCTTTCTCAGGTTTTTCATCTCGTTTTCATCGGCTGCTACATCTCTATTGCGCAGCATAAACGGCTTTTCCAAAGTTTTCCATGCCAGGTCCCAGTCGCCTTCAATTGCCTGTGGCGATATCGAGCCGGCAACAAAACTTTGCGAAGCGTTCCAGATCATGTAGTCAAAGCATCCGTCCAGTTGATTCCAGAGCAGGTTGTAACTTTCAGAAGCGGTTGCTGCTGAATTTTGGCGGTATGTTTCCTTGAAAATTCCGCCCAGAAAGCGCTCTGTGTGAATGTGAGCTTCGAAATTCTGCATTTCACTGTCGATGCTTTGTTCCACAACTTTCATCAGGCTCGTTCTGTGCAGCTTGTCGATATGGCTGAAGCCGAAGAAGAACAACAGGATCGGCAGCATGACAAAAAGTGTCAGATTGAGCAGCCAGAGAAGCAGTTTTCGGTAATTAACGGCTTTCATCTGTTTCTACCTCCGCTCAACCTGAGTAGAACAATGGTGAGATCGTCATCGACACTCTGAGCCCAGGCGCGGTTCGCCTGAAAAAGATTCTGGTAATACTGCGACAGGTCCTTGTGCCATGCGGATTTTGCCAGATTGAGAAGATTGTCGGGTCCGAAAACTTCGCCGCTCGTCGATGTCGCTTCAAGCATGCCGTCGCTGTAGAGAATGACAGTTTCTCCGGGTTGCAGTTCAAACATGTGATTTTGGTAGCGGGCTTTGCGTGCTATGCCGACCGGAGTCCCTATTATTTCGAGCATATGCGCGGCTTTGCCGTTTTTGCCGACTATAACGGGAAAGCAGTGCCCGGCGTTGGCAAACGATACTTTGCCGCTTTTGTCGTTTATAACCAGATACTGGCAGGTCATCATTCTCTTGAAACCATCGCTTTTAAGTTTGAACAGCATGTCGTGCAGGGATGAAAGAAGCATTGCCGGGTCTGTCAGGAGTTTTCTCTGTATGGTGACGGTTGCCTTGGCCATCGCCATGATCAGCGCAGCTGGTATGCCATGACCGGCAACATCGCCCATAAATACACCGGTCTGATTGTCTGGCAGCTTGAGATAATCAAAGTAGTCTCCGCCCAGTTTGGTCATTGTGGCGGTTTTTGCAAAAATTTCGATGCGATCCGATTTATGGCTGGCTTCGGGCAAAAGCGCTTCCTGAACTACTCTGCCGATCTCGAGTTCGGCCATGTCTGCCATGGTTTCGTTGAAGGTTTGCCCAAGTTGCCCGAATTCGTCGTCGCTCTCGATCTGTGTTCGGTGCGAAAAATTGCGTTTGCTTATCTGGCGCACGGTTTCAGACAATTGCCGTACCGGCCCGATAAATTGCCGGGAAAGCGCCACCACCACTGCTGAGATAATCATCAGACTGAAAATGACTATGGCGAACATCTGATACCATGTGGTTTCCAGCTTTTTTATAATTGGCGCGGTAGAGGTTATGGCAGCCAGAACCATTTTATCCATCTGCCGGCCGGCTATGGCTGTGACAAGGCTGTTGCGGCCGTTTAACTCGATGTAGTCAGCATGGGCTGATCGAAGATTCATGGCCTTCTGCAGTATCGGTCGCAGTTTTTCTTCGTCGACTCCGGATTTGGCAAAAATCTGGCCAGTAGTCGTCGACATTGCCACATACTCTGTTTCTGAGCCTCCGGTGTTGGTTCTGCTGATCTGTTGCTCGGCATAACTGCTCTGTGCATCATCGACCCGCCAGGTCAAAATCAGAAAAGAATGAAAGTTTCGTTGCTGTCGATTGCCGAGCAGTCTGGCAAAACAGAGCTTCAAATCTGTACCGAAGCTGTAGAGATTGACCGAGTCAAGCAGATTCAGCATGTTTTCAAGAATAGAAGAATGGTTCATGATGATCGCGTCTTTGGTTATTCGGACACTGGGCTGATCCTTCAAGGCGTCTGCAGCTTCCGTGTCGCTTTCCGTCTGATTTGAAAAATTTAGAGAATTGGCGGCAAAAACGCGAATGAAAGTTTGCCCCGCCGATTTGCCGACACGACGGTATTCGACAAGGTTGTTGCCGTTGGTGTCATAAATATTTATTTCTTCGCCTTTCAGGCGATGAACAATCTGTTTCAGCCTTTCAAGATCCTGGCGACCAGGAAGTCGGCTGGTGGTTTCTTCTGTATACTGAGCGAGTTCAGCGATGGTTTCGCGGTTCATGGTGCGCTTGTGTCGCTCGTAACCCGAATCTATTTCCTGTAAAATTCTTTCGCTGTTTGAATGCGCTTCGCTGAGCAGTGTGTCTTCCTGTTGTTGCAGATATTCATGCCCTGTAGTGCCGAGAATCATCAATGGCAGGCCATTCGCGTATAAAAACAAAAACGCGATGCGCAGGCGTATTGAAAAATTTCTTTTTGGCTGACGAAGGCTGTAGCAATAACAAACAAAAAGCAGAACGATTATGAAGCCGGCAGCTCTGAATAAAATCCTGGCTTTGTATTGTTCCGGGTAGCCTATGGCCATGTCGCGCCGGTTTACTACGCAATACCCTCGAAGATCGGGCGAAAGGAGCTTGAATGCCATGAGAAAATTGTCGGTGTTTCTGTGAGGTAACCCGGCGTTCTCATATTTTGCCAGTTCGAGCAACAGTAGCCTTTTAAATGGCGAATCTGCTTCGGCTATTTTATCGTCGAGATTGCGCATGTCTATAAAACCGCTGCTTATTGGTGCGCCGCTTTCGTTCTTGATTGGCGCGGTTATGGCGTATCTGATGCCGGCATTGGTCAAATGACTGGTTTTGATTGCACAAAAAATTGTCAGCCCGGGCTTTGAATCGAACCAGAACAGTGGAAACCCGTTCTGACTGTCGGCAAGAATGCAGCGACCGTGCTCCCCTGCCTGAAAAGGCAGGCGAAGATGATTGGGTACCAAAAATCGACCAAGATAAGAGCGAAAAAGATTGAATCTTTTTTCAACAATAGGCAGCTGCTGGGGTTCTCCGGGGTAATTGTCGCGACAGTGTTCGGCAATTTCTCTGAAAAAAAAGAAAAGATTGTTGACGATGTAGCGGTAATTTTTTTCGTCGTTGAGAGAGTCTACTACTTTGCCTTTGTCGTCCCAGACTATGAAACGCAGTGCGCCCGGGAATCTTTGTTTGAGCCGTTTGATGTTTCTGGCCATGCTTGTCAGCGGTGGCGGCCGACGGCATGATCTTAACAGCTCTGAGAAGATGGTCTGGTACGAAAAAAGTTCGTCAGATTTTGTGGCTGCCGGTAATCTGGCGTTCGAAACAGCCTCATAGAAGCTGAAAGTGATTCTGGTTATGCCGTTTAATATTGTCTGTGGCCATTTTTCATGGTGTGTCGCCTCGTCAAAAGCTGCTTTCAGCAGAGAATGGTAGAAATGCGGTTCGTCTGCATATCTGGTCATGAAGTTGAGACGGTCGTCCATCTCGTTGAAAATGTGGCGCAGCTCTTTTTCGTGGCGAAGTTGCAGAATACTGCTCAGGCCGGCATCGATCAAAAAAACCGGGACTACAGCAAAACAGAAAAAGGCCCCAAGCCATGTTAAAAGCCTGAACCTTACAAAGATGCTCGAGGTTATTGTATTATTGCTCATCTTCTGTTTGCAGGGCGATCGAAGATTCAAAAAAAAAGGCCGTCAGCTGCGCGCTGACGGCCGTGGTGTTAAAAGTTGCTTTGATTGATGAATCAGCCTGAGCCGGTTTTTTGCTGTCACAGATTGCTGTGAAAGCCCCGGGTTCAACTGCTCATGTCAGCAATGGGTGAGTTCTGTGCAAGTCTCAGTAATTTTCGACCCATACCTGGAAATGTTCGCGGCCATGTTCGCAGACCGGGCATTTCGGGGGGGCTTCGAGGGTTTCCATGATGTGACCGCAGTTGTTGCATTTCCAGAATACTTTGCCGTCTTTTTTGAAAACGGTGTGATTCTTGACGTTATCGTGCAGTTTGCGGTAACGTGCTTCGTGGCGCTCTTCGACCTTGGCGACGTTGGTGAAAACGGCGGCGATGTCGGCAAAACCTTCGGCTTTGGCTGTATCGGCAAAGCTTTTGTAAAGGTCGGTCCACTCTTCTTTTTCGCCGTCAGCTGCATACTGCAGATTTTTCAGGGTATCAGCGTAAGCGACCGGGTAAGCGGCGTTGTTGATGGTCACTGCTTCTTCGTTCATGCCGTATTTGAGCAGCTGCTTCATGAACACTTTGGCGTGTTCCTTTTCGTTTTCGGCTGTTTCGATAAAAATGTCGGCGATCTGCAGAAAGCCTTCTTTTTTAGCCACAGATGCGTAATAGGTGTAGCGGGTACGTGCCTGACATTCGCCGGCAAATGCCTTCATCAGATTTTCAGCGGTTTTAGTGCCCTTGAGAGTATTAGCCATTAACGTTCCTCCGTTTTATTTTATAAATGTTCAAAAGCTTTTTCAGCTTCTGGAATTGCCGTTTCGTAAAATCACCTGACCGGGTTTAAGGCCCGAAATTACTTCGCGTCTGCCCTCGCCGAGGTCAATACTTCTGATCTGACGCCGCAACAGCCTGCCGCCTTCTTTTTCGACCACGGATTCAAGCTGACCGGTTCTTATTATAGCAGATTCCGGGATTATAATAACCTTTTTTTCCGATTTCAAGGGTACTTTGATGGTTCCGAACATACCGGGCATCAGGCCCGCAGACGAGTTGTCTATGCATATTTTTACCAGAAAAGTGCGTGTGTTCGGGTCGACCGATGGAACGATCTCGCGAACGGTTCCTTCAAAAGTCTTGTCGAGCGCCGGAACGCTGTAGGTGACGCTGGCTCCGAGAGTAACTTCGCGCACGAGCGCTTCGCGTATCGGTACTTCCAGCAACAGGCTTTCGGGATCGAACAGCCTGAGCATGACGCTGGCAGGATTACCCAGGTCTCCCGGGTCGGCCAGACGTTCAGCCACTATCGCATCTATCGGGCTGATGACTGTGGCATAACCCAGACCGACTTCCGCCTGCCTGATGCCCTGGCTGGCCGCCGCTGCCTGGGCCGAAGCGGCATTGCGTTGCTGAACAGCCTGCTGCATGCCAGCCTCAGCCTGTCGAAATGCCGCCATCGACTGATCGAAGTCGCGTTTGGCTGCAGCATTTTTTTCGAAGAGGGCGCGGGTGCGTTCCATTTCTTTGCTGGCAAGCTCAAGAGCCGCTTTTGCCGCTTTTACCTGCTCGTCTGCCGCTGCTACCGATGCAGTGACAGCCCGGAGCTGGTCCTGGCCCTGAGATACGACCGCAGAGAGGTCTTTGGCATCGAGTATCGCCAGCACGTCACCGCGCTTGACCCGATCACCGCTTCGCACTTTTATCTCGAGAATTCTGGCGATGATTCTTGGTACCAGATCAACTTCGTTGCGGCTTCTTACTGTGCCGATAGCCTGGTAAAAATCGGACTCTACGCTTTCTGCAATGGTTATGGTGGCGGTGTTGTCGGCTTGAACTTCATTGACAATGCCGGGCGCTATTTGACCGCTGGCGAAGAAGCCGCCTTGAAAAAGCATGAGAAACAGCAGGCCGGCCACGCCGGCCACGGGCCCGATTATTTTGCCTGTCAGATATTTCTTGTCTGAACCGCTGGTTTTGTCGGTCATGATTTTACCTCCTGGTTGGCAGTTTCAATATTTGCAGAAACTGATTTCTGGCTGAAATAATAAATGGTCGGAACCACAAGCATAGTGAATATTGTACTGGCGAGCAGGCCAAAAATCAGCGACCATGCCAGCCCCGAAAAAATCGGGTCAAGGGTGATCGGCCAGGCACCCAGCAGAGTAGTGGCCGCCGTCAGCATAATTGGTCTAAACCGCACGGCACCACTTTCCAGAATTGCATCTTCAAGGCTTTTGCCCTGTCTGACCGAATCCTGGATGAATTCAATCAATACGACACTGTTTCTGATGACGATTCCGCCCAGGGCAATCATGCCGATCATGCCCGTTGCCGTAAAAAAGATCGGGTCGGGGTAGCCGCTGACTACACCGCCGCTGACCAGGTTGAGCAGATAAAAGCCCGGCGCGATGCCGATAATGACGAGCGGAATCGCTGACATGACCAGCAGCGGCATGATGAAATTGTTCATCTGCACTGCCAGCAGCAGATAAATGCCGAGCATCGCTATTGCAAAGGCAATGCCCAGATCGCGAAAGACTCTGACGGTAATTTCCCATTCGCCTTCGCCGGCCCACTCGTAAGTTATGCCTGGCGGCAGTTGCATCTTGCGCAGGCGCAGCCACATGTCGAGAATGATTTCAGCCGGCGGGCGTCCGACGCACTCGGCGGTGACGAAAACGACCGGTCGCATGTTCTTGTGCTGTATGACCTGGTCTTCTTTCTCGACGATAAAATCGCCAAGCTCGCCAACGGGAATGAGATTGTCAGCCTGGTCGCGCAGACTCAGTTCGCGCAGTCTTTGCAGGTTATTGCGCTCGGCAAAGGGCAGGCGGGCTCTGATCAGCACGGCTTCACGCTCGTTATCGATGTGAGCCAGCCCAATGTGGTTGCCTTTTATGGCCTGCATCAGCATTTTTTGAATCATCATGGCCGACAAACCGTGCATGGCGGCCTTGCGAATATCGGGTATGAATACTATTCGGTCATGTTCTGAATGATTCATGTTGTCGATCTGGGTTATATGTATGCTGTCTTCCTCTTTGAGCTGCTGCTGCAAAAATTCAGCGCCCGCGAGAATGTCTTCGTAAGTGCGGTCTTCGTCGCCGTAAACTTCGACGGTGAGGGTCGAGAAAACGGGTGGTCCCGGAGGTATCTCGACAATGCTGACCACAGCATTGTATTTGTCGGCGATCGCTGTCAGGTCTGGGCGCAGACGCAGGGCAATGGCGTGACTTTGCTGCGTTCTTTTGCCTTTGTGTGCCAGATTGATTCTGATGTCAGCATTGTTTGAGCTGCGGCGCAGGTTGTAGTGGCGAACCAGGCCGTTGAAATCTATTGGTGCAGGTATGCCGACGTAGGACTGTATGCTTTTCACTTCGTTGACGCGGGCCAGATACTTTTCGAATTCGCGTACGGCACGGTCGGTAAGCTCGAGCGAAGCACCCTCAGGCATATCGACGACCAGCTGCAGTTCATCTTTGTTGTCGAAGGGCAGCATTTTCAGAGGGATTTTTCTGAATGCCATCAGCAATATCGAACCGCCCAGCATGGCGAAGATTGCGATAATCAGAACGATTGCATTGCGCTTTTTTAAAAATGGCGACATTATCAGGCGGTAAAAGCGACTGATCCATGGCGGAACCCCGTCGTTCTGCCCGCTGTCTTCGCTTTTTACCCCTTTGAGAAGCTTTAATGCCACCCATGGCACAAAAGTCAGAGCGCAGAGGGTTGAAAATGTAACTGTAAGGGGCACGTTGATTGCCATTGGCCCCATGTATGGGCCCATCATGCCGGTAATAAAAAACATTGGCACAAAAGAGACGATGATAGCGAGAGTCGACATGATGACCGGCACAATTACTTCCATGACGGCGTTGACTGTCGATTTTTCAGGGGTGGTTTTGCCCATCTGCAGGTGGCGCTGAATGTTGTCGACGTTGGTGATCGGGTCATCGACGACCAGGCCGAGACTTAGTATCAGGGCAAACAGGGTGACGCGGTTGATTGTGTAGCCAGAAATAAGATTGATAAAAAGTGCCAGAGCGAAACTGACCGGCACCGAGAGCCCCACGACTATCGCAGCCCGCCAGCCCATGGTGAAGGCCATGAGGCCGACAACTGTCAGAATGGCGAAAAGCATGCTCGACAGCAGTTCATTAACCTTTTCATCGGCTGTGGCACCGTAATTTCGACTGATGATCATGTCTACTTCTGGCGGAATAACCTTGCCTTTAAGTTTTTCGGCCTCAGCAACTATTTCTCTGGCTACTTCTACGGCATTTGTGCCCTTCTTTTTGCTGAAAGATATGGTCACTGCCGGGTGCCTTTCGCCACTTTCGCTTTTGCCCGATGCCTGACCATAGGTTGAATGATGATAATGATCAGGTTCTTCGACTGTGTCTAATACCGCGGCAACATCTTCGACATAGACCGGTCGCCCGTTGACCGCTCTGATCGGAATACGGGAAATTTCGGCGGCCGATCTGATGACTTTGCCTGAAAGAAGGCGCAGACTTGTTTCTCCCGCTACTATGCGGCCTGAATCGGCAATGAGGTTGTTGCCGGCTATTGCCATCTGAATGTCGGCGAAGCAGACTCCTAAAGCTTGCATGCGGGTTTGATCGGCTTCGATTCTGACTTCGCGACGGTAACCGCCGTGAATTTCAGAGCGGAAAACATTGCGGACTCTCGCCAGGCGTGCTTCTGTTTCTTCGGCGATACGGCGCAGTTCAGAAGCGCTGGAGTCGGGAGAGGTGAGCGTCAACGTTACGATTGGCACATCGTCAATTTCGACGGGCTTGATCATCCAATGGCTGACGCCTGGTGGTACGATGTCCTGGTGGCCGTCTACCTTGTCGCGAATTTTGACCATGGCTCGTTCGCGGTCCTGGCCGACGTAAAAGCGCACCGTCACCATTGACTGGTCGCGCTGACTCATCGAGTAGACGTGCTCGACACCGTCGATCTGCCACATCAGTTTTTCAAGGGGGCGGGTCACCAGTTCTTCGACTTCGCGCGGCGAATGACCGGGAAAGCCGACATAAATATCGACCATGGGTACAACAATCTGTGGTTCTTCTTCGCGTGGCGTGAGATTTATTGCCATCATACCGGCAATGGCCGCGAATACGATGAGAAGAATCGACAGTGGCCCTGTTAGAAAGGTTTTAACTATAGATTCTATGAAGCCTGGCGCTTCATGGCGATCCTGGTTTTCCATTCTTCAACCTCGTTACAAAAATAAATGTACAGATAATAGATAACACAAAGTAATACAAAAAGCAAAGCCGGTTTGATTGGTTTGCCAGTCAGCCCCTGAGGCCGCCGTCATAAAAATCTGCTACGATTCTGTTATTTTCGACAGAATAAATAATGGCCCGTCCACCGTCCATCACTTCGGGTTCTTCAAGCCAGAGAAGTATGTAGCCATCGATGCGCCGTGCTGCAGCTATTTTGAATTTGCGCCCGGCATAACCGATGACTATTTTGTCGAGCAGCATGTAATATCTGTTAATCGCCAGAACAATGTTCTGGGCTGTATCTACAGGTAAAGCCGTCACTTCGGCGGTATCCGGGGCGCTGGCAACGATAGCCAGCCCGGCTGCGAATTCTGGCAGTACCGCCGCTATTTTTTCTCTCTCGCGTTGCCAGTTGGAGCCGTAAACGAGTTCCTGCCATGTCTCGTTCTCTGTGTTGGGAGCATTTGCAGGAGTAATGCGCTCTGCCGCTTCGTTGCCCTGCTGACTTTGCAAGATATCTGGCCCGCTGCCGGTTGTTGTATCGGTAATCTGATCGGCATTTGCAACAGGGTGAAAGCAGAAAGCTCCTATGGCTGCAAGAAGCAGAGCGATTTTTCCCTTTGTCATAAAGACCTCTTTGTTATTTTCGTTGGGGTAGATTATAAACGTTTTGTCGGTGCACAGGCAAACCCAAACTTCGGCACTCTCTTCGGCGGTGCTGGTGCTTGCATAAGCATTGAATTTAGGGCATTATGAATGGGCAGACCTGTCATATATTTATCCGGAGAAATTTTCATGCCCAGCAACAAAGATCAGATTAGCGGTGATGCCGGTGGTTCATGGCTTTGGATCACTCTCGGAACGTTGCTCTCGTCGTTTGGTTATGTGCTTTTTATTCTGCCTCTGAATCTTTTTGAGGGTGGTGTTACCGGGCTTGGCATCATTACGGCCAAGTTTCTGGGCAATATTTTTGCCGACGGGCGCATGCTGCCGGTTGTGGGTATCGTTTCATGGACTCTCACTCTGATAATTTTTGCCGCTTCGGTGCGGGTGCTTGGCAAGTCGTTCGGAGCTCGCTCGATCTATTCGACTTCGCTGTTGTATTTTTCGATGGATATTTTTCTCTGGTATTTGCAGAGTCGCGGTTATGACGTAAAAATCAGGCAATTGCTCGACCAGGAGCTGCTTGTCGCCTCTATTTACGGTGCCCTGGCCATTGGTGCAGGCATGGCTATAGTTTTCAATGAAGGTGCGGCTACTGGCGGTGCTGATGCTCTGGCACAGGTTGTGCGCAAGGTGAAGCATATTCCGGTGGGGAAGACACTGCTGGTAACCGATTCTTTTGTGTTGTTCATCGGCTTTTTCACCTTTGCCGATGCAATGGTCGGTTTTAAAACCATGATGTACTCGTTTATCTTCATTTTCATTCAGGCCCGAACTCTTGATGCCGTATTGAACGGATTCAGGGCCAATCAGCTGGTCATGATCATTACCAGCAACCCGGCGAAGATCAAGCGCCTTATTTTTACGGAGCTTTCACGTGGGGTGACCGAATACCAGTCGCATGGCGGTTTCAGCGGTGTCGAAAAAACGACCTTGGCGACGGTGATCGGCAGAAGTCGTGTGCCGACTTTGAGGCGCCTTATTGCTGATGCTGACCCCGATTCGTTTGTGGTGATCCAGGATACCGCGCAGGTCTACGGCGAAGGTTTCGAGACTCTGCCTCGCTAAGGTCTTACGGCAACAGTTTCGGGTTGATATACCAGTCGTCGAAAGCTGAAACCTGGCTGAAAATGCGTTTGTAACCAGCCCGCGTCAGAATGGCGTATATTTCGTGGCGGGCTTCGCTCAGGTTGTGCTCTACGGTGATGATTTTGAATTTATATGCCGAAAAATCGAAGCTTTTGATGATCTCGAGTTCTGAACCTTCAGTGTCTATTGAAAGATAATCTATCACTTCAGGAGCGTTGTGTTCGTCGAGCAATGTTTTAAGACTGACGGTTTCGACGCTGTATCTCAGGCCATTTTCTCTTTTGTCGGCGTGATAGTCACTTTCACGAAATTCGTTCAGTGTCGAGAGTTCGCCGTTTTCTGCTTCGACGAATTCAAGAACATTGCCGTCGACTTTGTAGACACAGCGGTAGTCTTTGGTGGCGGTTCTGTTTTTTGCCAGATCGGCCCGCCATTTTTTTGCCGGTTCAGCAAGTATGCCTGACCAGCCGTATTCTTTTTCGAGAAGAAGAGTGTTACTGAGCATCAGACCGTCTGCCGCCCCGAATTCGACAAAATAACCGCCACGTTTTTCTTTGCACATGAATAATACGAAAAGATCCTGTAATAGCTGAGCTGAAGACTGCTGAAATCTGGTAATGCAGAACTGCAGAAAATCAGACAGCTCTGTTCGCAGGTTGCTGTTTTTGTTTATTTCGCGCATGCCGGTGAGGGCGCTGAAAAATTTGCTTAGATGAGGCTGAAGAGCCAGTTCAAGGCCGTTGCGCAGATAGACTATGTCGCCGTGCCATGGTATTTCGTTATCGGCGGTTGCTGCGATTTTGAAGCCGCTCAGATTGAAAATACCGTCGAGATATTCAAAGGTTTTTTGCCCTTTGTAGATCTGTTCCCTCGATACTTCTGTTTCGACAACAGCGAATTTTTTTATGTCGTCACCCAGACCGAGCAGAGCTTCATACTCACCGCCCTGAAGATCGAGAACCAGCAGGGCATTGGCAAAGTCGCTTTCTTGAAGACCCACAGAGGCAAAGGCAGTCTGGAGACGGTAAGTTATGAGCTTTTTCGGAGAACCGATAACGTCGAGGCCCGCCCATCTGTTTTTTAAGGCATCTGTAGGTTCGAAGCGTGACGAAGACTGGCCGTCATTGTTGAAAACGTGAAAGTCGACGGCCTCTCCGTCTCTGGCACCGATCATGGCATTGACCATCAGGTGGTTGAGCTTCTTCGAAGCCGCTGCTTCGGCGCGACTGAGGTTTTGTTTAAGGCGGTCGAAAATTGCCGGGTCAGCTTCGATCCACAATATTTTTTGCGCACCGAGCGCTCGGTAGTTTTCGACTTCCTGGCCGATATGGGCGCCTGCATGCACAATAAGGCTGTAGGGTGCGTTTGCAATGATTGCCTGATTCATCATTATGGTATTTCCTGGTTTAAAAGCTTGAGAGCCGGGTCTCTGAAAACTCTTTTCAAGAGCTGTGGTTTCAAGACCTTACCTGTTGTCCTCTCGCTTCAAATAATATCACACCTGGCTTTCAGCAAGAAGGCTGTCTGTAATATTTTGGGAATTATAGCTTCAACCTGACACTGCCATTGTTCTACAAAGATTATGCAATTTGCTGGCGGCGTGTTAAAATCTTTTCCAGAATATAGCGTTGGAGATGATCAGATTTGCCTGAAGAAAAGGGCGCGAGCCTCTGGAACTTCGTAAAACCCGATAAATTTGAATTGCCGACAGAGCCTGCCGGCAAGAAAGCCCACTCGTTTTTGCAGAAATTGTTTTCCGGGCTCATTGGTAAAGACGACGAAAATGGCATGGAAGCGGTTCAATCTGAACTTAAAAATGCTCCGGGTTCTCTGGTAGACTGGCTGGCGCCTTACCCTGACTGGAAGAAAGCAGCAGCGGCAATGGCCGACCTGTTATCGCCGTGGCTTGAAGACGAGAACCCGGAAGGCAATTTTCGTGTTTTTGTCGCCCCCTATGGCAGCGGCCTTGCTGAAATGCTGCAAAAATTGGCAGAAAACGCCGGCTGGCCAATTCTTGTCGCTCCAGATTATCAGGCTCTGAAGAGCCGCGATTTCAACTGGCTCGATACGATTCCCGAAAAGAGTGATCTGCCGCTGGTTATTTTAAAACTCGAAGCATTTTTTCTACGCCACTATAACGGTCTGGAACATTTGCGAAAACTTGTTTCAAAGCTTTTTCGCAGTCGGCAGCGTTGTGTTGTTGGCTGTGGCAGTTGGCTTTGGCAATATCTTGACTCTGCAATGCACATTCGTGACAGCTTCAATCGGTTTTATTTTCTGCAGAGTCTTTCGGCGCAAGATTTACAGCAGCTTTTTTGTTCGCTCGAATCGAGCCGGAGTTTTCGTCCGACTGTCTTCAGGCAAGCCGACAATGGCGGCTTCGTCCTTCCCCCTGAATTGACAGGGAAAGGGCGGCTTGAGTCGGCGATGGTAAAAGCCGATAGTTCGTCTGCCGCTTTCCCTTCGGCCTTCATGAAAAAGCTGGCGGTAGAATCGCGGGGGGTGCCTCTCGTTGCCTGGTCTATATGGCGCAACAGTCTGAAGCTGGCGCCCGATGAAGATGTAGCCGATATGGCACGTGAGGTGGCTGACAAAGATGCCGCCGCCGCCGAGAAGGCTAAAACCATTTGGGTAAAGGCATTTAAAGACGTTGATCTGCCGACCATGCCTTCAGATATCGGGCAGGCAGGCGCTTTTTTGTTGTTGTTTCTTTTGCAGCACGATGGTTTGGAGACAGATATGATTTTTGATCTGTTGAATTTCGGAAAAGATCAGCTCATTGGCTTGTTGAACAGGCTTCAGAAGGCGGGTATTATTGTGAATGAAAACGATGTCTGGCGTGCCAGCTGGCAGGGTTACCCCGCTGTCAGACGTTTTCTCGCTGAACAGGATCACCTGCAGGATGCGATGTAACTATGGCAAACCCTATTCCTGAACAGATTTTCAGAGATTTTGAGCAGATTCCGTTTTTGTATATTTTTGTTCTGCTTTTGGCAGCGTTGGTTTTGAGTGGCCTGGTGCGAAGGCTTATTCCCGCTTTGGCACGACTTTTGCCGCCAAGATTCAGTTATTATCTGCTGCCGATGATACCTATTTTTAGACTTCTGATAACTGGCGTTACGCTGCTTTTGCTTGTTCCGACGGTGGTTGAACCGACCATGCAGAATTTTATCGCCTTTTTCGGCGCGGTTGGTCTTGCTATCGGTTTCGCGTTCAAAGATTTTGCTTCGAGTCTGATAGCCGGGATTATAGCCGTTTATGAGCAGCCCTATCGGGTGGGTGACCGGGTGACGATCAATGGCATCTATGGGGAAGTGCAGGCGATAAATCTGCGCTCTCTCAAGCTGACTACCCCTGACGATGATGTGGTTACAATTCCCCATAACTGCATCTGGAACGGCAGTATTTATAACTCCAACGATGGTTGTCGTGAACAGCAGTGCTCGACTTTGTTTTATCTGAACCCTGAACACGACCCCGAATTGGTTCGGCAGATATTGCAGGATGTTGCTCTCACGAGCCCTTACACCCAGTTTTCTCGAACCGTTCGTGTGTCGCTGAAAGAATTGCCGTGGGCGACTCAATACCGTATCAGAGCTTATCCTGTCGATGGTCGCGATGCATTTATATACATCTCAGATCTGACCAGCCGTGGCAAGGCGGCGTTGTCTGCTGCCGGGTTGAAGTTTGCTGCAGGCAGCAGTCTGACTGTTGCCGTGCCGCCTGAAGCCTGAATTTACAGCCCCGGATCAGATGCTTCCAGCAGTTTTTGAAAATGTTCCAGGAACCGGGCCACATGCAGGCCGTCTACCAGGCCGTGGTGTACTTGAATGGCAACGGGAAGCATCTGTTTTTCGCCCTGTTGTTGAACTTTGCCGAAGGTGATTCTCGGAACCGAATCTTCAGAATTTAGCGATTTAGAATAGGTCAGACCGGTAAAGTGCTGCCAGGGGATGCTCGAGTAATAAATCTGGTCGACCCGGTTATTCTGGTCAAGGCACATTCCTGAACATGACCTGGTTTGTTCGATATTTTTTGCAGCCTCAGTAGCAAAAGTTTTGAAATTGTCGAAAAATTCGATAAAACAGCACCCGAAAGTTTCGTCGGGTCGAAGCACTGTTGCAGAGCCATTTATATGGTCAAAGCAATATACTTTACCGTCGATGATGCGCAATCTCAGCTCTTCGACACGGTTTGCCGCAATCAAAGACTTGTGCAGATAACGCAGAAAAAATGATTCGCCGCTTTCTTTGGCAGCTTGCAGAGTTGCGGCACAGTCGAGGGCGGTCGATATACCCCAGTAGGGGTCGTCAAGACTGCAGAAATGCTTAAAGTGCTCTTTGCGTTTCCAGGTTTCAATGTCGATCTGTTTCATTTTCGCTGCTTTTCGGTAATTTTTTATAACGAGAGCTGTTGTTGCAAAAGTTTGGACTACTGTTTTTTTTATACCACATTTTGGCTTCGCTCAACTTTTTATAACCCTGTTTCAATATTTTTAGTGTTGCCTGGCGTCGCAGATGTATGTCATCATTGCGATTGCGTGAGAAGTGTTTAACGATCTGCATCATATGGAGGATTTATGAAGAAGTTATTTGGCTTTTTTGTTTTGTTTTTTGCCTTTTTGACAATCAACGCCCCGGTATTTTCAAATGAAATGTTCAAGTTCGATGTTAAGGCCTCCAACCCCTGGAAAGAGCTTGGAATCAACCCCGACAGCAGAGTTAATAAAATTGAACCGGGTATTTCGTTTACCGGAAAAGTGAAGGATCCTAAAAAATTCAAGTCGATGAGCGTGGAAAAGGGCAGCGAAGTTATCGTGGCTGTCGTTGCTGATGGTGTAGCGATGGTTGGCTTAAAAGAGCCAGGTTCGCAGACTCAGCAGGTTGCCACTGTTAAAGTAGAACCCAAACCGGTAAAAGCGTCGACAAACAAGAATGTTGCGCCACCCAGGGCAAGTATGCGTGTTTCCAGTTATTGGAACGACGTGGATGAGAGAATCTATCAGGTCGTAGTTAACCACGAAGAGCAATATTCAATCTGGCCGGCTGACCGTGAACTCCCGCTTGGCTGGCAATCTGCCGGAAAAACCGGCACAAAAAGCGAATGTCTGGATTATATAGCAGAAGTCTGGACTGATATGCGCCCACTCAGTCTGCGAAAAAAAATGGAAGAAATGGAACGAGAGCGCAGTAGCTATTAGTGGTTTGGCAAAATTGCATACATGTTTAAAAATTGTCATTGCGAGGAGCGTATCGACGAAGCGGTATGCCGCAGGCATAAGCGAGCTCTGAGCTGATCTCTCTGCTGATGGGGATTGCCGCGTCGGGCTGGCGCCCTCCTCGCAATGACAGCAAACCACGTATTCAAGCGTGACAAAAGACTAATATTATCTGCGGCCGATAAAAAGACGCAATGGCAGGTGAATTCTTTGCTTCCATGAAGACTCAGAATGGTTGCCACCTGAAAATTCGCGATAAACAAGCCCTTTGAAGTCAGGGCACTTCTGCTGAATGGTTTCGGCGAGTCGGCGGCAGAAACTCACGGCCTCTTTACCTTCGCGGGTGCCCATATCAAGCCAGATCCTGCCGTTCCAGCCGGCCAGATTGTTTTTTAGCAGCCATTCGATGATGCCGCCTTCGGCCCACCATATCGAAGGCGACATGGCAATAATGCCTGAGAATACTTCTGGCCGTGAAATGCCTATGTACAGAGAAATCAGACCACCGAGAGAAGAGCCGCCGATAAAGGTATTTTCACGGTTTTTCAGGGTGCGAAAGTCTTTATCGATAATTACCTTGAGTTCTTCTACAAGAAAGCGCGCGTAATTTTCGCCATTGCCTCCCTTGTGCTTCGGGTCAGGAAACGGGGTATATTCGCTCATCCGGTCAGTGGTGTTGTAAATGCCGACCACTATGGCTTCTTTCAGTTTGCCGAGTCTGATGCCTTCATGCATCGCTTCGTCGATACCCCAGTCTACACCGCCAAATGAAGTAGCGGGGTCGAAAAGATTGCCGCCATCATGCATGTAAATTACCGGATAACGGGTTTTGGCGTGTTCCGGTCTGGTATAAGAAGGCGGCAGCCACACGACAATGTCGCGTGCCTTTGCCAGAAATCTTGAACTGACCTGCCTGAGAAACTTGTAGTTACCGGTAATTTTGGGTTTTGGAACTGCAGAGCCGCCGCCGACCTGATCAGCCCAGGCTTCGATTGTCACCCGCTCTATCATCTTTTCCCCTTTGATGATCAGTTTGCGGTTCGGTCGCTCGATTCCCTGCAAAGTTTTTTCGACGCTGGTAAAACTGCCTCGTGTAAACTTGAATTCAAGAACGGTTGCCTCTTGAATTTCAGCTTCGAAGACATAAAGGTTGGGGCCGATTTCTTTCATACTGATGCCGGAGCCATCCCAGTCGGAAAGAGCCGGATGCCCGCCGGTGATGCAGATTTTGGCGCCGGGTGGCGTAGTGGACGGAATCGAGGCCACAATGCTCAAATGAGTGGCAAAAACGCTTAAAGTCTGCAGGGCAAAGACGATTGCCAGAGAAACAGCGAAAATATGTCTGCGCATTTAAACCCTCCGTCTGAAAATGCTGCTCGAGCCTCTGATTATAATGCTGTTGCCGATTTTAGCAATGGGTAAACGGACCCCGAAAAATAGCGTTGCTATTTGGTGGGGCAAACATGGGCTGGCACGCCTGAGAGTTTTGGGCTATTATAGTCGTTAATCAGTCTTGAGACTGATGTTTTGCCGGCTATGCCAGGTTTGCATGACGCCGGCCGAGTGTTCACCCTAATTTTTTGTTAAAGGCATACAGTGCAGACATATGGATATTTCAAACTTTCACGGTATTATTTTTGATCTCGATGGAACTCTGCTCGATACTTTGACCGACCTCGCGGCTTCGACCAATCGCGTGCTTGCAAACCACGGCTTCGCGCCGCATCCTGTCGATGCTTACCGCTATTTTGTAGGTGATGGCATGCGAATGCTTGTCGAACGGGCGTTGCCGCAAGAGCATCGGCTTCCCAGAGTCATCGACAGGGTTTTTGCCGAACTGCATGCTGATTATGGGGAAAACTGGGCCGAAGCTACCAGGCCTTATGCGGGTGTTGTCGAGCTTCTTGCTGAATTGCAGCGGCGGGGCATCGTAATGTCGGTTTTGTCGAACAAACCCGATGAATTTACCGGAATCATGGTTCGGAAATTTTTTCCGACGGTAGCTTTCAAGTGCGTTTATGGCGCCAGTGACCGGGTGGCGAAGAAGCCTGACCCGGCTGGAGCTTTGTGCATCGCCGCAGAAACAGGTATAAAGCCCGAGCAGACCCTATATCTTGGCGATATGCTTGTTGATATGAAGACCGCTGTCGCTGCGGCTATGTTCCCGCTTGGGGCTTTGTGGGGCTTTCGTGATAAAGATGAGCTGCTGGCCGGCGGTGCAAAATTGTTGTTGCAAAGCCCGATGCAGCTCTTCAATGACTGATCGCGAAAGCCTGACTTTTATCTTTCTGACAAGATGTCTGTAACTGGTTCGTCAGTTAGCCGGGGTTTTCAGGGCAGGGTTTGGAAGCATGTAGTCGGTTCTTTCGCCTTTATTCAGAGGTTTCTGCCAGAGGTTTTCTTTGAGCATCTTTCTGAATTTTTTGCCAAAAATTGCGCCGTAACGGTTGATGTAGTCTTCCTGCTTGTCGCGCCCTTCGAGAAAAAATGAGCCGATACTTTCTATTTCGGCGACGGAGCGACTGACAAGGCCGGCACGCACCGTTGCATACATGCCGATGCCGAAAAAATGATACCAGGCGCCGTAGTTGTCGCCCATTTGTTTTGAATCGTGTCTGATGTAGGCAAGCTTTTTCTGGATCGGATCGTTCTCGCGATCAACCCGGTATGGGTCGCCGGCAAGCACATTTTCGGCGGTTAGAAAGGTCAGGTAAATGTTGCCGCGGTTCAATACGTAGCTTTCCATGAACATGTGGTGTAATTGTACCCGACCGTCGGGGTATTGCATGATTCGTTCCGTTAAAGCGCTTTCCTGACCGGTTACGGCGTATCGAGATGTCCAGCCGCAGGCCAGTAGTAAAAACAGTTTTGAACGCAGGAACAGAGGGCTGGGAAATTCTTTTTGTTTGCGAAAAACGTGCCGCCCCAGCCGGTGCCAGAACCCGTAGGCAAGGTAGCGCTGTGCCTCGGGCGACCAGCGGTGTTCTTCACCCAGGGTCGGAACAATTTTGGGGTAATAATGCTGCATGATCTCGCGGCATTTGTTGACCAGCCTGTCAACGTCGATCGGCACAGTTTTGCCTATCTGGTAAGCTTTGTTTGTGACAGCTTTTTCGAACTCTTTGAGTTCTTTTTCTTTTTCGATCTCTGCCTGGGGGTAAGAGCCCTTGATTAGAGCCTGTAACAGTCTGGTAGGCACCTGGTCCAGCTTGCGAATCAGGTGTGCGTCACCTTTCGGGTCGACCAGACTGAAACCTGGCTGCTGGTAATGAACTCCCTCATACATTTTCAGCCAGTCTTTGAACTCGCCGGCTGACGCAAAAATCGCAACCATCATGAAAAACATGAAAATCATGAGTATGTTTTTCTTCATTGCTTACCCCTCTATGGTGTGATGTTTGTACAATTATAAGGTTTTTTTACATATTGGTAACTGTCTATCCGCACAAATCTTTGTTATAAATTGTTATTGCTGATCTGTGTTCGCGACGCCTTCAGAAAGCGATTTCGGTCGTCGATAACAGTTATTTCGCTGTCGGTAATTGTTCAGCGAAATCGACCCGGAGCAGCACTGGTTTTTCGGGTGCAATGGCGGTGGTGTTCTGCAGGGCGGCGGTCATTTTGCGGGCGTGCATACCGATGCTCGAGAACTTTGCCAGACCGGTTGCAACCTTCTTGTTCAGAATTATACATCAATACAATGAAAATTGTGTTGCAGATCGCTGTGGTTTGAGTTTTGTCGTGCAACTTTGGCAATCTTGCCCAGAAAGTTATGAGCGGGCAGTCTGATTGCAATAAACATGGCGCAAAAGGCCCTTCGGCTATTGCGCCCGTTGTCGGCACGTGTTATTTTCGATGAAACATGCTGACTTTACCATGCAAAAGCCTGTTTAGTCATAATACAGGAAGATGAAAGTGACTCTAAGAGAGGTCTGATCCAAATATGTGGCGGTATAAAGAGCGGTTGATTTTTTCGGCGAACGATCTGCTCACCTTTCTCGGGTGTAGATACGCCTGCCTGCAGGATTATCTCGCGGCAAACGGGCAGAAAGAACGCCCTGAAAGCGGCGAAGACCTGGAAATTATTCAAGACGCCGGGCTGAAGCACGAAAAAGACTTTCTGCAGTCGCTGCAGAATGAGGGCCGATCGATCTGTGCGATTCCTGAGCAGGGCAGCCTTGAAGAACGCTCTGCCGCCACGATAAAAGCCATGTGTACAGGTGAAGAAATCATCTGTCAGGCCGCCCTGTATTCACATCCCTGGCATGGTTTCGCTGACTTTCTCTTTCGTGTCGATGTACCGTCAAAGCTTGGCGAACATAGTTATTATCCGCTCGATACCAAGCTTAAGAAGACAGCGACAGCCGACCATCTGATTCAGCTGGGAATATATGCCGACCTGATCGCAGCAGTGCAGAAGCAATTGCCCGCCGAGGTGCGAATTGTTCTTGGCAATCAGTCTGAAGTGGTAATTCCGCCGGCTTCGGTAGTCTATTATCTGCGCGAAGCAAAGCAACGCTTCGAAGATTTTATCTTTGCACCTGATTTCGATCTGCAGCCCGAACCATGTAAGCATTGCTCGCTCTGCCACTGGAAAGACGAATGCGAAAACATCTGGGTTGGCGAAGACCATCTCTGGCAGGTCGCCAATATTCGCAAAAGTCAGATACTCAAGCTCAGAGATGCCGGCATCAGCACGCTTACCGATCTGGCCGTCGCCGGCGACTCGCTCAAAATTCCAAAGCTCGCGCCCGACACTTTCCATAAGCTCAAAAAACAGGCCAGTCTGCAGAAGCACAAGCAGACTACCGGTGAGAATCTTTATCATCTGTTGCCCACCGAACAGGGTAGAGGTTTCTGCCGCCTGCCCAGGCCTGATTCTGGCGACCTGTTCTTCGACATGGAAGGCGACCCGCTTTACCCTGAAGGTCTCGAATATCTTTTTGGCGTGTTTCACCGCACAGAAGGCGAAAAGTTTCTGGCTTTCTGGGGCCATGACCACGACGAAGAGAAAAAAGCGTTCGAAGATACGATGGCTTTCTTTGTTTCGCATCTCGAAAAGCACCCGGGCGCGCACATCTATCATTACAACCACTATGAGGAAACCGCGCTCAAGCGCCTGAGCTGCAGATACGCAACCTGCGAGGACGAAGTCGATTTTTTGCTGCGGCATGGCAGGCTGGTCGATCTCTACAAGGTTGTGCGCGAAGGTCTGATGGTTTCTGAGCCAGGTTATTCGATCAAGAACCTCGAAACTTTTTATATGCAGAAGCGGTCTGGCGACGTCAAAAACGCGGCGCAGAGTATCGTCGTTTACGAGCAATGGCGCCGATTGCGCGACCCGGCCATGCTTAAAGAAATCGAAGACTACAACTTCGACGACTGTCGCTCTACCGCCCTGTGCCTCGACTGGCTGCTGAGCATTCGCCCGGCCGGCGCTTCATGGTATGTAAAGGCCTGCGAAGAGCCCGATAATGCCGAAGAAATCAACCAGTTGAAGGCTGAGCGGTTCTTGTTGCAGCAGAATCTTGTCGCAAACCATGCCGGTCATGAACTCAGAGTCCGCGAGCTGGTCGGCTATCTGTGCGACTTTCACCGCCGCGAGCAAAAGCCGCAATGGTGGAAAATTTTTTCTCTGGAAGGTGCTTCTGAAGATGATTTGATCGATGATCGTGAATGCCTCGGATTTTTGCGGCAGATTTCTGAGCCAACAGACGAGAAGAGTTCGCTGATCTACGAATACAGTTTTCCCGAACAGGAAACCAAACGCCGCAAGGGCGAGCGCCCACTGCTCGCGGAAAATCTGAAACCGGCAGGTACAATTGTTGCCATCGATGCCAACAGAAAGATCGTCGCATTGAAACGCGGCAAAAGATCAGGGCCACTGCCCGAAAACATTTCACTGTTACCACCTTCGCCGGTTGCCGACAAGATTTTGCGCAGCGCCGTCATCAGATTTGCCCTGTCATGCGCCAACGATGATGGTCGCTTTGCTGCTCTGAAACAGTTCATAGAATGTCGGCCACCACGATTCGTCGGCTCAGTGTCGCTCGTCGATGTCGGCAGTGATGGTATTCTCAACCCGGCTGCCATTTTTGCTGCCGTTGTGGCTCTCGACAACAGCGTTCTGTTTATCCAGGGACCGCCAGGGTGCGGCAAGACCTACCATTCGGCCCAGATAATTCTCGGGTTGCTGAAAGCCGGCAAACGTATCGGTGTCTCTTCGAACAGTCACAAGGCGATCATTAACCTGCTGCATGGCATAGAAAAGGCCGCTGAGAGGGATAATTTTCGTTTTTCGGGTGCGAAAAAGTCAGATCCTGATTCACCCGAAACCATGGTGAATGGCTGTATGATTCGCGATGTCGGCAACAAAAAGGATATAAGTTCTGACGATCTGCTGATTGCCGGAACCGCGTGGCTGTTCGCTGACCCGCTGTTTGAAGAAACCTGCGACTATCTTTTCGTAGACGAGGCCGGTCAGGTTTCGCTGGCAAACCTGATTGCCATGGGTGTGGCAGCACGCAATATCGTGCTGATCGGCGACCAGATGCAGTTGAGTCAGCCGATTCAGGGCAGCCACCCTGGCGAATCAGGCAATTCTGCCCTTGATTATCTGCTCAAGGGGCATGCCACAGTTCCGGCTGATCGTGGAATCTTCCTCGACACAACATGGCGGTTACACCCCGATATCTGTGAGTTCATCTCGCAGGCTGTCTATGACGGACGTTTGCATGCACATCATGATAATGCGAAACAGAGTCTGCTGCTGCAGTCTGCTGCTCACCCGGGTCTCAAAGAGCACGGCATCAGCTTTATTTCGATCGAACATTCAGGCTGTTCGCAGAAGAGCGAGCCTGAGGGCGAAATCATTACAGAAATTTTTGCGAGCCTGCTGCGGCAGAATTATTGCGATCGTAATGGCATGGTGCATGCGGTGTCGGCAGAGAATATACTGGTTATTTCGCCTTACAATGTCCAGGTCAATTATCTGAAGTCGATACTTCCGGAGCAGGCCAGAGTCGGCACGGTCGATAAATTTCAGGGTCAGGAAGCTGAAGTGGTGCTGATTTCGATGGTGACTTCCAGTATCGACGAGCTGCCCCGCGACATCGAGTTTCTTTTCAGCCGCAACCGGCTCAACGTCGCAGTTTCCCGCGCCCGTTCGCTGGCCGTAATTATCGCCAGCCCGCGCCTGCTCGAAATTCCCTGCGCCACCGTCGAACAACTCTCGCTGGTCAACACTCTCTGCCACCTCAAAGCCTGCGACAGAAGAGAGATAACGCTCGAATGAATTCATCGCTGTCTGCCTGGATCTGGTAGATAAACCAGTTGCCGTCTACCTGTGCGCCGGTATCTGCAGCCGACCATTATTGCCATGGCAGCCATAGTTGCTCTCGTGTCTGTGTTTCAGAAGTGTTAAAAAATCTAAACCCGGTTGTGCCGATTCGCGTTCTAATTTCCAGAACACCAGCGAGGAGGTCGATCATGAAACAGTTTGCCAGAGTCCTGAGGTTATCTGTTGCCGTGGCTGTAATTTTTTGCGCCATGAACGCTCTTATGGCTGAAGAAAGCCAGAACGACGAAATCGCGGTTATCGATCAGCTCTGCCAGAATTTCGCATTTCAGAGCGAAAGCGCCGACCACGACCCATTCAGGCCGCTTATCACAAAAAGGGTCGTCGAGCCGGTTAAAATCGAGCGGCTGCCCGAACCCGTTCCGCAAAAAGCAATTAAGAAAGCGATCCCGCCTCTTAAACTCACAGTTACCGGCATTTGCGGTAATGACAGCGTCAGAGAAGCCGTCGTTCAGTTCGAAAATGATGAGCATATTGTCAGACCCGGTCAGGTTGTGAACGGCAAATTCAAGGTCGTCGACATCGAAAACGGCAGGGTAGTCGTTTACTCGATCGGGGAAGCCCGCCGCGCGACCTTTGTACTTGCCGAAAATTGACAGGCCACGCTGCCTTGGGCGTCTTGAAGTCTGCCAAAATACAAAAATCCCCGGCCATTCCGTGGCCGGGGATTTTCAGTAATTGCCGGAAATAAAAGGCTGGCACCACACACCAACCGGAGAGATTCATTACCCGAGAGTCAGACAAGAACCCAAACGCAAAAAGCGCCCGAAAGAAAAGTGGTGCCAGCTATAATGAATGTATTCAAAAAAAGCACGAATGCAAGTGGTGTTTTGCCGGCCGGAAAAATGCTCGCCGCATAAAAAGCAAATACGCGAAGCTTTGCACTCACGCGCTTTGATCAGTATCACCAGTTTGAATTAGATATTCCAGCCAGATTTTTTCCCGTTCCTGCTTTGGTATGGTGTGCCAGCGCACTTCGAGTATTGCGCCAT
>JAKQQP010000397.1 GCA_029564115.1 Candidatus Rifleibacteriota bacterium | reverse complement strand
AGCCGGAATAATGCGCTTATAAACGCCTGAATATGATGGCAGTTCCTGGAAAGCCGGTTTGTTATCGTCGGTTCTGAACGGAAATTCGGAAAAATCGAAATAGGGGTTTTTACCCTGCATGAATTCAACCGCATCGTATAGCTCGGTCGGAAAAAGCCTGGCTTTGAGCAGAAAATGCTGCATGGCGGCGCGTGCTGCAAAGTAGGCCTGCTGGTCGCGCAGGTTCAACTTGTTGCGCCCGGCGACGCTGCGGTGTTGAAAAGACATTGACGCAAAAAGCACCAGCAACAGCACAGAAAAAATCAGCACGATGATGATCGCCATGCCTTCGCGTCGGTTTTGCCTTTGTTTAAACATCTATATCTGCCTTAATCGTCATCAGATGAATTCGGCGCATGCCTGCGCCTGTCTTTTCGGGGTCTTTAAGATTCGGTTTGTCGATATTCCACTGCACTTCGATGATCAGGCGCTTCAGGCCACAATACTGAAAATCGTCGTTGCTGGTGTAACTGACTTTGGTTTTAGCCATTCGCTGGGTCATGCGGGTCGCCGTCGGGTTCACGAACCTGAAGGCATCGGTCTGGTATTTGTCATAGCCCTGGTCGAGGTAGAAATTTTCGTGATTTTCAGAGACTTTGCCGGGCAGTTCGGTTTCGAACCTGAATTCACCCGCCTTGGGAAGCATGCCGACCGGGTTGGGCAGGTAGACGCGCTGGTGCCAGCTCTGGCTCAACAGCTTCGCCGGGTTTTTCAGATAAGAAAAGGTTGGTTCACCGGTGCCGATCGCTGCAAAATCGCTGGGAGCTTTTGCCGGATAATCTGCGCCGATCTGTTTTACCGGTGGTTTTTCGTCTTTTGAAGCGGTTGGCGAAGTGATGTCTTCGACGCGCAGGGTAATTTTATAAAACTGGCCGCGCGGATCGTTGATAATATTCTGGCATGGGTACCCGGCTGAGGTTTTTTCACTTCCGGGGAATACTGTATGCATGAACTTGGCAGCCCAGTCATCGTCGAAGCGTTCGTAGCCATCGACGGTTTTGAGGTCTTCGACCTTGATATAGGCAGGCACGCCAGCCCGCAGCGCCTGAAATGGCACGTTGTCGAGCATGGCGT
>JAKQQP010000396.1 GCA_029564115.1 Candidatus Rifleibacteriota bacterium | reverse complement strand
GTTTCTGGTAATTGAGGCAGAAATGACAGAACAGAACTTTGCACATCTTGGCCTGGTAGGCTGCGGCGGAGCCGGGTTTCCGACTCAGGTTAAACTGGCGGCCCGCAACGTCGACGCCCTGATCGTCAACGCCGCAGAGTGCGAACCGCTGCTGCATAAAGACAAAGAGATTCTCAAGCATCACACCGCTGATTTTTTCAAAGGCCTGATTGCTTCTATCGATCTGACCGGCGCCAAAACCGGTTATATCGGCCTCAAGAAAAAGTATCACGAATTGCTCGAATACCTCGAAAAAGCAATTCCTGACAGACGCATCAAAATGCTGCCGCTCGGCGATTTTTATCCCGCCGGCGACGAATATGAGCTGGTTTATGAAGCCACTGGCCGCCTGATTCCGCACGGCGGCATTCCGCTCAATATCGGTTGCGTCGTCATGAACGTCGAAACCCTGCTGAACATCGGGCGCAATCGCCCAGTCACCAGCAAATTTCTCACGATCACCGGCAAAGTGCCCCACCCCTGCACCGTCGAAGTGCCGATCGGCATTACCGTGCGCGAAGCCCTGGCGCTGGCCGGGCTGAAAAGCACTGAAGGCCTTCGCATCATCGATGGCGGCCCGATGATGGGCAAACTGATCTCTGACCCCGAAAACGACATCGTCAGCAAAACCTGCGGTGGCCTGATTGCCATGCCTGTCGACCATGTTCTCATTCGCAAGATGAGCGCCGGCGACAAAAAAAATTCGCGCATCGCACGCTCAGCCTGTGACCAGTGCACTGACTGCTCAGAGCTCTGCCCGCGCGCCCTGCTTGGTTACCCGATTCGGCCGCACAAGGCGATGCGAACCGCTCAGTTCGCTCCTTATGCCGAAAGTGATTATGCCATCGATTCGATTTTCTGCAGTGAATGTGGCCTGTGCTCGCTGTTCTCCTGCCCCGAAGATCTGCCGCCACGCGAAATGTGCATGATCTCGAAAAAGTTTCATCTCGGCCGCGGTGTCAAACCGGCCGACTTCAAAGGCCAGCCGCAGATTCACCCGATGCGCCAGGCACGCCGCGTTTCTATCGAACGCCTGCTGAAAAAGCTGGCGCTTCTCGATTTCAACCACAAAGCACCTTTGACCGATATCACTCAGAGATTCGAAAAGGTGACTCTGCCTCTTAAAATGCACATTGGTGTGCCGGTAACACCTGTAGTTAAAGCTGGCGAGACCGTAAAAGCCGGCCAGCTGATCGGCGCGGTGCCTGAAGGCAAGCTTGGAGCTGCCCTGCATGCCTCCATCAGCGGCAAAATTGCTGCCATAACTGACCGTGCCATCGTCATTGCCAGAGATTAAGGGAAATACCATGAACATCAGCCGAAATGCCATAGGATTAGTAGAACTTTCAAGCATTTCCATCGGTTATCTGGTAACCGATACCATGCTGAAGACCGCCGCAGTCGAACTGCTGCTGTCACGCACCGTCTGCCCCGGCAAGTTCATCTGCCTCGTCTGGGGCGATGTCGCTGCCGTCGAAGCCAGCGTTGCCGCCGGCATTCAGACAGGTCAGGGCTATCTGGTCAATGATCTGGTGATTCCCAACCTGCACGAACAGATTTACCCGGCCATCACCGCCACCAATCAAGTAGACACCACCGGAGCTCTCGGGGTCATTGAAACTTTCGACATCGTTTCGACGATTCTCGCTGCCGATGCTTCGGTGAAGGCGGCCAATGTAACCCTGTGTGAACTACGCATCGCTATGGCAATCGGCGGCAAAGCTTTTTACACCATGACCGGTGATGTGGCTGCAGTCGAAGCAGCCGTTGCTGCCGGCCTCAAGTCTCTCGAAGAAAAGGGCCTGGTTGTTAACTCGGTCGTTATACCCAGACCACGTCACGAACTGTTTCAGGAGTTCATCTGATGCCTAAAATCGTTATTGGTTCCGATCACGGTGGGTTTCAGCTCAAAGAAGAGCTCAAAAAGCATCTGCAGAGCAAAAATTACGTAATCGAAGATGTGGGAACCCACTCAGAAACTGCCGTCGACTACCCAGACATCGCCTTTCTCGTTGCCTGGTCGGTCTCTCAGAACCCACACACCCTTGGTATCGTCATCGATGGTGCCGGCATCGGCTCGTGTATGGCCGCCAACAAAGTGCCAGGGGTGCGTGCTGCCTGCTGCAACGACCTCTATGTAGCCCGCAACAGCCGCGAACACAACCATGCAAACGTTCTGACTCTCGGCAGCATGGTCATCGGCAGTGGTTACATGAAGCAGATCGTCGACCTCTGGCTGAACACCGAACCTGCCCCCGGTCGTCACGCCGCCCGAGTCGAAAAAATTATGCGCCTCGAAGACCTGCGCAACAACCGTTAATAACCTTTTCACAACAAGCCTGAACGCGCCTGCAAAGGCGCGTTTTTTATTTTTAGCGGTGATATGTGCTATAATATGATGTAATATTAAGAGCAATTCAGACTGACGGTTTTTGCCGCCAGAACTTAAAAATGAAGGAAAAATACAATGCGAGCAATATGTATAGTATTAGACAGCGCCGGCATCGGTCCAATGCCGGATCAGCACGAATACGGCGATGTCGGCGCCGCCACCATTCCGAATCTGGCAAAAGTTGCCGGCGGGCTGAATGTTCCGAACATGCAGAAAATGGGTCTCGGCAATATCGCTGAAATCACAGGCGTCCCGGCAGTTAAAGAACCGACCGGCTCATATGGCATCATGCACGAACTGTCGCCCGGCAAAGACACCACCACCGGCCACTGGGAAATGATGGGCGCGAAGCTTGATTTCGCCTTTCCGGTTTTCCCTGATGGTTTTCCGAAAGAATTCATGCAGAAATACGAAAAGGCGATCGGGCGCCAGACTCTCGGCAACTACCCTGCTTCTGGCACAGAAATCATCGAAAAACTCGGCGACGAACATGTCAAAACCGGCAAACCGATCGTTTACACCTCCGCCGACTCGGTATTCCAGATCGCTGCCCACGAAGACGTGATTCCCCTCGAAGAACTCTATCGCATCTGTCAGATTGCCAGAGACATGCTGCAACCACCAGATCTCGGTGCCGCCCGCGTCATCGCCCGCCCATTCACCGGCAAGTCAGGCAGTTATACCCGCACTGCCAACCGCCACGACTTCAGTCTCACTCCTGACGAAACACTTCTCGACATACTCAAAGCCAAAGGCATTGCCACTTACGGCGTCGGAAAAATCTACGATATTTTTGCCGGTCAGGGTGTTGAACCCCATGTCACGACCAAAAGCAACGAAGATGGCATGCAAAAAACCGTTGAAGCTATGAGCAAAGTCGAAAGCGGCCTCATCTTTACCAATCTTGTCGATACCGACATGAAATTCGGGCATCGACGCGATGTGGTCGGTTACAAAAAGGCGCTCGAAGACTTTGACGTCTGGCTGGGCGGCTTTCTCAAACTCATGAAGGACAACGACCTGCTCCTGATCACCGCTGATCATGGCTGCGACCCGACCTACAAGGGCTCAGACCACACTCGCGAAGCTGTGCCGCTTCTCGTCTACCAGCATGGCCGAACCGGCAAAAATCTCGGAACCCGCAAAGGTTTCTGGGATGTAGCTGCCACTATCGCCGCCCATCTCAAAGTCGATTACAAAAACGGTGCTTCAGTAATCTGACCGTATTCAGCTATAACAAAACAGGCCGGCGATTTTTCGCCGGCCTGTTTGTTATAGCGCGTTATTCTCCGCTGCTTTCTTTCAACTTCTCATATTCGTCGAGCCAGTTAACTGTGTAGAGCAATGTGCTTGGAGTCGGTTCGTTTTCTGGATTAACCATGAGACCGTCCTTGGACAGGCCAAAAGTGCCACTGGCAACCGTTCTCACCGTCATCGCATAAGACATGTTGTAACCCACTGCAACACCCAGGAAGTCTACAGTAACAGGATTGCCATTCGACAGACCAGAAGTCAGATTGGGGTCGCGGTCGTAGATGGGGCCACCATGATTGGGCAGACTGATTGCAGCCATTGAAACTTCGTCGCCATTAAACAGATTTGACACGACAAATCTGACGTCACGACGTTTCATATTGTCATACAGACCAGCTTTACCCCATTTTTCATGTTCTGGAACATAAGGCACTGGATAGGTTTCTGTGCCTACCGACATATCGGAATAAGTCACGCCAACGGTTCCATAGGGGGGAGTCGGTGCCTCGGCGGTGGGAAGATCATTAGCCTGAACATCGTTTCTGTGAAGAAAGTCTATGTCGAGACGGTAGTTGCCCTGTGTTCCCTCTTTCAGGTTTTTGCTGGTGATATGAACGACTTCATCATAATAGCCTCTTATCTGAATGCGCAAGTGCACTCCTGCTGCGCTCTGCAGAGCAATTCCCGGCAATTCAAGAACATACATATCACCAAAAGTCTGCATTACAGCGCTTCTAATGATCTGAGCCGGTTTATCGACGCCGGCAACACGATAAGCGGGTATTTCGGCAAAAAGATTGACAACGGCGGCCGAACCAACGATATAATCAGGAACGTTGATACAGCGCAATGAAAGCTGATAGCTTACCGGAGTCAGTTCGATTCTCTGGAAAACGTCGCCATTGCCGTCGATAGTAATGTCGTCACGGGAAGAATACACAGGTGTCAATGCCTCATGCCTTACAACAGTTCTGATCGAGGCTGACGGCGAAATAGTCACACCCTGGTCGCGCCACATCTGAGCACTCTTGGTATATGCAGCACCATTCAGAGAAATTGTAAACAGAAGTGATTCATTGGCAGGATTGAGATTGATTGGCTGCTGGGTAACCTGATCGACCAGATCGATCTTAACGTTGATCGTTGCCGGCAGCGGGTTGGAAATCTTCTGCAGGGGGAGCATGCGCAGGTCTACAAATGCGCCGCTGCGAATGCTTACGAATTCAACTTCTGCTGCTTCCCCTTCACCCTCTTCAGTGCTTTTCTTGGGGTAGATCATGCTTGCATAACCAGGCGCCGAGTATTCAAACAGTACGTTATCAGCCTGAACGCTTTCGAAAACGAAGCGGCCATCGGTGCCGGTCACGGCAGAAACAAAGTTGTTACCCTGCGTCAGCTCGTTACTGCCGACAGCCTGTTGAGAAATCATTCTGACTACGGCATTCGCAACCGGAATTGCCGGGTTATCGCGGTCAACTATCTGGCCGACTACTGTTGCCGGCTTGACGCCAAGAGCGCCTTTTTCGCAACCCATTGTCAATAAAATACTGATACCGGCAATCGCCAGAAACCAGCCGCCCCAGAATCTAAGATTCATAATATTAAACCTCCCGACCGAATGAGAAAAGTTCGTTTTCATAATTAACCTCAAGGAATTGAAACGATCTGGGCTTCCGGACCGTCATCATTCACCATGACACGCTTTTCAGACTTAGCGTTGGCATTTTCGACTACGTAACCAACAAAGGTGAAGGTGTAGCCGGTTGGCAGATACTGAGTACCCAGATCGACAACCTGCGGCGTTCCGAAGACGCCAGACGGGTTGGTAAGAATAGTTTCGGGCCAGCGGGTGCCGGTTTCTTCGCAATAGGCACCGACACGATCGTTAGTACTGATCGAAGAGCTTCTGAAAACAACTCTGACTTCACGCATGATTGCCGAGAAGTTATTTTTCAGAGAGAAAGTCTGGTAAATCGTTCCCTGGAAATCGCCATTGGGGTAAACTGCGATCGGCGAATTCATGCGATAACCTTTGATCTCTGCATCGATTGAAACCGAAAGCCCTTTAGGAATACCGGAAAGTTCGAACTGCTGAGCGTCAAGAGTCGAAGAAGCCATGGCAACGATACGACTTCCGGAACGGGCAAAAATTGTTGCCGGAGCTTTGGCTTCAAAAACCCAGCCAGGCACATCTACCCAGCGACCGACAATTTTGTAGGTTTCGGGCTGCAGGTTGACAGTGCCCAGATCACGATCGGTTATTGCATCGGTCAAAGGAATGCTGGCAGTGACATAACCATCAACAGTAATGACAATATTCAATGGGCCAGTTGAAGCCGGAATTCTGAAGCCTGTGGTAAATTCGCTGGGAAGGCGATTGCTGAAAGACTCTTTGCCGAAAAGGAACTGGGCATTACCGTAGGTAATCGTTGTTCCATTGGTGGCATCTTTAAGTGTGCCACGAATCATGACATACTGATTGGCGAACGTCTGTTCCATGCGAACGGCTGGGACAGTTCTGTTTTCACTGTTGACCACCACAACTTTTACAGCTGCGGATGCCGTGCTGTCGATGGGATTGTAACCAACCTTATCATAGGTAAGAGTCCATTCATCGGCACGCATGCCAGAAAAATGGTAGTTGCCATGCGAATCGGTAGTGGTAAATTTAGATGCCTTGCTACCTTCTTCGGTGCCTGCCAGTGCCGTAACGCTGACGTTGGCGATACCAACGAGAGTCCGGCTGTCAAGCACTGAACCAGAAATACTTCCTCCCTTGAGACCAAGGGTTCCATTTTCGCACCCGACCAGGCTGCCAAGCAACACCAGTAAAAGTGCTGTCAGAATCCCGATATTAACCGGGTTCCGCCTTTCTCTATTCATAATTACGCCTCCAGCAAGATTCTTAAAAGAGTCGGCTTCACTACCTAATCGGCGTTTCTGCAGAAAAAATTTATGATGAAGTTGTAAATTAGTTTTTGGGCACGGATGAACTCGGATGAACACTGTTTTAGCCACGGATGGACACGGATGAACACTGTTTTAGCCACGGATGAACACGGATAGACACTGTTTTAGCCACGGATGAACTCGGATGAACACTGAAAGAGAAAAGAGAAAAGAGAAAAGAGAAAACAGGAAAGAGGAAGGGGAAAGAAAACGGAGAGAGGAGCGAAAAATACTGCATATGGCGAAGCAGTCTCATCGGCGCAGTTATCGTTGTCTGGAGATAATGGTTGTGGTGGTGTGACAGGCATGAATGTCTTTATAAGTGATTGAGGAGTTGATCCAACATGAGCATGCGCTGTCGTGCATATTTTTTTTAAATAAATTTGCGAAAACTATTCAGGTTGTCAGTTTGCTTGCCGATAGACTTGCTGAGATATTTTCTATACTTTCATGGAGGCAACCATGGTTAAACATCAAACCACTGCAAAAGGGCGTTGGCTGCTGCTCTTCGTCCTGACGTTGGCCAGTATCATTTTTACCGGCTGCGAAAAAGGGTCACTCGGAATTCAAGGCGGCACCATCACCGGTTACGTCATCAATTCTGCCAACAACCAGCCCGTAGGCGAAGTTCTTGTAAGAGGTGCCGGGCTCACTGCCGGCGGCGCCCACGAAAACAAGACTGTTTATACAGGCGGCGACGGTTCGTTCGTCATGAACAATCTCAGCAAAGGCACATGGAGCCTGCATGTAGAAAAATTCGGTTATTCACTGGTTTCGAGCCAGGCAACCGGAACAGATACGGCCAATGTTGTAGCCGCCACGGTTAATGTTGCCAATGGCGAAACGGTCACAGCACCGGTGATAAAAGTTCAGAAAAACTCTGAACTCATCAAAGGCACCCTCAAGGGTTACCCTGTAGATGCCATTACCGGTCGCCCGCTGCGCAACTTCACCGTTACTCAGACCATGCCCTATGCTCAGAGACGCACCAAACTTTTCGAAACCGCTGAAGATTTTAGAGATATCGGCTGGACCGGCCTTGAAGGCGGCGACCATCATTACACGATCACCTGCAACAATTATCAGGAATACTCGACAGCAGGAGCCCAGGGCACAAACCCGGCCATCTCTATCGGAGCTTCTCCAGCTAACCTCGGCGTAATCAAAATTCAGCCTCACACTGTCAATGTCAGTGGAAATCTGCGCAATCTGCCGGGTTACATTCTCGACCAGACGAATCGAGATATCGTTGTCTGGGCTGAAGCTGCCGGGAAAGTCGTTGCCAGCTACACAGATTCCAGCGAAACAGGTGCTTTCAAAGGCTCGATAGCCTATCAGCTCAAAGACGTTCCTGTTTCGGCTGGCACAGTCACCGTAAAATGCAAAATCAGAGGCTACGACGTTGTCACCATCAGCTCTGCAGTCAGCATTCCCAGCAGCATACCTGCGGGGGTAATTGCGGGCGTAGACTGTGACTTCTCAAACATCGAGCCAATCAGAAGAGATCTGCGCGTCATTATTCTGAGCGAAGCGCCAACATCAACAAGCCCCGGCACATTCCTGCCCGGCCAGACTGCCCGGGTTTACATCAAAGAGGGTGGCAGAGACATAGTTCCTTACGTAGATGTAGTCAGCGTAAACTATCGTGCCGAAGCTCTCTTCTCTGGAGTAATAACCGGCTACGACCTGAATGCGCTGGCAGTCAACATGAACCAGGGCTATTACACAGCTTCTACAGACAGACCGTTCAAAATTTCAGAAGACAGCAGCTCAACCTACACAATTACCATGACCCTCAAGTAAGAAATCCATCTCAAATAAAAAAGGTCTGGCCAGTCGGCCAGACCTTTTTTTCTGTGCTTTTTTAAACCAGCAGGCCACGGGCATACAGAGCAGCATCCGTGTCGGCATATTGCGTTAGAATGATTTCGACATGCCGCTTGACTCCTTCGCGATCGCCGCGCTTTTTGCAGATGACACCGAGTTGATAGTGTGCATTATCGACGTACTCGCAATTCGGGTATTCATTGATCAGTCTGTTGAATTCAACCTCAGCTTCGGCAAGCTTGCCTTTATCGAGCAGTGCCTTGCCTTTAAAATAGCATTCATCAGCAATTTCTACAGGCCCCTTACCCATCGAACGGCTCAACTCGACATATTCATCTTTGCCAAAATAGGCGGCGTCTGAATCGGGGTAGTTTTCAAGAAGATATTCATACCAGCTCAGGGCCTTCTTCTGGTTCCCCTTGCTCAGGGCGATTTTGGCAAGATTGTAACAAGCATTGTCTGCCAGCCCGCTCTCAGGGTATTGCTTGATAAATTCACGAAATATTTCTTCAGCCCTGTCGACTTCACCCTGCCTGAAAGCAGCTATACCAGAATCAATCAACTCTTTTTGCGGTCCGGCCATTACTTTTTCTCCTTGTCGAGATATCTTGCGAGAAACTGGTCACGAAAAACTTTGAAGCGTTTCTCGACCAGAGACTGACGAATGTTATTCATAAGATTAATCATAAAAGTCACATTATGCAAACTCGCCATATGCAGACCGAGAATTTCACGCGCCTTGAACAGATGCCGCAAATACCCTCGGGAAAAAGTCTGACAGGCATAACAGCTGCAATTCGAGTCGATCGGGTCATCGGATCTCTGCCATTTCGCATTCATCATGCTTATGCGGCCATCTTCGGTAAAAACCGTTGCATGACGGGCAATTCGCGTCGGATGAACACAGTCGAACATGTCTATACCCCTCTCGACACCGTAAAACAGGTCTTCCGGGGTTCCGACGCCCATAAGATACCTCGGCAGGTGCTTTGGCATATGCGGCATCATACCGTCAAGAACTTCGAGCATAAGCGGTTTGGGTTCCCCAACCGAAAGCCCACCGACAGCCAGACCTTCAAAACCGATTTCTTCGGTTCTTTTAATCGACTCGAGTCTCAAAGGCAGATACATTGAACCTTGAACGATACCGAACAAAGCCTGACCGTTGCGCATTTCCGGGTGGTCATTTCGGCAACGC
Source organism: Candidatus Rifleibacteriota bacterium (assembly GCA_029564115.1). Next base: position 63,351 of record JAKQQP010000396.1, on the reverse strand, counting down.
CTGGCCCAGGCAGCTGAACGTTCCATGGCAGAGCGAGCCGTTTTTTCATCAGCGGGGTAAGGGCAGCATTCATCGAAAACCATCATGATCTCAGCCCCTATAGATCGCTGAATTCGCATCGATTCTTCAGGGGTAATCCAGTATCTGGCACCATCGATGTGCGAGGCAAATTCTACCCCTTCATCGTTGATTTTGTTGAGCTTCTTCAACGAAAAAACCTGAAAGCCACCCGAGTCGGTCAACATCGGGCGATCCCAGGCCATCATACGGTGCAGGCCGCCAAAATGATCGAGAATGTCAGTGCCTGGGCGCAGCATCAGATGATAGGTATTACCAAGAATGATACTGGCACCGCTGGCTTTGATATCTTGCGGAGAAAGGGTTTTGACAGTGCCGGCTGTGCCTACGGGCATGAAAACAGGTGTCTTGATTTCACCACGTCTGGTCTGAATTTTGCCGACCCGGCCCCAGCACTCTTCTGAACTGTATTCGAGCTGAAATGAAAATTCTTTGTTTGTCATATTATTACCATTGAGTCACCAAAACTATAAAAACGATAGCGCTGCCGAACAGCTTCCTCATAAAGCTTCAGAACATTTTCTCTGCCACAGAAAGCAGCAACCAGAACAATCAAAGTCGATCTCGGAAGATGGAAGTTGGTTATAAAACGGTCTATCGCCTTGAACGCATAACCGGGTTTGATAAAACAATCTGTGGATTGCCACCCGGTAAGCAGCGTGCCATCAGCCTGTATGGCAGACTCCAAAGTGCGGACCGTCGTCGTGCCGCAGGCCCATATTTTTCCACCACGCGCGCGGGTTGCCTTGAACAGATTTGCCGTCTCTTCTGAGATATAAAAAATCTCTGAGTGCATTCTGTGCTCGTCGATGTTTTCAGCTTCTATCGGTTTGAAGGTTCCGAGCCCGACATGCAGCACAACAGTAGCAACCTTCACATTGCGCCGCCCTAAAGCGGCAAAAACTTCTTCATCGAAATGTAACCCGGCGGTTGGAGCAGCTACTGAACCTTCAATGTTTGAATAAACTGTCTGATAACGATCGGGAGAGCTTTCTCTCGAAGTAATATAGGGCGGCAGCGGCATTTGCCCATGTTCTCGAAAAATTGCAACCGGGTCGTGGCCATCGCAGACACGCAGAACCCTCAACCCTGATTCAAGAACGCTTTCGACTTCAACCTGGTAATTACCAGGCAAAGTGTGCATTCGCCCTACTTTGAACTTTTTGCCCGGCCTGACCATGGCCTCAAAACGGCCGGCACCGAGATTTTTAATAAACAAAATCTCTGAGCCACCAGTATTCTTACCGTCTGCGACTGTGAAAATACGGGCCGGAATAACCCTGGAACTGTTCAAAACAAGCAGGTCGCCCTCTGCGAAATATTCGACTATGTCAGAAAATCTACGATGCTCGACCTTGTCTGCAGCACGCTGGTATACCAGCAGCCTGGACTGAGATCTTGCAGCAGCAGGAGTTTGCGCAATCAATTCGTCGGGGAGTAAAAAATCAAAAAGTTCAGTTTTCATGTGGTGTATCCGGAGTGAGAATGTCTGACGTATCCGAGGCAATAACCGGTGTTTTTGAGGCTACTGCCGAAAAAGTTGCTACCAGCTCTACAGCGACCAGGTCAGAAAACTGGCTCATGCCGATCGCCACAGCTTCATCCTGGTAAGGCATGAAAAAGCTTATTTTATCTACGTAGCGGGCTTCTCCCGGCAGTGAAGTGTTTCTGAAGTCTACCTTGAAATCTTTGAATGATCTGGTCAGGGCGTAAATCTCAGCGAGCGTAAAATCGGTATCGATGTGACGATAAACTTCATTGATAATCTGTGGCAACTTAACAACAACCGACGGCGTCAGAGCTTTTTCGAGAAGCGCCTTCATGAATTTCTGCTGGCGCTTGATTCTTCCGAGGTCTGCAGCGGCATCAGCCCTGAATCTGACATAATTCAAAGCCTTCCTGCCATCGAGATGATTGATCCCTGACTCGAAGTGAATGTGTACTTTTCCCCAGTGATCATCGTAATGCATGGCCTTCTCGATATCCATATCGAGACCACCGATAATATCGATGATATTAATAAAACTTTGGAAACCAACTTCAACATGGCGGTTGATACGAATATGCAGCAGATCTTCGAGCAAGGACTTCAGAACATCTACGCCATAGCGAGGCCGAATTTCATTGATTTTGCGCCCGCGACCATTGATCAAAACCCTTGTGTCACGGGGAATAGAAATCATGTTGACGCGTTTTTTTGCCGGATTGATGCCGAGAACAAAAATAGTATCGGCCCTGTGCGTGCCGTCAACTGAATCCACTCCCAGCACTAGAACGTTAATATTGCTGATCTGTGCCTGTTCTCCAGTTTCCAGATTGCTGCCAGTCCAGTTGAAGCCGATTGGCGCAACCGTCATACCCAAAAACCACTTTTGCAGAATTCCAGCAAAAAAAACAACGGTGAGAATGAGAAAAACGATCTCCAGAAAAATGGCACCACGAGCCTTCGGCAGGCCGAATAAGCCCGGTTTTACCAGGTGATGCCGTATTTGTATCCCAACTTCCCTGTTTTTGTTTCTGGGTATGATAAATGAAAATAGCTGCATACCGGCTCATGATAACAGATGCAGCAGGTAAACTCCAGATAAAATTAGATTGGTCTTCGCCAGAAGAGCCCGCAGCTGTTTCTTTTTATTTCCGGATTATGATGCGATCAGTCATGAAACTGTTTTAAATCGAGAACTTTCTGATATCTCTCAGAAAAAGTCATATCAGACTGGCGAAGCATGTCCCGTTCAGGAATTTTTCTTACGGGGTCGAGAGTGTCTGCTACGGCAAGAATTCTGGTCAGTAAGGGCGAATCAGCCATCGGAAAAGTGTGATTCTTGACTGCCGAAACTATGGTTGAGTCAATATCTGGCGCTATTTTTAGCAACCAGGCGGCCGCAGCAGGCCCGTGAGCGAGCATCGGAACCTCGCGCTGCCTTTCATCGATAATAAAGTTAGTGCCACCTACGAGACCAATGATCTCTGCATCAGGGGCATCACGAAAAATATCATGAGCCATACCGGCAATCAGAGCCGGCCTGGGGTCACAACCAAGTTCAAGAGAGTATTGAACAGCCAGTCTGGTAACACTGCGCATGTGTTCCTGCAGACCTTCAGGAGAACCAGACTGTTTTTCCGTGACCCGTTTGAGCCAGAGTCGATATTTTTCGCCAAGACTGCCATAATGATCTTGCAGCAAAATCTGCATCAAAACTTCAAACGGCAACTCTATGCCTGCAAAATCGTGCTGAGCAAGTCGTATTCTGAGATCTGTCGATGAAACCGGCGAAAGTAGACAGGGCGCCCAATGAATCGTCGCATCGGGAAAAGGCGACTCGCATTCAAAACCCGGACGTTCAACGACAATAAATTCGATCTGCCTGGTCAATGCTTCGATATTTCGCCATGACGGCAGCTCGGCAAGAGAATCGCCACCGATGATCAAAAAGAATTCGCGATCGGGGTGCCGATCCTGTAGCATCTCAACAGTTCTGAACGTGTATGAAGGTCCGCCCATCTCCATTTCTATGTCACAGATTCTGCTGTGTGGGCAATCCCGCAAAGCAGCCTGCAACAGCTGACGGCGATGCTGGTAATCGAGGGCGACACGCCCCTTGTGAACCGGCTGAAACACAGGCACGAACCATACTTCGTCGAGATGGCACTCAATCAGGGCTGCCAGAGCAATCTGAAGATGCTGCTGATGCACCGGGTCGAAACTTCCGCCAAAAATACCTGTCCTCAATCAAAAAACTCCCGATAAGCAAATTCCATGTCGCCGATTGAAAAAATATCTTCGTCGTCTGCAGCAAGCACAGCGAGTTCATCCATAAAGCCAATCTTGCGTAGCTTCTGCCTGAAAACCGCAATTGCCTCGTCACTGGTAAAATCAGTCATCGCCACAAGACGCTCGATCTCCGGGCCGGTAACTAACCAGCGACCCGGGCCATCTTCATCGATCACGAAGGGCTCGATATACTCGTAGAGTTTTTCTTCTTCATTGGCGGCTAAAAGATCGGGCGGGCGCAGATCTTTCAGACGACCGCTCAGATACTTCAGCAGCTCTTCAACGCCTTCACGAGTCGCGCCTGATACGGCGAACACCTTAACTCCCCGAGCTTCGAGAGCTTCTTTAAACTCGGGAAAAAGCTCGCGCGAATCGGGAAGATCCATTTTATTGGCGGCGACAACGACAGGCTTCGAGGCCAGCTCATCGGAAAATTCTTTCAGCTCGGCCATGATGATGTCATAATTTTTGGTTATGTCTTCCATGTCGAGCTGGCTGACATCGACCAGATGAAGAAGAATGCGGGTACGCTCGATGTGCCTGAGAAACTGTGTGCCCAGCCCACTGCCGGTATGAGCGCCCTCGATAAGGCCAGGTATGTCGGCCATACAAAATGAAGGCAGCCCTTCGGGTTTGACAATACCCAGACTCGGCGTCAGAGTTGTAAACGGGTAATCAGCTACTTTAGGCCTGGCATTGCTGACTGAACGCAAAAACGTCGATTTTCCGGCATTTGGCAAGCCAACCAGACCGACATCGGCAAGAAGTTTCAGTTCAAGTCGCAGGTGCAGATTTTTGCCCGGTTCGCCCTTTTCGGCGATTCTGGGCGTTCGACGCACCGATGTGGCAAAACGGGCATTGCCCCAGCCACCACGGCCGCCACGGGCGACGACTTCCCGCTGCCCCTTGTGGTCAAGATCTACGAGCAGCTGCCCGGTTTCCAGGTCGTAGACGAGTGTCCCGACGGGAACCTTCACAACGAGCTCGCGACCGTTGGCGCCGGCCATATTTTTCTGTTGACCGTGCCCGCCGTCTTCGGCTTTGTAAATTCTGGTAAAACTCAGTTCATAAAGAGTGGTAAGGTCGTCGGTAGCCTCAAAAACGAGGTCGCCGCCTCGGCCGCCGTCGCCGCCAGCCGGGCCGCCCATTGGCACGAATTTTTCGCGCCTGAAGGCGACAATTCCATTACCGCCATTGCCGGAAGACACCTGTATTGTAACTTCATCTACGAATTTCATGTGTGGATTATACCACTTTCTCCGTTTATAAACCACTCAAACTTTACAGTTGCATAAGCTTTGCAGAAAACGATTGACTGTGTTTTACCGGCTGGTGTAATCTGCAAGTGTATTTTTTCACTATCTTTTTATCGCATGTCTAACAGCCGGAGGCGTAAATGAAAGTTCCTCTCCTTGATCTCAAACCACAGTATGCTCAAATTAAAGAGCGGGTAATCCCCGAAATCATGGAAATAATTGAAAACCAGGGATTTATTCTTGGGCCCAAAGTAGAAAAACTCGAAAAAGAAATGGCGTCATACATAGGTGTCGACCACACTCTTGGTTGCTCCTCCGGCACCGATGCGCTGCTTCTCGCCCTGATGGCACTCGATATCGGCCGCGATGACGAAGTTATCACCACACCATACACCTTTTTCGCCACTGCCGGCTCAATCGCAAGAGTTGGGGCAAGAGCCAGGTTTGTCGACATCGACCCGACAACATTTTTGATGCGGGTAGACCAGATAGAAAAAGTAATTACCCCGAAAACCAGAGCCATCATGCCAGTCCACCTTTTCGGCCAGTGTGTCGACATGGGCCCGCTCATGGAAATAGCCAGAAAGCATAACCTGGCCGTTATCGAAGACGCAGCCCAGGCAATCGGCTCCAGATACAAGGGTAAAGACGCGGGCGCATTCGGAGACGCCGGTTGCTTCAGCTTTTTCCCCAGCAAAAATCTTGGCTGTTTCGGTGATGGCGGTCTGGTCTCGACCAACAGAAAAGACCTTTATGAGCGCCTCAAAGGCTTGCGGGTTCACGGCGGCCAGGTTCAGTATCAGCATCAGGAAGTCGGTCTCAATGCCAGAATCGACGCTCTGCAGGCTGCAGTCGTCTCGGTTAAACTGCCGCATCTCGCCTCCTGGACAGAAGGCCGCAGAAAAAATGCCGCCCTCTACAACGAACTGTTCAAAAACAATCCTGAAGTGATAACACCTGTTGAAAAACCAGACTGCTTTCATATCTACAACCAGTATGTGATCAGGGTCAAAAACAGAGACGCCCTCAAAGCTCACCTGACCGCTAACGAAATCGGCTGCTCAGTTTACTATCCCCTGTCGTTGCATCAACAGAAATGTTTCGAAAACCTCGGCTACAGAAAAGGTGATTTCCCCGAATCTGAAAAAGCAGCCGACACCACCATCGCACTTCCCATATACCCAGAACTCAGCCCGGAGCAGATCGAGTTCGTCGCCACAACGATAAATAATTTCAAAATCTGATTTTTCAGGCCTTTTTGAACACAGAATGGAACGGCAGCCGCCGTTCCATTTTTTATTTTCCGGCGGCTAAACTACAGACTTCAATATGCCGATTCATTGATAGATAAATATTCTTTTCAAGACATCGACACCAGGGGGGCTGTGTAAATGGTTCAAGAAAGCCTGATAGAAGGCATCATCAGAAGTCTCAAAAAAAATGCCGGCTGGGCGACCATCATAGTAGGCCTGGCTGTGTTCGCTTCATTCATTCTCAACCGCTACATACCCACAGTCTACCAGAGTGAATCGCTTCTGCGAGTCATGACGACCGAAAATACCAGCGAAATAAGCCTCGCTGCCACAATGCAGGGCGTTCTTTCGCAACGCAAGGTCATCGATGAAATCGCCAAAAAAAGTGGTCTCTTAGAAACCGACATAAGAAAAGAAGACGCTATAGCGTTCAAAGATTCCGGACCCGGCCTGGTAACTCTCGCCGTCAGGCACGAAAACCCGGTTCTACTCAAAGAACTTGGCAATGCCGTCATCCAGGTTCTCTCAGAGCATTTTCTTGGTTACAGCTCCGAAGCGCAGGAATTTGCGGTAAAAGCCCTACAAAACAAGCTTCAGCACCTTGAAGCCAACATTTCAGAACTCAGGCACGAACTGGTTCAGGCCAGCATAAAAGCCACAACCAAAGTTGATGAACAGACAGTAAGTCTTGAAAGCTCGATTAACCACCTCGAAGAAAAGATCGACCTGAACGGGCGAAGATTACAGACGACACCAGAAGAGGTCTTTTACTACATAGAAGAAGAAACCGCCGACTACCAGAGATTCAACGACGAATTGCGCGACCAACGCAATCAACTCGCTGAATTGTTCAAAAACTACAAAGAAAAACACCCGCGCGTCATTGCCTGCAAAAATCGCATCAAAGACCTCGAAAAAAAACTGGCAGGCGCTAGAACAAGAACCAAAATGAAAAAGAGTAATCCTGAGTATCTCGCGCTGACAGAAGAAATCAACATTGACCGCGAAAAACTCGCAACTCTTAAAACACGCCTGAACGAAGAACGGGAAACACTTGCAGCTGAAGCGGCAATCGCGGCTGGCAACCCCGAAACAATAGCCATGCGCATCGCCACTCTCGAAGAATTACATAGAAAAGCCATTCTGGAACTTGAAGAATCTAAAATCACACGCAGCACTACTGCCGGGCGCATAAATGTTCTGAAAAAAGATGCCCGCCCACCCACTTCTGTCGGCTTCAGCTCACTGCAGAGAGATTGCCTTGCAGTTGCATCAGGGGTCTTGATGGCAATCTTCCTGCTTTATTCACCGGCACCGATGAAAGCTGAATTGATAGGCGTATCAGGCAATATCCTGGCAAGCTCGGTCCAGCCCCCCAACCATTTGATGCTCACCGCTGAACCCGTTGAAATCATCCTTGAAGCTCCGTCGCTGACATGCACTCCCCTGGCTCTGCCTGAGCCAGATGACGAAGAAGAAACGACGACACGCTACGACGAACGACTCGTGGCCCTCAATGACCCGGGCTCACCAACTCTGAATCCATTCAAAAACCTGGTTTCAAATCTCCAGGTATGTATGTCCGAATCACAAACCAGAATTATCCTGGTCGGTTCAGCCAGATCAGGGGCCGGGCGCAGCACCATGCTGGCCAACACGGCAATTCTGCTGGCTCAAAGCGGCTACTCCGTATTGATGATCGATGCCAATTTCCGCAGCCCTTCCCTGCACCGCATGTTTGATCTCAACAATACCTGCGGCCTCGCAGACCTGCTGCAAGGAAAAAAAATGCGCGACGCCCTGCAGGCAACCGATGTTCCGAACCTTTCGCTGATCTGTGCGGGCATAGCTCCCAAAACTCCGGCAGATGTGCTGGGGTCCCCAGAAATGATAGACCTCCTTACCGATCTCAAGCGGCGCGTCGAAATTATCCTGATCGACACCCCCGCCCTGCTGGAATATCCTGAAACAGGCATACTTGCAGGTCAGATCGGCGCCATGGTCTTCCTGCACCGCGAAGGTGAACCGGAAGAAGATCTGCGTGCCTCACGCAAACTGCTCAATAACGTCAGAGCCAGAATTCTCGGCTACGTAAAAATCTGAGAAGCCAATGCCCTTCAACATGACTCCGCCACAGATCGTTGCCGCAATTATCGCTTTTGTGGCAATGATTTCTGATTGTCGGCACGGCAAAATCTACAACTGGCTGACCTTTCCGGCTATCTTTCTGGGCTGGGGAATGAATCTGTATATAGATGGCCTGTCGGGTCTTGGCTACAGCCTGGCAGCGACGTTTTTCGGCATTGCCATGTATCTGCCCTTCGCTATGCTGGGCCTCATGGGCATGGGTGATGTTAAACTCCTCGGAGCTATTGGTGCCCTGGGAGGCTCTTATTTTGTTTTCAGCGTTTTTCTTTATGCGTCAGCTTTTGGAGTAGTACACGCTCTGCTGATTCAGTTTTTAAATTACGGATCAAATGGCTTTTCAATGCTGGTAACAAGTTTCTCGACCGGCATTTTTAGAGAAAAAACAATTCAAAAAGAAAACCTCACCACTTTCAAAGAAGGCAAATTCAGGTTTCTACTGGGAGTCGACATTTTTTTAGCCACTCTCGCCGCCTGTTACCACACCTTTATTATCACCTGGTAAAAAAACCATAGCATTACAAAAAAATACCTGGTTTTTTTTTGTGACTTGTATATTATCATGTACACTTGGTGGGTTAAGAATATCCTGAATCTTGCCGAATCAGAGCTTGTTCTTGCCCTTAAGAGAAGTGTATGTTATTCTCTCTCATTATATTTAGCGTCGAGGAGGATCCTCAACCGTGAACAGAAGAGCGATCATTGTCGCATTAGTGGCCTCACTTGCCATCTCAATGCTTCTCTGGAACAAGCTGCAGACGAGCCAGCCGGCTCGTGTCGAAGCTCCTGTGGTACAGCAGCCGACAATAATGAAAAAAGCTGTTGTCGTAAGCAAGAAGAGGCTGGCGGCACGAACCAGACTTGAACCGGCCATCGTGTCTGCAAGTTTCGAACTGCGTGAACTCATAGCATCCGCTGTTCCTGACACGGCATACACTTCCATTGCGTCTATCACGAACCGATACACCGCCGTAACCATTCTTCCCGACGATATCATGACTCCGATTCGCCTGCTTGACGAAGCTCAGGTTCCAAATCTGGCAAGAGCAATTCCACCAGGCAAACGTGCGGTGTCGATAGCGGTAAACAAAGCGACCTCAGTCGGCGGATTCATTCAGCAGGGTGACTATGTCGATGTAATCGCAACTTTCCGCCCACGCAACAGCGAGCCGATAACCAAAATCGTTCTTCAAGACATTCAGATCCTGGCTGTAGGCAGCACCTACGAATTCGACAGTGCTGTAGCGACCGCTTCACCGGCAATTGCCGCTGGCAAAGTCGAGCTGGTCACTCTCGCCCTTTCCCCCACAGACCTCGAAAAACTTATGTATCTCGACTCCGGAACCAGCTTCAGACTTGTTCTGAAAAACCCCAAAGACAAAGATCAGCGGGTTCAGACAAAGGGCGCTACAGAACGCATCGTTTTGAGCGATATCGGGCACCCGGACTTCGTTCAGGCAGTTCAGGCGATTAAGACCGAACCATCTGTAGAAGCCAGAACTCAGGCACCAATTATGGTTCCGGTTGATGATGGCAAAGTCGAGATCATGTTTGGTTCAGGCATGAAGCGTGAAATGTACAAATACGGCGGCCCGGCCGCTGCTAGATTTCAGGCTCTACCAGCACATGTTCCGAGCATTTCCCAGGAATCCACTGCGCCTGCTTCAGCCGAATCGACCGCTGAATCAGTCTCTTCCGCAGAGTGAACAGGAGAATCATCATGATAAAAACCACTACCAGTAAAAAACATGTTGTTTTCATGTTGATCACCCTCTGTGCTTTCATTGGCGCTGCATTTCAGTCGCAGATCTCTGCAGCTGAAAAGCTCATGATTCCTGTAGGCAAATCAACCGCAGTTCCGGCCAACGGCGTCAAAAAGATTCTTGCCGTCAAAGAAGGGGTCGTCGACGTCCTCAACGTTTCTGACGAAGAAATCATCATTTCAGGTCTTGGTCTTGGTGAAACCCAGCTCATCCTCTGGGATATGACTGGCCGGCGTGTCTACGACGTCGAAACCTTCGACGAGAACGAAATCATTCTTGCCAAGTTCAATTCGATCGTAGCCAACAAAGCTCTTCAGCTGGTAATATTCCCCGACTCAGCCTACCTTAAAGGTCAGGTCAGCAAACCTGAAGACAAAGAACGCGCCGAGAACGTCGCCAAAAGTCTTCTGGGCAAAAAACCTCTTTTGAGCCTCCTTGAGCTGGAAACCAGCGTTTCTTCTCTGCAACAGCGCATTGAAGCTGCCATCAAGCTTCCCAATGTCAAGGTCAGCGTCATTTCGCCCAGCATCGACCCCAATGTCGAACAGACCAGCAATATTCTTGCCACAGACTCTGCCGATGTGCGCGTAGTACTTCAGGGCAGCGTTAACGACCAGAACGACTTCATTCACCTGAACGAAACCGTGAGAGGTTTCGTAAAATCAGAAGATCAGGTGAGCAACCTTGTCACTATCGACAACCCGGTTCAGGTCGTATTTCAGGCCTACATTCTTCAGGTCAGCAAAAACAATTCGAAAGATCTCGGCATCGAATGGAGCGGTTCAGGCCCCGGCACAGTTAACTTCATCGAGAACGCCGGCGCAGCCGGTAGTGCGGTCATTCCCAAATACATGAATCCCTTCTTCATGAAAAACATGAACCGTTTTGACCTCATCACCGCAAGAGTCCAGGCCTGGGAATCCCAGGGCAAAGCCAAAGTTCTCGCCAACCCCAAACTTCTTGTTTATGCCAACACCAGACCGACCAAACTTTCTGGTGGCGGCTGGCTTAAAGAAGATGACGAAGCTGCCCCTGAAACGGAAATCGAAACAGATTCCGGTCTGGCATTCGTTAATGTCGGTCAGGATCTGTATTTCCCCAAATCAATCGACAATCAGGGCAATCCGACCTTCGAGAAGGTTTCTGCGACCTTGAAGCTTGTAATCAGAGACATGTTCGTCAACGGCGAAGACCTCAAATTCTCTGTATTCGCCAAACAGGAAGAACCCAGCTACCTGCGTGGTTCATTGCAGCCCGACATTCTCAAGCGCAGCATCATGACTACCCTGCAGATCAAAGATCAGCAGACAGTGGTTCTCGGTGGTCTGATAAACCGCACCGAAGGCGTTTCCTGGAACGGCGTGCCGGTTCTCAGCAAAATCCCCTATCTTGGCCGGCTTTTCAAAACCAAATCGGTCAAAAATCAGGAAGACGAGCTTGTAATTCTGCTGACACCAAAAATCACCAGCCGCGAAGCCGATCTTGCCGGCAACAGCAAGTTCGAAACGGTTCCGGTTCCGAGAAGATCCGATAAACTCGAAAAACTGCACAACATGTTCCAGCAGATAAAATCGAGCCATGTTCCCGCCGAAAACTGAAACTACACTCCCCCAGCCAGAAATGGCTGGGGCTTCACAGTGAGATAGACATTGTCAACTACACCGACCATAAAGCTTCTGATCGCCGACGACATGGATGAACTTCGTTCTAATGTCAGGCGCATGTTGAAGAACCAGGATAACATCAGGGTAGTTGCTGAAGCTCGCAACGGTCGCGAAACAATCGATTTGGTCAAAGAGTTTCAGCCTCACATCGTTCTGATGGATATCAACATGCCGGAGCTCGATGGGCTGAAGGCCTCAGAAATACTCGCCAAAGATTTTCCGAACGTTCAGACAGTTATAATGTCGATTCAGAGCGAACAGGAATACTTCCGCCGGGCAATGAAAGCCGGCGCCAAAGACTTTCTGGTAAAGCCTTTTTCGACCAATGAACTGGTCGATACTATCAACAATGTTTTCAACAGCTGGCTGAAAGATCGCCCGGAACTTTTTGCCAGTGAGCCCAGCGCCGATATTCTTACATTCTTTGCCACCAAAGGTGGTGTCGGGCGCACTACCCTGGCAGTGAATCTAGCCGCCAGCCTGGCTTCCAAAGGCAAAAAAACCCTTTTGATAGACGCTTCGCTGCAATTTGGCGATGTTGGCATCACCTTGAACCTGGCGGCCAAAAGAACGATTTCCAATCTGGTCGAAACCCCTGACTTTTCATTTGGAGATATCGAAAGCAACCTGATCAGGCACGAATGCGGGCTCGATCTATTGCTCGCTCCACGTGAACCGGCTCTCGCCGACGCGGTTAAAGCAGAACATCTGCTTAGAATAATCGACCTGGCCAAACCTTTATATCAATACATAGTGTTCGACACCCCACCGATGATAACCGAAAAGGAGTTGGGCATACTCGATCGCAGCACCCTGATTCTGCTGGTGGCAACCCTCGAAATAAGCTCTTTGAAGAATACTAAAATCTGCCTGAAAACATTCAGTGATATAAACTTTGATATGAGTCGCGTCAAGTTGATTCTCAACAAAGAAATCCCGAACGTCGGCATCGGGAAAAGCGACCTGGAAGCCGGCCTGTCAATCCCGGTCTATGCGACCGTTCCAATGGAATCTGAAATTGCGCAGAGATCGCTGAATCAGGGCGAACTGATCGTCTTGAAATCACCGGCAAGCGCCATCGGCCGCTCGATTCTCGGCATGGCCGAGCAGCTTGCAGGTTCGCGTTCTGTACCCGACACTGGCAAAAGCGCCATTTTAAAAATTAAAGATCTTTTGTTTGGTTCTAACTAACGGAGGTAAGTAATGGGTGGTCTGTTATCACGTCTGAACGAAGAAAAAAAATCAGAAAAATCCGGTATCATCGAAGCTGCGGTTACCAGAGAAATTACCGGCTTTGAAAGGCTGAAAGACCGCATTCACACTAAGTTGATTGACGACATGCCGGCTGCGATCATGGCCGAAACCAATATCGACAAAAAGCGCAACATGCTGCGCGAAAGAATTTTTGCCGTCATCGCCGAAGAAAGCCCCAAAGCCAACATAACTCTGACTCAGCGGGAAAGCGAATCGTTGAGCAACACACTGCTCGACGACATGGTCGGCTTTGGCCCGATCCAGCCTCTTCTCGACGAAGAAGACATTTCTGAAGTCATGGTCAACGGCCCTTTTCAGATTTATTACGAAAAAAAGGGCAAATTGATACTCTCTGATATCAAGTTCAAAGACAACGACCATGTCATGCGTATAATCGAACGTATCGTAGCCCCGATCGGCCGTCGCATCGACGAATCGGTACCTTACGTCGATGCCCGCCTTCCCGATGGCTCGCGCGTTAATGCCATCATCCCTCCCCTGGCACTGAATGGGCCAACGATAACCATTCGAAAATTCAAAAAAGAAGCACTCGGTATCCAGGATCTCGTCAAATTCGGTACTCTTACCCAGGAAATGGCTTCTTTCATCGAAGCCTGCATCAAGGTTCGTCTCAATATCGTTGTTTCCGGTGGTACTGGCTCAGGCAAAACAACCACGCTGAACATTCTCAGTTCCTTCATTCCTGAAGACGAGCGCATCATTACCTGCGAAGACGCCGCCGAACTTCAGCTGCGCCAGCCTCACGTGGTCAGACTCGAAACCAGACCGGCCAATATTGAAGGCAAAGGCGAAGTCACCATGCGCGAATTGATCAAAAACACTCTGCGCATGCGCCCCGAACGCGTCATCGTCGGTGAGTGCCGCGGCGGTGAAGCCCTAGACATGCTGCAGGCCATGAATACCGGCCACGACGGTTCTTTGACCACAGGTCACGCCAATACTCCCCGCGATATGCTCGCCCGTCTCGAGACCATGGTTCTCATGGCCGGGATGGATCTCCCGGTCAGAGCGATCCGAGAACAGATCAGCTCTGCTGTGCACATGATCGTGCAGCAGTCTCGTCTCAAAGATGGCTCGCGCAAAATTACATACCTGACAGAAATTCAGGGTATGGAAGGCGACAAGGTCGTTACCCAGGATATTTTCCGGTTCGAGCAGACCGGGGTCGATGAGAAAGGCAAAATTATCGGGCGTCTCAAACCAACCGGGATCAGACCAAAGTTCGCTTCCAAGTTTCAAGAATTTGGTATAACATTACCTCAGAATATTTTTACCGATACATCGAGAGGGTGGTAAAACTTGATTCAGTTAATCTTTGTAGGATTCGTAGGCGTAGCGACTCTGTTGTTCGTGTTGCTGCTCTTCTCTATTCTGGGCAAACCGCCCGGAGAAGAAGTCCGGCAACGTATGGAGCAGTATCTCGTTGAAACCGAAATGGCGGCCGAGCAGTATCGTGACCCGGACGAAGAAGAAAAACCGGCAATCGAAATCAACGATGATGACTGGCTGAAAGAGTCGCGAGGCGGAAGCGCCCCCCAGAAAATCCTGGCCAATGTGGGCAAAATAATCACGCCAGAGAACATGGCAGCCAGAATAGCTCAAAAACTGGCCAAAGCCGATATTCCCCTCAAAGCCAATGAATTTGTCGCCATCCAGTTTCTGGCGATCATGCTGTCATTGATATTTGCCATGGGTGTGTTAAAAAATCTCGGTCTGGGGCTGATCCTGGCCATCGCAGGTTATATAGCCCCTCTTATCTGGGTTTCAGTCATGCGGAGCAAAAGAGTCAAGGCATTCAACGACCAGATTCTCGACACTCTGATCATGCTGGCTAACGGCCTCAAGGCCGGCTATTCATTTCTGCAGGCTCTTGAGATGGTCTCGCGCGAAACACTCCCACCCATGGGTAAAGAACTCAAGCGCGTTTTGAAAGAAAACAGCCTTGGCGTCAACCTTGAAGAATCTCTGATTGCACTGAACGACCGCGTCGACAGCGAAGACTGGGACCTGGTAACGACAGTCGTTCTTATTCAAAGACAGGTCGGCGGCAACCTTGCCGAAATTCTCGAAAAAATCGGTTACACAATCAGGCAGCGCATGAAAATCAAAGGCGACATCCAGACAAAAACTGCCCAGGCAAAGGTATCTGGTTTGATCGTCGGCGCTCTGCCGATTTTTCTTGGGGTAATGATCTATATGATCAACCCCGTCTTCATGATGAAGCTGTTTACGTTCCGTCAGGGCGCATTTCGCGGCTGGTTTCTTGTCATAGCCGGTGTCGTCTGGGAAATAATCGGCATGTATTTCATCATGAAGATCGTCGATATCGAGGTTTAAAACACTATGAACATCATTTTCATGATTCTTGGCGGGTTCATTATTTTTCTGGTAATCCTGCTGCTGTTCCCATCCGGCAGCAAAAGCGACATTCAGGGTCGATTGGCCTCGCTCGAAGAAATACCCGAATATCACACTACCGAAGCCCACGACGCAGAGCTGAACCAGCCCTTCATCGATCGTGTAATCAGGCCGTTTCTCTCTACCATGGCCGGAAAACGCGACCCAAAAGAGCTTAAGAAAATTCAAAAGAGTTCTCTAAGAAAAGAACTGGCGCAGGCGGGCTACCCCGGTGGCCTTACAGTAAGTGAGTTTGCCGTTATTCAGAACCTGTTCAGGGTAATAGCCCCTGCCAGCTTTTTTGCCGCCGCCATAGTCTTCCAACCCAGAATGTCGATGCTGGCACTTCTGATTGGCACAATGCTTGGAATTCTGGGGCCAAGACTCTTTTTGCAGCGCCGCATTGCCGATCGTCTGCACAGAATTCAGAGACAGCTCCCTGACGTTCTCGACCTGCTGACAGTCGCTGTCGAAGCTGGGCTTGGCTTTGATGCAGCCTGCGACAAGGTCGTCGAAAAAATGCGCGGCCCCATTCCTGATGAGTTCGGCCTGACGCTGCGCCACATGCGCATGGGCCAGTCTCGTCGCGATGCCTTCAAAGGCATGGCTGATCGCGTTGACCACCCCGACC
This sequence comes from Candidatus Rifleibacteriota bacterium, assembly GCA_029564115.1. The sequence goes on along the minus strand of JAKQQP010000396.1, from coordinate 47,114 downwards.
TGAACGCCTTCATTTCTGCGATCATCCAGGCAGACCAGCTGGGTGTTTCCATCGGTCAGGTTCTGCGCATTCAATCAGAGCAATTGCGTGACAAGCGCAGGCAGCGTGCCGAAGAAGAGGCGGCCAAAGCCCCGGTCAAGATGATGATTCCGCTGGTATTCTTTATTTTCCCCAACGTTGGCGTGGTAATTGGTGGCCCGGCCCTTTTCCAGATGATGGAAGCCATGGCGCCGAAATAATATATGACATCGATGTTTTTGAAAGCAGTCAGAAAGGAAGACGAACAGATAGTTGCGACCCGTATCCGCGTGGCCGAAACTTTCTGGCAGAGGTTTCGCGGCCTGATGCTCACACAGGAGCCATCGGAAGACGAAGGCCTTCTTCTTTCTCCCTGCAATTCTATTCACATGATGTTCATGCTCTACCCGATCGATGCGGTTTTTCTCGATGCCGAAAACACCATTCGCGCACTTTACGAAAAATTGCGACCCTGGGTAGGTTTTTCGAGTTGGCACAAGGATGTAAGCTCCGTTCTCGAGCTTAAATCAGGTACTATTGCAAAGACGGGGATCAAAATTGGCGACACCCTGAGAATGGAGCAAAATCAATGTTAAAAAAACCTGCAAACCTATTGCATCATAAAGGAGACGGGAACATGAATTCGAAGAATTCACTTCTCAAACTGGTCTTTACCTCTCTGACATGCCTGCTGGTGATGACCGCATGTCTGACCGGCTGCGGCGGCGCTAACCCTTCTGGCTCAGACACCGCAACACCGGTCACCCCGCCGAGTGTTCTTCCGTCTCTGGCCACAGGCACAGCTCAGCTTATCGGCTCACTTCGAGACTCTTCGACTGGCAATCTGATCAACAATGCGAACGCCTCTATCGTAGTCAAAGCCCAGCTCATCGGCACCTCCAACGTAGAGACCTATGATGCTTCGACAAGCAACAACCAGGCTTTTGCCTTTAATAAGCTGGTCAAAGGCGGTTATTACCTTATAATTGCCTCAGACACAGCAGGCATTTTTGAACTGAAGTCTGAAATTGTAGAATTGAATACAAACACCAGACTGGACATCACTTTAACCCCTGTTTCTCTACCAGCCCCCGGCACCAACCTCAACTTTTTCGGCACGGTAAAAAATGCATTGAACCAGGCTCCAGTAATGGCGGCAACGATCAAAGTCGTCAATAACGCGAGTCAGACTTATCAAACGACCAGTCTGCTGACAGGCCAGTTTTCTATTCCGAACCTGGCACCGGGCACTTACATCATCACCATTAGTAAAGATGGCTTCAGAGAAGAAAGCAGAACTCTGGTGCTGGGCAACAAAATACTTCTGGGCCAGGCCGAGATAACCACCACCGGTACATTCACCGACGGCACGGGCGCAACCTTTCCCGGCTATTACAACCTGGGAACCCTTTCTCTCGCCCCTCTCTGGACAAACACCGGGTCACTGGTGGGCGTTCTCTTCAAAGACGATGGGTCTGGCGGCAAAGAGTATCTGGTTACAACCAATAGCTTTTTGAAGCTTTGGCACGATGAAGACCCGACAGATAAATACGCACCCGGCATAATCTATGACTGGCTGACGACCAATTCTAGCGGCTATTTTGCAATGAACAATCTGCCGGCGGGGTATTACATGATTTCGACCTCTGCCAATGCACCGATACCCGTGACCAATAACAACAGCGGTGACATCATCGGTTACAACATCACTGGAGCGGTCACCAAAATGTGGATGGAAGTCATCCCGGGATCAGTGACTCTCATACCAGTTCAGGAAGAAGAATAACGGATTTTGTTTCGGGGGTGTCTGCAAACTCAGACACCCCCGAAATTCAAAAGAGGGGAATTTTTCTTATAAAGCCGAGGAATTTTTACCACGCGTAATAACATTTTATGGGCGCTGTGGGTCGTGGCAAGGCTAGCACGAATCTTGCTTGGTATATATTATAGAACAGTGTAAGATCTTAAGAGATCGTCAGGAGTGGGTTATGACAAACAAATCATCGAGCTTTAAAAATTGGCGTCTGGGGAGCATAATGATTCTCACCGCCGCCGCCAGCTTTTTTTTGATCGGCATGACAGCTCTCGTTACCGACGTGGGCTATCTTTACTACAGTCAGGCCCGCCTGCAGACCGCGGTTAACGCAGCCTGGAAAGCAGGCTACGATCAGATGATAACTCTTAAACGTCTGTCATCTCCTGTTTTAAACGATGAAATAAAAAATAAAGTAACCCTGCACTGCAAAGAGGTCATGGGGCTGAACGGCTTCAATGCTGACGAGTTACAGGAATTTCTGGTAACTTTCACCCCTCCTTCGGGTCAATTCAGAAACAACTATCTGAGGGTTTTTGCAAGGCAAAAGGTCGGCATGTTTTTTGCCAAAGTGCTCAAGATCAGTTTTTCTGATGTAGTTGCCATGCGCGAGAACAACCTTCTCGACGGCGGCGACGGCATAGTGCCGATAGCTATTCCGCATGGGGTGGTCGCTGACCTCGGCAACACTTACAGCTATTCAAAATTTGGCCCCGACACCGGCTTTGCCTCAGGAACCAAATATATCATCCGCCTTGGCACCGGCGGTAAAAGCTCAGTAAAAACCAAGGCAATAAAAGATATTTTCACCCCTGACGACACCGCCAGCGACAGCGAGCAGATAGACTTCGAAATGCTGCTGGTTCGTTTTGAAGGTCTGACCGAAGCGCAGGCTCTCGCGGCCTACGGCGCAGTGTTCTGGTGCATGCGCTACAGTAACGACGATGTTGACACTTACGTGCCCGTCACCTGGCTTTTAAAAAATTCAGAGCACGCCGGCGGCGCCTTTTTGTTTTACAACGACACGGCCGGTGTAGTTAAGAATCTTCTCGGTTCCTATGGTGTTCCCTACACTCTTTTGAGCGAGGAAGAGCCTGACACGAGCATTCTTTCGATAGAATACCACCTGGCAGCCGCCGGCGACCAGATTATCATGCTCTGGAACCGCCCCCGAGTGGCTCTTTACACCAACAAAACAGGCTCAGCCATAGGAGCGCTTCTCGCAGCGGCCAAAATTCCTTACGGCAGTTACGGCCTGCCGCTGAGCGGGTTTAACAGATCGGTAAACTACGTCGCTGCAAATAATACCACCACCAACGACGCTGCCGTTCTCAGCGGCGGCCTGGGCAGCTACAACATGGTTATCGTAGATTCAGAAGAAGACCTGACGGGTAACCTCAATGGCTGCGACCACTACGCTCTTTGCTGCGAAGATCTGTTTCGCCTGAAAAAGTTTGTGCCGACCACAGCCAAAGGTAACGCCAACGCCATGCTGGCAGCGGCCCTGATGTGCGATTACTGCCGCCAGTATTTCAGAATTGCCCAGGGGTACGACTTCAACATCGGGGCAGACGACTATGAAACAAACAAAAACAAAGTCTGGAGCAGCGGCGGAACCCTTGCTCAGGGCGGCAAAGTTCTCAACAACGCCACCGGACACTGGGACGACGTCAGACTTAACTGCACATTCAAAAACCGCAAATGTCTCGATCGAAAGCTGAGCAACGAAGGCTACAAGGTGGGTGGTACTACTTACCAGAACCTTTTCTACCACCAGCTGCCAGTTGCCGCCTTCCCCTACCAGACCGGCGTAACCGGGGTTATCTGCGGCAGCGGGACAAGCAAATGCGGCATTTATAACAGCCTTTCGACCGCCGCCCTTGCCGGGGGGCATACCGACTCGTCTTCGCAAAAACCTCAAACCGCTGTAGACCTGACGGGTAACACGGTTTCGATCGGGGCTGCAAATTACGCAACCTGGTTTGTGAACGCAAACCCGGCACAGAAAATGAAGTGGGCCGTGGCTGCCGCGTTGCGCAACCATGTGGCTACCTACGGCCATCTTCTGGCTCACGACTTTGGCGCCGAAACTCTCGACATGGCACTTTGGCAATCAGCCCTGAGCGTTGGTTCCGCTGTGCCTTATGCAAGTTCCTTTGGTTTTACCGGTTTTGACCTGAGAACCTTCCCGCAATCGACCTACCGTTATTCAAGCATCAACGCTCTGGCAAATGCCAATACATCCTTCGCGGTTTCGCCTGCGACCGAGCTGCTCTGCCAGGTTTTGAACAACCCAGTTACAGGCAGCAGTATCAATTCGACCTTCAATACCGGTGTTAAAGCTACCGACAATTCAATGCTCGGAACTGGAAAACTTATCAAAGGTGTCATGTCCACAGGGGCAAGCTCGGGTGAATATGCCCTTCTCTTTGGCGGCCTTCAGAACACTGACAGCAAAAGGCTATTGTTGAACGCCATTCTTAAGAGCAGCTTCAGCATCAAGCATGTTACCAGCGGTAACTACGCCACGATTATCGGAAAACAGAAGAGCGGCTACGGCGACATCGACCCTGATAACGTCAGCGGTGGCGGTGTCAACCAATGGAAAGACAACTTCATGTTCGGCTTCAGCGGCACCATACAAATGGAAGACCACATCATGACCGACCCGGGTAAAGGCGGCCTGGGCGGCAACCCTGACCCGCTTGGCTTCAGGCTCTACGGCGGCACTATCGACGGCGTCTATTACCCGCCGAATCCCTACGTCATTCTTCCGATCGTCGAGCCCAGTGACTACGCCATAAGCCAGGGCGCCAACACTGTCTACGACCTGCAAAGCAACGCTCACCCTAACGGCGAGTATACTCCTCCCGCCGATTATGCCGGCTTCGAAAATACCGTAAAAGTCATCGGTTTTGCGGAGTTCAAGCTTATACCACGCGAAGAATGGGATGCCGAAAACCCTGACGAAATAGCCAGACTCGGAACTACACAGGTCAACGACGACCAGCTGCGTGCGGTTTTTGTAAGGTACATCATCAAACCGGAGGCATAAAATTGTTGCTGGAGCAGAAAACAAATCTGTTCTGCGCTCTTTATTTTTGTTGCCAAATTTCGTATCTTTATACTGTGTCTACAAAAAAACGAGGCCTGTTTGCCACACCTGTGGCGATAAAAATACAAGGGAAAACTTCCCTTGAGATTTAAAAGCAAATTGAATGGCAAGGAGCCAGTTATGAACAAAAGAAAGAAAAAGGGGCAGTCGATCGTCGAACTTGCTCTGGTTTTCCCGTTTTTTCTGTTGATAGTGGTGGGCGGCATCATAGATTTTGGCTTTGCCTTCTACAACTTTCTTTCTTTGCAGCAGCTGGCAAACGATACTGCCCAGTGGGCGGCCGATAAAAAAGTTACGCTCGACTCTGAGGTTATCAAATATGTCAGCGACAAAAAGCCCAAAAACCTCGTCAACGACTTTACCGTTCAGACGGTAGAACGCCCCACCCTGACAACGGGTGAAAAGGCTGTTAAGATAACTCTGGGCTACGAATCGCCAACCTACACTCCTTTCTACCAGACCCTGGTAAGTGCCACTACGGGCGGCCCGGGCATAAAACTTGTTGCTGTAGCGGTTTATAAGGTTCCGACAACTCTTGGACCAAGAAACTGACGGGAGGACATATCGATGAAAAGTTGCCGGCGCAAAGGTCAAGGTGTTGTTGAACTGGCCCTGGTTCTGCCGATTTTCTTGTTTGTCATAATCGGCATTGTCGACTTCGGCAGAGCCCTGCATAGCTGGGCCTGTCTGAATTATCAGTGCGTTCAGGCCGCCAGGGCTGCGACCAAGCGCATTCACCCGCTGATCGGTGCCAACATGTTCACCGCTGACACCCATACATCAGAAGCAGATGTGAGCTCAACCTTCTGGAAGTTTCGCTCGCCCATGATGGCTCCGGAAAGTTTCAATGGCCCGGTCTACACTGGTGTCGGGACAGGCGCTGAAACAGTGACTGTTTCAGCTTCTTACGACATGTCTCTGATGACCCCGGTTCTCGGCAAACTTGTGGGAGGTAGCAGCAAGGATGGCGCCATAACTATTTCGGCTTTGGCCTCGGAGGATAAGGAGTGATAATATTCCTGGGGTTCACTGCTTGTCTTCGCCAGAGAAGGAGGAAATAAGATGAATAAGGAAAAAATGGGTCTTGTCGCTCGGTTTAGTGGGAGACACGGCGGAATAATGATACTGACCGCCGCCATATCTGTTTTTCTTTTGACAATCGTCGCTCTGGTAACCGACGTTGGCTATCTTTATTCGAATCACTCCAAACTTCAAATTGCTGTCAACGCCGGCTGGAAAGCTGGATACGACAGAATGAAAGGTTTGCAGAAATCCGGAGTAATTCTTGATGCCAAACAAAAGGCTGATGTAAAAGCTCAGGTTCTTGAAATTATGAAGATGAATGGCTTAACCGACTCTGAGCTGGAAGAGGTGCAGGTGACGTTCACCAACAACGATACGGGCCTGAGAGTTCAAGCGAAAAAAAATGTTGGGCTGTTCTTTGCCAAGTTTCTCGACATCGATTCGGCAGATGTTGCAGCAGCACGTCAAAACCAGGATGGTGGTGCCAGCATAATCCCTCTGGTTATACCTCATGGTGTCACCAAGGACTTCAGCAAAAATGTTTATTCGTGTGACATGTTCCAGGGTGAAGATGGTTTTGCCTCCGGGACAGAATACATCCTCAAACTTGGCTCCGGTGGTGGCAATGCTGAAACGCCCATCGACAAAGACGAACTGATTCTGGTCCCGATGGATTCAGGCTCGCAAACCTCGAATGGTTTTTTAAAAGCTTACGGCGCCGCTTTCTGGTGCCTGAGAATTGGTGATGGCACTGATACCGGCTTTGTGCCAGTATACTGGCTGCTTGGTTACAGAGGCGGAGCATTTTTTCTGCCCAGCCACGCAGATGTTGAAAAAAAACTCAAAGACCTGAAGGTCAATTACGTAAAAATTACGGGCAAAGTAAATATTCAAGCCATTTTCAATCAGGTCAACCCAAACGTTCTTGAGCTTTACGACCGCCCCAGGATAGCGGTCTATTCATCACAGGATGGCACCGACCCGGTCGAAGACGTTCTACTTGCCGCCAACATCCCTTACGGCAATTACAGTCTGCCCAGCGGCTGGAAACGCTATGACAACTACAGAGCGGCTTCGAATGGTCACATCTATGATGCCGAAATACTTGACAACGTTCTCGATGACTACCACTGGGTTCACCTGCACCACGAAGACTTCACCGGATTCAACGGCGGATGCAGCTATTACCTCGACAGTTGCCGGGATTCATTCGATGCCAACCGTATAGGCACAGAAGCCAATGCGCAGAGGCGCATGTGTTCATACTGCAGCAGCAAATACACTCTCGAAACTTCAGGTTATTATGACAGACGCGGAAGATGGATCAGCACGACAGCCTGGGTCTGGAGCGGTTCTTACAACAGATCGCAGTGCAAACACATCAACACCCGTTGTGCTGAGCGCAAGGGGCATATCAACAACACCCTTTGGCGGAATGATGCCGGCGTAACAATGTGTGGTTCGAGTGATTACCCACAGTGTCGCGAATACGGTCGTTTGGTCGATATTGCAACGGCCTACGGCTACAGTAGCGATGCCAACTCCGAACCTAAGCCACAAACCCCGGTAAGCACAGGCAATAACGGCCCGGGCATTGCGGCCAACCAGGATGGCTGGTTCAACCGCGCCAACAAAGTTCAGAAAATGAAGTTCGATGTTGTCAGGAAGATTCGCAACCATGTTGAGGTCGGCGGCTTTCTGTTCGCACAGTGTTTTGCTCCAGAAACACTCGACATAGCCCTGTGGCAGGCGGAAATTCACGACGGTGCTTCACCCCTGAACGCCTATTCTGCCTGTTTCGCTTTCACAGACTACGTCTACAGACGTTTCCCGATCAAATACGGGGTAAGTTACTATTCAACGATCAACGAACCAGTTGCGGCAGGCACAGCAATGCCGTTCGACCTTCTCAACCCGTTCGACCCGAGATGCCAGAACCATGGCACATGGCCGGATACTGGGTCGGGTCACACAGCATCATTCAGGCATGCATGTATAAAAGATGACTGCAGTGTTCTTGGCAACCGTAGAAATTACAGCACTCAGGCAAAATACCTGAGAGGCAAACGCGGCGATGGTGAGTTCACCTTCCTTGGCGGTCATTATCATCACAATGTCGAAAGCAAGCGTCTGGTTCTCAACAACATTCTTCTTGGTTCGCTGGTAGAAAAGGATGTTACCGGCGAAGTCGCGCCGCCCGCCATCGTCGGCAAAAGCAAGAACAATTATGGTGTCGTAGACCCCGACAACAGCAACAGCGGCGGGGCCAACGATTACCGCGACAGGTTCATGTTCGGTGCCAACATTCCGGTAGATATCAACGACCGTCTGATGGGCGAATCGGGCAACATGGTCGGCCCGACAGATCAGGCGGTGGAATTCAGAATTCTCGGTTCCGAAGAATTCGCTCCCAACAGAAGAGTCATAGTTCCGATAACCGACATTGGCCCTGAAATAGCTGAAAACAACCCAAAGAACGCTCTGGCCAGCACAGTGTATGACCTTCAGGGCCAGGATCACCCCAACGGATTCTACAGACCCGAGAACTACGATTTCGGCTCTTCGGTAAGAATCATCGGCTTTGCCGAATTTGAAATTCTGTCACCGGCTGAATATACTCGTGACGAAAAAGACGGGCTGGTCTATGAATCTGGTGATGCAGGCGACCTTGGGCCGTATCAACCTGGTCAGGTACGCGGCAGGTTCATCAGATACATAATCCACCCCAAAAATGTCAAAGAACTGCTTTACTAAGCTCTCACAAAAATCCCCGTTTCAGGCAGAACCTGAAACGGGGATTTTTTTTATCTGTCGAATCAATCAGTGAGAGCTACCGCTTCGATCTCGACGAGGCAGTCGAGAGGCAGTTTTGCAACCTGAACGCATGATCTTGCAGGGGGTTCGCTTTTAAAACGAGCACCGTAGATTTCGTTAACTTTGGCAAAATGACCAAGATCCTTTAAAAAGATAGTCGCTTTGACAACCCTCGAAAAATCAGAACCGGCAGCTTTTAAAACTGCTTCGAGATTTTTCATGACCTGTTCGGCCTGACCCTCGATATCAGTGGCTTCGATTTTTCCGGTTTCAGGAACAATCGGCACCTGCCCGGAAGTAAACACCATGCCATTGATTTTGATGGCCTGGGAGTAAGGTCCGATGGCTGCCGGAGCCTGGCTGGTAGAAATTACGCTTCTGTTCATAGCACTCTCCTTAAAAAATGTTATTGTCTGCAAAAACTCTTTGTCGCAGGCGCAGAAAACTTCTTTCAGGCGCAGCGGGCATCCGGCCGACATTCTCAAGACTGCTTCGCCTGCGCCCGCAGTGACAATATTGCACACCCATATTGTTTAGCAAAGAACCACCGACAGGTCAAATTCATCGTGGGATCTTTGTCGTTAAGGTTATTTTTTTTGAGCAATCTGACGATATGGCACAAAGTTCAGGAGTCGATTTCTCATTTAGTTGATATTTCGGGTCTGAACGATGTACAATTTGCGATAATGTCAAAGGAGACTACCATGAACAAAACAGCAAACAGACTGATATTTGCAGCTTTGCTGGCGGCACTGTTCACCGCATCCCCCCACCCTGTCGGGGCCGCACAGGAAATCAAGGAAACCACCATGCTTTCTCAGTTTCTTGGTGAAAACTTTGACTATCTGAAAAAAATACTCAAGCACTCGCATGAAATGCAGCACCAGGCAAGGCCTTTTACCGTTAAGCGCCATAGAGAGCGTTTTCGCTTCGAACCTGGTGACAAACATCCTCGCGAAATAATGATTCTGTCTCGCAAAATAACGGCCCGCTTCAAAATGATCAACGGCCTGCTGTATCATGCCGACATTCCAAACAAACAACTTCTTTACAAGCAGACTGTTGAAACGGTTGAGAGCATGGTAGTTTTAAGCAAAAGAGCTATTAGAGCCAACAAAGATTACAACTACGCTTTATATCTAGCCTCAGCCCAGGGAATTGAAAAAGAAGTTTTTGCTGTAAACGAAATGTTGAACAGTCTTGAACGTGCAATAAACTCAAACATCAGCGAAACCGATGCGTTAAAGGAAGCTCTCTGAAAGACTTCCGGGAAATGAGGAAAGAATGAAGCTTCTTCGCAATCCTGCCCCTGCCGTTGTTCTTCTTCTCAGCCTGCTTTGTCAGCCAAACCTTTTGCCTGCAGCCGAGAAAGGGCCGGTTACTTCCAAAGAACGCGCTACAGCGATGATCCAGGAGGGGCTGAACCACCTGATTCTCGAACAGAACAACAAAGCAGAGCAGCTGTTTATCCAGGCAAAATCGATAGATCCTTATTCAGAACAGGCATATAACTTTCTCGGACTGCTCTACCTTCAGGATGGCCTCAATGAAAAAGCCGAAGATATGCTGAAAAAGGCTATCGCCATCGAGCCAATGTACCCCGAAGCTCTGCGCAATCTTGGCAAGCTCTATCTGCGCCAGGACCGTTTCGATGAGGCCGCCTCGCACCTCAGACGCACTCTGTCTCTCGATCACAACCAGCCTTACACCTGGTATCTTCTGGGCATGTCACAATATTTCAGCGGCCAGATAAACGATGCGATAACGTCTTATGAAACCGCCTTTTCCATGGAGCCCAATCTTCCGGTCGAGGCGCACTACAACCTTGGTGTTGCCTATCACGAAGTCTCGCGTTACCTCGACGCAGTGCGCTCTTACGAAGAAGTCCTCCGACAGGAGCCAGAGCACGTCAATGCCCTCAACAATCTCGGCCTGGTTTATTCTATTCTTGGCGAACGCGAAAAAGCCATCGATCTCTTCAACCAGGTATTGAAGATTGATTCTCAAAACGTCAAGGCACGCATCAATCTTGGTAACGTTTTTTTGAGCACCAAAGATCTGGTTGAGGCCGAACAGATATATCGCTCGGCGATTTCTCTCGATAAGAGCGACATCAGCCCGCGCCTGAACCTCGGGGTGGTCTATTACGAAAAGGGGGACTTCGCCCGGGCACGTCTCGAATGGGACACCCTGCTCAAAGAAAACCCTGAAAATATCAGAGTTCTGTCGGTTATGGGCTCAGCCTACCTCGAGCGCCGCGAATTCGACAAAGCCATCGATATCTTCAGGCGTATGACACAGTTGATGCCTGACAACGGCAGTGTCGCGAATACCCTGGGCTATCTGCTGGCCGATCAGAACAAAGAGCTGCCGCTGGCCAGAGACCTGGTGGAAAAGGCCATCGAGCTGGATCGGCCCAACCGCGCCACTTACTACGACTCGCTTGCCTGGGTGCATTATCGTAAAGGTGAATTCAAAAAAGCGCTGCAATACCAGGATCGCGCTCTAAAGTTGTTCAAACTGTCACATGAACCCATTTCCAGCGAAGTGCATTTTCACATGGGTCAGATTCAAGAAAAAATGAAAAACTATTCTGAAGCAAAAGAAGCCTACCAGGCTGCAATTAAAAGCAATACAGATCACGAGATGGTTAAAATGGCCTCAGAAAGCCTTTATCTGTTGAAGGACAAAAAGTGACCGCAATCGCTGCATCTCTGACCGACCGCAAAAAGTTCTACATGCTCCCCTCAGCCCTTCTCTGCTGGGTCGGGAGTTTTTTCTTTTTAGCCAGGGTAGCTCCGGCAATAGAATTTATCCCGCAAAATTCGGCCGTCTTTCTGGGAGCAACTGCTCTTACATTCCTTTCAGCGCTGGTTGTCTACGGTTTTTCGTGTCTGGGTCTCCACAGAACTGCCTACCTGCTGACGGGCGTCGTTGCCGCCGTCATGGTTTTCAAAGCTGCAACCCCTCTCGTCAACAGAAGCAAAGCAATAAATCTGAGCGGCGCAATTGCCGGCGAAATGCTGTTTATCTCCGCGGGCATTTCCGGGCTTCAGACTCAACCAGACAAACTGCTTGTCGAGCCACGCAATCGGATATTTCTTGCTGTCAGCGGTGAAACAGCTTCGGCAATGCCAGAGTCAGCTTCGACGATCGTTCTGTTGTGTCTGTTACAACTGACACTCGCTTCCGGGCTTGGCTTATGGATCGGAGAAGGAATCGATGCAGTGTCTCACCTGATACCCGTTGCCCTGGTGGCGACTCTGGCCGACATCTGGAGCGTTTCAGCCGGTGCCACGTCGATGATAATAGTATCTTCAGCCATCAATTATTTCCTGTTGCGGTTCCCCGTGCCAGGAAGCAGCGAAATTCCTTATCTGATAGGCTTAACAGACTTTTTATTCTTTGCAATATTTTTTCAGGCTGCCCGCCGCTTTGCCCTGGGAACGAAAAAAAACGTTGTTCTGCTGCTGAGCTCATTTCTGCTGACTGTAGCGGCGGCTTTGTTCTTCAAGGTCGGTCTGCCAGTATTGCCTTTTATGGCCCTGTTTTTTGTGGCTGGTAATTTTAGAAAACTTGAGTTAAAAAAAGAAGAGACCAAACAGATACTGGTCTTTGTGGTAGTAATATTGACAATATTTTCTGCAATCAGCTTTTTCGGCAGATGAGACAAACTATCAGAATCTAAAAAAGGATCGAGCAAGGAGAACATTATGATCGCTTACTGCAAAATGCATGGGCTGGGCAACAGTTTTATCTTTTTCGACGAAATGAGCAATGAATTCACTCATTTTAAAAAAGCCGAGACCATCGGGCTCCTATGCGACCCATGCCAGGGAATAGGTGCAGACGGAGTTATTTTCATGCAGCCCCCCCGTGACCCTAAGCACCATTGCCGCATGCAGATGTTCAACAGTGATGGAAGCGAAGCTGAAATGTGCGGCAATGCAATACGCTGCCTTGCCCACCTTTTTTCAAATCGCCAGCTCGACGTCACGAATGTTCTGATCGAGACCAACGGTGGTATAAAAGAAGTGGCACTGGTCAAAAAATCGCAGGGTGAATCTTTTTACAGAGCCCAGATGGGTAAAGCGCTCTTCGATCTTGTCGCCACCGGAGAACGATTGCCTGACGACCGTTACAAGCCTCTGACCTGGAATGAAAGAACCTTTTTGCCATTTTACGTGAATGTCGGCAACCCCCATGCAGTAATTTTTCCTGAGGTAGAGATGAGCGGCGACGAAATGAAAGCTGCCGGAGCCTGGCTGGAAACGCATCCCAACCACCCGCGCCGAATAAACATCGAATTCGTCGAGGTCATCAGCCGCAACGAAGCCAGAATACACATCTGGGAAAGAGGCTGCGGCATGACCAGAGCCTGCGGAACCGGTGCAACTGCCACCGTTGCCGCCGGCATCAAACTGGGACATTTTGACAACGAGGTCACCGTTCACATGCCTGGTGGCGACCTGTTGATAGAACAGGATTCACAGGGAACCCTCTTTATGACCGGCCCGGTGCAAGGCATCTGTAACGGGCAAATTTCGACCAGCCTGTCATGGAAACTCAATCGGCCATGAGTTTCAGGCGGGAAGCATTAAGTGCCGTCAGAAATACTCTGAGCGAAATACTCAACGGGCGCCCTCGACCTGTTATAAAGTTTGCAGATCCCAGGTTCAATGAGCGCTGCGGTGTTTTCGTAACTCTCAAAAAACATGAGGAATTGCGAGGCTGTATCGGCTTTGTCAAAGGCGTAGAGCCGCTCCACAAGGCAATCCAGGAAATGGCCATAGCTGCCGCGACTCAGGACCCACGCTTCGAACAGATCAGTGCCGACGAACTGAATGAGATAAACATCGAAATATCTGTTTTGACGCCAATGACAGAAGTTAAAGACATTTCTGAAATAGAGATCGGCAGACATGGCCTGATGCTCATCTGCGGGCACAATTCAGGGCTGCTGCTGCCGCAGGTGCCAATCGAGTGGAACTGGAATGTCGAAGAGTTTTTAAGCAACCTTTGCCGAAAAGCAGGGTTGCCACCCGGATCACATCTTTCACCGGGAGCCAGGCTGCTGAAGTTCTCAGCCGAAGTTTTTGGCGAAGATGAAAACGCCCCTGGGGTTTGACGCATCAACTGGTGCATGTTACACTTTAAAGAACAAGTGGCATGTGAGTGTGTTTTCGGCTGAATCTGAAATCTGGAGCCTTTAATGAATCGTAGAGGTTTTGCTTACCTGGTGGCAGTATTAATACTGGGTCTGCTCGCATTCATGGGCATGTTTCTGCAACAGAGCAGTTCTGCCGAGTATTCTCAGGCCGCCGTGTCAGTGTATCGCACCATGGCCCGCCAGCTGGCAGAAGCCGCCGCCGATGAAGCGTGCGTTCTTCTTGAAGAACGCTTTCGCGACAAAACCGTCACAGGGTTCATGCAGCAGCTTCTCTGGCAGGCCTCGAGCTCCAGACCTCCCAAGCTCGGCGGTTCAACCGGGTTAAACCCCACCCTGCTGCACGATTTTACCGATCTTAAAGACAAAGTCACTCAGGTGCTGACTCTAAAAGATTACCACATGACCCGCGCCGGGTTCGAAATCGAAAAAATTCTCCCCAGTATCAAAGATTGCCGCCCGATCCCACAGGGGCCGCTCGATTACGATGAAAACTATCATCACTCGCCTGACCGAACCAGCAAATTCGACAATCATTATTCGAAAGACTGGTATCTGACACTTCAGCTTGAAGTTACAGTTTCGCTGCAAAAAAGGCGAAAAATAAAAATAGACTATACTGTGTCACGCGACGTCAAGCTGCTGAATATGGGGCCCATCGGCAGAAACTACAGCCTGTTCAGTATTATCGGGCATCATCTCAACACCTCAGACACCACCGAGGTGCAAAGAATCCTGCGCAACGAAATGAACACGCCAGATTCGCCCGGCGGGCGCCTCTTCCTCTGGAATATGCCCTTTCAATCACGTGTCTATATTCACGGGCCGACGATCATTGCTCTCGAAAACCCTGAGCTCGTGGCAGACAACCAGAACAGCGGCGCCTTCAATATCTACGACCCCAAATACCCGATACCAGGCAACAATCAGGCTTTTCAATACAATGACACTTTTTTCGGAATGTCGTATTTTCCGACCGTCGCCCGCGCCATTTTCCCGTCAAAATCTCTCTGGGATGCCATCTCAATATGGTATCGAGAAGGCAAGACGACCAAAGAAGACCAGCTCGCCAACCAGAGTATTTATCACGGCCTTTACACGCACAAAACTGTCTACGGCGGCATCCTGCCCCATAAAAACAAAAGTCTCGGCGAGATATTGACCGGCGTTTCTACGAGCGGTCTACAAGACACCTATTTCAAAGGCACCAACATCAATCAAAAATTCATGCCAGGCGGCCCCTTCTGTCGCACCCCCTGGAAATACGTCTCAGAAACACTGATGGGCGAAGACAGGTATCTGCCGAACAGCAAGGCCGACTTCGACAAAGCCGTCCAGAAAAAATTTCCCAAAGATGACCCGCATCTGCGCATCGAACACCGCTGGCACAAAGACGACACCGAAGTTGCCGAACAAACCCGCATTTATTCGAGAGTATACGAGATCAAGTATAACAATCTCACCAACAACATAACCACGCCTGCTCCCGAAAAACATGTTGAATTTTCATTGAGCTATTTCAACGACCCAGACCCGGAGGGTTTTTTAGGCAAACTCGGCTTTGCAGCCGGCGCAGTCGGGGGATCTTTCTTCAACGCGATAGCCCTGCCATTCGAAGCGGTAGGTGCCCTTGCCATGCCTTTGATCAACAAGATTTTCGGGCCGGGCGAAGGCATTGCTCTCAACCCTGCTGAGCAGAATTTTCCGAATCTTTTCCCCACCAATTTTAAATACAATTACAGAGCCAGTGCAACCCGCCGGATGAAAGACGAAAGCGAGATCCCGCGCGACGCAGAAGGTCGCTGGATTCTGAACGGAGTCTACTGGCTGGATTCATTTCAGGTAGAGGCCCCGGTGGTTTACGTAGGTACCGGCACGATCATGGTAACTCGCTACGATGCGAATCGCCCCTTCAAAATAAAGGGAAGCATAGTAGCGCTGAAAGCTGCCGACAAAGTTACCCCACTCGGTCACCTGAATCTTTTCTATCACCCATACCAACCCACAGCCACCAATACACGCGAACGGGCAATGATAATCGACGGTTCAGGCAATCTCATCGAAGCCGGCGTTTTTTCATGCTACGGCATCAGAACCACCGGCGGCGACATACCCGACCTGACTAAAGTCGGCATTTACCCTGATCAGCCCACCGACAAATGGGACCCGAACTGCCTTGGGAAAATTGCCGAAGTTTCGAATATCATTTTTGGCAACTACGTAAACTTTTTTATGAACAAACACCACCAGGAAGGCGATTTGTGGATCTTTCACAATTTCAACAACCCGCTCTACTTCGAAAAGATGGGCGCTGGTTACCGCGTCGTCCAGGACAGCATCGATGCCTCAGAAGACAATCGCAAGGCTTACGAACTGATGAGTCACGAATTTTTTCTCAGCCCCAGAATTCAACACGTATCTTCGATCGGGGGTGGCGATGAATAAGCGCAGCGCCTTTTCGACTCCCGAACTTCTGATGACTATAGTCGTTTTCTCTTTCGGTCTGCTGCCGCTGATAGTATTATTTCAAAGCAGCCACAAGCAGACCGCTCAGGCCAAGAATCTCATGGTTGCCCACAGTCTGGGGCGTACGATCATTTCAGAGATCAAAGCCCTCGGCTTTGAAACACTGGAATCAGAGATGCGCAACCCCAAAATAGGTGTAGTACACACCAGTCGACCGGTTACAGGTCCGCTCGTCCCTTCAGATGCCGAATCGATAAATTACCCTGAATACTACCAGCGCTTCAATACGAGCGTTAAGCTCGAGCGTGCCAGCACCGAAAACAACAAAAAGATAAGGGTTGAACTCGACGTAGAATGGAAAGAACCGAATCGAAAGTTCAATCTCGGCTTTGGAACGGTAATAGTCAGATATGGCCCATAAAAAACGACGTCAGGGTGTAACCCTTGTAGAAACAGTCATTGTAGCCGCAATTCTTATGCTGCTTCTCGGCTTTGCCTGGAAGTTTTATTTCGGTGGCCGGGAAACCATGCGGCATACTGTCAGTCAAAGTCAGGTTCAGGCTGATACGCGCATATTTCTCGACCAGCTCGAACTCGAGATGACCTCGTGCTATTCATTTATTGAAATTGATCCTGAGCTGAAAAGCTTCTCTTTTTACAGCTTCACTTATTCAAAAGTGCCGCTCGACGAAATATTCTACGACAATGCCGGCAATGCCCGTAACCCGGCTGTAGACAAAGAAGCCCGCATCATGGTCGCCAGATACGAGTATCGCTGGGTAGACGGGTCAGTAATCAAAAAACGAACGCCGGGCTGGCTTTATTTTCTGAAAGACCCGATGGTCTTCGTTCAAGGTGATTCAACAGTTTTCACCAACAATTACGCCGCCATGGAAAAAACCGTTCTACGCGACATTGCCGACTTCGAAGTAAAAGCCTATTCTCAGGTTCCCGATAGAGAATCTGAAACCGGCACCAGAATTGAACCCCTGACCAAAGAAAAATCTGCAGAAGCAGCCTTTATTGTACTCAGGCTTCACACGATGAAAGAAGAAGCGCCAAATCGTCGCGACGAGGAACTCGACATTGTAACCAAGTTTTACAGCAACACCAGGCTTGCCGAAATAGCCAATCCTGGCTATTTCTCCGCAACTGACAGAGATGGGGCCTACTGATGGACAAACGCTGGCCGATAGTTGGCATAACGATTCTGATGATCATTCTGATCTATAATTTTCTGACAATGATCTTTAAATCGGATCAGAAAAGGTTTTCACACGACCGGATTTATGTAGATTATTCAGATTACCGGCACGGCAGCAAGACACCTCGAGAAAGCGGTTACACTCAATCCGGCCCCGCACACCCAAACTCTTACAGAGCAGCAAGAGAAGCTCGTGAAATCAAGAAAACCATGTTCTCGAACGTCATGACAGCAACCATCAGTTCATACAATTCGTATATGAACGAATCTCTCAAAGAAATGCCTTCTCCGACCGCTGATTTTCCCAGGCCAAGAGCAAACCCTCAGTATGAACAGGTAATGACTCTGGCAAATCAGCCTGTTCCATCTTTTCAGGCTGGTCTGCAATTTTTTGCCGCAGGCAATTTTGACAGGGCGCTCAGCTCTTTCAATGATGCTCTGAACAGCGTAGACCAGATGGATGTCAAACACCGCATCGACATTCACAGCATGATGGCCGAATGTTATCTCAAACTTAAAAATGATGATGGCTACATTCAGAACAAAATTCGCCAGGTGCGCATGGAAAGGCGTCTGAAAAAAATCCTTCAAGACACTTTTCCGGACAAACAGAATCAACTGACCATGTTCGACTGGTCAACCACCCAGGAAGCTTCAAAGCAGCTGCTGAGAATGCGTTCTCTGGCGGCCCGCTCAGACTCACCTGAGATGAACCTGATGCTCAAGAGAGCCGAACTCGACCTCGAAGTAGCCCGCAAGGTCACGCAATAAAAACTGTTGTAAAACTGAAAGCTGAAAATCAGCCATAAAAAAACGCCCCGTCACCGGGGCGTTTTTTATTTTATGAGTCAGCCTTCGGAAGATTCTTCTTCCATGACGGCTTTGCGTGAAAGGTTCACACGGCCCTGAGAGTCGACCTCGATGACCTTAACCTTCACTTCGTCGCCAATGTTCACGACATCTTCAACCTTGTTTACGCGGCGGTTTTCGAGCTGGCTGATATGAACCATGCCTTCGATACCCGGCAGAATTTCGACGAAAGCACCGAAATTCATGATGCGTTTAACTTTGCCGATGTAGATTTTGCCGACTTCGGCGTCTTCGGTAACCTGGCGGATCATGAAGACGGCCTTTTCGTTGGCGGCTGCATCCGGGCTGATGATAAGAATTCTACCGTCGTCATTGGCTTCGATCTCGACGCCGGTTTCTTCGGTAATCTTGCGAATCATCTTGCCACCCGGGCCAATAACGTTTCTGATCTTTTCGGGATCGATTTCGATTGTGACGATACGTGGCGCATAAGCTGACAATTCTGCTCTGGGAGTATCGATTACCCGATTCATTTCGCCAAGGATGTGCAATCGACCTTCTTTAGCCTGATTCAAAGCGACACGCATAATGTCGAGGGTCACGCCGATGATCTTGATGTCCATCTGCAGAGCACTGACGCCGTGCGTAGTACCGGCTACCTTGAAGTCCATATCACCGAAATGGTCTTCGTCACCGAGAATATCGCTGAGAATCTTGTAGTTTTCGCCTTCTTTGATAAGGCCCATGGCAATACCGGCTACGGGAGCCTTGATCGGCACACCGGCATCCATCATGGCAAGACTGCCTGAGCAGACAGAAGCCATCGACGAACTACCGTTGCTCGACATGATTTCGCTGACTATACGGATAGTATAGGGGAAATCGCCAGGCACAACCTGTTTGAGCGCTCTTTCGGCCAGGGCGCCATGCCCGATTTCGCGACGGCCGGGGCCGCGCATCGGTTTGGTTTCGCCGGTCGAAAAAGGCGGGAAGTTGTAGTGCAGCAGGAATTTCTTTTTATACTCTTCATCGAGGCCGTCAATAACCTGTGAATCGCCGCTGGCGCCAAGGGTTACGATACCAAGAGACTGGGTCTGCCCACGGGTAAACAGAGATGAACCGTGTGTTCTCGGCAGAAAGCCTACAGCGCACTGAATCGGTCGAATTTCGTTGAGTTTGCGACCATCGATGCGGCGGGTTTCTTCGAGAATCATGCGGCGCATTTCGGTGTAGATGGCATTTTCGAGCAGACGCTTGGCTGCGTCCTTTTTAGCCGGAGCATTTTCTTCACCGAATCTGACAACCAGAGCCTCTTTAAGTTTCTGGTCGAGAAGCCTGAATTTTTCGACGCGTTCAACCTTTTCGGGGGTGCTCAAAGTATCTTTGATATCACCGGCAAACGAGTTGATTACCTCTTCGACTTCTGGTTCAGATGCCGGGGTCGGCACGACAGACTTGGGTTTGCCGGCTTTCTGCGCCAGTTCTTTCTGGGCAGCGGCAAGTTTTTTAATGTTCTCATGGGCAAAAGCAAGAGCTTCGAGCAATTCTTCTTCTGAGACTTCGGCTGAGCCTGATTCAACCATGGTGATGGCCTTATCGGTACCAGCAACTACCATATCGATGGTAGAATTTTCGAGCTGAGCAGGAGAAGGATTGAGAACAAGTTTACCGTCGACCTTACCGACTCTCACACCAGCAACGGCGTCTACGAGGGGTATCTCAGACACCATGAGAGCTGCGCTGGCAGCGTTAAGAGCAAGAATATCGACCTGATTGACCTTGTCATAAGAGAGAACATAGGTTACCAGCTGAATGTCATTGTGGTAATGCTCTGGGAACATAGGGCGAATCGGCCTGTCGATCAAGCGGCAGGTCAGAATCTCTTTGGTGGTGGCACGGCCTTCGCGCTTGAAGAAACCGCCGGGAATCTTACCGGCAGCGTAGGTTTTTTCTGAGTAGTCGACAGTCAACGGCAGGAAGTCTGTGCCTTCCTTGGGTTCTTTGCTGGCTACAACAGCTGCAAACACAACCGAATCGCCGCAGCGGACGACTGTGGCGCCGGAGGCCTGACCGGCCATAGCGCCGGTTTCAAAGGTAACAGTCTGTGACTGCAGGTCACAAGCTACAATTTCAAATTTCTGCATTACTTCCCCTTAGCGGCGCAGGCCGAGTTTCTGAATGAGTACCAGATAGCGGTCGTTATCTTTATTTTTGAGATAAGAGAGGTGGCGTTTGCGGGCGCCGATCATTTTGAGCAGGCCGCGTCTTGAGTGATGATCTTTCGGGTTCTTCTGAAAGTGAGCAGAAAGATTGTTGATTCTTTCTGTGAGCAGGGCGACCTGAACTTCAGGTGAACCGGTGTCTTTTTCAGACAGTTTGTAAGTTTCGATAACCTTGGTTTTTGCGTCTTTAGTTACAGACATGGCAAATCTCCTTTTAATTAGTTGCAGAACCAAGCATTGCCTGCCAATCAGGAACAACCCTAGTTAAGCATACGCCGAAGATTATAACACAACTGAGGCAGTAACGCAAAAGAAAACCTGACGATGAGCCGCCGCCTTACGTTCGCGCAGCCACTCCGATTATGGTTGACATTATCGCTTTGATAGGCTATTTTAGGGCCGACTCAACGGAAATGTGCCGTTGAATGTCTTTCGGTCTGCAGAGCTTTTTCGCAGACATGCTGCCGCGCAGCCTGAACCAACAATGAGGAACAAGAATGGAAAATGTTTTAATTGAACGTATGACCTATGGTATCGATTCTCTCGGACACCTCGATAACGGCAAAGTTGTATTCATCCCTTATGGTGCACCCGGAGACAGAGTCAGCGTAAAAATAACAGAAGAGAAACCCGACTATCTGCGTGGCGAAATAGAAGAAATCATTGAAAAATCTGGTGAAAGGCGCAACTCACCCTGCCCCAATTTCCCGGAGTGTGGTGGTTGTCACTGGCTGCACATCCTGCCGGAAACCCAGAGACGCGAGAAAGAAAATACTCTGCGATTCATTTTGAAACCCCTTTCACCTGAGCACGTTTACCCGATGGAACCACTGCCCATGACCGGCTACCGCAACAAAATGGAACTAAAAGTAGCCATTGAAGGCGACAAAGTAATCCTTGGCAACTACAAATACAGATCCCATGATGTAGTGCCGATGAAGGGCTGCATCGTTCAGTGCAAACCGAATCTCGAGGTCTACGAACAGCTCGACACTCACATGAACCAGCCACAGCAGCGCAGTCTCGCCGAGAACATTTCTTCAATCATTCTTCGCACTCTCGCACCGCAGCAACATTGCGCCTTTCACCTCAAAAGCCCCCCCAGCCAGGAAATGCTGACCTCGATGCAGGCATTCTTTGACCAGACAGAAAGCCTCAGCCGCCTCGAAGCCCACTCAGAAATGGGCAATCACCTGACTCTGGTCAGAGAAAAGGGCGCGTTCTCTTTCATGGGCCGCAACTGGCGTGTTTCGCCTAACTCGTTTTTTCAGAACAACCTCGAAGGCTCAGAAGCGATTCTTCACACCCTTCTTTCGATTTATCAAGGCTCGCAACACAAAGGCAAGTTTATCGATTTATATTGTGGGTGCGGCACCCAGACGTTTTTGCTCGAAAACCTTTTCGAAGAAGTGCACGGGGTCGAATGCAACATTTCCTCATACCAGGATGCACTTGCCTACCAGAAAACACGAACGTCTTCCAAATCACGCTTTCTTTGCCGCAAAGCCGAAACAATTTTCAACACTCCGATCACCAAAGGTGTCATTGCCGCGCTGCACATGAACCCGCCAAGAACCGGCATTTCGCAGAGAGTACTGCGCGGCCTTTCCGGGATCAAGCCTCGTATGATAACCTATCTTTCTTGTAACCCCATGACCTTCCGGCGCGATGCCAAAGCGATCAAGCAGATGGGCTACAAGCTCGACAGCGTCTACTCTTTCGATCTGTTCCCCGGCACCTTTCACATGGAAACTCTGAGCGTATTCATCAGGGGCTGACGAATTGAACAAAACTGAATCAACTTCAGAGAGTATCAACCGGGTTCTGATAATCGAAGATGACCCGGACATCAGCGACTACCTGTTTGAAACGCTGTCTTTATCGGGTTACGATGCCTGCCAGGCCTACGACGGAATCGAAGGACTGAGCAAAATAGAGCAGTTCAAGCCCAACCTGCTGCTGCTCGACATCATGATGCCAAAGCTAAACGGCATTGAAGTGTGTCGACGCATAAGAGCCAATTCAGACCTTCGTTCGCTCAGAATTATCTTCATCACCGCCAAGAACTCCCTCGAAGAAAAACTGGAAGGATTCGAAGCCGGCGCCAACGACTTCATTGTCAAACCCTTTTCGAGCAGCGAGCTACTGGCACGCATCGAAGCACATCTGCGCGTCGACAACCTCACCAGAGACCTCGAGTTGTCAGAGAAACGCTATCGGCAGCTGATCGAGAATTCGCCAGACGGCTTTTTGCTGTTTTCGAACCAGTCGAAGCTCGAGTTTGTCAACTCCCGCTTCAACACACTGGTTCCGTTAAAAAACATCAATATCGAACCTGGCACCAGCATAAAAGCCCTGAGCGCCATATCACCCCTGTTCAACGAGATTGGGCGCCTGGTTTCGAAGGTTTATGAAACCAGGCTTATCGTTACCCGCACTCTGGCGACCAATTTCCCGCGAAATTACCCTTCTGTTCTCGAGATACGCGGCATTCCGACCGAGCTTTCCGGGGCACGCATGCCGCTTGTTCAAGTCATGGTTCGCGATGTCACCGAAAAGCACAACATGGAAAAAATTCTGGCACGCACAGAAAAAATCAATGCTCTCGGCATTTTGACGGCTGGGATCGCCCATGAAATAAATAACCCGCTCACGGGTATTTCGAACGCTATTCAGATTCTACAAAAATCAGGAACCGATGAAGAAAAGCGCCGGGAAATATTCGATCTGGTGTTGTCCAATATCAGTAGAATCACCAGGATCATCGACGATCTTCGCGTCTTTTCGCGACAGGAACGCTACGAAGGTTATCAGTTCGACCTCGTTGGTCTCATCGAAGAAACCATAAAGATTCTTCGTTATCAGCGTGAAAATGACAAGATAGAGGTTGAATTTATCAACAATACTGGTGACTGCTCGCTCAGCGGCAGCAAAAACCAGTTTCAGCAGCTGCTCGTAAATCTTCTTCTCAACGCCTCACAGGCCATCACAGGAGCGGGCAGAGTCTCAGTAGAACTCAGTATCGCCGAACAACCGATTCCAACAGCCGTTCTTAAAATAAGCGACACCGGTTGTGGTATTCCTGAAGAGCAACTGGAGCAGATATTCGACCCATTTTTCACGACCAAGCGAGACTGGCGCGGAACCGGATTGGGGCTTGCCGTAACTTACAGAATTGTTCAGTTGTTCAAGGGCAGCATTTCGGTCAACAGCAAAGTCGGTGAAGGCACGACTTTCAAACTCAGCTTCCCGATCGATGCAAAAGAACTTTGAGCGCGTTTTTTTTAAAAGCTCCTGCGCACTTTTAGAAGCACCTGACTCCTCTATTTGAGCAGCTTTCGAGCAGACCTTCGAATTGTTCTCGAGACAAACCCGTTTGCCCCAGCCTGTCTACGTGCTTGCCATAATCGCCGTGATAGTCGCTGCCGCCCGTAGCGATCCATTTGCGGTCAGCCACGATCGCAGCGAACTTTCTGGTGTCTGAGTTGGTGTGCTCTGAGTAATAAGTTTCGATGCCATCCCATGGCATGCTCTGAATCTTTTCCCAGACTCTTTCCCAGTCGGGGATCAGGCCAGGGTGAGCAAGAACAGCTATACCGCCGGCAGAGTGAATGACTTCGATGCCAAGTTCTGGTGCCACGTGGTCTTTGGGCACATAAGCCGGGCGACCGCGCAGCAAGAAACGATCAAAGGCCTCCTGAAAATCTTTAACGTAGCCTTTTTCAACCAGATAGCGTGCCAGGTGAGGTCTCCCCAGAACCTTTTCGGGCGAACTGTTGAAGTTTTCAGAAAGTTCGCTCATATCGAAGCCCTGCTGAGTTAAAAGCTGCAAAATTTTGTGAGCCCTGACAAACCGTGACTTTTTCTGAGTTTCGAGGAGTTCAACAAGCGCCGGGGCGTCAGTTCGAACGAAAAGACCCAGAACATGAATCGAAGAGTCTCTGCCTTCCCAGCCGCAGGAGAGCTCGATACCGGCGACCAGCTTTATACCGGCAGCCGTTGCAGCAGCGCTGGCTGCAGCAACACCGTCCACACTGTCGTGATCAGTAAGCCCCAGCACATTCAGCCCCATAGCCGCTGCCTTTTCAACCAGTTGTTGCGGTGAGAGCATCCCGTCAGAGGCGGTGCTGTGAGTGTGAAGATCGGCATAAACGACTCTGTTTGTTTTCAAGAGCGATTCCCTTTCAGAACTGAAAAATATCGATGCAGACCCTGAGTTTGCAGTCACAACACTGACCATGTGCAATAACGACAGCGCCAGGTCGAATCTGCATAGTTTGTACAATACCTCAATAGAGCCTGGTATCATGCCATACTAACCTATCCGCTCATAAACTTCAAACTACAAAACCACGGCCAGGGCAAACTTTTACTGCTTTGACATTTATAGCAGCAAAGCTCTA
The DNA here is from genome assembly GCA_029564115.1 of Candidatus Rifleibacteriota bacterium. The sequence continues at coordinate 22,059 of JAKQQP010000396.1, read as the reverse complement.
TAATTCTGTTACCCGTGAGGTAGTGAGGTAAACAATCTTGAAAAATCGAATATTCATAAAATCATGTCTGCTGATTCTGGTTCTGGTTGCCAGCTCCCTTTCTGCTGCGCCACGCAATATGCTTCCCCGTTTCCCTGAAATAATAATTGAAAAGGGTCTTTCTGAGCACTTTCAGGTGACCAGTTGTGAAGCCCGCGTCAAAATTTATGGCAGTGATGCCGAGTCTTCTCTGAAGGTGACCATAAAAAACCGCAGTCAGGAACCGGTAGAAAGTTCGGTAAAATTCAGAATTCTTTACCCAACTTCAGAGAACCAGGTAAAAGTAAACGTAAACGGCAGAAACATCGGTTACCGGCGCGACAACCCGCGACATGTTTTTACCCTTCAGGCCGAAGAAAGCATTGAATTCGACCTGCACGCCAAAGTTTCGGTAAATTACAGCGTCGACAGCGTTCGTAAAGCCCTGCGCGAACAGGAACAGGAAGAACCGGACAAAAAGCGCGGTTTTCTTCTCGATGATTTCACCAGGCTTTTTGAACGCGAAAAATATGGCAAACGCTTTATGGTCGGCCCTCTCGTTGCCAAATGGGGGATTTTTCCTCTTGATTTTGCCGGCGTCAATATTGAAGTCGAAGTGCCAGAAGACTTCGTTCTGGTCGGCAATAGCGACAACACATGGCAGGAATCGAAAAGCCGGGGTCGGCGCGTTTTCAGGTCAACTGCTTCAGAAGGTTTTGCCGCAGCGGTTTTTCTGCCTGAATCAGACCGCGAAGATTTTATTTCAACTCAAAAAGTTCTTTCATCAGAACGCTTCATGCACTGAGATCATCGGGCCGCTGCTGCGGCCCGTTTTTTTTGATGAACAGAAAAGAGAGCAGCAAAAGCGTCTGGGCTGAATAAGCTATCGCAGCGGCGTAGCCTATACCGGGCACGCCGTAGCTGCCAACCAGCCTGGCACCGAGATAAAACTGCACGGCTGCGGCTGAAAGGCCGGCAAAAAAAGGTTTCAAGTAATCTCTGGCAGCAAAAAAGCCCCGGTTCAAAACCATACTTAAAGACACAGGCAGAAGAGCCAGAGAATAGCTCCTAAACAAAGCCGAGGCAACATCGGCGTCAGCAGCCGAAAAACGGCCACGCTGGTAAACCAGATTTACCATTTCCTCAGAGAAAAACAAAATAAGTGCAACCACCGGCCCGATAGCCAACGTCGCAGCCAGAAACATTTTAAGAAGAAAACGGCGACGATCTGAGTTGTCAAGCATGCTCAATTTTGGCAGAATGACATGCGCCAGACTGATCGAGATAACCCCGAGAGGCAGGTTGAAAAGCTTTTCTGCATAATTGAGGGTGGCTACCGAGCCGGTTTCCTGCAGAGAGAGCAGATAGCGCTCATAAACCGGGATGAAAGGCAAAACCGATATCCAGATCGCCACCGGAGTCACCGCCGTGATGAAATCGCACGCGACCCGCCGATCGATCTGCATGGCTGCCTTCAGCCCAGGGCTAAAAAGCTTCTGGCGACGCAGCAGCCAGAAAAGCCAAATCACCTGCAGCACTGAACCAAAAACTGTCGCAACCGCAATCGCCTCTACCGGGCCACCGCGCGCCAGAAAAATACCGGCGATTATGGCCAGATTAACCAGGAGTGGCCCCACTGCCGGTGCCGCAAAACTCAGACGGGCATTCAGCAGAGATGTTTGCACGCCGGCCATCAGCCCGGTTACAATATAAATACTTACAAGGGCCCACATATACTGCATTCTAGCCAGGTCTTCAACAGCAAAACCCGGCGTCAGCGACCTGCATATCGGACCGGAAAAAACCGAAAGAAGCAGCGCCAGACAACCGCCAACGATCACGGCCAACCAGAACTGCGTCCAGAAAGATCTCTCGAGGCCTTTTCGATCATTGCGCAGATCGACGAACATCGGCACCGAGGCACTTGCAACCAGCCCTTCGCTCAAAAAGCGATACATCAGGTCAGGGATTATCATTATTGCCATGAACATGTCTGCCTCGGCAGATCGCCCGTAAAAGGCAGCAAAGGCCGCAACCTTCACAAAGCCGCTGACGCGCGACAAAACCGTCAGAACTGAGAGTGAAAAAAAAGCTCTGGCAATATTCATGGCATGATATTACTGCAATTTGTGCTAAAATGAAATGAGCCCTTCCGGGGACCGGTAGGGCTCACGTAATCAGCTTTTAAAATCAGATCTGACAGCTGTCACCCTGGCAACCGCCGCCGTTACCGTTACCGTTACCGTTGCCGTTGTCGTGGTCATGACCATCATTGCCGTCGCATTCGCCACAGTTATCGTTGTGGTTGTGATCACAGTCGCCGCTGTTGGAGCAGTTACCGCAATCGTGATCGCATGCCATTGCCGGGGTCGCTACAAAACCAAGCATCATGAACACTACAAGAAGACTGATAAAAAACTTCATACTCAATTCTCCTGAACTTTTTAACTTATTGAGAGTACTCAACCTGTTCAGTCTAACAGATCAAAAACACCTGTGCAAGCAGCTAAACATAATTATATTTTTCACATTCCTGGCGACCAAATCACAACGTTCGCCCAGTTATCTGACATTTAATTTTGACAGGGGTAATACACGGGTGATATAATCCACCATCCCGTGTGACCCTGATTTTTCTCAGTGATGCATCGGGGGTATTTATCAAGACAGACTGAAGAGGTGACGGCAGCATGTCCAATCCAGGTTTTATGTCAATGCGATGGCTCAGATTACACATCAAGGAAATTATCTGGGCAACCGTAATTCTGTTCGTGGGTTCAATATTCGTTATCGGTTATGGCACGAGCAGATCAATTCAGCAGCAGGAAGACCGCAAACGCAGGGCTGACGAGTCAGATGCCCGGGCAGATTCTCTGCGCAACGCTATTCCGCAGCATCTGCGAGACAAAGAAAATTTGCCTGTAGTTCACGTTTCTTACCCGGCCGAAGGGGCATCCCTGACCACGGTAATCGACGTTAAATCGGTCTGGCGGTCGATGAAAGACACGCCTGAATATCAGCAGCTCCAGCAGATGCCCGAAGGCATCAAAGAATTCTACGGCGGGATGCTCCGGGAAAGAGCTGTCGACAACCTGGTTTCAATGGCTCTGCTCGACCTGTTTGCCCGCGCCAACAATATCAAGCCACAGATAACTGCTCAGGCCATCGTCGAAAGCGATCGTCAGCAATTCTCGCCGATGGAATTCGACCGAAAACTCAGGCAGCAGGGTCTGACTCCTGAAGAATACGGCAACGAAAAACTTCGTCAGGTTGTTTTTCAGTCTGTTGCCCAGCAGGTGCTCGCCCCGGTACCGCCGGCAAGCGCTACTGACGACTTTTTGAAAAATTACTATGAAACGAACAAAGAACGTTTCAAAGAAGACGACCAGATCAGTTTCGATCATCTTCTCATCTCACCGTCAGATTTCACTGGCAAGGTAGAAGTGACAGAAGAGCAGATCAAAAGCTATTTTGACGCTAATCGCGGCAAGTTTTTGAGCTCAAAGCGTTACGAAGTCTCTCACATTCTGGTCAAGCACAACGACCCATCATATCTCGAAACTATCGCCGTCAGCGACAGAGACCTGCGCAGCCGCTACAGTGCCAACCTCGATAAATTCCGCACCAGCGAAAAAGTGCAGGCCCGCCACATTCTCATCAAACCCAAAAACAACTTCGACCATGAATTCGCCTCTTTCAAGGTTAATTTGCGCAACTTCAGCAAAAACGAAGCTGATGGGCAGACACTTTTCGTTTTTGACGCCGGCGTCGCCAATATAAAAGCCGACGCCAAAGTCGATTTCGACTCAATTACCCTTGTGACTGCCGACGGCAGCAATCTTCACCCCACTGCCGCCAGCATGGAAAAAGCCGAAAACGCACTTGAACTGCCTTTAAGCGGTGGCAGTAAGGCAGCAATGCACGGCCAGATCGCTATTCTTGCCGAAGCCGGTGCCCAGCCGGCCAAACTTATAATAAAAGATGGTTCGGCCAGCTTTCAGTTCGACATAGCTGCAGCGTTTGACGAAGAAGCCGCATACGCCGCCGCCAAAAGCGAAATAGATAATATTCTCGGCAGACTCAATGCTGGCGAAGACTTTGCCAAGCTGGCCGAAAAGCACTCTCAAGATACCGGCTCAGCCAAAAAAGGCGGCGAACTCGGTGAATTTGGCAGAGGCGCAATGGTCAAACCTTTCGAAGAAGCCGCTTTTGCTGCTACAATAGGCAAAGTGACCGAACCAGTCAGATCACAGTTCGGCTATCACATCATCAGAGTAGACAACAAAATACCCGAAAAAACCCGCCCCTTTGACGAAGTCAAGAATGAACTGGCAGCCGAAATGAGATCAGAACAAGCCGAAATCAAGGCTTCTGCCACCCTGGAATCAGTTCGCCAAAAGGTAATGCAGGGCAGTGATACTTTCACCAGCCTGGTGAAACTCCATTCCAATGCCCCCTCCAGAAAAGACAACGGCCTGCTGCCGGTATTCTTCAAAGGCGAAATAACCGAGGACTACTCTGCCGAACAGCAAAAAATACTGCGAGAAGAATTGGGCGACAACCTCGGTGCAATAGATCGCGACATTGAAAACGCCATTTCTTCGCTCGAACCAGGCGAAATGTCAGAAGTAATCCAGACCAGCAAGGGTTTCCATCTTTTCAAGCTCGAAAAAGTTCTTGAACCGATTCAGCTCAGTCTGAGCAGCTCACTCAAAAAAGAAATCCGCAGTATCCTCGAACAGGAAGGCTACGCCGCTCTGGCTAAAGCCGAAGCCGAAAAGCTGAAAGCGGCCAATCCTTCCGCTACGGTTGCCGAGCTGGCCAAAGCAGCTAAAAAAGACGACAAAGAAAGCAAAGTCTCCTTCGGCCCGCTTCCCATTTCTGCCAACCCCGGCTTTTCGAGCCACATGCTTTCAGAAGGCGCCGGCCAGTTCTCGGATAACGGTCGCACTTATCTGGCAGAAGTTCATAAACAGCTGATGAGCCTGGTAAAAGACAATAAATGGAAAGGCAAAATCGCCGGACCGTTCAAAAGCGAGCAGGGCTGGCATTTCATCGAAGTTACCGCATATGAAGGCAACCGCTACGAAAAGTTCGAAGAAATAAAAGACAAACTGAAAAGACTGGTAACGCTTGAGCCTTCTGAAGAAGAACTGAAAAAAGAATTCGAAGCCAATATAGATCAGTTCGATGTGCCGGCCACCCGCAAAATCAGGCAGATCGTCGTTGCCGAAGAAAAACTTGCTCAAGACCTGCACGCCCGGCTCACTCAGGGCGAAATCTTCGCTCTGCTGGCCAACAAGTATTCAATCGACGGTTCAGCGAACCGAGGCGGGCTGCTTGCTCCGGTTAAACGCGGCCAGCTGTCTGAAGCTCTCGACAAGGCCGTATGGGCTCTTGAGAAGGGTCAGTTCACTGCTCCGATTCAGACTCCTTATGGTTTTGTAATCGCGCTGCTCGACGACAACGAAACTCCTGGCGTCAAAGCCTCTCTCACCCCGGAAGTCACTTCGCAGCTCAAAAAGAAACTGCGCAACGACTACCAGGAAGAGCTCTGGTCTTACTTCATCAAAGGCCTGAGCAGTAAAGCCTATGTTGTCCGCCACCCGGAAACATTGAAGCTGTTCTGATCTGAAAGTCTTCGGGGGCTGTCTTGTAAAGAGACAGCCCCTTTTTCATAGAACGACAAATGGAGAACACTGATGCGACTCGACAAATACCTTCAGGTCACCGGCCTGATAAAAAGGCGGGCGCTGGCTAACGAGGCCTGCAAGCTCGGCCTTGTCAAGGTCAACCAGACCGCCGTGAAGCCTACCCGCGAAATTTGCGTCGGCGACATTATCGAAATCAAGCTGGCAAGGCGCGAAATGACCGTAAAAGTGCTGCAGCTGATTCAGGGCAACTCACTAAAAAAAGCAGTCAGAGACGAATATTTCACTGTTTTGCGAGATATAGAACGGCGCCCCGAAGAAGCAGAAGACTTCTGGAAAGATGACGATCATGAGTAACTTTCATAAGCATGCCCCCAGAGCCGGTGAATCTATCAAAGCCAAAAAATCTCTGGGGCAGAATTTTTGCATCGACGAACGCATTCCCGAAGAAATACTGGCGCGACTCGCCGCTACTGCCGACCACCAGATCTGGGAAATAGGCCCGGGAAAAGGTGCCCTGACTGCGAGGCTCGCCCAGACCGGCGCCAGTCTGCAGCTGTTTGAAATAGACGAACGCCTGCGCGACACACTCGAAAAAGGGTTCCCGCAGGCAAAAATAATCTGGGCCGATTTTCTCGAGCTGCACGACAGCCAACTGCCGGCAGTTGAGCAGCCGCTTCTGGTATGCGGCAATCTTCCCTATTATTGCGGGACCCCGATCATAAAAAGATTTCTCGAAAACGGGCCACGAGCCGAGCGCCTGGTCTTTCTGCTGCAACAGGAGGTCGCCGTAAAAGCTGCTGCTCCGTGCGGCCATAAAGAATACAGTTATCTTTCGCTGCACACGGCCTTTTTTGCCAGGGCTGCCGTTGGCGGCACCTACCCGCCCTCATCTTTTGCCCCACCCCCCAAAATAAACAGTTCGATTCTCATCCTGGAGCCCCTTGACCTGAGCGAAGAAGAGAAGCAGCGACGTCTGAAGGCTCTTAAATTTGCTTCATTTCTGTTTACGCAGCGACGCAAAATGGCGTTGCCACTGTTGCGCAAGCAGTTCAAAGACATCGACTGGGATGCAAGATTTGCCCACCTGGAAATCAACCCGCAGGCACGCCCGGAAAACATAGACCCTGCAAAAACACTCGAACTTTTCGCGCCGACAGAAGGGCAGAGCTAATGCTTCTGTAGCTGTCAGGCGTCTGAGTCGCTGGCGTTTTTTTTCATTGCCTGGCCGGCCGGGGTCTCTCTGGCAGTTTTGAAACCGGTAAGGCGCTGAACGACAAGCCCGGCAAGGGTCAGGCCAAATATGGCCGGCATATAGCTGATAGTGCCCTGTATCATTCTTTCGCGCCCCCGGCTCAGAGTCGGTTCTTTTTGTTCAGCCGGCACAATTGTATGCGAGAATGGCATTATCGGCGGCTCTATTGAATAAACGACCTGAAACCCGGTTTCGATATTGTGGCCGCGCAGTATCTTGCGCACACGTCTGGCTAGAGGGCAAATCGTCGACTCAGAAATATCGCCGACTCTTACCTGTGAAGGATCGATCTTTCCGGCGGCGCCCATTGCTGAAAATACCGGCAGCCCCCAGCGCAGGCTGTCTACCAGCAGTCTTATCTTCGGATTGAATGAATCTATAGCATCGACAACCGCATCGAACTGGTGTTTAAGCAGTTGTTCGCTGTTTTCTTCGCTATAAAACTCATCAACTGCAGAAACACAACATTCGGGGTTGATCATGGCAATTCGTTCGGCCATTACCGAGACTTTGCTGCGACCAAGCGTATTGTTCAAAGCAATGTTCTGACGATTGATGTTTGTCAGGTTTACCTGGTCAAAATCAACTATGGTCAAGTGCCCGATGCCGGCACGCGCCAGCGCTTCAGCTGCATAAGAACCGACGCCACCAAGACCAAAAATTGCAACATGGCTGTTTATAAGCTTATCGTGAGCCTGCTCGCCTATCAGCAGTCTGGTTCGATGAAAACGATTGTCCATTGTTTATCCCGTTCCGGTAATTTAAAAAACTGCACCGCATTTGTGTACACCACTTCAGCAAGATTTTCAACTGACAGACCACATATTCTGGCGACAGCGGCGGCAATTTCGGGCAGGGCAGCCGGCTCGTTGTGCTTTTCAGGCCAGTCAGGCAGGCGCATGTCTGGCGAATCCGTTTCGAGCAGCAGGGCAGAGAGGGGAACGGCAGCCAGCAGTCTCTGCAGTTTTTCCGGCTTTCTGAGACAGGCAGCAGACAAAGAAATTTTGCCCCCGATGGCAACAAATTCTGCCGCCATTTCAGGAGAGCCAGAATAAGAATGTATCACGAAACCAGCTTCGAGGGCGGCGCTCTTCAGAATCTGCAAAGTTCTGGCCGGATAGCCGACCTGATGCACTATTACCGGCAGATTGTGCAGCTTTGCCAGTTCAACCTGCCTGACGAAAACCATGACCTGTTTTTCAATGCTGATATGCAGACGTCTGTCAAGCCCGCATTCACCTATAGCGATGGGCCTGGAGGCAGACTGCCATGGTGCGGCAGCTGTAAAATCAAACTTGGCAGAATCGATAAAACCGGGGTGAATGCCCCAGGCATAAAATATTTCGATATTTTCAGAGGCAATTTCACTGATCGGCGGAGAACCAGCAATGCCCGGCACCAGGATTTTATCGACCCCGGCCAGATCGGCTTTGCGCAAAGCTTCAGTCGCAGAGCCAGCCGGAAGCAGATTGAGATGACAATGAGTATCAAACCAGCGCATAATCCAGCCTCCGGCCATTTTTCCCTTCTGCAATGTACAACAGAATTATACCTTTTTTTCTGTTTCAATGTTCAGTGCAGAATTATCGGTCGAGTTTTAGTTGAAAGTTTTTTTTATTTGCGATATAATCGGCAACTATGATTTCAAGTTTAACCGGTTTTGGGCGGGCAACTTTTACAGATGAGAGCGGGCGCATCGGCGTCGAGCTGAAATCTGTGAACAATCGTTTTCTGCAGATTGATCTGCATCTTCCCTATGGCTACAATTGGGCCGATGGGCTTATCAGACAGTACCTGAGCACTCGCATATCGCGTGGCAAAGTTTATCTGCATCTCGAAGTTGTCGATTACAACCCCAACCAGGAAGTAATCATCAATCGCCCGCTGCTCAAGAAGCTTATCGCGCTGAACGAAGATATCTGCCGTGAAACTGGAAAGAATCTGCCGGTCGACTTTGACGGCCTTCTCTCTTTGCCCGGGGTAATGAAAGTCGATTCGAAACAGGCAGACAACGAAGAGCTCTGGAAACGCATTCAGCCGGTTCTTGAAGAAGCAGTGCAAAATTTTATCGAAGCGCGTAATCGTGAGGGGCAGAATCTTGCCGACGACATTCGCCAGCGCAGTCAGCTGCTGCGCGAAGCCAGCAACAAAATCGAGCGGCTGCTTCCCGAATTCAAGAATCAGTTTATCGAAAAGTTTACCGAAAGAATCAAAGAACTCGCCGATAAAGCCGGGTATGATGAAGCCAGACTCGGCACCGAAATCGCTATCTGGGTCGATCGAAGCGACGTGAGCGAGGAAATAACTCGCCTGAACAGTCACCTGAAAGAACTCGAAAACATTCTCAGCGCAGACAAACCTGTGGGTCGCCGCCTGGATTTCCTCGTACAGGAACTCAACCGCGAAGCCAACACTCTGAGCAGCAAGATTTCAGATGTAGCGATCACCCAGCTGGCTCTCGACATCAAATGTGAAATTGAACGCATTCGCGAACAAGCACAAAACATTGAATAGGAGCAGAGCATGAAAACTCTTCTGCTGAACATTGGCTTTGGAAACGTTGTGGTGGCGGACCGGATTGTTGCAATTGTCAGCCCCGGGTCTGCGCCGATAAAACGCCTCAAGGAAGACGCAAAAGAGCAGGGACGCCTGATCGATGCTACATATGGCCGCAAAACCCGCGCCATTGTGGTTACTGAATCGAATCACGTGATTCTTTCGGCAATTAACCCCGAAACTGCTGCAATGCGCATGCTCGGCAAAAAAGTAAGTCATGATATGGGCGAAAGCCACGAAGAAGATATTGTCGATTCTGAATTAGATTCAACGGAGGTTGACGAATGAAATTCCGCTCGAGATCTGAAATTACCAACAAGATTCCCAACAAATACGATGCAGTGATGGCAATCTCCAATCGTGTAAAAATGCTGGTTGAAGGCAAAAAGCGCCTTGTCGAGGAATACGACGAAAATCTGGTGAAGATCGCCATGGAAGAAATAGCATCAGGGGCCCTCGAAATTGAAGTCAAGGACAAGGACAAATAAATCCCGTGTTCTGATCGCCCTTGGAAAAGGCATTGCCAGTACACTCGCCATAGAGCTGGCAATGCTTTTTTTGCATGGCGGCAGCGAAGTGAAATTTGCCATAATCGACGGCGGCGAAGATTGGGTCGCAGAAGCTCCGCTTAAGCAGATCAGCGGTCATTCGGCTCTAACATCGAAGCATAAGCCCGGCTGGTTTTACGCCGGTCTGAGGTTCGACGCCACCATTCTGGTAGCACCGTCGAACCTGACTCAGCAGCAGCTCATAACTGCCGCAACTGCCGACCCTGTAGTTGAATTCATTCTGAACAGCGGCAACAATTATAGAATACTGCAAAACAGGCAACTATGGCCTGACAATCACGACGACCTGTTGCCACGCTTCGTTTTTAACGAGTTACCAGCTCAGCCGCTCAGACTCAGCCAGTTTTTTCAGAAGATTTTTGCCGAAACAACTGCAAAAATAGCTTCTCTCGCCCGGCTGCAAAATCTTTCAGCCACAATTACTTACGCAGCACCGGTGCAAATATCGGCGCACACAGATTCCGAGCCAGGCTGGGTAAAGCGTCTGCGGCTCGCGCTGATCAATAACGGCTTCAAAATTACCGCTGAATCGGGCGACGCCGATGTTCTAATTTCGGCCTATGACGGGCCGCAGGTGTGCCCTGAAGGCAGACTTTTTCATAGCCTGCCCACCCTGGAAACCAGTTCTCAGACTAGGCTCAAAATGATTTTCGTTTCTTCTGGCGTTGCCGACAATCTCATAGAAGGCACTCCCGACACTGTTTTCATCAGAAGAAACCCCGACAGCCTGACCCTTTTCGACTGCCATGGGCCGAGACTGCTGCCCGATGTCACTGGGCAATGCTGCTTTGCACGCCTTGCAGACTATATTGTCACCCACCTGAGCCGCAGCGACAACACCCTGCATAACAGAGCCAGCCGGTCATGAAGCTTTTTGTCGAAGTATCGTTTCCTGATCCGATCGGGGACGGCACTCTGACCTACCATCTCCCCGACGGTCGGGATCGCCCCGAAATAGGCGCCCGCGTGGTGGTTCCGGTGCAAAAACGCCGTCTGATAGGTTATATAACGGCCATTCACGAGAAACAACCCGAGTTTAAAACAGTCGCTCTGGGCGAAGTCATCGATCCCCTGCCCCTTTTCTCGCCAGCCATGCTGCAGCTTGCCGCTGAAGTTGCCGAAAGCTGTGTGTGCAATATTGGCGAAGTGCTTCATTGTATGCTGCCTGGGGGCATAAAGCAGACGATAACCAGACTTGTTCGCTGTACTGATGGCTGGCAACAGGAAAATCGTGACAGCCAGGCTCTGCAGTGGCTGGCTGCAAACGAATGGGCTCCTTATCAAAGCTTCTGCGAGAGATTCAAACTGTCACAAAACACTGTCAGCAACTGGCTGCAGCGCAAATTCATAGAGATAGCACACAGCATCAAACCTGCTCAGGGCCCCAAAGTCATTGCCGTATTGAAACTCAACCCGGAAAAACCTGTAGAGATCGACAAACTCACCCCCAAAGAAAAACAGACGATACAGACACTGCTGACTTTCTCGAGTGCCCCGACTGCTGCTCTGCTTGCCCGCACGGCAGGTGTCAGCAGTGCGCCGATAAATCAGCTTAAAAAAAAGGGGCTGCTGCTCGAAGTTGAAGAACGGGTGATGCGCCAGGTAGCGACTGAAGAGTATTATCAGCGGGAGGCGACTCCGCCTCCCCTTCTTTCTGCTGAGCAACAGGCAGTTATCGACGAAATAAGCCTTTCGTTCAACACCGATAAACGGCCGGTATTGGTCAGAGGCGTTACCTGCTCAGGGAAAACAGAAGTTTACCTGCGCTGGGTCGCAGAAATTCTGCAGCGTAACCTGACCGCTATTGTTCTCGTACCCGAAATTTCGTTAACACCGCAGATGGTCAAGCGTTTTACCGACCGTTTCGGCAGCAGCGTCGCCATACTGCACAGTAAACTTTCTGATGGAGAGCGTTTTGACCAATGGGAAAACATCAGAAGGGGCCTCAGCCCTGTGGTTGTCGGAGCCAGATCGGCTGTCTTCGCTCCCCTGCCCCGCCTCGGAACCATAATTCTCGATGAAGAAGGAGAACCTTCGTTCAAGCAGGGCGATTCTCCTCGTTATCATGCCCGTGAAGTTGCCTTCAGGCGTTGTTGCATCGAAAATGCACTGCTGGTAATGGGTTCTGCAACCCCGACCATAGACTCTTTTCAAAATTGTGCCAGTGGCCGTTACCGCCTGATCGAAATGAATTCTCGTGTCAGCAACCGTCTGCCGCCTTGCGTAAAAGTTGTCGACATGCGCCATGAGCTTGTCACGCGCAAAAACCGTTCCATCTTTTCTGAAGCCCTCGGCAGAGCAATCAAAGACACACTAGACAGTCGCAAACAGGTCATTCTCTTTCTCAACCGCCGCGGTTTTTCCAGCTTTGTCTTCTGCCGCGAGTGCGGTGAAGCTGTACAGTGCCCCAAGTGCAACGTTTCGCTCGTCTACCACACCGGCAGCCAGATAATGCGCTGCCATTATTGTGGTGAAATGCAGACTGTGCCGCAGATCTGCCCGAAATGCAACAGTGCCGCAATCAAATTTTTCGGGGCGGGCACGCAGCGTGTTGAAACCGAGGCGAAAAGATATTTTCCGACAGCGAGAATTCAAAGACTCGATTCAGACAGTGTCTCAACTCGCGGCAGCATGGAAGACATTCTCGACAGATTTGGCCGAGGTGAAATAGACATTCTTGTCGGAACCCAGATGGTAGCCAAAGGGCTGGATTTTCCCAATGTCACTCTAGTCGGCATTCTGGCGGCTGACAGCCTGCTGCGCGTGCCTGACTTCAGAGCGTCTGAGCGCAACTTTTCTTTACTGGCACAGGTTTCTGGCAGAGCCGGCCGTGGTGACACGCCCGGAAACGTTATTCTGCAGACCTATAGCCCCGAACACCATTCGATCAGGTTCGCTCTCACCGAAGACTACCGCGGTTTCTTCGCTGAAGAGTCCAGGATGCGCAGAGAAGCTCTATTCCCGCCTTTTACCGAGCTTGCTTCGTTCATTGTTTCTGGCACAGACCAACAACGCACTCTGGAAACGGCCAGAAATCTGCGGGAGTTGTTTGCAGCCCGACCGGAGGTCGATGTTCACCAGCTTTTTGGCCCAGCTCCGGCATCTCTCGAAAAAATCAACGACCGTTACCGTTTTCAGCTGATGTTGAAAATGGCCGATCTGACCAAACTGACCATGGTCACCCGCGAAGTCACCCGGCAGCTCAAAAAACCTGGCGATACCCGTCTCAGCATCGACGTTAATCCTTTCTTCATGATCTGACCCGTTGCAGAAAAAGTTTGTGAATTTTTTTCTTAAACGACGCTCCCTTTGTGGTATACTTTAGTTCCGAGACACTTTGTAAGCCACACATAGCCGGGAGACACCATGAAACACCGCGTATTACACTATGGCGAAGAGCCGCTGCGGGAGACTTCAAAACCCGTAACCGAAATCAATGACGAAGTCAGACGCCTTGTCGCAGATATGTTTGAAACCATGTATGAATCAAAAGGCGTAGGTTTGGCGGCTCCGCAAATTGGCGTCAACCTGCGTGTGGCAGTCATAGACATAGGCGAAGATCCTATGGTTTTCATCAATCCGAGAATTATTAAAAGCTCAGGCAAAGAAACATGCGACGAAGGCTGCCTGTCTTTCCCCGGTCTGACTGAGAAAGTCGAACGCGCCAGAAAAGTCGTGGCCGAAGCAACCGATCTTGACGGTTCAGTCTACGAAATCGAAGCCGAAGGTCTAATGGCCAGAGCGATTCAGCACGAGCTCGACCATCTCGATGGCGTTCTTTTTGTCGACCGCATTTCCAAGGCACGCAGGCTCCAGATCAAACACGAACTGGAGCTACTCAAACAGGGCGAATCGCTTTTCGAAGAAGACGAAGAAGCCGAGGAAATTTTGTAAATGCCACGTAAGCCTTTGCGCGTAGTCTTTATGGGCTGCCCTGATTTTGCGGTGCCCTCGCTGCGCACACTTGCTTCTGACCCGGATTTTGAAATCGCCGGTGTTTACTGCATGCCTGACCGACCAAAAGGACGCGGTAAAAAACCAAGCCCGACACCTGTCAAGGCCTGCGCCCTCGAAAAAGGTTTTATCGTAAGAACTCCGGCGACATTCCGCAACGCCCCCGAAGAAATAGAAGCCCTCAGAGCCCTCGAACCCGACTTTCTGGTAGTTGTGGCTTATGGGCTGATTTTGCCGCAATCGGTTCTTGATATTCCGAAAATTGCCCCAGTAAACCTGCATGCCTCGATTCTACCTGAATTTAGAGGCCCCGCCCCTATTCATCAAGCCATGCTGCTCGGCAGAAAAGAGACTGGCAACACCGTCATGCTCATGAGCAAAGGCATGGACGAAGGCGACATGCTCGCCACAGGTCGAACAACCATCGATGAAACAGACGATCTTGGCTCGCTCCATGACCGACTGAGCAACGAGGGCGCCGTTTTGCTCGCCAGAACCCTGAAAGATTACGCGGCCGGTCGCATAGTTCCTGAGGCACAAAACCACGCAGCGGCCAGTTATACGGCAAAAATCACGCCGCAAACCGCCCGAATCGACTGGCAAAAGCCGGCTGGCGAAATAAGAAATCTGATCTATGCAATGAGCCCCTTTCCGGGTGCATGGTTTGCCGATGGCGAAGAGAGAATCAAAGTATTCAGAGCCAGAGTCGAAAATGACGCGGCGACAGACGCCCCCGGTACCATCATCTCACAGAATACCGGTGAAGGTATCAAAGTAGCCTGCGGAAACAACACCCAGATCACTCTGCTCGAGCTGCAACGTGCCGGCAAGGGCCGACTCTGCTGTTCAGACTTTCTGCGCGGCTGTCATCTTAAATCTCAGGTTCTTTCCGGCCCAGCCGGCGATAATGTTATAACGTAACTTTAAAGCACCAGGCCAATAATGGTAGAAAATGCTGTGCTAATCTGCAACTGACAAGGAGTTTTACCGGTGGGAACAAAACTGGCTCCTCCCCAGGCAACGATCAAGAGATTGTCAATCTATCTTCGTTATCTGAACGGTCTCGATGGCGACGGCGTCAAGGTTATCTCTTCGCACGACCTGGCTCACAAACTCGGGCTGAACCCGGCGCAGGTGCGCAAAGACCTTGCATACTTCGGAGAATTCGGCAAACGCGGCGTCGGCTATTCGGTCAAAAAGCTGCGGGATCATATCGTAAAAATTCTCGGCCTGCAAAAAATCCGCCGGGTTGGCATCGTTGGTGCCGGTGGCCGCCTCGGTACTGCGCTGGCTCTTTATACCGGCTTCGAAAAACGTAATTTCAAAGTCTGCGCCCTCTTCGACAAAGATCCGGCTCTGATCGGCACTTCCCTCGACCCTCTTGGCGAGATTATGCCGGTGAGCGACCTGCCTCGAATTGTCAAAGACCGCGAAATCGAGATTCTTATACTTACAGTGCCCGCCAGAGCCGTCAAAGAAGTTTATGACATGGTCATGCTTTCCGGGGTGAAGGCTGTTCTCAATTTTGCACCGTTCAAACTGATTTCGACAGAGAATGTTCATGTACACAACGTCGATCTGACCACAGAACTTGAGTCGTTGAGCTACCACCTCTGTCTCCAGGAATCGGGTTTCTCGATGAAAGAGCCTGCAGAATCTTGACCTGCCCAGGCAATAATGCTAGGCTGAAACAAACATTTAAAACTGGAGTTTTCATGAGTCTAACCATTGAAAGCCAGCAGCATGAAAACGGTGTCGTAGTTGTCTCCATTCAAGGCGAAATAACCTTCGAAAATTCCGATCAGCTGCGGGAAAAAATCGACCAACTCTGCGACCAGAACCAGGTTCGCGTAATAATCGATCTTGCCGGCCTCAAGTATATGAGTTCTGCTGGTATGGGCGTTCTCGTCCATGGCCTGAAGAACACCCGCGCCAAAGGCGGCGATCTGCGCCTGATCAACCTGAACGATAAAATGCGCCGGGTATTTCTCATCACTCAGTTTACCCATCACTTCGTCGTTCTAAAGAATATGGAAGAAGCTCTCGCCAGCTTCACTACCCCGGCCGAAAAGTAGCAGGAGACCCACTATTTCTCTCGAAAAGATTTTTGCCGCAGTCAAATCATACAACCCCGACGCCGATCTCGACCGCATAGAGAAGGCTTACAAATTTGCCGCCGAATGCCACAAAGATCAATTTCGTGCCTCAGGCGAGCCTTATTTTCTGCACCCTGAATCGGTTGCTCTGATCGTCGCCGAAGAGCTGAAGCTCGACTCAACATCTATCTGCGCCGCTCTGCTGCACGATGTAATCGAAGACACGGCCGCCACCAGCGCCGATATCGAGACCATGTTCGGCCCGGTAATGGCACAACTGGTCGAAGGCGTCACCAAGCTGAACAAAATGTTCTTCAGCTCAGCTTCAGCCGCGCAGGCAGCAAATTTCCGCAAAATGCTGTTCGCCATGACCAACGACGTGCGCGTTATTTTGATCAAGCTGGCGGACCGGCTTCACAACATCAGAACCCTGCAGTTTCTACCCGAAGTTAAACAAAAATACGTTGCCCGCGAAACCCTCGAAATCTACGCGCCGCTCGCCCATCGCCTCGGCATCAACAAAGTAAAGTCTGAGCTCGAAGAAACTTCCTTTCGTTTCCTGCAGCCCGAAAAAGCAAAAGAAATTTATGATTTCCTCAACTCTACGGGCATGGAAGGCGACGCCAAACTCAAAGAAGCCATGCGCCAGATCGAAGAACACCTGAAAGAATTTCATATTACCGCCAAAATTTCAGGACGACCGAAGCAGGCATACTCGATCTACAACAAGACCATAAAATACAACACCAATCTCGAAGGGCTTTACGACTTCCTCGGAATCCGCATTCTCACCGACTCGGTCAAAGACTGTTACGCCGCGCTCGGCATGGTTCACAAATACTGGAAGCCTATTCCCGGGCGTTTCAAAGACTACATTGCCGTACCCAAGCCCAACATGTATCAGTCTTTGCATACCACGGTAATTTTTGACGGCAAGCCGCTCGAAGTGCAGATCAGAACCGAAGAAATGCACCGCATCGCCGAAGAAGGCATCGCCGCCCACTGGGATTACAAAGAAACCGTCGGCAAAGAAAGAGCCCCCGACTACAAAGAAAAGCTTTCCTGGCTGCGCAACCTCATCGACTGGTATCAGGATGTCAAAGACGCTTCTGAGTTCATGGAAACAGTCAAGGTCGAGCTCTTCGAATATCATGTTTACGTCTTTACGCCCAAAGGCGATGTCATCGAGCTGCCCAACGGAAGCACGCCCATCGACTTTGCCTACACCATTCACACCGATATCGGCCATCGCTGCGTTGGCGCCAAAGTCAACGGGCACATAGTTCCTCTCGAATATCGGCTGCAAAACGGCGACATCGTCTCTATCCTGACCAGCAAAAACCAGAAAGGGCCAAGCCGCGACTGGCTTAAAATCGTTGGCAGCGCCAGCGCCAAACGAAAAATCCGCATCTGGCTCAAAAAAGAATTCAGAGACGAATACATAATCGGTGGCGAACGCGACTTTATCGAAACCTTCCAGCGACTGGGCGGCGATCGTGAAACCGAAAAAACCTTCAAAACCGGTGGCTTCAACAACAAAGTTAAAGAGCTTGGCTTTCCATCGGTTGAAGAGCTCTATGCCGGCATCGGCGCCGGCGAAATAAGAGCACAACAGGTTATCGGCAAACTCTTTCCAGAATTGATAACCAAATCACAGCCCAAGCCACAGACCATTGCCAAAAACGCCACTCGCCGCGAAAAAGCCCGCAAAAAGGCTAACAAAGGCCCGCGCATAATCGTGGGCGGCCTCGACGATGCCCTGATCAAGATGTCACGCTGCTGCAACCCCATTCCGGGTGATCAGATAATCGGCTACATCACTCGTGGGCGCGGCGTCACCGTTCATAAAAAGGACTGCCCCAACGCTCAGAACCTGCTCAACGACACCGAAGACCGCCTCATCGACGTCAGATGGGATCTCGGTATCGTCGATGAAGTTCTTGGCGAAGGCGATTATCTCGCGAAGATCCGTGTCGAAACCACCGATCGCAAGGGCATGCTCAATGCTGTCACCAGTGTCATTGCCAATCAGGGCATCAACATCCACTCTGCTTCGGCAAAAACGACCAAACAAAAAACCGGGGTTCTCGATTTTTCGATTGAAGTTCGCGACTCGAGCATGCTCGACAGCCTTCTGCGCGCCCTTTCCCGCCTTATCGGCGTCACCAAAGCATACCGTGTCGACAATCCCGCAGGAAAATAGCTCATAGCCAAATCCTGGACTGTCAGATTATTCTTTCTGCAATTGTAAAGGACCGGCAAATTGGCAAAAAGCCGAAAAACTGATCAGACAGATATCGATCAAATCGAAGCGGTCGATCTGATCACGCTGCTCACCCCGCCAGGCTGCGATGGCCTCTACGAGGCCGAAATAGCCGCCCCGGAAAACGATCAGGAATTTGACTTGCTCGCTTTCGCCGCAACGATAAAAGACACTGCTCCGCCTTCCCCTTCCCCGGAAACCCCGACAAAACCAAAGCCGCAGGAACGCTCGAAACCGGCCCAAACTTCTGACGAAACCTATGAAGCCCTGAAACTAGCCACCGCACCAGCTGCCGGCAAATCTTCTCTCAACCGGGCAAGCGGCAGCGCCAGATTGCAACCAATACCCGAAATTCCGGGCGACTCCCTCGAAAAAATCGCCTCAGAAATCGCCGTCTGCCAAAAGTGTGAGCTTTGTAAAACCCGTAACAAAACAGTACCAGGCGTTGGCAACCCGAAAGCACGCCTCGTTTTTATCGGCGAAGCGCCAGGCGCCGACGAAGACGCCACCGGCATTCCCTTCGTTGGCAAAGCCGGGCAGCATCTCGATAAAATTCTTGCCGCCGCTGGCTTCAAACGCGACGAAGTTTTTATCTGCAACATTCTCAAATGCAGGCCACCCGAAAACCGCGACCCAAATATTTCTGAAATGACCGTCTGCACCCCCTACCTGCAAAGACAGTTGCGCCTGCTCAAGCCAGATCTGATCGCATGCCTCGGCAATATCGCCATAAAATTCGTCATCGGCCCCGAAACCCCTGGTATAACACGGATCCACGGCCAATGGTTCACCTCTATTTTTGGTGTGCCCACGATGGCCATGTACCACCCATCATACCTGATACGCTCGGCCACCCGCGAAAAAGGCAGCCCGAACTGGCAAATGTGGCAGGATATACAGGCTCTCAAAACCCGTTATGATAAACTCGGATAGAGCCACGGATAGAAAGAAGAAAGAAAAGAGAGAGGGCCACGGATGAACTCGGATTATCGCGGATAGAAAGAGAAAGAAAAGAGAGAGGGCCACGGATGAACTCGGATTATCACGGATAGAAAAGGAAGAAGAGAGAAGGAGAAAGAGAGAGGCCGCGAATAACAAAAAAGGTGACGAGAGAAGCGGGGAGTTTTGGACAGGGAAGCTATAAAAATATTGATAAACCTGGAGAAACAAATGAGTGACGATTTGCTTTTTGAGAACGAAACCCGATCAATAATCGGAGCTGCAATCGAGGTAATAAACACAATCGGGCATGGATTACTGGAAAAACCTTATGAAAAAGCGCTTGCTGTTGAATTTGAACTGCAGAAAATTCCATACAGCCGGCAAAAATGCTTTGCGGTTGAATACAAAGGACACCTGGTCGGTGAATATTTTCCTGACCTGGTCGCATTCGATAGAATCATCGTCGAAGTTAAAACCGTCGATAAAATCGGAGGCAACGAAATCGGTCAAATGATCAATTACTTGCGTCTTGCAAGGCTTCAAATCGGCCTGATAATTAACTTTAGACACTCCAGACTCGAATGGAAAAGAGTCGTCGCCTGACCCAGCCATTACATCCGTGTTAATCCGTGGCTCTCGCTTATCATCAGAGTCCATCCGTGTTAATCCGTGGCTCTTGCTTATCATCAGAGTCCATCCGTGTTAATCCGTGGCTCTTGCTTATCATCAGAGTCTATCCGCGTTAATCCGTGGCTCTTGCTTATCATCAGAGTCCATCCGTGTTAATCCGTGGCTCTTGCTTGTCTATCAGAGTCCATCCGTGTTAATCCGTGGATCACGCTTATCATCAGAGTCTATCCGTGTTAATCCGTGGCTCTTGCTTGTCTATCAGAGTCTATCCGTGTTTATCCGTGGCTCTTGCTTATCATCAGAGTCTATCCGTGTTAATCCGTGGCTCTTGCTTATCATCAGAGTCCATCCGTGTTAATCCGTGGCTCTCGCTTATCATCAGAGTCCATACGTGTTAATCCGTGGCTCTTCTGTATCACGAATATTTTGCTTAAATCAGGATAAAGACAGTTCAAACTTCTTCTTATTTTTTATTCGATATATAGTGAAATCACGGTCTATAGTTGCGATCTTAGTGATATTCAATTCTTCGGCCAAGTAAACGAGACAAGCATCCGCAAAATCCATAGGAAGATCTTTATATTTTATAGTAAGGTCTCTAAGCCTGTTAAAAGCGGGAATGTCTATGTTGGCAATCTCTAGAACACCTTTGCCTATCCAGCCAAGAAAATCTATTTGTGCATTGCGGTTGAAGTCCAGCAAATGAAGAGTTTCGGTGATTGAGGCCAATGTGGTAACAAGAGGCAACTTGTTTTCTTTAATAAAGTTCACTGCTTTTTTATGATGTTTGTCATCAGCGTCAAATAAGGCAATCAGCGGGCCAGAATCAATTAGAATTTTTTGCATTTCTTTTATCCTGGAGTTTTTGTTTCAAAATGGCTTTTCGATTTTCAGACAAGTTGGATTTGCCGCTGGAATATTTACCAAAAAGAGATTTGCCAGCAGTCCAGGCATTGTTTTGTTCTAACTGCTTGAGATAGGCCTTTAAACTTTTTCTGACAATTTCAGATTTTGGAATACCAAGCATTTCAGCAATGTTATTCAGCTTTTCTTCCATGTCTGAGCTCAATCTTAGAGTTAACATTTTTCCACCCCCTGTATTACAAATTGTAATACATTTTTTGTCTTTTTGCAAATTGATTCTTAGGAAGCCCCTGGGAGCCGGCGCGATAATTGCGCG
The DNA here is from genome assembly GCA_029564115.1 of Candidatus Rifleibacteriota bacterium. Next base: position 945 of record JAKQQP010000396.1, on the reverse strand, counting down.
AGCGGTTTGCCCGGTGCCTGGTTTTGCGGCAGCGAAACCAGGCATTACATCGCCCCTCGGAGCTTGTCAGGGGTAATGATGAGACGTGGCCAGGCGGCTTTGCCGGCTGGACAACCGCCCGGACTTTGTGTAACACCGTTGACGCAGCCCTGGGTGGGCGGGGGATCTAAAAGGATTTTCCAGGGCGCTGGCCGCCGACCCCGGCTTTGGGATCGCGGGCAGCACAACAAGTTGGAGGTGGCCAGGGCCCTGACTGGTCGCCGATCTTTTTTTTTCCAACGAGCGGCTCCGAATGCGGCCTGCTTTTCTTGCCCCCGGATCAAGGTGAGAGTAACAATGAACCGGGAAGCGCACGACCCCAACGTCAGGACAATTGGAGCGACTGGTGGCAGGGTCGACAGTAAAAAGTCTCCGATGACAATAAACGACAAAAACAGAAACCTATCGCCAGGCAAGCCCGGCATTGTAAGCTTTTGCGAAAGCCAGAAGGGCTTTTCGAGATCTAGCTGTAAATGGCGAATGTTAGGTTGCAAATTTGCACAGTTATTTGAATACCGAACCTTCGGCAATAAAAAAACCTATGATCATAATAAGTATTCCGGCAGCTAATAATACCTCAGAGGGTCTTTTATTGTTTTTATAACCTGATTTGTATCTTTTATCCCTTCTAGGAATAGCTAAACCACTGTGTTAATCCGTGGCTCTTGCTTATCATCAGAGTCTATCCGCGTTAATCCGTGGCTCTTGCTTATCATCAGAGTCTATCCGTGTTAATCCGTGGCTCTTGCTTATCATCAGAGTCCATCAGAGTCCATCCGCGTTAATCCGTGGCTCTTGCTTATCATCAGAGTCCATCAGAGTCCATCCGCGTTAATCCGTGGCTCTTGCTTATCATCAGAGTCCATCCGTGTTAATCCGTGGCTCTCGCTTATCATCAGAGTCTAT
>JAKQQP010000114.1 GCA_029564115.1 Candidatus Rifleibacteriota bacterium | reverse complement strand
GCAAATTTTAGAAATTGGCACCCAGGCCGACGATAAGTGGCCGATAGTCGTAAAACTGATCGTAACTGCTTGGGCTGTGAACCGCCACGTCTACCCAGAAACCGCGATGTGAGCTGTAACGCCAGCCGGCAGAAACCACGTCGCCATTGTAGTCGATAAGATATTGGCTTTTATAGCCGCGTTCGCCCGGTCTGCGCCCGGGAAATTCGGCGCCGATAAGCAGACACAGCGATTCTGGCTCTTTTTTGTCACGGTTGTAACGGCCAAAATTGGCCATGCCACTGCCGGGGTTGCCGCCAAAATTCCAGCCTAAGCCAAAACCACCGATCGAAAAATACATCGTGTGATAATTATTGGGGTTGGTGTCAAAAACAGCCCCAACGGCCACTTCAGAAAATTCGCCCTCGCCGATTGATGGCAGTCTCACCTTGAAATTAAGCGTTGGATCAGGGTCCAGCGCACTGTTTCTGGAATCAATAGCCTTCTGCAGGCCGAGTTCAAGATCGCGAAACGGTGAAAAAGCAAACGCCATGTGGGTCAGGTAACCCTCGGGTCAGTTCCGGGAACCTGATAAAGCCGGTTATGTATTGCCAGCTCGACACCCTTGGCGTCGACGGTTTTGTGCGAAGGAACCTGAACGAAGCCTGATGGTCCCTGCAGTGACAGGCCGGCGGCAGCGGTCGGGTCGTTCAGACAGACAAAGCCTGCAATCATCGCAGGCAGCAATAACTTGTTGAAAAAACTGCGGATTTCAGAGCTTATTGTCATGGTCGGGCGTTACATCGACCCGTTTCAGATTTCCGGAATTTCCTGGTTTACTTTGCTGTTGGCGCAGAATTTCTTGTGGCAGTCCCAGAAATTCTGGCAGTAGGTGCAGCAATTGCGCATGGCCATGTTGCGCTCGCCGCGATACCAGTTGATTTTGCAGTTCTGGTAATACTGGCAGCGCCAGCAGCAGTGCCAGCTGATTTTAAGAAAGTTTCGCCGTTTGATTTCTTCAATGATCAATGCCATCGACATCAGGTTTTTTTCGACCTGTGTCGCTTTCATCAGTTCATTGAATTCCTCGAT
>JAKQQP010000113.1 GCA_029564115.1 Candidatus Rifleibacteriota bacterium | reverse complement strand
GCGACACCACCAGCCATGTAAAAAATTCAGCCTCAAAAAAATAGCGGCCTGCGGGCCGCTATTTTTTTATGAAATTTATTTTTTTGCTATAAAGTTTTGTTTTGCAGTTGTCGAATGATGTAAAGGGGATATTAATTTTTTGCAATTGATCATTTGATTAAGGAGCGGCTTATGAAGTTTCTAAAAAACTGCAGAGACCTGCGGCGCACATGCTGTAACGCGCGGCTGGCTCTGGTTTTTCTGCTGGCGGTTATTTTAAGTATGCCGGCAGGAGCAGCTGAAAAGCTGACCGAGCTGAAAATTGCCGGATATGGAGCCAGCGGTATGGTGCTGTTTCCTGCGCATGAAGTGAAGGAATTCAATGTAACCATGGAAGCTCCGGAAGTTGTCCGCGCCGATTTTTATGACTGGGAATTCGCCGCCGCCAGCACCATTATCCCCGCTCCGCATTCGCTGGTTAAATTTATGCGTATCAGCCAGGTAAGCACCCGCCCGGATGTCGTCAGGGCGGTTATTGTTTTCAATGAACCACTGAAGGTAAGTCCAAGGAGGGTCGACCGCAATCTGGTTCTCGAAACCTCGCCGCTCTCAAGGGCAGCTGCTGGCAATATTGCTGAAATGGCCGCTTTTTCTGGCAGCTCGGCAAATGTTCTCGATTCGAGAGTCAGTCTGAGCTTCGACCAGGAAGACCTGATGACTATTCTCAACGCTTTGGCAGTCAAGTTCAATCTGAGAATTTTTGCCGATTCAGGGGTTAAGGGTAAATTCAGCGTCAATGCACAGGATGTAACTTTACGCGAAATTCTCAAAAACCTGCTGCTGCAGAGAAATTTTCAGTATACCCTGAAGGGGCGTGATCTTACGGTTATCTCGCTCGGCACCGACAGCAGCAGAATGGCCCGCGAACTTCTTTTCCGTGATCTGAGTCTTAAAGATGCTCTGCAGACCCTTTCAAAAATGATGAACGTCAACCTGATCATTCACGAAAGCGTTCAGGACAAACAGGTAAATTTTTACGTCGAAAACCTCAATCTCGATGAGCTTCTCGATCTGTTGATCGAGACCAACGGACTGGTGAAGAAGCCCCATAATGACAACACCTTCGTCATTCTGGCAAAGGACAGCGCCAGTGAATTCGGCAAAAAGCAGTATCGCACTTTCAAGCTGATCAATGCGAAGCCAGAAGAGGTTGTTAAAATGATCAGCAGCAGCAAATCGCTCGCTGAA
>JAKQQP010000381.1 GCA_029564115.1 Candidatus Rifleibacteriota bacterium | reverse complement strand
GCCGCCGCCGCAGCCATCATATCCGCCGTCATTCGAGCCGCTGTCCCAGCTGTCGCCTGAATCGGTAGAATCCGGGCCCGGATCCGGGGTCGGTTCGGGATCAGTGTAGGGGCCGCCGTCGTTGTCATCAGGAATATAAGGAATATCGGTAGCCTTGATTGTATAGTTGCCAGAATCAACTGCTGCAAAAGTAGCGGTTGAGAAAGATGCGAAAAGCATTACGCCAAGAGCGAGAGCAAAAACCTTTTTCATTCTGTTCCTCCGTTAAAATTTCTGACCAATTCAAAGCAATGTTCATGCCAGGTTGTAAAATGCTTTGCCAGAAGCTTTTATTTCGGTTGCGTGTCGCTTCTGCCAGAAAATCGGCAGACCGCCTGCAGAATTTTCAGCGTACCCTTTAATTTTGAGGCGGCAGGGGACTGCCGTATGCCGGGCATTTATGATAAAATCTAGAAAATTCATTTTACACGAGGTGTTACATGTATTGCCCGGTCTGTAAAGGCGAATTCCGTGAAGGTTTTACCGAATGCGCCGGTTGCCAGGTCAATCTGGTTGCCGATCTTAACAATATTACCGAAAAGATCAAGGGTGAATTTCTGCTGTGCCATAGATGCGAGCGCGAATTTCATGAGTTCGAGCTTGATCATTGCCCGGGTTGCGGCCTCAAACTCGTGCGCGCCATTCTGCAGGACGATACCTATGTCTTTCTCGAAGATCCGAGTGATGAATACGCACCCGAAGAACCTGAAGGCGCCTGTAATCAGTTTGAATATTTTGTTGAAATTACTGATGAAGACGGGGTTGTCATTCTGGAATCTCAGGATATCGGCTTGTTGACCAAGGTCCAGGAAATCCTCAATGGCGCGAAAATTAGTTTCTGCTTCAGACCGCCGGTCGATCAGCCGAATCATCTCGGCAGCATATTTGGCGGTGGCGGTAACCCGCTCGAGCGCAGTTTCCCAAAAGTGCTTGTGCGCATTGAAGACGAAGAGAAGGCACTGCGCCTGATCGCCAACCACCCCGAGCTCGACCTGTTCGGAATTCCCGAAGAACTTCTCGAAGACGAAGAAGAATACGAAGACGACGAGGAATACGAAGAAGAAGAGTAAGCACCGGCGTGGCGCAGTCGGACGGTCCCTGAAATAATTATGGGATATTGAAAAACCCTCTGGAATGTGTTTTAGTAAGAGTTACCACACCGATACTCAAACACCCAAAGGGTTTTCAATGAAAAATATATCATCTCCACTTCTTCCTTTCAAGCTCTCTGCAACT
>JAKQQP010000357.1 GCA_029564115.1 Candidatus Rifleibacteriota bacterium | reverse complement strand
CGGGGAGAATTCATCGTCTTGTTTCCTTATGCTTCAGATGCTTTGGCTTTTACGGGTTTGTGATTCTGAGTTTTAAGGCTCTTGTCGCGATCTTCGGCATACTTGAGTGCACCGTGAGCGGCAGCCAGTCTGGCTATCGGCACGCGGAACGGTGAGCAGCTTACATAGTCGAAACCGAGTTTGTGGCAGAACATTACTGATTCGGGTTCGCCGCCGTGTTCGCCGCAAATGCCGATCTTGAGATCGGGTCTGGTGGTGCGGCCACGTTCAACGCCCCATTTCATCAGCTGACCAACGCCTTCTTGATCGATGCTCTGGAAAGGATCATGCTTCAGGATCTTCTTATCATAGTAATCCTGCAGGAATTTGCCAGCGTCATCGCGGCTGTAGCCGAAGGTCATCTGAGTCAGGTCGTTGGTGCCGAAGCTGAAGAATTCGGCTTCGGTGGCGATCTGATCAGCTACGATGGCTGCGCGGGGAATTTCAATCATGGTGCCGATGAGATATTTCAGTTTGCCGGCGACGCCATGCTTTTTGGTGGTGTCTTCGGCCACTTTCTTCACGATGGCTTTCTGATTCTTGAGTTCTTCAATGGTGCCGATGAGCGGTATCATGACTTCCGGGTAAACGTTCGCGCCTTCTTTGGTCAGCTTGCATGCTGCTTCAAAGATTGCTTCGGCCTGCATTTCAGTGATTTCAGGGTAGGTAACGCCAAGGCGGCAGCCGCGATGACCAAGCATCGGATTGAATTCGTGCAGCGAATCAACTTTGTTCTTGACCTGTTCGGCGGTGATGCCAAGTTTCTTGGCCATTTCCTTCTGGGCTTTTTCTTCGTGCGGTACGAATTCGTGAAGCGGCGGGTCGAGAGTTCTGATAGTAACCGGGTAACCTTCCATGGCTTTGAGAATGCCGTAGAAGTCGTCGGTCTGGAACTTCAGAAGCTTCTTGAGGGCCTTGCGGCGACCGGCTTCGTCGTCGGAGAGAATCATTTCGCGCATATAATCGATGCGGTCGCCTTCGAAGAACATATGCTCGGTGCGGCACAGGCCAATGCCCTGGGCTCCGAATTTGCGGGCCACGAGAGAATCTTTAGGAGTGTCGGCGTTGGTTCTGACGTCGATCTGACGAACTTTGTCAGCCCATTTCATGATGGTGCCGAAGTCTCCGGAGAGGCTGGGCTCGATGGTTTTAACTTCGCCGAGCATTACTTCGCCGGTAGAACCGTCAAGGCTGATCCATTCGTGTTCTTTTACGACAGTGCCCTTGATGGTCATTTGACGTTTTTTGTAATCGATTATCACTTCGCCGGCGCCGGCTACGCAGCATTTGCCCCAACCACGGGCCACAACGGCTGCGTGTGAGGTCATACCGCCACGAGAAGTCAGAATACCAACGGCCGCGTCCATACCGCCGATATCTTCAGGGCTGGTTTCAATGCGCACCAGAATGACTTTTTCGCCCTTGGCTTTCATGTGTTCTGCGTCTTCAGCGTTGAATACAACGCGACCGGAGCTGGCGCCAGGGGAGGCCGGCAGACCTTTGGTCAGAACCTTTTTAGTGGCTTTGGGGTCGAATACGGGGTGAAGGAGCTGATCGAGATCGGTGGGTTTGACTCTGAGGAGTGCCTGGGTTTCGGTGATCAGCTTTTCTTTTACCATGTCAACGGCGATTTTAACAGCAGCGGCAGCTGTTCTTTTGCCGTTTCTGGTCTGCAGCATCCAGAGTTTGTTCTGCTGGATGGTGAATTCGATATCCTGCATGTCTTTGTAGTGGTGCTCGAGCTTCTGATAAACGTCGACCAGCTGCTTGTAGACTTCAGGCATAGTTTCTTCGAGAGACGGGTGATGAGCTTTGCGTTCTTTTTCGCTGACGTTGTTGTCTTTAGCCCATTCTTTAGAACCCTTGATGGTTACCTGCTGCGGAGTTCTGATGCCGGCAACGACGTCTTCGCCCTGAGCGTTGATCAGGTATTCACCGTAAAAAGCGTTTTCGCCGGTGGCGGGGTTGCGGGTGAAAGCAACACCGGTGGCACAATCGTCGCCCATGTTGCCATAAACCATGGCCTGAATGTTCACTGCAGTGCCCCAATTTTCAGGAACGCCTTCTTTTTTGCGATAGATAATGGCGCGTTCGCCCATCCATGAACCGAAAACGGCGTTGATGCCGCCCCAGAGCTGCTCCATCGGATCAGTTGGGAAATCTTTGCCGGTTCTTTCTTTGATCAGCTTTTTGTAGCGCTGAGTCAGTTCTTTGAGGATTTCGGCAGTCATTTCAGTGTCTTTGCTGATTTTCTTTTCTTTTTTCAGCTTTTCCATGACGGTTTCAAATGGATCTTCTTCATCTTTTGATTCGGGTTTCATGCCCATAACTACATCGCCATACATATGGACGAAGCGGCGGTATGAGTCCCAGCCGAAGCGTTCATTGCCAGTTTTGGCAATTATCCCCTGAACGGTTTCGTCGTTCAGGCCAAGATTCAAGACGGTGTCCATCATGCCGGGCATGGAAACGCGGGCGCCAGAGCGCACGGAAACCAGCAGAGGATTCTTTTTGTCGCCAAATTTGGCGTCCATGACTTTTTCGATATGCTTCAGACCCTCAGCAACCTGTTTTTCGAGTTCTTTCGGGTATTTGCGATTGTTTTCATAATACACGGTACACATTTCTGTGGTAATGGTGAAACCAGCCGGTACTGGCAGGCCTATGCTGTTCATTTCAGCCAGGTTAGCGCCTTTTCCGCCGAGAAGGTTTTTCATGTCGGCTCGGCCTTCAGCCTTACCAGCCCCGAAAGTATAAACGTATTTGGTCATCGGTGCCTCCAAAAAAAATTGAAGATAAGTGGCATCGCCACACTTTTCCGGGTAAGAATAGCACAGGGGAACGATAGATGCAAGAGACTTGAGGGCCGGGCGAAGATAAATTTCAGGCCAGAAGTCTTTCAATTTCGTTGATAACAACCATCGGATCGAACGGTTTGAAAATAAAACCGTCTGCTCCGCACTCCAGGCCTTTCTTTTTATCTTGAATCAGGGCCAGAGCCGTTACCATCACAATGGGAATCTGTTTCGTTTCAGGATCTTTTTTTAGCCCCAGACATACTTCGTAGCCATCTATTTCCGGCATTGCGATATCCAGAATTATTAGATCCGGTCTGGTATTTTTGGCTGTTTCCATGGCTTTTCTGGGAGAATGACACGAAACACAGCGGTAGCCATAAATCCCGAGGATGGTTTCCAGGAGAAGCACGATTGCTTCTTCATCATCGATTACAAGTATGGTTTTGTTGTTTTCTTCCATTGCAAGTCGCATCTTATTCTATCTCGAATTAATTTTCAAGTTTCTTTGCCCTCCGTCAGTCGAGTTTAATATAATTGCGAGTCTGATTTGACGGTATGAGCGTTATAGTGTTATACAAAAGCATATGTCTTTTTTGAAAAAAATCTCCATGGTCGCCCTGATGCTCTGGATCGCCGTGCTTGGCTTCTGGTTTGGCACAAAGATGGCGTTTCCTTCTGCCCGCAGTGTCGAAACTTCCAGAATGGAAAAATGTTTGCAGTTATATAAACAGTATCGGATCGACAACGATCAGGAGCGCTTGTCTTCGGCCCTTGCCGAACTTTCGCTGACCCCCTGTAATTTTCAGGAAATAATCGACAGGTTTATTTATTATCGCTCACGCAAGTCCTCGATGAAACAGGCTATGAATCTGTTGAAAGCTTTCAGGCTCGGTTACGATATCGAAGTCGAAGATGTTTTTCATGTTTCAGGTCTTGCCTCAGAACCTTTTATGCTTGACGCAGAGATTCTGGCGGTTTTTGAATCCAGTCCCGATCTTATCAGAGAGGCTTTTGAAAGTTGATTATGCAATCAGGAAAGAACGAAAAATCTGTTGTAACCAGTGAAAAAGTTGTTGTTAAAAAGCCTTTGCCTGGCTTCCTGCGCAATGTCTGGGGCTCCATCGTCGAACGACAGATCTTTTATAAAATTTTTACTCTTTTATTCGCTTTGATGGTCTTTGGCTACGTATACCTGCACATGTCTGCCCATAGAAATGTTCTGACCTATATGGGGCTCATGCTGCTGATGGTGATGGTCTATGTCGAGATTCTCGTGATACGTGATCACCTCTGGGTGATCGAGGGCAGTATGCGAGAGGCTCGAAAATGGCGCGATGTTTTTTTTAACAGAACAACTTTGCGCCGTCAGAAAATTCGTAAAATTTTTACAGTGGTTTTTGCACTGGCAATTTTTTCCTATGTTTACATGAAGGTGCCCAGGGTCAATAGCCCGGTGCTCTCATTCATGGGTGTCATCCTCATGATGACGATGCTTTACTATGAAATACTGACCATACGCGATGAAGTTCTTATCATGCGCCAGTCGCTCGAAAAATACGATCATGATGCAGAACAGATTAAGAGCGATTATGACGATTATCTGGCCGAAACCGGCACAGATGGCAATCAGGAGATGCTGGCAAAAGATGCAACACCCGCGAATGCAGATGAATCCTCAAAAAAAACTGAAGCCTGAACTTTCTGCCCCGATAGCTCTCTTTCTCATTCTGGCGTTTTTATTTACGCCATGCGGTGCGGTCGCCTCCGTTTTTATGGGAAACCTGCGTTTGCTCGGTGATTTCTACCTGCGCCGGCCCTCAGGGGTTCGTTTTTCTCTGCTCCGCAGCAATGATGAAGAGCCACTGACCAAAAATTCAATTCTGACAGTGCGCTCGTCGGCAGAATACCCCATGGCGACTGACAGTCGCATCCTCATCGGAAGTCATACTCTCGTCTGTTACCCCGGTACTACGCTAAAAATTTTATCAGATGCGATAACGCCTATTCTCGGACGCCTCGAAATAATTTCCCGGGAGGCTTCTGAACCATTGCGCATCCTCACAGGAAAATATTCCGGCGAGATTCTTGACGGCAATGTAATACTTGAAGTTACTCCTGATTCCGGAACTTTTGTTGTTATGCGCGACAAAGGAAATGCCTGGTTTAAAGACATGTACAGACGGGTATTTGTTTTGCAGCCCGGTTCTCAGTTGCACTTCCCTCTATTCGGGCAAACCCGCGAAGAAACCGCTGGCAGCTTCTGGACAGCGCCTCCCAGCAGTTTTTCCACTGCAAGAACGAAGCTGGAACCGGCAAAGTATACTTCTTCTGAAGCTGACGAGAAAACATCTCCAGACGAAGTTGAAATTAACGATTCAAAAGAAGACAAAGAAGACAAAGAAGAACGGCAACCGAAGCTTGAAGAGCTAGAGACCCCGGAATAATTTTTAACCCGACATAGCCTTAATTTTTTGGTAATGAACAGCCGATAATCACCAGGTACGCATGTCAAAATCTACGAGGTTTCGGAATGCTGCTTTTCTGGTTTTTAACCGCAGTGGTTCTGGTGGTTTTATTGAAGGAGGCCGTTCGTGATTAAAAGAATTTTGCTCTATTCTCTCGTGGCAATGTTCTGGGCATTCAGTCTTACCGGATGTATCCAATAAAAAAAACCGGGGCTGTCGTTTCTGACGGCCCCGGTTTTTTTAAATTGATTATTGTGCTTCAATAGCCTTTGCCAGCAGGTTTTTCGCCTTTGACGATACCAACAGAGGCGCTGGCGCCAACGCGAGTTGCGCCAATCTGGATCATTCTGACTGCAGTTTCGGTATCGCGTATTCCGCCACTTGCTTTGACTCCCATGTTGGGGCCGACTGTCTTGCGCATGAGACATATGTCTTCAAGCGTCGCTCCACCTGTGCTGAAACCTGTGGAAGTTTTTACGAAGTCGGCGCCGGCAAGTTTCGACAACTCACAGGCTTTGACTTTTTCTTCATCGGTCAGAAGCGATGTTTCAAGAATGACTTTTACGGTGTTGCCACTGGCGGCTTCGACTACCCTGGCAATATCGTTTTTGACCAACTCATAATCTTTTGATTTGAGAGCGCCAACATTGATGACCATGTCGATTTCGGTTGCGCCGTTGGCTACCGCATCGCGTGTCTCTGTGGCTTTAACGAATGAAGAAGTTGCCCCCAGAGGAAAGCCTATGACTGTGCAGACTTTGACCGGCGAACCTTCGAGAAGCTTGGCTGACAGACCGACATACGTCGGGTTGACACATACGGATGCAAACTTGTATTCACGAGCTTCTTCGCACAATTTTACGATTTCTTCGCGGGTCGCATTTGGTTTGAGAAGTGTGTGATCTATATAGCGGGCCAGCTCGCTGCCTGGAATTGGCGCGTTCAACCCCTTTTCGATTCTTTCGGCGCCAGCTTTGATCACTTCTTTTACTTTTTCGGCGCACTCAGAAACACAGCTGCCATAGCTTCTTGAACAGCTTTCAGCAGAACATGAGCTGGAGTTTGAGCTCGGTCGGCTGCTGATTGACGCTATCGGCGGCGGATCAGAAAGTTTTTTGCTGTTGTCTGTTTTTGTGGGAGCGCAGGTTACGCAATCGGCGCATTTGCCGGCAGCGCAGTCTTCACATTTATGGTTAGGAGTGATTTTGATGTTGCCGCGCTGAAAAATTACTCCCATTGATTCGAGCTCGCGCCGGAGCTGGTCAATTTTGCGGGCAACACCGGCCGGAAAATACCTGGCAGCATCTATTACCGATTCATCAGTTACGGTTATTTTAACGCCATCGCCAAGAGCATGACACAAGACTCGTGTTGCATAAGTATCGGCAATCAGATTGGCGGCTTTTGACATGCTGTTGATCGACAAAGAAGGAACGATCAGCTGGTCAACCCCTTCGAGAGCTTTATGACTGGGGACACTGCCTGAATGAGCCAGCTGAAAACCACGGCCGATATTGTCTTTGCCAAAATTTTCGTAGAGGTACGAAGAAATAATCAGGCGGCTGCCTTCAGGGGCGAGTGCTTTGAGTTGCCCAAGAACCTGGTCGATTACCTTGAAGTTGGCGGTAACTAGAACGGCGGGTTGTCCCGCTGTTCGGGCTGGTTTCTGATCAGCTCCTTCTGAACGACGGGGTGGGGGGGTGTAAGACGAGCCACGGTTGGCAGAGTCTGATTTGAGCTTGAGCATAACTTCTCTGGCAATCTGTTCGACAATCGATTCCATCTATTGGGCCTCCTGCTTTAAACTGCTTCGGCAACTGATTTTTCAAATATTTTTTGATCGTTAAGAACGATCTGATCAACTATTGCAATGATAGCAGCATCGGCAGGTGCTTCGTCAAGCCCCATCAGGTCGTTTACCGAGCTGCCTTCCTTCATTATCAGAACCAATTCACCAATATTCGCCCCTGTAAAGTCTATGCAGAGGACTTCTGAGCCCTTGTGGCTGAAGTTCATTTTGAGAGGCTGAACCAGCAACAACGGTCGACCCACAAAGGCCTCGTTTTTTACCGTCGAAACGACTTGTTTGACTACTTTGCCAATTTCCATGTTCAGCCTTCAATCTTATCAATTATCCCGAGGATGGTTGCATCAGATGGCGGTCGCACCTTGACAAACGGAAAAGCTGCTTCGCCGCCGCCGCAGAGAAAAACTGTTTCACCGGCTCCTGCGCCGGTGGAATCGCAGGCGATGAAAGGCTTGCCTTTGGAGTTGCCGTCTTTATCGACTTTAGTGACTATGATCAGTTTCAAGCCCTGCAGTTGCCCGTCTTTGGCAGTGCAGACAGCGTGACCGATCACCTTTCCAAGATACATTCACAATTCCTCGAAATATTAAATTCAACAGAGGAAATCTATCAGATTCGCAGCCGGAGCGCAACATTATTGCGGCGATCGACTGAATAAAACTTGAAAAAATGTTTTATCCGTTTTTTGCGGCAACCACAGACAAAACAGCAACAAAAAACCGGCTCAGGCACGGGCTTGAGCCGGTCAGGTGTATCTCTAAAAAAGATGGTCAGGCGTAAACGTCTATGTTGCCGCCAAGAATCTGTTGCGGGCGCTGTGGCTGACTTGCTGCTCTTTCGGCGCGCAAATTTTCGGGAGCTTGCTGCCGTTCGAACTGTCGCTTGTCGAGTTCGCGAGCCTCAGCTGCTTTTTCGGCACGAACTTCTTCTTCAGATGGCCGATTGGGTTCTGGCTGGTTTCTTTCTACCTGCCTGGGTTCTGGTTCGCGATTGTATTCAACCGGTCTTGGTCGATAACCCGACACATTACCTGTAAACATATGTTGTTGCCACCTTTCACTTAACTCTTTACCTAAAGATAATTAATTTCAAGAAAAAATGCAATAGCTGTACAATCATTGTGCGGGCTGCTTTTACAATCAGCGAATGTTGGCGGCAAAATGCCTTAGAAGCCCTGCCGTCGATGAGTCGTGGTGGCTAAGGTCTATTTTTTTGCCCTGCAGAAGATCCTCTTCTTCTTTGAGGATGGTTTTGGCCAGAACTTTGCCAAGTTCAACCCCCCATTGGTCAAAGCTGTTTATGCGCCAGATAACCCCCTGTACGAAAATTTTCATCTCATACAGGGCGGTAAGCATGCCAAGGTTGTAGGGTGTGAGCTTCTTGATCAAAAGAGAAGTAGTTGGGCGGTTGCCGCTAAAAACTTTGTGCGGAAGAAGCATTTGAGCTTTTGCCCCGCTGATTTTTTCATTTTCGAAGTCTTTTTGTACTTCTTCAGCGGTTTTGCCCTTCATCAGCGCTTCTGTCTGGGCAAAATAGTTGGCCATAAGTTTCACGTGGTGATCGCCAATCGGGTTGTGGGTTTGAATGAATCCAATAAAATCAGCCGGAATCAGCTTGCTTCCCTGATGAATCAGTTGATAAAAGGCGTGTTGCCCATTCGTGCCGGGTTCGCCCCAGATGATCGGTCCTGTCTGATAGTCGACTTTATTGCCGTCCCGATCAACTGATTTACCATTGCTTTCCATGTCGCCCTGCTGGAAATAAGCCGCAAAACGGTGCAGATACTGATCGTAAGGCAGTATGGCCATGCTCTCTGCGCCAAAGAAATTGTTATACCAGATACCCAGAAGTGCCATGATGACCGGCAGATTTTTTTCGAGAGGAGCTTCGGCAAAGTGTTTGTCTAGAGCTGCAGCCCCCGACAACAGTTCTTCGAATCCTGAAAACCCGATTGAAAGAGCTATGGAAAGACCAATTGCCGACCACGAAGAATAACGGCCACCAACCCAGTCCCAGAATTCGAACATGTTTTTCGGGTCGATGCCAAAACTTTCCACTGCTTCTTTGTTGGTCGAAAGGGCAACAAAATGTGAAGCAACCGCTTTCGGGTCGTCGAGTGCTTTCAAAAGCCAGTCTCTAGCGGTGACTGCGTTTGTCATTGTTTCCTGGGTGGTGAAGGTTTTAGAAGCCACGATGAAAAGAGTTTCGTCGGGCGAAAGATTGCGGGTTTTTTCAACAAAGTCGGTACCGTCAACGTTTGATACGAACCTGACTTCGGGGCCGTCGGCGTAATGTTTCAGCGCTTCACATATCATAACCGGACCAAGATCCGAGCCTCCGATGCCGATGTTGACCACGTATCTGATCTTTTTGCCGGTAAAGCCTTTCCAGTCTCCATTTCTGACTCTGTGGCTGAAGGCTTTCATTTTTTCGAGTACAGCTCTTACCTCAGGCATTACATCAGCGCCGTCAACTATTATTGCTTTGTCGCCACGGTAGCGCAATGCGCTGTGCAACACGGCTCGATTTTCCGTCCAGTTGATTTTTTCGCCTGCAAACATTGCCCCCGCAGCTTCTTTTACCCCTGAAGCTGCTGCAAGATCGAACAGCAGGCGCATCGTTTCCTCTGTAATCCGATGTTTGGAATAATCGACGAGAATGTCTTCCAGTTGAAGCGAAAATTTTTCGAATCGGGCTGGGTCAGCGGCAAACATGTCGCGCATGTGCTGAGTTTTTATAGTGTCATAATGATTCGAAAGTGCCTGCCACTCAGCTGTATTGGTAAGTTTGCCGCCGGCTTTTATGTGCTGGTCTGTTCTGGAAGTGAATTGCATCGAAAACCTCCGATTAAGTTTGCTTGAAAACAGTTCCTTATACCCCAAAATCTCTAACAAATTCAACCAGTAGAGTGATTTTAACCTGTCTGCACCGTAAAGGCCAGGTCAGTCAGACAAACTTTTGCTCCGACGGCGTCTTGCCGCGTGTGCAAAAAAATGAAAATTATGGTATGCTGATCCATTAAGTTTTAAGGCATGGTTCAAAGGAGTTTGTGAAGTATGCAAAAAATAGTTGCCGCAGCAGTGCAGTTTTCTGTCGAGCCGATGGCGGTAGAACGCAATATGAATAGGGCTTATGAGCTCATTTCTGAATGTTCGAGAGCTTCAAATGCAAATTTGATCGTTCTGCCGGAAAGTTTTACCACCGGCTTCACTCCGCGCGGCAAAGCAGAAGACCTCTGGGATGCCGTAGATACGATTCCCGGGCGTCTCACTGATCGTGCTGTTGCCTGGGCAAAAGAATTCAACTGTTATATTTGCTTCCCAACCTACGAGCGTGGTCCTGAAAAAGGCATCGTTTTTAACAGCGCCGCTCTCATCGGCCCTGAAGGGGTTCTTGGCGTTTATCGAAAAACTCATCCGTTCCCGACCGAACGCCTCGAAGGCGGCGGCTGGACAACTCCTGGCAATGATTCCTGCTGCATCGAAACGCCGATCGGCAAAATCGGCATCGTTATCTGCTACGATGGCGATTTCCCCGAACTGGCACGTGTAACTGCTTTGAAGGGTGCCGAAGTGATCTGCCGCCCCTCCGCTTTTATGCGAACTTTCGACCACTGGGAATTAACCAACCGTGCTAGAGCTTATGACAACCACGTATACTGGATTGCAGCCAACAGTGTCGGCCCCGATGCCAGTGGTGCATACTTTTTCGGCTCATCGATGATCGTTCACCCCAACGGCGTCAAGTTGTCTCAGGCCAGGGCCTGCGATGAATACGTCTGGGCTGACCTCGATCCCGACCCGATCAGAACAGTTGTTCCAAATTCTTCAACCCCGCAGATATTTGACCATATCGAAGATAGAAATGTCACATCATATATGGGCATTCTCAACCAGGGCCGCTCTTCTTTCGAGCCAGCCAGAAGAATCCCATACAATACACGCTGGAGATAAAAAATGCCCGGACCATTGCAGGGAATTAAAGTCATCGACCTGACCAGAGTGCTGGCCGGGCCATTTTGCACAATGACACTCGCTGACCTCGGCGCTGAAATAATCAAAATCGAAAAGCCGGGTACCGGCGATGACTCAAGGGCTTTCGGCCCTCATCTGCACGGCGAAAGTGCTTATTTTATGAGCATAAATCGTGGCAAAAAGAGTCTTACCCTTGATCTTAAAAGCGAAAAGGGGCGGGAAATATTTTTGCTGCTCATCAAAGACGCCGATGTCCTGGTCGAGAATTTCAAACCTGGCGTCATGAAAAAACTTGGGCTGGATTACGATAAACTCAGGGTTATTAATCCTAAGCTTATTTATTGCGCTTCATCCGGGTTTGGGCAGACTGGTCCTTATAGCAGCAGACCGGCTTATGACCTGATCATTCAGGGTATGGGCGGTTTGATGAGCATAACTGGCCCCGATGCTTCACAGCCGACAAAAGTGGGCAGTTCAATTGCCGATATTTTTGCTGGAGTCTTCTCTGTGATAGGTATTTTAAGCGCTCTTTACAATCGCGCCCAGACTGGAAAAGGCCAGATGGTCGACGTGGCAATGCTCGATTGCATGGTTGCTATTCTCGAAAATGCCATTGCCAGATTTACCGGCTCTGGAGTCGATCCTGTGCCTATAGGTAACAGACATCCGTCGATCGCTCCCTTCACTTCAGTCAAGACCGCTGACGGTTATATCAATATTGCTTGCGGCAATGATGCGCTCTGGGCTAAACTGTGCGAAATCATCGGGCGCCCAGACCTCGTCTCTGATTCAAGATTTGTTTCAAATCGCACTCGCTGCGATCACATGACAGATCTTTTGCCCATGCTTAATGAGGCCATGTCGGGGCAGTCTTCGGCCTTCTGGCTTGAAAAGCTCGAGGCTGGTCACGTTCCTGCCGGGCCGATCAACAGCATCAGTCAGGTGCTTTCTGATCCGCAGGTGATTGCTCGCAAGATGCTTCTCGAACTGACACACCCGGTTGCCGGTCTGATCAAAATACCGGGCAGCCCGGTTAAACTTTCAGAAACGCCTGCCGAGGTCAATGCTCCCGCTCCGGTTCTTGGCCAGCACAACGAAGAAATCCTGACAGTTCTCGGCTATTCAGCTGAGCAGATCGAAATGCTTCGCTCTCAGTCCGTTATTTGAGTGATATTTCTGGCTTCTGGCCTGATTTGACTTTTGCCGCTAAATTTCTGTTGATTATTTAGGTAAATTCTGTTAATATAACCGAACTGGTTTCGACGCTGTTGTTAACAGCCGGGCCAATCGGGGCGTAGCGCAGTTGGTAGCGTACTTGAATGGGGTTCAAGTGGTCGCTGGTTCGAGTCCAGTCGCCCCGACCCAAAGACCGCCATCTTAACGGATGGCGGTCTTTTATTTTCTTCGTTTTTGCATACGGTGTTATAAAATCTTACAAGATTGCAAAAGTTGCTGGACAAACCCGAAAAACAGTCATAACATGACAGAAAATTTCACCATCCAGGGGAAAGGAACAGATAGATCGATGAAGCATTCAGAAGTAAAATTTGATACAGCATGTATCCACGCCGGGCAGGAACCCGACAAACTTTTTGGCGGGGTAAGCGTGCCCATTTATCAGTCTTCGACTTTCGCATTTGAAGACGCTGACCAGGGCGCTGCCAGGTTTTCTGGTAAAGACAGCGGTTATAAATACACCCGTATTGGCAACCCGACAAATGCTGCCCTTGAAAGATGTGTTGCGGAACTCGAAGGCGGCAAATTCGGTCTGGCAACCGCAACTGGCATGTCTGCTATCTCGACGGTTTTTATGACATTTCTCGGAGCCGGCAAGCATGTCGTTTCGACCGGTTCGGTTTATGGGCCGACAAGAACTATTCTCGAAAATGAATTGAAGAGGTTTGGTGTTGAATCCAGCTTTGTTGACACCTCTGACCCTGAAAACGTCAGAAAGGCGATCAAGCCCAATACCACCCTGGTTTATATTGAAACCCCCGCCAACCCAACTCTGAGCATTACCGACATTGCCGCCTGTGCAAAAGTGGCTCATGATGCCGGCGCTCTTCTGGTGGTTGACAACACTTTTTGCAGCCCGATGCTGCAGAAGCCTTTGCTGCTTGGTGCTGATATCGTTCTGCACAGTATGACCAAGTTTCTCAATGGCCACAGTGATGTAGTCGCCGGAATGCTTGTTACCAGCAATCAGGAAGTTTTCCGGAATATGCACAGAGTTCTTTGTCAGATGGGCGGAACCATAGATCCGCACCAGGCCTGGCTTGTTCTCCGCGGTGTAAAAACTCTTGCTTTGCGTGTTAAAGTGGCCCAGGAAAATGCCATGAAGCTGGCGATTGAACTCGAAAAACACCCGAAGATCGAGTGGGTCAAATATCCTGGCTTGAAGTCTCACCCTCAGTATGAACTCGCTCAAAAGCAGATGGCCGGCCCTGGCGCCATGATTTCATTTGAAGTTAAGGGTGGGGTCGCCGCCGGAAAAACTGTAATGGATTCAGTCGGTCTCAGCACTCTTGCCGTTTCTTTGGGCGGTATCGAAAGTTTGATTCAGCATCCGGCAAGCATGACTCATGCCAGCATGGGCAGCGCCTCTCGAGCTCAGGCAGGCATATCTGACGGTCTGATTCGCTTCTCGGTCGGCTGTGAAGATTACGAAGATATCAAAAAAGATCTCTGGCAGGCGCTCGATAAAATTTAAATGAATTGATCAAAGCCCCGTTTCACCGTTGATAGGTGAAACGGGGCTTTTTTATCGGCACGCTTTCTCTATAATAAAACCCTGAAGGTGAAAAAAAAGCCGCCCCGAGGGTGGGGCGGCTTTTTCGTGAAAGCGTATCAGGTGGCGTTAACCAGTTTGAGCATGGGCATGAAAACGGCGAGAACGATACCGCCGATGACGACGCCCATAAAAACGATAACGATCGGTTCGATGATTGAGGTGAGGCCTTTGACAGCAGTGTCGACTTCAGTGTCGTAGAAGTCGGCGATTTTCGACAGCATTTTGTCGAGTTCACCTGTTTCTTCACCGACTGCAATCATCTGCACGACCATGGGTGGGAAAACTCCGGAGTTCTTTAACGGGTCGGCGATAGATTCACCTTCTTTGATCGAGATGCGTGTTTTATCGACCGCTTCGGCGATAACGACATTACCGGCAGTCTGAGAGGTAACTTCCAGGGCCTGTAGAATCGGAACACCTGAAGCGATAAGTGTGCCCAGGGTTCTGGTGAACTTGGCTACCGCAACTTTTCTCATCATCATGCCGATGGCAGGCATGCGAAGTATATTGGTGTCGAAGATTCTCGCTCCGTTCTTAGTCTGGAAGAAATTCCAGATCAGAACCGGAACAGCGACGACTGAAGGTAGAATGATGAACCACCACGAGATCATGAAGTCGGAAGTGGCCAGCAGCATTTGCGTTACCATTGGCAGTTCGACGTTCATACCCATGAAAATTTCTTTGAACTGAGGCAGAACGAACATTACCAGCGCCAGAACGACGAGGGCGGCGATGCCGAAAACGACGATCGGGTAAGTGAGTGCACCTTTGACCTTGGACTTGAGGTTCTCTGAGCTTTCGAGGTAGTCGGCCAGGCGCTCCAGAATCGAGTCGAGAATACCGCCGACTTCACCTGCCTTGACGAGTGAGCAGAAGAGATCCGAGAAGACTTTGGGGTGTTTTTCGAGTGATTTGGAAAAGGTCATACCACCCTCAACATCTGATCTGATCTGGGTTATGATTTTTTTGAAAGTCGGATTTTCGGCCTGAGCCTGCAGGATGGTCAAACATCTGACAAGGGGCACGCCTGAACCGATCATGGTCGCAAACTGGCGGGCGAAGATACAGACTTCTTGAGAAGAGACACCTCTCTGAAGAAAAGTGAAAGATACCCCGCCTGAACCTTTTTTCTCGGCAATACTGGTAACAAAGTAGCCTTTTTCGCGCAACTTGGCGATACAGACTTCTTTGCTTTCGCCTTCCATTTCGGCAGAAACGATTTTTCCATCCCAGTTTCTGGCCTTGTAGCTGAAGGTCGCCATCGTAAACCCTCCTTGTCATACTTATACAAACATCGCGCTGCCGGGCAGGGTATACCCGGAAATTCGCAAGCTCGCTCAACATCTTAGCATACTACACATCGGATTTATAGCAGAAATTTTTGAGCCGAATTCTTTGGCGGATGTTAAAACTCTTTCAACTGGACATAAAAAGGCTGATGCAGTAGCATGTTGGCATGAAAATTCTCGTATTTGCCGAAAAACCTTCGGTTGGTAAAGATATTGGCAAGATCCTCGGCTCCACCAGGCGAGGTGAAGGTTTTCTCGAAGGCAGTGATTATATAGTAACCTGGGGCTTTGGGCACCTGGTGGCCATAGGTCACCCCGAAGAGCAGAACCCGTCGTGGAAAAAGTGGAGCATGGAGAACCTGCCTATGCTTCCCCAAGATTGGAAACTCACGGTTTTGCCATCATCAAGACAGCAATTTGACAATGTTGCCAGGCTTTTTAATCGCCCCGATGTTGACATGATAATTAATGCTGCCGACGCCGGCCGAGAGGGTGAGTTGATTTTCAGGCTCGTTTACCAGCATGCCGGTTGCAACAAACCGTTCAAGCGTCTCTGGATCTCGAGCATGACTGATGAAGCCATCAAAAAGGGTTTTGAAGATTTGAGGCCAGGGGAAAAATACGACCCGCTTGCCCGGGCCGCTTTGTGTCGCAGTCGAGCCGACTGGCTCGTGGGCATGAATTTTACCAGAGCTTACACCCGCAAATTGAACAGTATGTTCACAGTTGGGAGAGTTCAAACTCCGACTCTGGCTATGGTGGTCAGGAGACACCTGGAAATTCAAAATTTCGTGCCCAAGGATTACTGGGAGGTAAGCGCGGCCCTGGCTGATTTTACCGCCCTGTGGTTCGATCCCGATGCTTCAGAATACCCAAGTCGCATAGACGATGTCGAACGGGCACAGCAGCTCGCCGACCGGTTGCGGGGGGGTGAGGCTGTCGTGCAGAGTGCCAAAAAAACAGCGAAAAAGCAGGCGCCGCCGGCTCTCTACGATTTGACGACTCTGCAGCGCGACGCCAATTCCCGTTATTCGATGACGGCTGCCGATACGCTTGCTGTTCTGCAGAACCTATACGAAAAGAAAAAGGTTGTTACATACCCTAGAACAGACAGCAGATACCTTTCTGATGACATTTTTCCTACTATCGAGAAACGTTTTGCCGCTCTGCCCGGCGAATACGATGAATACCTGCAATGGCTGAGAAATAACCGGCCAAAAAAGAATAAAAAGGTTTTTGATGATTCCAAAGTTTCTGATCACCACGCTGTAATTCCAACAGAAAAAAGGGTGACCGACACTTCTGGCTGGAGCACTGCCGAAAAAAATATTTATGATCTTGTGGTAAGACGGTTTTTGGCTGTTTTTTACCCTGATCATCAGTATCTTTCAACCACAATCATCATCAAGTGCGATAAAGACCACTTCAAGGCAACGGGCAAGGTGGTTACCGACGAGGGCTGGCGTGTGCTTTACCCGAGTGCCAAAAAGCAGCAGGCTGAAAAGGCTGCTGACGGGCAGTCTCTGTCTGAAGACGAAGAAAACGACCAGTCATTGCCTGATCTCAAAAAAGGCGACAGGCGCACCATAGAAGACGCCACTCTGTTTACCCGAAAAACCAAACCACCCGCTGCCTATACCGAGTCGACTCTTCTACAGGCGATGGAAACTGCCGGAAAGTTGATCGAAAGCGATGAACTGCGTGAAGCAATGAAGGACAGCGGTCTGGGCACACCAGCGACCCGCGCTGAAATTATCGAAAAACTCATCAGGGTTGAATATATGTTGCGAGACAAGAAAAAACTGATTCCAACCCCGAAGGGAATTCAGTTGATAAAACTTGCGGCTCCCGAGATTACCAGTCCTGAGTTGACTGGAAGCTGGGAAAAGCGTCTGGCAGATATTTCCAGAGGCCGCGATGACGACTCTGACTTTATGCAGGGTATTACCGGGTTTGTCTGCAATATCGTTCAGCAGATAAAATCTTCGGCAATTCTGCGCGCTGCCGCTGCTCCTCCTCCCGTAAATCGCCAGAATGCCCTGTCTGAAACCGTTGTTTCTCAACCTGGCAGGCCAATTGCTGGCAGAAACGTTTCAGGGGCGCTCGGGCAGACACGCCAGGTTCTGGCGCCGTGTCCTGCCTGCGAAAAAGGCGGCATCATCGAGGGCAACCGTGGTTTCGGTTGTAACAGGTTTAAAGAAGGTTGTCACTACGTCGTCTGGAAAGAATTCCACGGGAAAAAGCTGACTCAGGCGGCAATTGACTCTTTGATTGCCGGCAAAGCGACGCGAACTATAAAGGGTTTCGTTCTGGAAGACGGTTCGACGGTTGCCGGTCGTCTGCAGATGAAAGCTGATAAAACCGGAATCGAGCTTGTCGTCGAAACTGAAAAAGAAACGAAGAAAAAGCGGGGAAACTGAATGGAACTGGCATATCGCTTCATCATTTACATCTTGATTGCCAACATTGGATACATGATTTTCTCGCTTTTTAAGCGAGGTTTTCGACATTATTCCGGCTATATTTCGCAGCTTTTTTTTCTGCTTTGCCTGATGATTGTGCTCGTAGCTCGTGATATCAGCGGAAGTGTGGCTTTGTCTGTGTCTCTCACGGGTATTTTTATTCTCGTTCTTCTGCCGATATTTTTGCAGCGCCGTATCGATGCTCTGATGGCCGAAAACCGCATCGATGAGATCGAGCCTTATGCCCGCTGGAAGGCAAACCTTGCCTGGAGCGAGTTGAACGCTCACATGCATGAGATTGCCCGTTTGGCAAGCGAGTTTTCATCAGATAATAATCGTCTTGAGGCCGAAATAAGATCTTTGCTGAGTCGTGGTGAACCATACGATTCGATGACCAGGATTTTTCTGGGGTTGATTCACTTTAACAACCGTAATTTTGAAGCTATTATCAACGATCTGCGTGAACAGGATCGTCATTTTGCAGAGCATTCGTTCGAAGAGCTTCTGTATCTGGTACGCGCTTTTCTCGAAACCACCAGATACGAAGAGGCTGTTAAGGCCCAGATAGTTCTGGAAAGCAAAATAAACGAGGGTGATGACGCTTCGCCTGATAAACACGCAAATCTGGTGATCAGCCGGATGATCTTTCTCGCTTTTTTGGGTTGGATAGATGAATTTGAAAAACTCATGAGCCGCCAGGATATGGGTATTTTTAGACTGCCTGAACCTCTTAGAGTCTTCTGGCGCGGGGTCTGCCTGTTCAACTCGGGCAGATACGAAGAGGGCGAAAAGATTATGGCAGAGGTCATGAAGGGGCTTGCAGACGAAGATGAAGAAGATGCCATGTTGCCCTTTATGCGCAAAAGATTTTTTTCTCTCGTCGAAAACCGTGAATTTTTCGATCGTCGTGTGCTGCCGCAATTAAAAAGTTTGCACGAGAAACACGCAGAAGAGCTGGTCACTATAATCGGGTCAGAAGAGAATGCCGCTGCCGTGAATGTCTATAAAGAAACCGCATCCAGCATTCTGGGCTGGTTAACGATGGTTGTCTCTGCTACTTTGATGATGGTTTACAATGTTGAAGACGTCATCGACCTTGTAAAAATCGGAGCGAACAGCTCTTTTCTGGTCAGTAACGGCGAATATTTCAGGTTGTTCACTTATCAGTTCGTTCACATTGGCTGGGTGCATCTGCTGATGAATCTGGTCGCTCTGAAGTTTTTTGGCCCCCCGATCGAAACTGTTGCCGGCTGGCCAATTTTTCTCGGAATTTATTTTACCTGCGGTGTTGTTGGTGGTTTGGCGGCTGTTTATGCTGGTCAGCCTCTTTCGGCCGGAGCTTCTGCTGCAGTGTTGGGCTTGTTGTCGGCTGCGATAATTTTCGAGCTTTTTAAAG
Organism: Candidatus Rifleibacteriota bacterium; assembly: GCA_029564115.1. Next base: position 18,377 of record JAKQQP010000357.1, on the reverse strand, counting down.
TGAAAGGGTCTGAAAAACTGGCATCGAGAAACAATTTTTCTACTCTGATTTTTATTCTGATAATCAATCTGGTTATCGGAGCTGTCGAAAAAATAGTCGATAACAGCGCCCACCTGGGAGGACTGGCCGCCGGCGCGGCTCTTGCATTTGCTCTGATACCTGTCATGAATTCAAATATTTTGAAGCGGCTTGCAGGCTTTTTTTCTGTCTGGTTCTGTGTGTTTTTAGGTCTTTTCAGTCTGCTGCAGATGTACAATCTCGATTCTCAGAATTTTTATCCCGCCGGAGTTTCTCAGTTCAAACAATGTCGTAATTCCATAAGCGGGCTGAATTTTGCGATTCCCGAGTCGTGGCAACTCGAACCGGAATCTGAAACGGCCACGGGTATGACGGTGGTAGGCCCATTTAAAGAAAAATTGACAGTATTGCTGGCTGGAAACAGCGATGAACCGGCTGAAAAAATTATGCTCGAGTATGTCAATCAGAGAACCCGAGAAATAGAAGAAAGTTCAGATGTGATGCTGAATTCGACCAGAGGCCCTGAGTTGGTAGCTTCAGCGACCCGCCCTACCTATCGTGTGCGCTGGCAGATCACTGCTGGCGGCGGGCCAATGTCTGTCGTAGATTATCTTGTTTTTGATGATAAGATTCTTTACCTTTTCAGATACTTCATTGGCACCGCAAAAGATGAGGCATACAATGCGATCATGAATCGTTCCGTCAGTACCCTTTCTTTGAATTAGCCGAGCAGTTTTCGATTGGCAGAGAAATAACGAGAAAAACTGATGAAATATCGAGAAATTTTCTTCAACTCGCTCAACAACTTTAAAATACCCACTTGAAATTGTGCACCGAAAGTTATATACATTGCTTCTGTGAACTAATTCTTACAGGGGGCTTTTATTAAGATGAGAAAAAATCTGGTTCTTGTTGTTATTCTGAGTATGCTCGCACTGCCGACCGGTGCTTTTGCAAAAGGTGACTGGTGGAAACCGGGCAGCTGGTTCAGCAAAAAAAGCCGCTCGACTACTGTCACCGGTGTTGTTGATTCAGTCGCTGAAGACAAAGTGATGTTCAAGACAATCGATGGTCAGAATCTGCTGCTGGTAGGCGATCAGGCTCTCAAAGTCGGCGAAAATCGCAGCGTTAAGATCAGGGTTTTTGGTAACGTTTTTAAACCCGACCAGAAATATCCCAGCGGTGCTTTGCAGGTCAGAAACTTTAAAGTGCTCGAACAGGCCATAGTTCTTGATGAGCCGGTCGCAGAACCCGTTGTGGAACCCGTTGCCGAACCCGAACCCTATGTCGAACCCGAACCGGTAGAAACTGTTGAAGAAGTCCAGAGCGAACCGATTCCCGTTATTGCCGACACAGAAGAATACGATGATGACGAAGAAGAAGTGGTCGAAGACCATGCAGATGTTGCCCAGGAAAGACAGTATGTCGTAAAATCCGGCGACACCCTCGGCAAAATCAGCAAAAACGTTTATGGCACCTCAGCAGACTGGAAAAAAATCGCTGACCATAACGGCATTTCTAACCCGAAGCTTCTTAAAGTTGGTATGACTCTGAGAATACCTTGAGGTAAAATCGGGCAGCATTCTGATATTGTGCAGAATGCTGCTTTTTTATTGTTGCAGATATAAAAAGCTGGAAATGCAGGCGGGTGTGTGATACCCTGCTGAATCAGCAAATTTGTCTGTTTTAATACAGGAGGAAATTAATGAAAAACGTTGAAATGACTGTTGAAGGCAACATTCTGACTCTCAAAGTCGACCTTTCCAAAGAATTTGGCACTTCTTCTTCCGGTAAATCAGTTATAGTCGCTTCTACTGAAGGCAACTACGCTATTCCGGGCCGCGAAGAAAAAGTAGGCCTCAACGTATACCGCAAAAAATAATCAATAGCTTTGCTTTTTTCAGAGCCTTCCAGGTTGCTGCGAATCTATCGCGGTTTTCCAAACGGTTGCCGATAAATAATGCGGAGTCGTAAGAAGAACTTGTGAGGTTATGCAATGAAAGCAGATTGTATTTTTGTCCTGCGCCCACTTTTGGGGCGCAGTTTTATTTTAGCGATGGTTCTCTGTCTGGCCTTGGCTATACAAAGCGGAGCAGAGGTTGTTAAATTTGAAGACGCCGGTGGCAGCGGCAAAGTGCCATATAATTTCAGAATTATCGATGACAGGCTGATGGCTGGCGGCTATCTCTTCAACCCGGTAAAAAAGAATAATTCAGATGCCCTGGTCGCAGAATACCTCGATTTTTTGCGCGAAAAAGGCGCAAAGTCCGTTATTTTACTGCATGTTCCTCTGAAAGATTCATTCACTGACCGGCTTGCAGATATCTGCTCGACAAAAAAAATCGATCTGGTCAAGATGCGCATGAATTCTGCTGAAGTTCCAGATGCCACTCAGACCGACAGATTGATGAACCTCATCGATGCCGGGGCATACGTGCATTGCATGTGGGGCTGTGACCGTACTGGGGCAATAATTGCCAAGTATCTGCGGCTCAAACGCGGATACTCCGGGGCGCAGGCTTTTGCCGCCATTATTGGCGGTGGTTCACACGCCGGGCCATTGGGCGGCTTTAAAAAAGTCCCTGCGAACTTGAACCTGTTGCTCTATTTCTGGCCAGAAGTCGCCAGAGAAAACCCCGAAATTTTGTCAGCTTACCGTTAAAAACGGCAAGTCATGGCTTTTCTTCGATTTCCTCTTCGATCTCGATTTCTTCGATTATTTCTATTTCTTCATACTCGACGTCTTCATCTTCTTCAGGCGAGTCTTCGTCATCGCCGGCCATTATAAGTTTTGAGTCTTCACCTTCAAGTTCGCGCATGTCTTCATCTTCTTCATTTTCTTCTTCTGTATCAGGGCTGTCGACAGTATCGACAAGATCTTCCGCTGTTTTTTCGTTCGATTGTTGCAGAGAATGCGGCTCAGCATAACCTTCTGAGACTTCGGTAGTCTCAGTTTCAGGTTTTTGTTTTTTTAATCTGCCGACAAGGCTGGCTAGAATATTTTTGAAGAATGCTGCCGATTTTGCCAGATTGGTATTTGTTTCTGCTTCTGTAACTGGATCGTATTGTTCATAACCGTCAAGGGTGATGGCAGTTTTTCGTTTTCTGATAAAAAGCGAAATGCCCGCAAATACGCCCGCAACAAGAAGCAGCAACGGAATCATGAATTTTTTGCCCATTATTTGCCAATAAAGCGTTGAAGCACCTTCCGGGACTTTGGGTGATTTTAAAGCTTTTTCCAGAGCCTGCTTTGCTTTGTCGAGGTTGGGCTTTTTGCTGTGATAGTAAAAAAGAGCAGTGGCAAAATCCGCAAGCGGGTCATCAGCTTCAGCTTTTTTTAACTGATTGGCAAATCTTTGCGCCGTCATGTAGTTCGGTTTGCTCGAATAAATCTCTGCTTCAATCTGAAAACGAAGCCCATCCGCTGTTTCGCCCGCTTCCGGATTGTCTTCGAACAGCCGTTTTAATTCAGGCCATTTTTGTCTTTGCTTCATTGCCTGGGCAGAGACAAAGACAGAATCGAACTTTGCTTCATCCTGTGTCGGCTCTTCAGGTTGAGCGACATTTTGTGCGTCATTCAGAAAAAGGTTGAAGAGATCACTGGCAAACGCCACTTCAGAGTCGATATTAGCTCGTATTCTGGCGATCTCGGAGTTCTCTGAAAGGGTTTTGAAGGCTGAAATGACTCTGGTCGAAGTTGCAACGACCCGGGTAACGGGCTTTGCAGCAAGTTTGATCGATGAAGTGGCGACCTTTGGCACGCTTGTCGCCAAAGTCACTGCTGGCGTGTTTGTCGCGAGCACGACCGGTTTGGATAAAATGTCGATAAGCTTGCGTGCAGACTTTATGAAAGGGAGTTTGCTTGTTTCTACAGCTTTCCGGGCCAGCCTTTTTATTTCTTCCGGTGGTGCCGGCGGGGGTGGGTTAACCGGGCTGACGATTACTGCTGAGTCTGGTGGAGTTTCATTCTTGATACGTATCTCTTCGAGAGGATAGTTTACTTGCGGAGCCGGCAGATTGCGCAGAACTTCTTCGGGTTCAACCGCATAGACTGAAAAACATAACGTAAAAATCAGCAGACATGCCGCCGAAGCTGTTCTTGATCTATTTGTCATATGCTTCTTTGCCAGAATTACGTCAGCACGCTTTCAAAAGTTTCAGATAATCGCTTTGTCAGAGCTTAGAAGCGAGCAGCGAATGTCGTCAGTTTCTTCCGGAAAATTTGTCGCGCTGCGCGACTGCGAGCTGGTCACACCTTTCATTCTCAGGGTGTCCAGAATGCCCTCTAATCCATTGCCATTCAAGTTCGTGAACCTCGGCCTGCTTCAGCAGCCTCTCCCACAGTTCCCGGTTTTTTACCGGTTTTTTGCCCGCCGTTTTCCAGCCGTTTTTTTGCCAGCTTTCCAGCCATTTCTGCGTAAAAGCGTTGGCGATATACTGGCTGTCAGTAAACACCTTTACCTGGCAGGGTTCTTTCAGGCTTTCAAGAGCTGAAATAACGCCCATCAGCTCCATGCGATTGTTGGTAGTATCTTTTTCGCCGCCAGAAAGCTCCTTCTCAGAACCTTTATAGCGCAATATCGCTCCCCAGCCACCCGGGCCGGGGTTGCCACTGCAGGCACCGTCAGAAAAAATTTCAACTTGTTTGCGTTTGCAATCCATACTCATTGCGGGTTCCCTTCGATTACTATGCCGGGCAGAATGACTTCGAATCGGCTTCCCCTGTCGGGTTCGCTGACAACGGTTATTTTGCCGTTAAGTTCTTCTGTGAGTTTTTTTACTATGCTCAGACCAAGACCAGTACCGCCAAATTTTCTTTTATTGCCATGACTGATCTGATAAAAAGCCTCGAAAATATTTTCAAGATGCGCCGGCGCAATACCAATGCCATCGTCTTCCACAGAAATGAACAGATCTGCATCGGATCGCCTGACGGCAAGAACGATATGACCGTCACGACAGAACTTGAAAGCGTTGGTCAGAAGGTTGATAATGATATGCTGTACAGAAAGCTTATCGCAGCGTAGCAGCAGATTGCGCTCCGGAATTCGGGCCGTGAAGTTTGCCAGGGAGAACTGTTGCAGCAGCAAGGCATCGATGTAGGCAAGAACCTCTGAGAGGTTGAAGACTTCGACGTTGTAAATGAAGCTGCCATTCTCAAGCTGAGAAAATCTCAATATGCCGTCAATCATATTTTGCAGATGATTTGAATTGATGACGATCTGCTGCGAAATTTCGTGAACTTTCTCAGGGGAAAGGGTCGAAGCCGGGCCGGTCGTACTGCTGAGTATCTGCCCATAGCCTTTGATAGCGGTCAATGGAGTTTTCAGTTCATGACTCATCATTGCCAGAAACTGCGATTTGGTTTTGTTGGCATCTTCCGCTTTTTCTTTTTCTAGAATCAGCGCCCGTTCAGTTTCTTTGCGCAGTTTCACTTCTGCTTCCAGTTCACCGATGATGCGTTGCTTGACCTCCCCCTCGGCCTTTGAACGCAATAACTCTTCCAGAGTGGCTTTAATACTGGCTTCCATCTTTTTATACACGACCATGCCCTGACTTGGCCCGAAAATTTCTATGAGCGGCAGAGAGGGGGGCAGGTCATCCTGCAGGCCGAATATTGTGTTGATAATTATTTCGGTATGTCTGATTCCAAGGGCTACGCAGATGTAACCCAGCGCTATAATAATGTGGACCGGGTGAGACGGAATCGCTTCAATATTTCCGCCGACAAACAGGCCGGCATAAATGGCGCAGCCAGTGCTCAACAGAAAACAACCCAGGCTGACCAGTCGTGCCGAGTGAAAGAGTCTTCCCTGGGCAGATTTCCAGAGATACAGGCTGACAGAGGCCAGGTAACCGATACCGACTGCATAAGCAAGCCCGAATAAAACCTCTTTCGGGTTCGAATTATTGCTACCAGTCTGTAATATGTCAGGGTTCATGAGAAATGGAACCGCAAAAGATATTGCGATGATGCCCAGATAGTAGTAAATCGACTGCCTGGCAAATTCTACCTTGCAGACTTTGCCCAGAAGATGAACTCCGGGTAACGCAAACAGAATGGCAAAAACGAAAAAGAGGTTAACGAAAACACTTTGTTTAAAGCCGGCTAAATTGAAAATCCAGAACAGAAAATCGATTACATTTCCTGTCGCTGCACTGGCAAGAGACATATTGAAAAACAGTGTCGCATCTCTGGCCAGACTGCGCGTGGGAATCTTCACCCAGGCAAAAAAACAGATGGCGCTGGCTGTTACGTTCAACAGGACAAATACAGAGTAAAGAATGCGGGCGTGTATGGGCGAGGCGTAGGTTATGCCAGCCAGATAACAGACAATGTAAGCAGCGAGAAAACAGCAGAGATAAAACCACAAAAAGCCCAGTTCATACGATGAAAATTTTTGGCCAAGAATCTCAAACTTTGTGGGGTTCGAAGTTGAGACATCTGCCTGCTCAATATCTGTCAGAACGTGTTCATATGATAAGTCTTTGGGTGATTCTGAAGAATTCATTGAGTGGACCACACCTCGTTAAAGCTTTGCAGCCGGTTTTCGCCGCCGCTTAAATAGAGTTTGTCTGCTGTTGAGGCAAGGTCATGCCAGGCTCGCGCCGAAAACTGCTCGTCAGAACCAGTTGGTGAATTGACGACAACCTCGATCCAGTTTAAGCCATTGTTTGAAACCCATACATCATTGTAAAGCTCTGCGTCGAAAACGCCAGGGTGGGTAGCTCCGCCCGCAAGCCAGAGCCTGCCATTGAACGAAGTCAGCCCAAAGCCGCATCTGGCCGGAAAAGCAGCGTGTTCGGCCTCGTAATTCCACAAATCTCCATTTGTTGTAGACCAGACATCGTTCAGAGAGCCTGCAGTTCCATAGCCGCCAAAAATCCAGAGTTTTCCGTTCAATACTGCGCTGCGTGCCTGCTTTCTCGGAAAGAAGCTGGCAATGTTCGATCGCAGAGTCCAGCTGATGCCATCCGAAGAGCTCCAGCATTCATCCAGCAATACGGGGGTTCCTTCCATATTCATCGTCTCACCTGCAATTACCCAGAGTTTGTTGTCGAATACGGCCATGCTGTGCCAGGCTCGGCTGTAGTAATCAGCCGAAGCCGTCACCAGCTCCCAGCTGATTCCGTCACTCGATACCCATACATCGTCGAATAGTGTGTAATCCGTTACACTTTCTGAATAACCGCCGGTCAGCCAGAGTTTGTTGTCGAAAACCACGCAGGCGTGCCCGGCTCTTGGTGCAAAATAAGTTGTGTTACCATCGGTAACATCCTGTCGCCAGCTGACGCCGTCTGCCGAACTCCAGACGTCATTCATGAATGTCTCGCCTTGTCCGCCTATAACCCAGAGGCGATTATTGAAACTGATCATAACGTGATCTTTTCTTGCTGAAAAAACGGTGCCGGGCTGAACCGGTTCCGCTTGCCATACACGCCCTTCATCTGCCTCTGTTTTAAATACCCATGTGACTTCAGATTCAAGAGTGATTTCATTCGCGTCTTTTGCTGTCGCTGCAATACTTACCAGATAATTTTCGTAGAATGCGAGATCGGCATCGGGGTCGAAAATCATGCTGTTGTCACTCCATGAAAAAGTCCCTGAAACCGTTGATGAATCTGAAATTTTTTGCAGGTTGAAGGCTGTCTGCGCGCTGGTTTGGTTCATTGTTTTCGAGAAGGGAACTGTTATGTTTGTTGTTATCGGCACGTTGCTGCTGTCAGGGGCAGGCAAGCTGCTTGCCGTGACCACGACCGGTCTTGAAATAGTCAGAAAAGACAGTAGATAAGCTGTTTCCAGAGACTGGTCTTCAGTGTCTCTGGCTGTTGTTTCTATTTTCAGCTGGTAAGAGGTGGCATATGCCAGCGGCTGTGAGAAGCTGATTCTGAGCGTCTGGTCGTTGTTATACCAGCTGAAAGACATACTGCCTGCAGCAGCTGGGGTGAGAGTTATGGCGTTATTGACCGATGTCTGCTGCATTGCCTTTGAAAAGTTAATTTCCAGCAGTTGCCCTGGGTTTACATCGAGGGAACCGGCCACGGGAACCGTAGAGGTGACGACAGGCCTGGTTGCCGCCAGAGTTGTAAAACTTGTCACATAATTTTGTGGCAGCTGGTTTCCGAAGATGTCAGAAGTTTGCGAGAATACAGTTATCTGATAAGGCTGGCCATAATCCAGTCTGTCAGTAGGGCTGATCGTCAGAGTGCGGTCGTTGTCTGACCATGCTGTCGAAAGGCCGGCAGGAGGCTCGGGCGAAAAAGAAAATGCCAGAGTGCCCGTATTCACCGGATTCGAAAAATAAAACTCCGCAGACTGGCTGACCGCAACGTTTGTCGCTCCGGCAGCAGGTAAGGCTCCTGTAATTGTAAATTCTGTGCCAGTTTGCGTCTGCGTTTCTGTTGCAGTCTCAGTTTGGGTCTCAGTTACGGTTTCTGTCTGCGTTTCTGTTGCAGTCTCAGTCTCAGTTTCCGTCGTGGTGTCCGTTGGTTGAGCCGATTCTGCTTCGATTCTAAGGTTTTGGGTCGCCGCGTATCTGATTCCGGAGGGGAAAGCCATTTCTGCTCTGAAATGTAAGAATGTTGGTAATTTGCCGGAAACGGGTTTTTTAAGACTTATATTTGTACTGTGAGTGGCGATGTTGCCTGCTTCTGTCAGCATTATGAAGCGGCTGTCGAATAGATTTATGCGCAGCTGGTTCTGCTGGTCGGCCCGAAAAGATGATTTGGCACCGGTTTCAGGGTGCGAACAATCAAGTTCAAATGTTTCATCACCGGAAATTATTAATGTTCTGCTCGATTCTGTCTGCTGGCTGGCGTTGATAAATTGAAGCTCTGCACTGAAAAAGTCTGGGTCGAAAGCTTCTGGTCTGGCGATAAGAAGGGTGGGCGAGATCTGTATGGATACGGCGTCGCCGGTTTTGTCGGTTTTGTCTTTTACCGGAACCCAATCTGAAAATTCGTAAGCTGCTATCTCAACTTTTCTGTCAGAAATAAGCGCCGGTTCGAGAAAATGCCATTCTGCCGCAGCGTTGCGCCGGGCAATCAGTATGCGCTCATCGCCCGTCACCGGCTCAGACAAAGTAAATGTCAGAGATGCCGGCCATCTGAGCACTCCATACTCCGGAGAAAGAGTTACCTGATACAGGCTGGAAACAGGCTTGAAACTGTCTTCCCATGGGAATTTTTCGAGATATGGCGGGTATTTGATTATCTGTAGTCTTACCGGTTGATTTACTGAATTCGAAGCAATGCTCAAGCTGAAGCCATCTGCAGCTATTTCGACACGACTGGCCGGAGAAATCAGCCTCTCTGCCAGCAGTTTCCCCAGACCCGAAAATTTGTTGCTTTCACTATATCTTGTTTCTTCTGGCAAAAGGCTGCAGCCGGCTATGATAGCCAGAATGCAGAGAAAAAAACAGAAAATCGTAGTTTTGCAATTCTTCATCAGAGCATGATAATGAAGAATTTGCGCGGTGTAAAGGCTTGAAGAATAGAAAGAAACTTGAAAAAAGGCCAGAAAAGCCAGGTGCAATTTCGATAATCAGACTCAGAGATTGCACGGTCAGCCTTGTTTGCCTGATTCCTTGTGTTCTTTAAGGTGTTCGGTGCAAAAGGCCCGGCCATTTTCGCCGCATTCCGGGCATGTGCAGTAGCGAAAATTCACTTCAGGGTGAGATTGCTCGGTTTTGCCGCAGACTGCACATTTGTGCCGGAAATCGCTGCGTTGTGCCGAAGCAGCTGCAAATTCTCTGCTTCTTTCAGCCTGTCGCCGGTTTCTGCGCATGACGGTGATTGCCTCGTCGGCAAAAAACAGCAGATAATTACCCAAAGCCAGAATTATGGCTATTTTTAGCTGCCACGGCGCGAAAGCGAGGCGATAAAGCATTAAGCCGGCCGAAAGCATGGCAATGAATTTCATTTTTAATGGAATTATGAACATGAACAGGATTTCGTAGTCAGGATACAGGGTGGCGAAGCCCAAAAAAAGGCTGAGGTAGATAAAGTGGCTGCCAAACTGGACTCCCGGAACAAAAAGTGCTGCAACTATGGTTAATGTGGCGCCGATGAAGTAATAGGCAGTCAGCCTGAAAGTGCCCCATCGAGCTTCGAGGCCGTCGGCACACATTACCAGTATTGAAAGCTCAAAGATAAGAAAAAGAAAATTTGTGCTGGCCGGTATCAGCAAAAATGTGAACAGGCGCCATATCTCACCGTCCAGAATGGCATCACGGTGCAGATACAGCATGTGATAGGGCAGCATGCCGCTTCTATCAAGGAAAAAGATGGTCAGCATCAGCATCGATATATAGCGCATCAGCCCTTCGAGGCCAAAACGACCGAATCTGGGTTCTAATTTATCAAGCCATTTCATTGTTAATCCTTCGCAGGTTCAATTTTTTGCCCTCTCGAAAGAATTATTCCGTTCGGGTTGACCCGATACGGAACCAGAGTGACTTTGATTTGATCACCCTGCTTAAAAGGCTTTATTTCTGGTGTTTCAAATTTTACCATCAGCTGGCTTCCTTCATGAACCATTACCAGGCTTGTGTCTGAAACAATTTTTTCTACAATGCCGCTTAAAGAGCAGGCTCTGTTCATTCGAAACTTTACGGGAATCTGTGTGCTGACAGGTTTGACTCTTTCGCTTACCCGCTGATCCTGGGTTACGCTGCTTCTAGGCCTTTCTGTGGTCTTTTTCTCTGATAGCAGCATCATCGGCAGCATACCAAGAAAAACCAGAAGCACGCTCCCGGAAATAAGCATCTGCCAGTTGATTTCCATTTTCTGCTGCTGCTGTTTTGCTGCCGGCTTTTCATTTGCCTTGTAAGATGGCTTCCAGTTCTGGTTGCGACGGGCAATTTCGCGAACGTTGCTGATAGAGTAGGGCTTATCAGCAGTTTCAATTTTTGTTTCGCCCGCTTCGCTTTCTGGCGGGGCCGGCATTTCTGACACGATTTCGAAAAGGTCGTTTCTTGTTTGCGAAATGACCATCGCAACAGCCGGATTGGAGGTTCTGGTGATGTTGTCAAGTGCTTTCAATGCAGATTTAGACGGGTTGCTTAGAAGGATGTTGGCTATCTGTCTGGCAATTACCGGGTGGTCCTCGCGGTCAAGCTGATCCATCAGAATTTTGAAGACCAGGTTGAAAGGGCAGAGCGCCAAACACCCTACGGCATTCGATCTCATATTCAATTCTGGCGAAGCTATGATTTTTTTAAGGGCTTCGATCGATTCTTTTTCGTTAAACTTCAGCCCGAATCTTATCGCCCTGAGGCGCAGGTTTGGGTCATTGTCGAGCAGAAGATCGGAGATCATGTCTTTTAAAAAGTCTGGCTCCAGGCGCTCGAGTATTTTAAACCCGGCTATTCTGACTTCGCTGTCTTCTGTTTTTACGGCGGCTTTGCCCAGTTCTTTAAGACCGTGCTCGGGTTTGACTCGCAACATGGCGCTCAATGCTTCCGCTCTGACTCTGGCGTTGCCATGAGTTGCCTCTGCCATTATCCAGGGGCGATTTTGAGCGAATGAATCTATTTGCAGACTCTTTAAGATTCGCAGTTTCTCTTCGTCGTTCTGCGGAGCCGTTGACGATTCTTTTCCGGTCTTGCCGGCAGTTTTCGGCGCATTTATATTCAGCTGCCTGAAAACGTCTTCGGTCTGAGGGTTTTTGCCCAGCCTCTCGATCAGCTCAGCGACTCTGGGATGCTGCCTGTTTTTCTGAATCCATTCAATAATGGCTTTTTTTCGCGGCTCCTCGGTGCATGCCAGCTGTATTTCGAGATCGTAAAGAAAGCTCTGTAGCCTTTGTTGCTTCCAGAGAGCGACCATACTTTCAGGCGTTGCCTTTTCCTGTGGCAGAATGCCGGCAATGCCAATAGCACGACAGATGGTCTTGAAAACTTTTGATAATCTGGCTTTTTGTTCTGCATCGACCGAATCTATACTGTCCAGGACGCTCAGAGCGATATCTATCTCCGGGTTCGATGCCAGAACGGTCTGACAGGCATCGAGAACTTCCTGATCCTTTTCTTCGGTTAATATTGACAGCAGGTATCTTTTGACGCGCTCGAAGGGAAACAGCAAAGCGATGCCTATGCCTGCGAGCCTGTCTTCAGGGTTTCGCGAGGCCAGCAGGTCAGAAAAATGTCGCTCGGCTTCTTCCGGGTCTATTTTTCTCAGGGCGCTTACGGCTCGGCTTCTTACCAGAGGCTCACGGCTCGCCAGCAATCCAGGCAGAACACGCGGCAATATGACGCTGGCTACGGTTTCGGCTGCGTTCATAAAAGGCAGGGCAAGATTTGAACTGTCTTTAAGCAGTTGTTGCTCGATAAACTTTGCGTCGCTGATGTTTCCGTGCCGACTTAAAAACACACCGACAGCAGGCAGCGCCTTCTCCGGGATCGAGTCTGAATTTTTGCGGACAAGCTCGAGAAGCTCGGGAACCTTCTCTTTCGCCGGCGACAGAAAAGCGGTGGCAGTTGTTCGCCAGTCATCAGATGATTCGCCTGTTCTGGCAGAACTTTCCAGAAATGTATCAAGGTCGAGATTTGCTTTTTGGGCAATTTTGCCGGCTGCCTGCGCCGCAAAAAATGAAATTTCGCGGTCTGAGCTGTTGACATAAGGTGCCAGAGCCTGCAGAGCCTGCTCTGTTTTGCCGACTCTGGTAAGTTTGACAATCGCCTGTATTTTGACACTGCGCTTGTCTGAGCTTAATTGAGCGATCAGCTCGTTTTCTGTGGTTGCTCCGGTCAATTGAATCCTGCTACTTTTGTCGTTTTTAGACATTCTAAAGATTTGCCCGAAGCACTGCAAGACAAAAATTTACGGCGACAGCGTCAGTCTTGGAGAATTAACGGCTTTACCGCTGTTGTTTCTGGCGACAGTACGGTTGGCATCGCGGTGAACGATGTGTGGTGTGATAAAAATGATCAACTCTGTTCTGACCTCGCGCGAGGTCTTTTTCTGAAACATTTTGCCGATTCCGGGAAGATCGCCTAAAAACGGCACTTTGCTCAAGCTTTCGCTTTTGTCGGTTTTGATCATGCCGCCAATGACAATGGTATTGTTATTTTTGCAGATTACCTGGGTTACCGCGCTTCGACTGCTGAGGTTGGGAGTAGAGTTGCCGCCCAGATCGGTGTAGCCAAGAACGCTGGAGATCGTTGGTCTGATATCGAGAAAAACTTCATCGTTGCCGGTTACCGAAGGGGTAACGATCATTTCGATGCTGGCATTGGCCTGCTCGATTGTGTTGGTGACCTGACCGGTTTCGGCATTGACCTGAGAGGCAGAGACATAAGGTATTGCCTGGCCGACCGAGATGGTTGCCTGACGGTTGTTGAGGGTTGTAATGACCGGGTTGCTCAAGACTTTGGCAAAACTGTGAGTCTGCAGCATTGCCAGAATTGCTCTGAACTGGTTGACGTCGAGGCTGCCGAAGCGGAATACTCCGGTACCGCCGGCATCAGCAGTTTCAGGGGCAATTGACATGTCGAAAAGGTTGTCGCTGGTTCCTGCAATCGGCACAGATTTCTGCCAGTTGACCCCGAGGCGCTCTTCTTCGTTTTTATCTATTTCATAAATGTGAGCGTCTATCGTTACCTGAATTGGTGGCACATCGAGTTTTTCGATGAGCTCCCTGATGCGCTCAAGATTATTTTGAGTATCGGTTACGATCATCATGTCCATACGACCTGTCGTTGCCCCACCGGCGGCACCGGCCTGTGAAGCCTGGCTCGACGAAAATTCCTGTATTTTTACATTCTCAGAAAGCATTCTGATCGGTGCCGACAAAGTTGTGGCATCGGCATAGTCGAGATAATAAACCTCGGTTACCGGCCTTGAAGTAATTTGAACCGCTGACTCTTTAACGTCTATCTGCGGCAAAAGATTTTGAATCTCTGTGAGTTTGGCAGCGGTGTCCTTGATCATCAGAGAATTTGTGCGTGCATCGACTTCGCAGCTGCCTATCGTGGGGGTAATTACTTTGTTTACTATCGGTTGAATGTCGGCGGCATTGGTATGCTGGATCGCAAAAATCCTTGTCAACGTCGGTGCCGACCTTTCGGGGAAAATGCGTAAAATGTTGCCTTCCCAGGCGAAGGTCAGATCAAAGTTGAGCAGCAGGGTGTTGAAAGCTTCTTCGATAGTTACATCGCTGAAAAGTATGGTTACCTGGCCGGTAATTCCCTGAGAAAGCATCAGGTTGATGCCGACCAGCTGAGCCAAAGAGCGCATGGCGTCAGTAACATCAGTCTGTCTGAAGTCCAGAGACGAAATTTTTATGTTTTTGTTTTTAGGAAAGCTGAGATACGAACTCTGCAGGCCGATTTCATTGGCCCGCCCTTGAACTGGCGCGTTCTCCGCCGTGTTGTCTCTGTCTGGCGGTTCGAGCGAGTTCGGCACGTTGCCGGTTACCGGCGACCTTGGCGCAAGCTGATATCTTGCTTCCTGCGTCTGTTCTTTCAGCTGCCTGATAGTCTCAAGAACGTCGGGTGAAAGACGGTTGCTGTTGTCGCCTTGATCATCAGGCAGTCTGATGCGTGCGCCATTTCCCAGATTGACCCAGCCGTTGCTGCGAGCGGCACTGCCTTCGGCGCTGCCATGACGATTGTTGTTTCTTATAGTCGGATAAAATGCGCTGCCGGCTGCTGGCGCTGCGGGGTGACTGATTGCCCCTCTGAAAGAACCGCGTAAAGGCTGCCAGCCCTGTGAATTCTGTGCAAAGCCAACGGGTGAAGCCAGGCCGGTAATCAATACCCAGCCGAGACCGGCAAGATAAAGCCATCTTAAATTGCTTTTCATCTCGCTCTCCTGTTTGCTGCAGTTTCTTCTGTTGATTCTGACTGTTCAAACTTTTTTAAGAAGCAATGGGCGTCGAGATCGATCCAGTTGCCGTTAACATCGAGAAAGTGCAGGGTTATTCTAGCTTTGACCGGAGATATGTTTGAAGTTGAAAGCTCGAAAAGATTGAATAAATCAACCGAGTAAGGATAGACGGTGAAGGCCGCCTGACCGAGCTGACTTGTGTTAGCCTCTTCTGGAACTTCAGACAGGTTGCCCTGGTTGATGTTGATTATCCCTTCCTGACTTTGTTTGTTGATTGCCAGCTGTGGCAGCGGCTCCCCGGAAGGGGTGAAGTATTGAACGCTGAAGCTTTTCAACCGGCAGGGAACCTTGTTCGCTATGTTCACCGTGACACTGGTCGATGGCAGCGAAGTGAGATCCGTCGAGGCCGGGGTCAGAATGTATGGCTCAACCGCAATTACCACAAGCTCTGACGATGGATACAAAGTCTTGTCGATGCAGCCGTTCAGAAGAACAGCGGCACAAAGAAGACATGTAAATAAAACTGGTTTCAGCAAACGTCGCATATTACCAGTATCGGTTAATTGCGGCGGTTTAATGACTTCTGTTTTTATTTTTTGTGGAAAGTATCATTAACCTGGTAGCTGCCGTCTTCTGCCACATTTATTGTGACGCCTGTTTTCGGAATCAGGAAAATGCCGCTGCCGGTTTCGAGCGAAACATACTCTGTTTTGATTTCTGTAATTTTTTTATCCTGAAACATTTCGCCTGTGCGGAACAGCCTTTTGTCTATTACCGCAACAAGCTCTTTGGCAGTCTGAATAGTTGCAGTGAACTCGGCATTGAGGACGGTTACGGTCTTTTTTTCGACCGGTTCGTCTTTTATGTCGCTTTCCATGCGCAGCTGCTCAACAAGCTGAGCATATGGCGAGCGTTCGAATGGATTACGGCTTAACTGAGTGAAAGCGAGAATCACAGGGTCAGAAAGAATCGGGTCTGAGGCGACAGCGGTATCAGAAGCGATTGTTGCAGTCGAAGAAGCATTGTTTTCGTCTGTTTTTTCTGTGTTTGTTGAATCGTCTTCTTCAGAAATTTCAGTTTCTTCATCTGAGTCTTCGCCGGTTTCAACTGTGTTTTCATCGTCTTGAAGCTGAAGATCGCTTAAATTCAAGGCCACCCTGGGGCGGTTGTTCTTCTGTGGTCTGGTTTTGGGCCGGTTTTTGAACCAGTGCATACCCATGGCCACAGATAAAACGATCAGACTGAAAAAAAATAATTGTTTACTGTTCATCAAGTTTTGCCTGGGCTTCTAAAACCATCTGGTCGGGAAGCAGAATCGTGGTGGGAGTAAGTTCGAGTTCAAATACGCCGCTGGCGTTAGCGCTCAGAGGCGGGATTTCCATGAAGGTGATTTTGTCTTCAAGCTCTATGAGACGCAAAAATGTGCCCAGCTGCGCAAGATTACCAGTGTAATAAAAGGTTACCGGAAATTTTTCTATGGAAATCTTACCTATCTGCAGCGGCGTTATTGCTTGCGGGTTAACACTCTTGACCGTGATTCCCGCTTTTTGTGCGATTTCTCTTATTCGTCGCAAAAAAGAGGTCATTTCTGATTTTCTGTAGCACAGCTTGTGTGAAGCAGCCCATTTTGCCCTGCGCTCTGCGATGTCCAGTTTGATTTCTTCAAGATTTTCGACTGCCGATTCAACCGTTTTGATTTCTGATTCAACATTTTTGTTTTTACGCAATTCTTTGGTGAGTTCAACTGTTTTAGGCGCATAAAGAAACTTATAGCCCATGAATGCCAGAGCTATAACTATCACCAAAGGCTGAACAGCGACTTTTGGGTCTTCTTTTGCTTCTTTTAGCCAGTTGGATATGCTGATTTCTTCTGCCATCAGTCCGGTATTATCTCCATTGCGCCATCGTCTTCCAGGTTATTTTCATGAAAATTTTGCTGACTGACCAGTTTATTTCCGTGGATTTTTCCGTTCAGTACAAATCTGATAAAATACCGGGTTTCGTCAATCGGTACTTCCTGAGAACTTTCAAGTATCGGAGAATGAAAAAGTTCAGACTTGCCCAGCTCACTGAGAAATTCGAAGACGCTGTCTGAGTTGTCGGCATGGCCCTGAAGTCTGAAACCTGGCTCTGCTTTCAAAGTGCTGAATTCTGCATTGGTCAGGAAGATTTGTTTCGGTGTCAGCGAAGCAAGCTCGACGAGCACTTGTGAATTCTGTATTTTGAAGGCAAGCAGGTCGTCTGTGAAGTTCTCGTTTTCTTCAAGTTGTTTCTGGATGTCAAGCATGGCCGTGACATCACCCTGAGAGCTTCTTAGCTGCGCCAGTTTTCTTTGCAGTTTTTTATAATCGTCTTTCGTTGTAGTGACCTGTTGCCGTATTTTTATAACCGGGTAAAGTCCGGCCAAAATCAGCAATGCCGCCAACAACCCTGTCAGGATGCGCAGTTTGTTTTCATCCAGCTGAAAAAGTTTATCAGAGATATTCCCGCCAAATTTTGAGCTGACACTGCTGATATTGATGCTCTGGCTCTTTCGGTTGGGGAACAGTATATCGATAAAATTGATTATTTCGGGTTCACCGCTATAGCAGGCAACCCCGAGCACCGGGCAAAGAGCAGGCGCTTCGGCGGTGCGTTTCTGTTCTTCATACTTGATCTCACCGATTTTGAGCTTCATAAAGGGGTTGCCAAGCACTGTGGGCACCTCGAGGCTTTCTTCGATAAAATCTTTGAAATTGCTCATGCCGGCAGAACCACCCGTCAAAATTATTTTATCCAGACCGGCTTCACCTGATTGCGAAACGTAGAAACTTATTGAAAGCTGAATGTGTTGAAAGATTTTTTCAACCGTTTCAAAAATTTTCTGCGCGGCGAATTTCTCGGCACCGCTCAGACCCTTCATCTCATCTGGAGGCAATACTCCAATCTTATGTTTGAGCTCGACGGCCTGGTCGTAGTGCTTGAATCTGATCTCCTGGCCATCTATTTCGCCGCCGGCATATATGGCTTCAGTTATATTGGCCCCGGCCATGTTGATGTCACGAAAAAACTGAATTTTGCCGTTTTTGTAGATCATTACCGAAGTTGTACTGTTGCCGCAATGTATGATGCCGACCTTCTTGTCATCCTCAGAGTATGGACCCATCTGCTTGCTGAGAGCCAGTTCCAGAGACTGCGGCAGAGTGAGAATGCCTTCGTTGCTGAGGCCGCCGCCTTTCAGGTTAGCGTTGACATAGTCGATAATGTCTTTCTGCAAAGCCGCGACCATGATTTGTGTCAGGGCTTTTTCGTCTTTGACGACGTCGCCCTGAACATGGTAGCCGAGAACCGCGTTGCCCATTGAAAATGGCATCTGCTTGTTGGCTTCGGCAGTTACTGCATCTGTCAGCTTCTCTTTTTCGACTACCGGGGGTATTTCGATGCAGCGAATCGTTACTTCACGGTTTGAAGCGAAAGTAATGGCTCTTTTTGTCTGTATTTCGTTATCATAAAGCAGTTCGGTGATGTGTGTGGTGAGAAACTGCCTCAGT
>JAKQQP010000356.1 GCA_029564115.1 Candidatus Rifleibacteriota bacterium | reverse complement strand
CCGACAACGGCAAAATCCTTGTGCTTCTGCTGAATCTTGAGAACTTCGTTAAGACTGATCGGGTAAAAACCGTCAGAAAGCTGAAATGGCCCGGCGAATTCCTTGTCGGCACCCTCAGCCTCGGCCCTCTCATAAAACTTCTTGAAAGGCATCGCCATCAGCTCACTTTTGACGCTTTCAAGAATTCTTTCGGCCATCTGAATCTTTTCGGTTTCGATTGCGGTGGTGGCATCGCCCGACGACATCTGCGTCAGTGGCACAAGTGCCAGAATGAGAATCGCCAAGGCAATGGTTATCTCAACAAGGGTCAACCCCTGGTGATACCGATTAATTCTGTTTATCGAAAGATTGAGCATTTTGCAGGTCCTATTGTGGCTTTTCAAACTTAAACGCGGCGGTCTGAGCACTGAAGGTAACATAATAGCGTGTCGGATCCCATTTGGCTACCGGTCTGATCATCGACATCAGCGAACTGCGACAGTGGTTGGACTCATAGTAGACATGCAGGTTTCCCTGACACTCTTTGCGGTTAAAGCGGTTAACCACCAGATTGCCATGAACGGTAAGATTTGCACCAATCGGGTTCATCAAGCCCTTGTCACCAAACAGACAGGCATAAACCTTGCGGTCACCATAGTGATTGACGATTGCGCCGTTACGTGCCACCAGCGAGAAAAGCGTGGCATTGCCGTTCGCATCGAAATCTTCACGGGTCACATTGCCCTTGAGATGTATATTGGCGGCTGCAACAATGATACCGCGGCCCATAACGTGCAGATCACCATCTATCCAGAGGTTGTCGTTGACAAAGGTTATGCCGTCACAGATAAAAGTCTTTTTACCGTTATATTCGATGCAGCGGTTGTCGAGATCGCGGTTGAATTCAAGCGAAGACGGGTAAAAGTAGCTGGCCTTTTTCAGATACTGAGTAGGGGAATAGATATTCGCCGGCAGATTGCCCGGATCATTAGGGCTCCATGCTGATTTAGCCTCGTCATCACTCTTGTATGGAGGAAAACCGCAGAAACCGTAAGGTTCTTTCTGAGCCTTTGCCCAGAACCATGGCACCGGGATCTCGAGACCGAGAAAACCGATAATCGGAATTGGCGGAATCAGAATCTTGACCAGCAGCAGGCGGATGTGGGTATAAACTTTTTTCAGATAGCCCTCGACCCGCAATGAAAAAGGAAACTCAAGATGAAAGTTTCCAAAAAGCATGGTTCTGGCGAATCTTGGCGGAATGGGCAACCAGTAACCGCCCATACTGCCAGGCTCTCCGCCGCCAAAATAGCCCCAGTCAAAAGGTTCTCCCTTGTCCCAGAAGTTGTAATAAACGCTTTTGATTCCGGGAATAACGTTGTGCTCCTGGTCACTTGAGCCAGACGGATGATCCCCACAGCAGGAAGCTTTGGAATCATCCTTGTGCGGCAGCAGCAACGCCACGATTTCCATTTTTTTAAGGTTAGCCGGGTCAAGTGAAAGTTCCGGGAACATGGTGATTTTAAGCAGCATTTCTTTGGTGCCGTTAACGCGCACCAGGCCAGGCAACTGCACTTTGCGAAACAGATCCTTGATTTCGAACTTGAAGATGTTCTGAATTGAATCCCAGATAGCCTGAAGTGAAGGCATGTTGTGAATGACGATATCACCGGTTCCCTCGTTCCATTTTATCTCGTCGTCACCCTGCCATTTATCGCTGTTTTCGAGAGCCTTTTCATATAGCAGCTTTGAATTAGCCACAAAAAATGTATAGTCAGAGGCGATTGGCTGCACATCGGCGACCCTGAATTCACGATGCACCACCAGTTTCTTTTTAATCGTGGTGCCTGATGGGTAACTCGGTGAATACTCGACTTCGGCGATTACTTCGAAAAAGCCCTGCTTTTCTACGGTTACATCCCATGAGACATTGCCGGCAAAGGCACGCAGAAACGGCGGCAGGCAGTTCTGAATCGCGTCTTCGATACGTTTGTTGATCTTGTCGAAGTCAATATTGAACTGAAAAGCGCCACCAAAAATCTTTTTGGCGAGGGCCTGGGGAGTAAGCTGAATCTTTTCCTGAATTTTGGCAAATACCTTGTCAAGCAGCGGTTGCAGCAGGTAACCGATCGGAACCGGCGCCCCCTGAACCATGATTGTCCAGTTCTGGACATTGGGGGCCTTCAACAGTGGCTTGTTGGGCAGAAACTTCAGCAGATCGATGTTTGGCATCTGCGGTGGCCCGCCGTCAGAATCACCAGTAGGGTCTTTACCTATACCTGAAACGACATCAGCAGCACCAATCTTCAGTTTGTCATAAATAGAACCGAGAAAACCTGTTACCTTACGCAACGGCACTTCGACGCCACCGACAACATAATCGGGGTTATCGGCAAGAATCCCAAAGGCTTTTTTGATGCGGGCGGTGCAGGTAACGCGCACCCGGCCGCCAAGCGCATCGAACATGCCTTTCAGAGGCGCGAGAGGCGCTTTCGGGTCAGGCGAAATCGTGTCGTAGATATAAACTATACCCTGCTCATAGAGGGGCTTGAAAATCTTGTTGTTGAACAGATCGAGCTGAACATCGATACCGTTTTCCTTGGCGTTTTTGAAACTGACCGGATCAACGTAGGCGCCGGCAATAGGTGCCGGCAGACGAAAATACATGAACCAGCTTTTAAGAAGCTCGTCTGGTTTTGAAAACAGCTTCCAGAAAGCGTTATAATCATTCATGCTGTCTTTGACAATCTTAAAAGTCATGTTGGCGGCAGACTCGGCACATTCTTCGGCCCGCTTTTCGTGACTCGAAAAAACGGTGTTCCATCGGCCAGAAACGGTCATGCGCGAAATGGTAATGCCAACCAGCACCAGAACGCCAAGAACGCCCAGTGCCATCAGGTATGCCGACCCGCGTTTTTTCAGTTTATTAAAAAACAAATCAGATTCTCCGTTTCTGTCAGCTCACGCTCGCCTGCTTCAGTTTCAACTGACTGTCACTGCGACTCAAAGTACTTACGAAAATTCTCATCCA
>JAKQQP010000355.1 GCA_029564115.1 Candidatus Rifleibacteriota bacterium | reverse complement strand
AGGATGAGAGGGTTTATGCGAAAGTGCATGATTTCTTTGCGGCTAGCGGTCTTCCAATTACCGCTATTCGAGGCGAGTCTATAAAAGATATTATAGACACCACTGCCAGCGAATATTGTGGCGCAAATAAACCTTACCGCGCTCTTTTAATTCTATTTGATGAATTTGGAAAATACACTGAGTTTGCAACAGTTAAGAGCCAGATTGCCGGAAATGGGGTTTTACAGGATCTATTCGAAGCCGTGCAAAGCAATTCGGCCAAGGCAAGCTTTGTTGGATTCATTCAGTTTGAACTTAATGCTTATGTGCAGCGTGTTGCACCTGAATTAAGAAATGAAATACTTCGTTATGTCACACGCTTTCAGAATGTCAGCAAGCTTTACCTTTCGATTAATCTTGAAACTCTTATTGCCAGTCTTCTAGAAAAAGTTCAGCCCGAACGCTTGCAACAATCTTTGCGTGACCCATTGGCCGTTAAGGCTTCAATGACATTTTTGGAAAACATAGGCAAATGGTTTCCTCATGCCAAAAACTACCGCGTCTGGTCTGAAAGGGAATTATTTCATCAGGTTATAAGGGAAGGCTGCTGGCCGCTTTCACCTTATTCAACCTGGTTTCTTTTTTACCTTGCTGCAGCTGGTAAGCATCTGCAAGAACGCTCGGCGCTCGCGATTCTTGGCGAAGCAATTCAACGCTATGAAGGTAAAACTGTTTTTGAAATTGGCAATTGGGCTATTGCTCCAGCAGACCTGTGGTCAGACGTTTTACAGCAAGAATTTATCACATCTGAAGAAGCCGGTCATCAGGGTTCCATAGCTCAAGCATTCGCGTCGGTTGTGTCAAAACATGGCTCAAAGTTTTCGCCCCACCAGATCAATATTTTGCGGGCAATTGTTATTGCCTCTAAGCTTGGTCTTGTAGTTTCAGATAAAATTGAAGGTATTCAAGCTATTGCTGAATTGGCAGGTCTGGACGAAGAAACTGCTAACAATGAAATTAAGCAGCTTCAAGAGGATTTTAACATTATCGAATGGGATAATGCTTTTAAGGCATTTGATATCCTGGGAGACGCTGTTCCTCGAGCTCAATTCATCTCTTTTCTTCGACAAAGAGTTGGCAGTGCATACGATGAAGCTGGGAAAGCAATGCTTTTTGTAACCAAAGGCCAGGAATGGTTCGGTGAATCCTTTGGTGTTTTTGACAGTGATTTTGCGGACGAAAATCGTATCACAACCCAAGAATGGCGTTTTCGCAGTGTTCTTTCGACCAGCCTTGTATTACCGCAGAATATCAAAATGGCTATAGATTATTGGGCCGATGCTGTTGAAGTAGATAAGCCGAGAGGAACTATTATATTCACTTACCTTGGCCCTTCAGAAGACCCGGAAGAGGTTAAAAAAAAGAATTTGTCAGTAATGAAGAAATTGATTGCTGAGGCCGGATTTAGTGATGCCCCCATTGTTATTGTTTTTATGAACGATGAAAATGGAGATCTCGGCAAAAATTTGGCTGAGTTCTCCGTATTGGATAGCTTAACAGATTCGGATAGAAACAAATTTGGTAATCTTGTATCTTCTCATAAAGAAAAGTTGACCATTACAATTCAGGAGCAGATCGATACCTTAATCAAAAGTCGTAACAGAATTACCGGTTTAAAAACTGAGCTAGAAGCTTTGCGATTACAGCAGCTCTGTACGGAAGTTTTTTCTAAAATTTATAAAAGCCCCATTACTTTTCCTTTCGATGGCTTCAATGTTGCTAAAGGAAATGCAGCTGAAACATGCTTTGAGCTTACAAGAGAATTATTACTGGGCAAGCTGGATTATCAAGGCATTTTGTCAAAGCAGCCCAAGGTTAAAAACCGCGCAAAATTGGTGTTAGATGATTCTTGGAAAATTTTTAATAAAAGCGGTTACATCTCAAGAAGGCCGGAGCACCCTTGTTTAAACACCTTGACTGCAAATTGGGACGATGAATTAAATAAGAATGGTAAATTGATTTTGGCTGATATGGTTAGGCAGCTGTGCTTGCCGCCATATGGGGCAAACATAGCATCTGCAGGCCTTATCGTCGGGGTTTATGTCGCACCCAGGCACGAAAAAATTGCAGTTGTTAAAGGGCTGGTAGAAACAAGCTTTCAACAATGGTTACAGGAAGATTTGTTTAAGTCTAAATTTTTGAATCTACCGGCATTGCAAAGTGCATTCATCGTTCCCCAGGGCGAAGGTTCATCAGAATGGGATTTATTGCTGGATGAATGGGAGCATGCCGCAAGTCATAGCGCACGTCTAGAGTGTTATAGAAGGGCTCAGGATTTGAAATTGCGGCTTCCTTTTCCACAAGCTCAAATCTATCGTGAAGAAGCGCTGCGAAATAAAGCCGAAGAGTCTGAAAAGGCATTGAAAGCTTTTAACAAGGAATTTACTGAGGCTTTAACCAAAGCTGAATATGGCAGAACAAAACGAGATGTATCGCACCTTGCGTTGGGTGTTTTCAGGTTAAAGCAACTCAAAGATAAAATGGTTAATGAAGGACTTTGGCTGGAAACACAAATTCAGGAAATTGTTCCACACATAGAAATCGGTCGTCAAAATATAATTCAGTTTTTCCCAGATTGGCTTCCAATGCAAACTCCCATCAATGATTCACCCGATGAAGCCGGGACTTTTAAGCATCTAATGCTTAAACAGGTTGGGAAAAATCTTAAAGAGCTTAACCTTGAAGAAGAATACGAAAAGCTTGAAGCACACACTAATGCAGTTATTAAAAACATTGTAAATATTTCCGAAGCCAGACAGCTGATTCATACCGTCAATAATTGGCTTGTTCAGCATGTTAATGTTACCAGGCTGCCAAAAATTCTTGAAATTCGTCGTTTGTTTCAAGCCAGCAAGGATTACGTTTTAAAGCTGAAGGGCTTGGCTCAAAGAGTTCAGATGCCAGAAATTACCGAAGTGCGAAAAAAATTGGCCGAATTTGCAAAATTGCTGAGAGATTGTGAAGAGGATTTGGTTGAAAGAAGTTCGAAGATATGGGACTTAAAGATTTCTTCTGAATCTGACATTGAATCGGCGACAATTCAAATTGAGTCTTTGATAAGTGCTTTTGAGGGGCTTTCTGATGACCTGGAAGACCTTAATCTGATGAAGAAAATGTTGCGTTTGTATAGGTCGTTCAATCACAGACTATCTGACAAAAATCTTTCATGGGATGCTTTTGAAAAGCTTTCCGAGGATTGCATTCAGGAGGGGCACACCCTGCTCGGAGAAAACGAAATTCCATGGTCGCCCGAAGACATGGTAGAAATTTTTGTTAAGCTTAACAGCAAAGAGAGAAAAGAGAAGAGCCAGGCATGGATTGATGAACTAGAAAAATATTCCTCGGAACTTGATGCGATGGATGCAAGTCAGGCAAACCGTTTTCTTAACCGTTTAAATACTCCACCAGCATTTGTAACCGAATCTCATCAAAAGGTCGCAAAAAAAATAGCACAAATGGTCACCAAAAAACTAACTTCTTTGGAAATGGAATGGCTGATTGAAAAATTCAAGGAATTACCTGCCAAGAGCCAAAAAGAGTTTCTAGCGACCGTAAAAAGTCTAATTTCCAGCTGATTGGTATTGGAGTGTTGAATCACATAGTTGTCGGCACTTAGACATAAATTAGATCCTTTCCGGCAGGCGGTGGAGAGTGGTGAGAATCTGGTGTTGCTGGGTGATTTTGGCTTTGGTTTTTGTCTTTGTCTGTGGGGCAGGGTGGGGGCTTTCGCCGCAGGCTGCTGAAAAAATTCAGCAGCTGAAGCAGAAGTATAGCCACGAGAAGGTTGATGTTGCAAAACCGGGGTTCCGGGAGCTGGCCGGGGCCCTGCGCGAGAAGCAGCAACAACAGCAGGAAAAACTTCCTGTCAGTGAAGAAATTGCTTCGGTGGCGGCCGAAGTGCCGGACCGGGTTGCCGCCACGGCCATTGCGTCGATGCCGGCGACCGGGAACAGCAACGGTTTCAGTTGCAGCCCCCGAACCGGCGAGTCAGCCACAGATACTGGCGGAAAAATACGAACACATGCCGGCTGAAGAGGGCGGCGAAACTGCTGTCGGCACGGAGGCGGTTTCCCCGCAGCGTGGCGGTGGGCGAGACTCTGAGCCGGCTTTCGGAGATTTCGTGGTGCGCATGTTCTTTTTGCTGGTGCTGGTGTCGATATTTACCGGTTTCGGGCCGGGCATTCAGCGGGGCGGCCCCACTGCCGTATTTGTGGGCGGCGGCCTGTTTCTCGCAATCATGGTTTTGGCTGCCGACCTCTGGCAGAACTTCCTGCCGTTTCTGGGCCTGATCGCGTTCTGCATGCTCTTTCCGAAAAGTTCGGGCAATTCGCCGGGCTGCCTGGTTACCCTGGTGATCATCGTTTTTATCTCGCCAATTCTGCTCGCCGGCAACATTCTGATCTTCATGTTTTTCGCATTCCTCGCCATGATATTTCTCAAAAAGACAAGATAAATTCCGGGCGGCAGTGCTATAATTTCATGGATGCAATTGAAAAATTTTCTGAAATATCTCTACGTCTATGGCCTCATCATCGGGGGAAGCATCTTCCTGGTCGAGTGGCATACCGGCCAGGTTTCGCGATTCATCGATTCTTTCAGGGGCACGCCCCCAATCAGCCGTGATGCGGACGCTCTGCCGGGTAACGCTGAAATCGACCCGGCCGATGAGATCGCCCGCTGGGAAGCCCTTTCCCGGAAAGAAAAATGGCAGACCATCATCGACGAAACCGAAAATCGCAAAGATAACGTCGCAGTTGCCTACCGCACCCTCGCAATTCTCGAATCCGGAAAATCAATTCTGCTGCTCGAAGCCATGCAGAATCTCAAAGACCTGCTGAAAGTGCGCGACCTGCCGAATAATCTCAGCACAAGGCTCGTCAGGGGCCTCGGCGACCCCGAAGCCCCGGGCCCGACAGCCCGCGAAAACCTCGAAGCCTACAAGGAAATCATCAACTCGCTGCGCATCGCCACCCAGCCCGCCAGCCTGAAAAAACTGCGCGAACTCGAAGCCCTCGCCGCCGAAGAAGCCGCCGCCGCAAAATAACGCTGCCGGCCAGCAATTCAGGCATCTGTATGGTAGAATGGAAGCCGAACTCGATGAAGAGTTGCAAGCCGAAGAAGGAGTCTCTGATATGGTCAGTGAATTAAAGAAAATCAACGCCGACGCCGAAAAGCGCCAGTTGATGGAAGCCCGCGAGAAAAACCGCGACGCCCTGAAGATCATCAAAGGCGATTCCTTCACCCGCGGCCACAAAAGAGGCCACAAAAAAGGTAAGATTGAGGGCAAGATTGAGGGCAAGATCGAAGGTAAGATCGAAGGCAAGGCTGAGGTAGCACTGAGAATGCACGCCGCCGGCCTGTCTGATCAGGAAATCAGCGATTTCACCGGCTTTACCCCCGCCGAACTACAGAAACTCTTCTCTCGACCATGACGGATGTGCAGTCTGGCGATTGAAGGTCGTTAATTAAAGACGGTTTAGCAGGATCATCACTGCCGCTGCAAATTTTTCGAGGTAATCTTCCGCAGCCATCGCGTAATCAGGGATTCTTATGCGGCTGTCTGCAGCCAGAAAAAGATTGTGCAGTCTGGTTTCAACGACACTGGCCAGTTCGATTCTCATGGTCTGTGACGGAAGACTGCTGAATTTTTTGTCATCGAGTTTTTTCCAGAGAATTTCAATTGCACTGAATAATTTGCACCAGTTGATGGGCTCGACAGGTCCTGGCGGCCGGTTGAGAAAAAGGTTGGCCCAGTTCCCTTCAACAAGGCTGTAGCGCCGTTCTTTTTTGGCGAGAGGGTGAGTTACCAGACCCGAAAGGGCCATTTCAAAAAGAGCATCCTGGATCGATTTCCATGAATAAAAAGAGGTCGTGGCAATCTGACTTATGCTTGCACGATTGTTCATTATCAGCGCCAGCATTATTTCAGCCCTGGAACATACGCCGAAAAAAGCCCTGAGCTGCAGCTGCAGCGTTGCTGGCCTGCCCGCCTGAAAGCTTGAAGCCAGGCCACGGTCGATAAAGGGAAGCCGCAAAAATCCGAAAGCGGCAAAGTCGTCATCGGTTTTGCCGATAATGGGCAAAGGATCGCTGTCTGGCATAAGAAAAAGACCGGTATTGCTTTCAGAAGCTAATTTCTGGAGTTTGTTTTCAATGCCACGCCATTTTGGCGTCAGCTTTTTTCTGGCAAGCTTGCGGCAAACAGGCCCCATAAGCCTGTATTCCTGAAAGCTTTCTTTTTTGATCATGCTTTGCAGTCTTTGAATATTAACGAACCTTTCGTTGGCAAACAGCCATGAAATCATTTCATCAAAAAGTCGCTGATCGTATCTTCCCCAGAAGCAGGTTGTCAAAATCAGTGCTTCAACATCTATTACAGTGTTCCAGTCTTCAGAAGCGTAGCCGGAAACGCCAAGCTGAGACCAGCCTGACCAGAGAATCCGCAACATCTGTTCCTGCAGACTGTTCTTAAAGTTTTGCAATGATGCGTTCATAACCAAGCTCCTTGAGCAGAAATTCAAGCATTTCTCTGAAACCGGAAGAGACATCGTGGGTCATAGCCCATTTCGCTGCCTGTCTGATCTCTTCGTCTGTCGGCGCAAGAGCGAGCAGGTCGGTTATGTGATAGCCGCCACGATCAACAGCTGCGTAAAGTTTAAAATGAATCTGATCAAAGCGACTGATGTAATGGAAGATGAGGTTCGCTCCAATAACACGGGTTACCAGTCTTTGCGCAAAACCCTCTGGCAAACCCATCCGGTAAAGGTCTGCGGGCCCGGTATTCAACCAGTCTGCCGGCAAACCGGAAAATCTGGCTAGTTTGGTTGCCGTTTTTACCAGTTCTTCAGGCAGGGGAGCAGGGTCAATTATCTCGCCATGCGCAATTCTGGCAACGACATCAATATCTTTGGTAGTTCTGTTTACCAGTCCAAGGGCAATCAAAGCAGAGCCGCCGCAGATTATCAGTTCGAAACAGTTCGCAGTCTCAAGACCTAGCAGGTCATTGAGTTGAATCAGTATAGAATCAAGATTCTCTTGATTTAGTTTTTTCAAATTAAGTAATTCCTATGTTTTATATAGTTATAACTTAACAATAACAATTCGCCGCAAAATATGCAATTTGATTTTATCCGTCAGTCATTTCATGCTGCCGGCCTGTCTAACCAGGAAATCAGCGATTTCACCGGTTTTACCCCCGCCGAACTGCAAAAACTCTTCTGTCGGCCATAACTGCTGTTTAACAATATGAATGCGCCGCATCGTCTAAATTACCTGCGGCGTTTCGGGTGCATTCTAATCCTTCATTTGCAGGTTATATTTCTTAATAAGGGCTATGAACTGCTTAACCTGGTAACTTCTGGTTTGGCCGCCAACATTCTTCATATCCTGCCGGTTTGCAACCGGTGGCTTTCATAAGCACTCTGAGGTAGAATCCATAATAGCATGGATAATCTTAATGACATTTCAGTTGCAGCCGATTTCACCATTGATAAGTTCACCGAGATTAAGGTTGATCTAAAAACACCCCTCGAGAACGCATTCTGGTGGCTGATTGTTTTGAGTGCTGCTGCCATTGGCATCGCCATTGTTTTAAACTCCGGACCGAAATTTGACCTGCAATGGCAGGGAGTAATTGTCGTTGCAGGAGCCTGTCTGGTTCTCTCTGCCAGTTTATATTTCAACACTGATAATTTTTACATTTTCAATCTGGTAAACAAAAAAATATTTTATCACTGCAAAATTTTCTTCTACAAAAGAGTAGAATGTATCGCCAGTTTCGAGGATATTCACGCGGTTACAACCACCGGCAGACGCCATGGCAACAGGTATGATGATTATTACACCTACCGGGTTCAGTGTGTTTTAAACACCGGCCAGATTATCTGTTTAAGCGATGAAACCCGGGAAGATTTTGAGATGCAGAAAAGAATCGCCAGAAAAATTTCTGCCATCACCGGCGCTGAATATGTAGATGGACTTCCGGGCTGCCATGCTGTCGTAAAAAAAGCCGGGGAAAAGTTCAGCTTCAATTTATTTGAGTGTTCCTGGCTTGATTTGACCAAAACGTCCCTGTTGGAAGTTCTGGCAGGCATTGTATATATTGCGGTACTTATAACAATCGGAAAAATTGGCCCTGAGATAATTCAAATTCTGAAATCCATTTTTGGCTGATCTTCAAAATCTGGATTCGTGACCCCTTATTCAGCCTTCTGCCGGGCAATCTCTCCGGCAAGATCGAGCTGAAAGTCATTTATTAACGAAAGCAGACCGGGGCCATATAAACGCTCGGCTTCTTCCCAGTCCCCGGTGGTCTGGAATAATTCTCGAAAACGTTCAATGCCAAAGCTGTCGATTAGTCGACGAATAAAACAGCCTGCAAACGGGTAAGAAACCAGGTCGCTGGTTCCTTGCATCGAACGCCATAACTGCTCAACTGTTGGAACTGGCATGCCCTTTTTGAGAATGTTCGCAGCTGCGTATTCAAGCTTATTTTCGCCGGTGAAATCAAAGCAGACCGCGGTTCCCTCCATGAGAAAATGATTACGTGCCAATGATTTCGGCCCGTACCGACAGATAACGTGCGTCATTTCGTGACCAATCGAGGCATGGCGATGAAGGTAGACGGAACAGAGATCTCCTCTGGCAAACGAAAGAAGAGGCAGCCCCATCAAGGCCGCTTCTTCACGGGTGTCCCAAACGTAAATGTCCAGTTTTCTCGGCAGACTGGCGATAAAAACCTTTTGAATCTCAGAAAAAGCCTGTTCGTGGTCTGCCACAAATCTGGTTCTTTCTGATTCTGTAAAAGCTGGAGAAAAATGACATACCAGATTCTGTGACTCAATATTGAACCATGTTTGGAACTCTGGCGAAAAACCCAATCGAACCATCAGGTTTATGGCTTCTTTTGTTAAACCAGGAAGCGAGGTAATTTTGAGCACGTTTTCGAGAGCTTTTCTGGCCTCTTCTCGTCTATTTGAACAAAAGAGAGCCCGCGCCAGAAATAATCCGGAATATCCACGCAGCCAATCTGATTGAACTGTTTCAGAAGCCAAAGGTTCAAGATATGGAACAGCCCTGGAAAATTCCCAATTTTCAACCAGAATTCTCCCGCGCAGATGATTGATTGCATCGCTGAACTGGGGTTGGCTTTGAAGCATCTGTGCACGGTCGTTAAGTTGAGAAAGCCGGTCTTCCTTATACAGGGTCCATAACTCGGCTGGAATGATGTCTGGCGCGGGCGAATCATCTTCTGACGATCTGGTGGAGGTTTGCAAAAAACCCATTTCAAACGCACTGGCCCGGGCATAATGGACAACTTGAGGCACCTCGGTCATGAGCATGGCGGCATCCAGTTCCTTTCTGGCATCATCCTTTCTTCCGGCACCGAAATAGGCGCGGGCAAGAGCAATGCGGTTGTAGCCAATCCACCATGGATACCGGTCTGGATATTGTTTTGCAAGTTCCTCAAAAATCTTGACAGCTTCGGTATAGCGCTTTTCTTCAAGGAGCAGCCTGCCTTCCCAGTCAAGGATATCATTTTTATACACTGATTGTCCGGCAAGCTCATTCGAGAAATGCCGGAGCTCCTTATATTTGCCGGCAAGGAAAAGATTCCTGAGTTTGATGCGATTCTGGTTGATCTGGTAATTTGGAATCTCGCTGATGCAGTATGCGATAATTCCAAGCAGGATCAGGCTGATCAAAGGGTGTTTTCTGGCTGAAAAACTCACAGGCAGTTCTCACTTTTTCTTCATACAGGGTTCCGGGTACTCGTTACCTTTTGGGGAATAAGAGCTGGCTGCCCTTTCGGGTGAGGCGGTATTTTTGCAGGCGGCTGGTGGGGCGTTCCGGAACCGTCATTTCTATCAGACCGCCAGCAATCGACGGCTGCAGGTAAAATTCCCGGAAATGCTTCTCGTCACTGAGACCGAGTTTTTGCTGTATGTCGCGACGTGACATGGCGTTGCGGGAGCTATTGAGTAGCTCGAGCATTCTTTTGACTTCGGGGGTGACTTCGGGGTTGAAGACTGTTCTTATCGTTGCCAGAATGGTTTCAAGCATGAATTCAATGAAATAAGAAGAGTCAGAATTTTCAGTGCTTTTTTTCAAAGCATCATAATATTGCTGTTGTCGTTCATAAATCATGCTTTCGACCGGGATGGCAGAGTACAGCGACTGTTTGCGGCAGAGAATCAGAGTCTGCCAGAGGCGACCCATGCGCCCGTTTCCGTCAGAAAAGGGGTGAATGAATTCGAATTCATAATGAAATACAGAACTGGCTATCAGCGGGTGCTGATCAGTTCTCTGCAGCCAGGCCAGCAGTTCGTTGATAAGCCCGGGAACACGCTGCGCCGGCGGCGCCATGTGAACGACCCTTTCGCCGGCCATAACGCCTACACCCTTTTTGCGAAAAGCGCCGGCATCGTCAGTCAGGTTGCTCATCAGAATTTTATGTGCCAGCAGCAGGTCAGACAGAGATTCTGGCTGCAATTGATCAAGCATTTCGTAAATTTTGAGGGCATTGCGCACTTCGAGTATTTCGCGGGGCGGCGCAATGACGCGTTTTCCATCGATTATTGCAGTGATCTGTTCGATGCTGAGAGTGTTGCCTTCAATTGCCAGCGAACCTTGAACGGTGCGAATCTGATTGATTCGCCGCAGGCGAAGAAGGCTGGCATTCGCGCCGGCCTCCAGTCGGCCGACCGCTTCGCTGATCGCAGCGATCAGCGAAATAATCGCCGCCGTAATTTTAAATGGTGGTTCATATCGCATACAGGCATTATACCAGAAAATAAGGCAGCACTATCAAGAACCCGGCAACTGCCGCACCCGGTTTGAAAAATGGCTGCATGTCTTAAAATTTGGGCATCTGTATGGTAAAATGGAAACCGAACTCGATGAAGAGTTGCAAACCGAAGAAGGAGTCTCTGATATGGTCAGCGAATTGAAAAAAATCAACGCCGACGCCGAAAAGCGCCAGTTGATGGAAGC
>JAKQQP010000354.1 GCA_029564115.1 Candidatus Rifleibacteriota bacterium | reverse complement strand
AATGAAATAAGGCTTTCGTATGAAAAACCTTCGACTGCCTCCAATACGCTGAACACTGCGATCAATATTGCTGGTGCCACCAGATCTACTCTTGGTTTCCTGAACGGTATCTATCGAGGCTTCGTCGATGGCGCCAAAGATGTCAGTAAAACCGAATGGGGTTACAGCATGTTCGTCGATACCGCAAGATACACGGTTGCGGCGGGCAGTGCCATAACAGTTACAGTTCAGGATGGTATAAACAATGCCCAGATAACGGTAATTTCGACTGTTCTTGGCATTGGGCAGGCAACTAATGCTGATATGAAGTCGTTCGTATTGTTCCAGGCTGCGTCGCATGCCGCCCTTTCCGCTGCCAGTGTCGCTGTCAGAATAGATCAGCACGACAGTGCCGTTGCCTTTACTTCGCTGCGGGTCGGCACCAAGAATAACGATAACACCGCTGCAGTTTCGAGTCTTGTTTCTCTGGTCATGAGCGGCAGTATAACCACTTTCATGCAGAATACATTCGGCCTGAAAGAGGGTACGGCCAAAGGCTTCGGTGATACGAACTTCAAGATGCACGTCGTTAACAATACTCCAAACTTTCAGATTGGGGCTGACCAGGGGCAGTCGATGATCATCGGCATCGCTGATATTTCGTCAAGAGCTCTGGGGGTCGATCGTCTCGATATGACCTCGGTGGCCGGGGCGCAAAGGGCCCTGGGGCGAGTGAACAAGGCTATCGACATGGTTTCTTCCGAGCGATCCAAGTTGGGCGCGTTCCAGAATCGGCTCGAATACGCGGTTAACAATCTGCGCAGTACTCATTCTAACCTCAGCGCAGCGGAGTCTCGAATCAGAGACGCCGATATTGCCAGCGAAATGATTGAATTCACACGTAACCAGATCGTTTCGCAGTCTGGTACAGCCATGCTCGCGCAGGCCAATATGATTCCACAGGGGGTGTTGCAACTGCTGCAATAAGCTTAATAAGAATATAAGAATGTAGAAGGGTTTTATGACCTCAGACTTGTGATATTGCGGTTTCTCAGAAGATTTCTCTGCCTGGGCCAGTTCGTGGATTTGCAAAACGGCCTATGGCAGATAGAGTGACCGGTATCTGATGTGGGTGCCTGAACTTGATAATCTGATGATCGCAATCTAGAGCCGGCGAAAAAGCCTGGTTGCAGCTTTGCTGACTTGAAAGTTGGTTGGCTGCAGCCGGCAGAAGCTGCCGGCGGGTCTGGCCGGGAACACTGCATGTCGGTCTTAGCGAAAATGCTTTTATGTTTGCTGTCTGTTGAACGATCAGCGCGGTT
>JAKQQP010000332.1 GCA_029564115.1 Candidatus Rifleibacteriota bacterium | reverse complement strand
GTAGAGTTGCGTTGCATACCCAGGTTCTCATAAGTACCCAGTCGGCTTCCTTTCTCGACAATTTTGAGCCAGGCGACGTCATTACAGTTAATCGAAACGGCGACAAGGTTTCTGAGATGAAGAGGCTCAAGTCCGATGAATTGGCAGCCTGGCTCGATGAATACAGTCTGGGCGATGTCTGGGTGAAAAACATAATCGCTGGGGGGCCACATTGATGGTGCGCCTTTATCTATTTGCCGAAGGACAAACCGAACAAACCTTTGCTGCCACCATCCTGAGGCCGCACCTGGCTGCCTATGAAGTATATCTTGAAAACCCTATTCTCATTGCCCATGCAAAAAAGAGAGGCCACATTCATCGGGGCGGTGGCCGTAATTATCTGCCGATGAAAAATGACATTATGCGGTTTTTGAAACAGGAAAGAGCAAGTAACGTTTTTTTTACAACCATGTTGGATTTGTATGCTATTCACTCCGAGTTCCCCGGCTTGAGCGAGTCTGAAAAGTTTCGCCAGAACTCGATTCAACGGGTTGAGTTTTTAGAACGCTGCTTTGCAGCTGATATCGGTGATCATCGTTTTATTCCTTACCTGCAGTTGCATGAATATGAGGCCTATCTTTTTTCTGACCCGAAATGTTTTCAACTGGTTGAGGCTGGTTGCATGAAAAAAATCGAAACACTTATGGCGGAGACTGCTGGATATGCAACACCAGAATTGATTAATGATGGGCCTGAAACTGCACCCAGTAAGCGTATCGAGGCTCTGTTTCCAGATTATGGAAGAGCCAAAACGGTGTTTGGCCCACAGTTGGCGGAAATGATTGGTTTATCGACAATCAGGGCGCGATGCCCCCACTTTGAGCAGTGGCTGCATCGCCTGGAATCTTTGAATACAAATTGAGCCAGGTGACAGGAGAAAATTCATGGTTGAACGCAAAGGAATAATTCTCGCCGGTGAAAAAATATGAAATTCATTCCGACTGCCATTTCTGAAGTGCTGGTTATCGAGCCTGATGTTTTTGGTGACCCGCGTGGTTTTTTTTTCGAAACCTGGAGCCGGAAAAAGTTTGCTGAAGCTGGTCTGAATGCCGACTTCGTTCAGGACAACCACAGCCGTTCAGGCCGAAATGTTCTGCGCGGGTTGCATTACCAGCTGCAGAACACCCAGGGGAAGCTCGTGCGCGTGACTCTGGGCGAGGTGTTCGACGTTGCCGTCGATATTCGCCGTAGTTCACCAACCTTCGGGAAATGGGTCGGCGAAATACTCTCGGCCGAAAACAAAAAACTCTTCTGGGTGCCGCCCGGGTTTGCTCACGGGTTTCTGGTTCTTAGCGATGTGGCTGAATTTCAGTATAAATGCACTGATTTCTACAACCCCGCCGCCGAACGCTGCATAATCTGGAACGACCCGACGCTGAATATCGGCTGGCCATGCAATGACCCGCAGCAACTGCTGCTTTCGGCAAAAGACCGGGCCGGGGTCTTGCTGAAAGATGCTGAGGTGTTTGCATGAGCAGGATCATGATCGCGGGTATGGGCGGGCAGCTTGGGTTTGAGTTGGGGAGGGTTTTGGATTCCCGCCTGCGCGGGAATGACGAGAGAGGGCGCGGGAATGGCGGGGTTATTGCGCCGACGGAATTAGAGTTGGATATTACTGATTTGGGGGCGGTTAAAGGTTATGTGGGCCGCGAG
>JAKQQP010000322.1 GCA_029564115.1 Candidatus Rifleibacteriota bacterium | reverse complement strand
AACCGCTGATCGTCAGATGAACTCTGGTGATTTTCGACCAGATTTAAAGGTAGTTCCAGCAATATTTGCAAATGAACTTGAAAAAGAAGTTGAATTTTACAAGTGGCATTACCTGAATGAGAAAAACAAATATTCGGTTATAAGCCAGTCTTACAATAAAGCCAGACAGATTCTATTTTCTATGTCACAGGCACTTGCCAATATGTTTAATTTTGCACATAAGAACGCTCGTATTTGCGAAGCACCTGCAATTGACGTTGATTTAAAAAATCAGGTTGATAAAGTTTTGGCAAATTACAAAGATTTCAAAGATAGTCATGCTGTGACATGCCAAACATGTGAACATCTTGGCGAATCACCAATATCTGGTGATAATTGTGAGGGCTGTAATGATTTTTCAAATTATCAAATGAAAGTGGGTTAAATATGTGTAATCAGAAATTCAAGTACATCAAAGGCGCATTGGTCATTGCAGAAACCAAATGTGAAGGTCGGGAAAAGGAAATCATCAAAAGTGCAGCCGCGAAGGGGGAAGCATGAGCGACATAAAAATAGTAGGCTGGCCGAAGCGACCAGCCGAAGTTAGGCGCGACGAATTAGAAATTGAGAACGCCGAGCTGCGGAAATCATTATCTGACCGCGAATCAGAACTTGATATTACGATGGCAGAGCAGGAGCAACTGATAGACGAAATAGCCAAGCTGCGGAAGCTGGTTGAGCAGATGCGCGAAAGAGTTTTAGAGCTCGAAACTGAAAACAAAATGCTGCAGTTGAAACTTGCGGCGAAGTATGCGGGGGAGGTGGATGATAATTGAATTATTACAATGAATATGACCCGAAAGCGGCAGCATGGCTGCGTGAGTTAATTAAGGCGGGGCAGATAGCCCCAGGATTCGTAGATGAACGATCAATAACGGAGGTTGACCCAGAGTATGTCAAGTTATTCACTCAAGCACATTTTTTCGCAGGAATCGGCGGCTGGAGCTATGCGCTCAGACTCGCAGGATGGCCCGACGATAGACCGGTCTGGACAGGCAGCCCACCCTGCCAGCCGTTTTCCAACGCAGGAAAGCAGAAAGGAAAAGCAGATGCCCGACACCTCTGGCCAGTGTTTTTCAATCTCATCCGCGAGTGCCGCCCTGCAAACATCTTTGGAGAACAGGTTGAGGCAGCGATTAGAACCGGCTGGCTCGATGATTTACAAGATGACCTGGAAGCAGAAAACTACGCCACGGGGAAGATCGTATTACCAGCTTGTAGCGTCGGCGCTCCCCACATCAGGCAAAGAATCTGGTTTGTTGCAGAACGGCTGGCCGACACCAGATTGCAGCGGCAGGAGGAGCGACAAGAGCAAACAGCAGGGGGTAAGCAATGTAGCGAAATTAGCGGGCTGGGCAACACCGAACACGCTGGATTACATGGCGTTGAGATGCCCGGAAGCCCTATTAAAACAAGCAACGGGAGCGAGGAAGGGCAGAGCATTCCCAGCGAACCTACGGGAACAGGTAGTGCCGTGGTGTCAGGAGCTTTACGTTTCTGGGGAAATCCCGACTGGCTCTACTGCCGGGATGGAAAGTGGCGGCCAGTTGAATCCGGCACATTCCCGCTGGCTAATGGGGTATCCGAAAGAGTGGGATTGCTGCGGGGTTACGGCAATGCAATCGTGTCGCAAGTCGCAGCGGAAGTGATCAAAGCCTATGTCGCAACAACCAATGACTAGCCGAATCCCCAAATCACACCCGCTACTACCCTACAGCCACCTGGTAATGCTGCGAGACTGTCGGGCGATGGTAGCAAGAGAGCTGCGAAGGCAGCGGAAAATCAGGAGGTTGAAAGGTGAAAATAAAAGCTGACGGTTATATGAGCAACAACGTGCGCGTGCTGACAACCGAGTGCCCGCACGGCGAAGGCTGCAAAGTTGGCAGTCTGACTTGTTCGCGCTGCCCGAAATACCAGAAGCGCGACGGGGAGTATGTATATTGCAGCACGAAGAAAGGGAAAGCTGATGATCGAAATACCGAAAAAATTTGACATCGAGAAGGCCCGCATTGCACGAGCAAACGAAGCGCGGCGAGAGCAGGTCGAACAAAACGAGCTTGAACAGCTGCGCGGCATAATCCTGACCATTTTTGCTTTGGAGCGCAACC
>JAKQQP010000305.1 GCA_029564115.1 Candidatus Rifleibacteriota bacterium | reverse complement strand
GAAATTCTGGTAGTTATCGAGGGTTTTGTTGCCCTGGTGTTCCATCTCGGCCATTTTAAGATAGAAGCGTTCGACGGCTGCAAGCTTTTGCCATTCTGAGCTTTCAAAGCCAACCGGCACCAGAAACTGCACAGCAGTCTGCACGGCGAATTCGATTAGTTCATCGACGAAAGTCTTTTTGCCGGGCTGACGTGGGGCTTCCGATTCAATTACCATATCTTTGCCGTCGATGCTCGAATAGGCGGTAAGAACTTTAAGAGCGGCGGCATAACCGGCCATCTGCAGGTCAGCATCATTATATAGACCTTCAGAGCCTTGAGCACGAAGGGTTTTATCAAGACCAGCCAGTGACTCAACCTGTTTTTTTACTGCTTCTTCGATTTCCCAGCCAAGATCATCGCGAAAGGTAACAAGTTGCTTATGTCGCTTACGAAGAACCAGCATGATTGTGCCGGTTACGTTAGCCCCCTGACGTAGAGCCGAATCAGTCTCGGTTACTACATACCAAGCGGCGGTGACCTGCAGGCCGCTGGCCCAGATAATATTGGCCATATCGGCCCAGATTGAGCCACTCTGATGAGTGAACATCAAGACTTGAATACCGTTGTCAGGCATTTTTTCGGCCATGCGACGATAAGCGGCGATCATGCCTCGACGGAAGCCCTCGTCTTCGCCCTTTATCGCGATTGAGCGGCGGCTATCCCATGTCCAGTGCGCAAATTCTTCGGGCGGATTTTTGCGCAGCCAGGCGATAAAGAACTCAGTTATCTCTTCATATTTAACCGCGTCGCCATAGGGAGGATCGGTTACGAATAAGTCACACTGCTCTGTTATAAGATTTGCTGGGGTCGATTCGACTTTGGTGGTTGACGAAAATGGGTAGTTTTTACAGCC
The DNA here is from genome assembly GCA_029564115.1 of Candidatus Rifleibacteriota bacterium. The sequence goes on along the minus strand of JAKQQP010000305.1, from coordinate 431 downwards.
CTTGAGCATTACCTGATTGGCGAGATATACTGAAGACCTGGTGCCATAGTTCAGCAATGTATTCAGCGCCTGATTGTAAAAAACGTCACCGACAGCGTCAACTCCATCTGATGGATCCCATTTGCATAATTTACTGCTTCGATTTAATGCCTGACAAAATCCAACTTTAAGGGCACCAGAATCTGAATATTTGTTCAAAAGACCGTTAAGTAGAAGCTGTCGCGGGTTAAACAAATGATGCCAATGTGTCCAGCCGCGCTCTCTAATTGGCTGATCTGTGTTATAGCCTTTCTCGATGACCATTCCCGGCTTGTAACTTACGGCGGGTTTTACCTTTCCGAGGGCAACGACAGTTTTCTGGACGCACTTGAGAAAGCGCTGCTCAAACGGGGGTTGCCAAGAAAACTCTATACCGATAACGGCGCCGCCAT
>JAKQQP010000295.1 GCA_029564115.1 Candidatus Rifleibacteriota bacterium | reverse complement strand
TGTCAGAGTTTGTTTGCAGATGTTTTTATATGACCAGTTGAAGCTGAAAGCAAGGCATAAAAGCAGTGCCGCAACAAAAATCGGGCGGCAGCAATACCGGTAACTGGCTGCGAAGCGCATAGTTTAGAGATCCCGCCGCTGCAGAAGTCCGCCGGTCAGCAGCAGGTAAAACACCGTCTGAAGAACAGCATAAGTCGAAACCATAAGCAGTGGCACAACCTGCACCCCGGCATACCAGCCCCCCCGAAAAACGCTAAAATCAGGCATCAGAATGGCAAATATTTCAAATACGACCATGCCGACCGAAGAATCAGCAAACAGGCTGCGGATGCCATCAAGGTTGTGCCCGGCGACAAAAACGAGCAACAAAGCGCCACAGGCAAGCAGCCGCGAAGAAAAAACAGCAAAAAACTGAAAAACGGCGGCGAGCATGGCAAATTCATAAAAAACCATCAGAGCGGTCATGAACAGCTGAAAAAACAGGCGGCCTTCACTTGCAAACATCAGCAACGAAAAAAGTAAAGCAGCAGTCAGCAGGGCAAAAGCCAGAACCACAGCAAACCCGGCAAGGCGGCCGGCGGCAAAAAGCGTTCGATCAACCGGCCGGCTGAGAAAAAACCATGGGGTGCGCTGGACAGCGGCCCAGAAAAAATGGTCAAACCCGGACACAATAACAAGAATTCCGGCCATCAGACTCATGACACTGCCGCTCAGGTCAGCAATAAAACCGGTCTGAAACCCTGGATTTGCGTTCTCAAAAGCCCAGGCCGCATAAAACAGCGGTAAAAAAACAAGAATGAGTCCGGGCAAAAGGTTACCACGCCAGGCTTTAACAACAACCAGACGGCAGATAGTGTAAAACTGCAGCATCATGCCGGCACCGCCTGCGAGTCGCCGACCAGCCCGGCAAAACGTTTTTCAAGCTCAACCGTCGAATCGGAGTCGCAAAACTCAATCGGAGTGCCCTCAAAAACAAGACGACCGGCGTGAAGAATCCCAATGCGATGGCAAAGTCCGGGAAGATCGGAAAGAATATGGGTCGTAAAAAAAACCGTAGCACCCTCTTGGTTGAGCTGCCTGATCACCCGCTTCACCAGCTGGCGACCAAGAGGATCGAGGCCGCTGGCCGGTTCATCGAGAATCACCAGCTGTGGGCGATGCACAATGGCAGCGGCGAGAGAAACGCGCTGCCGCGTGCCCTTCGACAACTGCTCGACCAGACGGTCTTTTTCCTGTTCGAGAGCGAGCATCTGTATAGCCCTGTCGATAAGAACATCAGAGGGTCTTACTCCCGAAAGCCGACAGGCGGCATGCAACACTTCCGTCACCTTCAGGTATTCTGGCAAATCCGGCTCTTCGGGAGCAAAACCAACGCTGACCGTTTCACCGGCCGGGCCCGGCAGGCCCGGTCTGGTTATGACACCAGAGTCGGGCCGGCACAGACCAAGAAGAATTTTCATTGCGGTGGTTTTGCCGGCACCATTAAGCCCTGCCACGGCGAAGATTTCGCCGGCCCGAATCTGAAGAGTCAGGCCGCGAAGGGCTTCGACACGGCGACGCGAGCCAGGCTCGGAATACGATCTGGTAATCGCGTCGAATGAAATTACATTCATCAGAAGAGCGGCAAAAGCATCAGGAGACTTTGGCGAGGGCGCTCAAAGCTTCATCGTAGTTCGGTTCAGAGGTTACTTCGCCAACTATCTGACGATAAGCGATCTTACCTTTTGAATCGACGATGAACACGGTCCTTGCGAGCAGGCGCAGTTCTTTGATATGGATGCCGAGAGCGTCGGCAAGAGCCATAGAAGCATGATCAGAAAGAGTCATGACATTTTTGGCGCCGGCAGCACCGCACCAGCGAG
>JAKQQP010000285.1 GCA_029564115.1 Candidatus Rifleibacteriota bacterium | reverse complement strand
CATGTCGTCTTCGAGAGCGGTAACTTTAACACCCAGGAGGGCCAGTTCGTCTGCGAATTCAACAGTCAGTTTTTCGAGGGTCTGCAGGTCAGCTTTGGTTACCAGGTTGGTACCGATGCCTGATTCGAGCATCTGTTCAACATTGGCCAGCATTTTGGCAGTTACCATGGCGAGAGCGTAGCGGGTTACGGTCTGGTTGCCTTTGAAGCGACCATCGGGGTAGCCCTGGAGAATGCCTTTGGCGGCAAGTTTGTTTACTGCATCATATGACCAGTGAGAAAACGGTACGTCAGAAAAAGGATTGGCTGAAGCAACTACGGCCGAAAGAACCATAACTGCGACGAGAAGTTTAGAAATGTGTTTCATGATTTTCCCTTCAGGTTGTGATTTGAATTTTTTTGTGACTTTTGGGTTAACCGGCTGAAACTTTGAACTTCTTAAAACTGGCCCTGATCATCAAGTGTCCTTGTTTCCTTTAACGAAATCGGGCTATTTTCGAAAATTCTGCGGTTTCTTTCAGTCTTCCCGGGCATTCAGCCCGCTTTTGAATCCAGATTTTTCGGTGAACTACCTGTAAGAGCGCACCTCCTTCCGTCGACATTCACCAAAAACGTTACCTGTATCCGAAAGTTACAAGATTTTACTCGCAAACGCCCTGTTTGTCAAGAGCACAAAAAACCGACATTCAGACATCCTTTATTTAAAGGCAATTCCCGCTTCAGCACAGGATTTTCTGTCATATTTTGCTTTGCGGGAATATGAAAAACCCGCCAGGCTTTCGCCTGGCGGGTTGATCTCTATTTCTTACTGCCGATCAGATGACCAGCGTTTCAGAATTAGAAGCGGCTGTAGATTTCGGCCCAGAACATATCATAGTCGAAATCGCCATTCATACCGCGACCGGCAGCGATTTTACCAACGCCATCCCATTTGTAGGCATCACCGAGGAATTCAAAGTTGGTGTAGCCAACTCTGATTCTGGTGTTTTCAGCCAGCTGATAGCGATATTCGAAGGTAAGAACCATGGCTTCGGCATCAGCGATACCAAAGTTGTTCCATCTGTCATAAGCAGTGTTAGTTTTATTTACAGTCTTAACACCAGCGGTAGTGGCGTCACCGGCAACCTGATAGCGAGCCAGATCGTTGCTAACGGTTTCGTCCATTTCGTTGAGGAAGTCGCCGGCGAGTCTGAAATAATGCTTGCTGTCTCTGGGGCGATACTCGGCCTGCAGCTTGAGGTTGGTCATGTTGCGGAGACCATTGGCGAAATACTGGTTGCCACGGCTGATATCTTCATACGGAGTTTCGATACCGTCCTGGTATCTCTGATCGTTGTCAAGAGCGATGGCGCCCATTGATTCGTCATCAGCAAAGGTGAAAGCCAGTTTGGCAGCCCATTCTTTTTTGCTGTCCCATTTAACAGCTACATGGCCCATCCAGCCCTGCATTTCGGGGCTGATGAAAGGAGTTGCAGCA
>JAKQQP010000279.1 GCA_029564115.1 Candidatus Rifleibacteriota bacterium | reverse complement strand
TTTCAGAACAGTTCTGACGACGTCGAGGCCCGCTATTTCTACGGCACTCTGCAGTTTATCAACGGGCTTTACCCCGATGCCGAAAAAATTCTCGAGCCGCTCAAGGCAAACCCGGGTGAATATGAAGAACGCCTGCGGCCGGTTATGTCAGCTCTCGGTAAATGGCGTGACCAGGAAAACCAGCGCCTGCTTGCTCTGAAGCGCGAGGAAGAAGAGCGTCTTGCCCGCGAACAGATGGAAAAAGAAGAAGCCGAGAAGAAAAAAGACGATATCTGGGCCAAGCTCAAGAAAAAACGTGCCGCCGGCAACGCCAATGCCAGTGGCAGTGCCGATGCCGGCTCAGAAGGCATTGCTGAAGCCGCGGCATTGCACTCTGAGGGTTATGAGCTTTACAAAAAGGGCAAACTCGACGAAGCTATCGCCAAATATGACGAAGCATTATCGCGTCAGGCCGACAACCCCGAATATAACTATCACCTCGGCCTCGCCTGGACAGACAAGGGCCTTGCCGGTGACTCTGCAGCCTTCGATCGCGCCATAACCGCTTTTCAGCGGGTAATCAGCCTTGCTCCCAACGACAAGCTCGGCAAAGATGCCCAGGCCATGATCAAAGATATCGATTCTGCAAAAAAATCACTCGGCGAACAGTAAAACTTCCCGGCCGGGGCTGATTTGAAGCCAAATAAAAAACACCGCTGCAGCGGTGTTTTTGCCCACACAATGTGGAGTCTTGCGACGATTTGAATAAATTTTTATTTGAACTTATGGTGTAAATTCTGTAAGGTTTACATACCAAAATATACAAACACTGCGGGGAAAAGTCAAATATGACAACAAAAAAAGCATTTGGTGAGTATTTTCTGGGCCTCGATATAGGCACCGATTCAATTGGATGGGCAGTCACCGATCTGTCGTATGAACTGCAAAAACTCAACGGCAAAGCCCTGTGGGGCATAAGGCTGTTCGAGGCTGGTAAAACCGCAGCCGAGCGCCGGATTTTCAGAACTGCCAGACGAAGGCTTGCGCGCCGAAAACAGAGAATTAAGCTTTTGCAGGACATGTTTGCTGAAGAAATTGGAAAAGTCGACCAGGGCTTTTTTCTGCGCCTGGCCGAAAGCAGATACCATCCTGACGATAAAAAGCTGCCACTGCCATATACGCTGTTTTCGGATAAAACATACACTGATAAAGATTATCACAAGGCCTTTCCAACAATTTTTCACCTGCGCAAAGCTCTGATTGAAAAGAAAGAACGTTTTGATATCAGACTTGTTTATCTGGCTATCCATCATATCATCAAAAACCGTGGCCATTTTTTGTTTGAAGGCCAGAGCATGTCTAATATACCTTCCTTTTCAGAAGCCTTTCAGTATTTGCAGCAAAGTCTGCGCGATGAACTCGAGCTTGATTTTTCATGCCTTTCGGTTGAAGAGGTTGAAAAGACACTTTTATCAAGAGAGATGCGCAAGTCTGATAAAAAAGCCGAGCTTATCAGACTGTTCGATGCCAACGCCAGAGATGACGAAAGTAAGCAGAAACAGGCGTTTATTAGTCTTGTTCTCGGAACGCCGGTGAAGATTGACGCCCTTTTTCCTGAACTTGATCTTGAAGAGGCAGATACCGTTAAAATTGATTTCTCCAGCGGTAAATTTGAAGAGGAGTATGATCAGCTTGCTGCCTTGCTTGGAGACAAAATTTTATGTATAGATAAATTCAAGGCAATTTATGATTGGGCATTGCTGGCAGAAATAAGAAAAAATGCCCGTTACCTGTCCGAAGGCAAGACCAGAGTCTATGACAAGCACAAGTCTGATCTGCAGACCCTTAAGTTGCTGGTTAAGACTTATCTGCCCAAAAAATATTCAGAAGTTTTCAAGAATCCGACTGTTGCTGGTAACTATTGCTCCTATGCCGGGGTTGCTAAAAAAGGTGGCAGAAAGATTGTCGTGGAAAAACGCTGTGACCAGGATGCTTTTTATAAATTCATTGGCAAAATATTGAAAGAACTGCCAAAAGACGTCAACCAGCCAGTTTTGCAGGAAATAGAAAACCGCACATTTCTGCCAAAGCAGGTAACCACAGATAATAGCGTCATTCCATACCAGATGCATCTCGAAGAATTAAGCATCATTCTTGAAAACGCCAGCGACCATTACCCATTTCTCAACCAGGTCGATAATACGGGGTTTTCCGTTCGCCAGAAAATTGAGTTGTTGATGCAGTTCCGGATTCCGTATTACGTCGGCCCTTTGAATACTTATCACAAAGAAAATGGCGGACATTGCTGGGCTGAACGTAAACAGAGCGGGGCAGTCAGACCATGGAATTTCGAACAGATGGTAGATGTGGATAAAAGCGCAGAAGCCTTTATTAAAAGGATGACCGGGAAATGTACCTACCTGATCGGTGCAGATGTTCTGCCGAAAAACTCCCTTCTTTACAGCGAGTTCATGGTCTTGAACGAATTGAACAATCTCAAAATAAATGGCAGCGGCATACCTGTTGGTTTAAAACAGCGCATTTTCAACGAACTTTTTCTGGTGCAGAAAAAAGTTACCATGCGAAGGCTGCGTGAATTTCTCGAAAACGAAGGCGAGATAACCAGTAACGATGATTTGAGCGGCATTGACGGCGATTTTAAGTCATCTATGGCTTCTTACCATGACTTAAAAAGGATTCTCGCCAGCAAAGCCGGTGATGTCAACATGGTTGAAAATCTGATTCGCTGGATCGTTCTTTTTGGTGATGATTCAAAACTGTTGAAGCGTCGCATAGAAAGCTTCTATCGCGACAAACTTTCAGAATCAGAGATCAGGCAATTGGCCAAGTTGCGATACTCAGGATGGGGCAGGCTTTCAAAAGAGTTTCTGGTGGATGTGGTGCATGTCGACAAAACAACGGGCGAGTGTGTCAGCATCATTTCTGCCCTGCGCGGCGACCTTGGTGAAAATCTTAATCTTATGCAGCTATTGAGCGGCAGATTTGATTATCTGCAGGCTATTGCCAGGCGCAACGAAAAGACATCTGGCCCAATCAGTGGCATCGGTTATGATACTGTGAAAGAACTATACGTTTCTCCTGCGGTTAAAAGGGGAATCTGGCAGACAATGCTGATTGTTGCGGAAGTCGCAAAAATCATGCAGCACCCGCCAAAAAAGGTTTTTGTCGAAGTTGCCCGCGAAGAGGGTGAAAAAAAGAGAACCAGAACCAGACAGAGTATTCTGCTTGATCTTTACAAAAAATGCAGAGATGACTCAAGAGAATGGGCCAAAGAACTGCAGGGTAAAAGCGACGCGGAATTGCGAAGCGATCGGCTGTATTTGTATTATCTGCAGATGGGCCGTTGCATGTACAGCGGGGAATCGATAGATCTTCTCAGCCTTTTCGATGAAAAAATCTACGATGTTGACCACATTTTTCCTCAGTCAAAAGTCAAAGATGACAGTCTGGAAAACAGGGTTCTGGTCAGGCGGGTTATCAATGCTGAAAAATCCGACGCTTTTCCTTTGCCGGAGGCAATTCGTCAAAAAAATTCTGCCTTCTGGCGCAGTCTTTATGAAAAGGGTTTTATCGGCAAAAAGAAATTTGATCGTTTAACCCGGGCAACCAGCTTCAGCGATGATGAACTTGCCGATTTTATTTCTCGACAGCTTGTTGAGACCAGGCAATCGACAAAAGCGGTTGCTGAAATGCTTAAAAGAGTGTTTCCTCCGACGGAGATTGTGTATGTTAAAGCCGGTAATGTCAGCGATTTCCGGCATAAATTCGATCTGGTAAAAGTTCGTGAGGTAAACGACTTCCATCATGCCAGAGATGCTTATCTCAACATCGTGGTTGGCAATGTTTACAACACAAGATTCACTCATAGCCCGGCCAATTTCATCAGGGAGCGTGAGGGTAAAAATTATAACCTGCGTAAAATCTATGACTTTGACGTGGTGCGGAATGGCGTTGTAGCATGGAAGACTGCTGGCGATGAAACTATTACCAGAGTTAAAAGGGTCATGCAGAAGAACAACATCCTTTTTACCCGTTATGCAATCGCAAGGCATGGCGGTCTGTTCGATCAGAACATCATGAAAAAAGGCAAAGGGCAACTGCCGGTTAAAGGCAGCGATTCCCGGCTCACCATCGAAAGATACGGTGGGTATAACAATATTGCCGGTGCCTGTTTTATGCTGGTTGAACACGATACCGGCTCTGGTAAAAAAGCCAAAAGATCGAGAACCATTGAGGTTTTGCCGATTCATCTTGCCAGAAAAATTTCAGGTGATAAGAAAAATGGTTTGGATTATTGCGTGAATGAACTCGGTCTTTGTAACCCAAGAATTCTGCTATCGGCAATTAAAATGAATGCCCTGTTTATCTTTGATGGAGCTAGAATGCACTTGTCAGGCAGAAGCAACGAACGTCTTGAGTTTAAAGGAGCCCATCAACTATGTGTCTGCAATGATTCCGAAAGATATATAAAGAAAATCCTTAAATACCAGAATCGTTGCCGGGAGGCTCGAAGGCCCTTGATAATAGACAGCCACGATGGCATTACTCCGGATGATAATTTAAAATTGTATGACGTTTTATGTCGAAAATTGAATGATACCGTTTACCGGAAATTGTTTCCAACTCCAGCAGAGATAGTGGCAAAAGGGCGGGAAAAATTTGTGGCGTTGCCATTGGCTGATCAATGCGGTGTTCTCGAACAGGTTCTTGGTTTATTCAAGTGTGGCAAGAATCGCATTGATTTGAGCGGTATTGGCGGGGCTTCGAATACTGGAATATTATCGCGTTCCAAAAAACTCGACAATTCGAATGTGGTCTTGCTGAATCAGTCTGTTACAGGGGTTTTCGAGCAGATTGTCGACTTGCAGAAGATTGGGGCATGAGCTGGCGGGTTGTCGTAGTTGCAAACCGGGCAAAGCTCGAATTCAAGCTCAATTACCTGGTGATTCGCTCAGAAGAAACCGTGCGGAAAGTTTTTCTCGGCGAAATATCGGTTTTGATAATTGAAAGCACAGCTGTTGCATTAACGGTTGCGCTGCTTTGTGAACTGGTTAAGCGCAAAATCAAGGTCATTTTCTGTGACGAGAAGCGCAACCCCTGTTCTGAGCTTATTCCGCATTATGGCTGCCATGATGTCAGCGCGCGTCTGAAAGAGCAGTTAGCGTGGCCGGCCACGACAAAAGTCGAGGTCTGGACTTCAGTAGTGCGCAATAAAATTGAACAGCAGAAGCGGCTTTTGCAGGAATTCAGCCTTCCGGGCTCTGAACTGCTTGAAGAATATCTCAGTGATATTCAACTGAACGACACTACCAACCGTGAAGGTCATGCGGCCAAGGTTTATTTCAATTCACTGTTTGGTCTCGGCTTTTCACGTTCAGCAGATGATTGCACAAATGCCGCCCTGAACTATGGCTATGCCGTAATCATGTCTGCATTCAACCGTGAGATAGTGGCCAATGGTTATTTGACTCAACTGGGGCTGTTTCATGACAATACGTTTAACCCGTTCAATTTTACCTCTGACGTGATGGAACCTTTCAGGCCGCTGGTCGACAGAAAGGTTCTTGCTGCGAACCTGACTGGTTTCGGGCCGGCCGAAAAGGTATTGATGGTCGGGGTCTTGAACGATTCGGTGCTGGTGGCCGGCGAAAAGCAATATGTCAACAATGCCATCAAGATCTATTGCAAAAGCATTTTTGACGCGCTGAACCAGTCAGATCCGGAGTTGATAAGATTCTACAGCTATGAGTTTTAGGTATATGAGAGTACTGGTGTTTTTTGATCTGCCAACATTGACAGCCGCTGAAAGGCGTGAATACACAAGATTTCGGAAGTTTCTGATAAAGAACGGTTTTTGCATGATGCAGGAATCAGTTTACTGCAAGCTTGCTCTCAACTCGACAGCTTCTGATGCCATAAGAGACAATGTGAAGAAAAACAAGCCGCCGGCAGGGCTGGTTCAGATGATCACGATAACCGAAAAACAGTTTGCAAAAATGGAATTTGTTGTCGGAGAATGGGTTTCAGAAGTTATCAGCAGCGCAGACAGACTGGTGATTCTATGAAACTTGTTCATCCTTTGCTTGAGGCCCCCGTCGAGTTTGCAGAAAATGTTGTCAACGTCCTCGTTGTTGAGAATCAGCGGGTTTTTTCCGGTATGGTCAGTGAATTGCTTTTACAATCAGAAGGCAGTGATGGGCAGTTTGTAATGTCACATGGAACCAGACGTTTGTCGTTCGAAAAGGATGCAGAGTTGATCATTTCGCCTTTTTTGCTCGACATTAATCAGAAAAAGATTGTTGCAAAATTACACGCAAAGCTGAAGAATACAGCGGTTGAAGCTGATTTCTACATGAAATCTCTCGATATTTCCTCTCGTATTGCAGAATATATTGAAACGATCTCACATACAGTCGATTACCCGTTGACATATTCAGAAACAGATGCCATGGCTCTTTTCAAACTTGTTGATCTGAGACTTGAAGAAAACCATGCAACTCTGACTGAAAAAATTCTCGATTACATTACTGCCGCCCAGGAATTTTTGAGCGTTTCGTTTTTTATTTTCGTCAATTTGAGAAGCTTTCTGAGCGCTGAAGAACTGAAAAGCCTATATCAGTCAGCCATTTACAGGAAAATGCATTTTTTGTTGCTCGAAAACACACAGCGGGAAAAGGTTTCCGATTGTGAAATGACCTATATTCTAGACTATGATTTGTGCTCAATTTATTGATTTTCATTGCCCTGAAAGTTATCATTATCGGTGAGTAGTTGTTATACCCTTCAGATCGCCGACGTTGTGGTGGCGTTTGAATTTTCAGAACCCCTGATTTGGGGTTTGAGAATGGTGTGATTCTGTAGGGTTCTGAAACAGCGTATACCGCGCCACAAATCAACAACGTGTTTGAGAATGGTGTGATTCTGTAGGGTTCTGAAACTTTTGTGGTATTATAGAAAAGTAAGAAACGGTTTGAGAATGGTGTGATTCTGTAGGGTTCTGAAACTCTTCTCAATACGGATTCAGGAATTTCTGGGTTTGAGAATGGTGTGATTCTGTAGGGTTCTGAAACAAAAAACTTGAAGAATATTTTGAAACAAGAGTTTGAGAATGGTGTGATTCTGTAGGGTTCTGAAACATTGGAGGGTAACCATGATTAGATTTATCTGTTTGAGAATGGTGTGATTCTGTAGGGTTCTGAAACTTTTGAGGCTTGCAGGACGCGCCGCTTATGGTTTGAGAATGGTGTGATTCTGTAGGGTTCTGAAACAGAAGGGCCGACTGGATAATAGTTGTAAGCGTTTGAGAATGGTGTGATTCTGTAGGGTTCTGAAACGAGCTTGCAGGCGTGAATTATGTAACGATTGTTTGAGAATGGTGTGATTCTGTAGGGTTCTGAAACGATAGCATCTTCCGGCATTTTCTGCAATTCGTTTGAGAATGGTGTGATTCTGTAGGGTTCTGAAACTACAAGCGGGAAAGTCTGCAGAGAGGTGGTGTTTGAGAATGGTGTGATTCTGTAGGGTTCTGAAACAGTTTTGCCTTTGTTTGAAAACTTGTATATACTGAAACAATGATTGTTGGCGGGAGATCTTGATGGCAGAAAAAAAACGGAAACTGGTAAGTTTTGACTGGGCGATGAAAAAGCTTTTGCGCAGCAAAGCCAATTTTGTTGTGCTTGAAGGCTTTCTTTCTGAACTTGTCGGTGAAAGTATCAAGGTTATCGCGCTGCTAGAAAGCGAAAGCAACAGGGATTCGGAGGCACAGAAATTCAATCGCCTCGACCTGAAGGTTGAAAACGACAAAAATGAAATTATCTTGATCGAGGTGCAGTATGAGTATGAATTCGATTACTTTCATCGCATGCTTTACGGTGCCTCACGAGTAATATGTGAGCATATAGATGCCGGAATGAAATACGAGAAAGTGGTGAAGGTTATATCGATAAGCCTCCTGCACTTTGATCTCGGGCACGGCGAAGATTATGTTTATCATGGTCAGACATCCTTTATGGGCATTCATAATCAGGATGAACTGGTCTTGTCTGAAAAGCAGCGGCAGGTATTTCAAAAAGATTCGCCACGCGAGATTTTTCCTGATTTCTATCTGATAAAAATTAATAACTTCAATGATATGGCCAGAGACAGACTCGATGAATGGATTTATTTTCTGAAACACGGCGAAGTAAAGGCCGGGTCTACCGCAAAGGGCCTTAAAGAGGCTGAAAAGGTTCTCGATATTATGAAACTGAGTGACAAAGACCGCCTTGATTACGATCGCCACATTGATAATGTGCGTTTTAAGCGCAGCTCAATTGACTCTGCTTATCTTAATGGCCGTTTTGACGGTCGCGCTGAAGGCCTCGAAAATGGTCGAAAAGAAGCACTCATGGCGCAAAAGACGGCTTTGGGCAATATTCTTCAAACGCGCTTCGGCAGGGTTCCCGCTGGGATTTCTCTGGCCATTGACGACATCTCTGAAGTTGAAGTTCTGGGTAAGCTCCTGGTTGAGGCCGCTACAGTTAATAGCTTAGAAGTATTTGAAAAGAAACTTTTGGCTTCAACAAAGGACAATGGAAAAGATTCTGCTTACAGGGTTTCTGAAAAAAGCGCCGCTTATGGCACAAAACTTATCAAGAATGCAAGAGCCTGTGGCAGAAAAGCAAAAAAGGCCTGATGTCTCAGGGCGCTGCGGTTAAGCACTTCTTGTCTTGAGTCGGTGGTCTGATTATTCTGATAACAATGTAATTTTAGATTATCAATTTAGTATCCGTATGTTATACTTTATCAGC
>JAKQQP010000102.1 GCA_029564115.1 Candidatus Rifleibacteriota bacterium | reverse complement strand
GTCAGAGAACAAGACTGACGCCCCTGAACTCGACAACCTTTTTGGCAGCCTGAAAGTAGAAATACCGGGCCTTGGAGCCGAGAGTCCTGCTGAACCGGCTATACCAGTTACGCCACCACCAGTTCAGCCTCCCAGACAGGTGAGCCCGGCAAAACCGGCAGCTGCCCCTGCAGCTCCGCAGGTTCCAAAGGCGCCTGTTCCTGACTTTAATTTTGACGCGCTCATTTCCGGGTCAGACACCGACCTTGGTCTGCCTGGTGGTGAGACAACAGACGAAACACCGGCTTTCGACCTCGGTTCGCTTGGCCAGCTCGAACCACAGGCGCCGGCAGAAGACGAAGACACTCCGTTGCCGCCAATGCGCCCGGCCGGCGGGAAACCTGCACCAGAAGTGAAACCTGCCGCGAAACCTGCGGCTCCGGCTCCAACTGATGTTTTCGAAGACGATGACACCCCGTTACCGCCAATGCGCCCACAAACACCGCCAGCAAAAGACGCCAAGGGCGGCAAAGACCTTTTTGCCTCTCTGTTTTCAGACGGCGACCTGAACCTTGGTCTGCCTGCAGATCAGGGCTCTGGTCAGAACAAGAACCCCTTTGGCAACCTCGACCTGGAACTGGATGTTCTCGAAGTTTTCCCTAATGACGACGCCCAGACCCCGGCGCCTTCTCCAGCTCCAGGCAAGAAGCCGCCAGCACCAGCGAAACCTGCTCCTGCTGACGACAACCCCTTCAACCTTGACAATATAATTGACCTCGACAGCCCGGTTGAAGAAAAGTCGCCATCGAAGAAGAAAGGTACCAAAGACCCTCTCGACCTCGATGACTTTGACATCAGCAAATTTAAACTTTAAGGAGCGTGTTGCGTCATGAAGTTCATTCACCCGGTTTTCATGCTTTTTGTGCTGTCTTACCTGTTCAAGATACATCATCTTGGCAAACAGGCACTGGCGGTTAACCCGAAATCCCCCGATGCCGATCAGCGCGGAGTTTTTCTCGCAGAGCACAAAAAGGTCAGCAAAATTGCCGCAATTCTTTTTGCGATCGGGCTTATCGGCGGCATTTTCGGCGTTGTCCAGTTTATGCAGGTCAACACCATCTTCATGAAAACTTACGGGCACGGTTTTGTTGG
>JAKQQP010000259.1 GCA_029564115.1 Candidatus Rifleibacteriota bacterium | reverse complement strand
TGAAAATAAGTGAGAACAGGGTTTTGCGGCTTTCAGAGCTGCTACCATTCGACTGGAAAAGTCGCTGAATATAAAAAGACCGGAAAAACCCATGGCGGGGCTTCCCGGTCTTTTTATATCTGGTTATTTTTTGGCGGCTTTGCTGGCGGCGCCGTTTACGTATTTGTCGAAGGTTTCGCGGTTGATGGTGGCGGCTTTGTCGCTGAGAATTTCTTTTTTCTTGAGGGTTTTAATTACTGACAGCGGCATGGTGGCTTTCGGGTTGTAAATGAAACTCGGAATCGCCCAGAGTTTTACCTGGCGTTCTTTTGGCAGGGCGCTGTTGAGAAGAATTACCACATTGTTGGTGCAGTTGTTTCTGATGGTGTGGTAATACTCACCCTGGCGGCTGACACAGGCCTGGCGAATGGTTTCTTTCAGCAGTGCTTTTGCCTGCTCATTGGTGAAGTTAATCGGGTAGACATCGAGCGCCGTATCTGAGTCGGCATTGAAATTAACATTGAGGCCGGCATAGTTGCGCAGGGTGGCGAGAATCCAGACGATGTCGAATTCTTTCTTCATGGTTTTCAGCAGCCCGTAGGTCTGGCCGATTTTTTTGTAGGCTTCGATAGTAAGAACGATTGTTTCGGTCTCTTCGCCGTTACCGGCAATGGCGCCGCCCGGAGCAAAGGTGAAAGCCAGAAGGGTATGGGCTGCCAGAAACTTGGGGGCGAAAGGCTTAACGATCATATAGGTGCGCAGAAGCTTTTCGGGGTTGATGCTTACGGTTTCCCAGGTGTGAATTGCCTTGAGGTCTTTTGTTGATGGATCCTGGTGGATGTTCCATCTGACGTTGGCGACTTTGAAAACACCTTTGTTTTCTGCCACCAGTTTGGCCGGGCGCTGGTAAGCCTCGTGTTCCACTTCAGGAACTTCGAATTCCTTTGGCGAAATTTCGGTTATTTTCTTAACCTTCATCGTTTCGAGTTCGTCAGATTTTGCGACCTTGCCCTGCACCTTAACGGTTT
>JAKQQP010000254.1 GCA_029564115.1 Candidatus Rifleibacteriota bacterium | reverse complement strand
GCCGAGAATCGGAAACCCGTGGCCTTCGCTCGCCCATTCATAAAGCATGGCAAAGACGCCGAGCCGCTCAGGGCCGACAAACGACTTCGGCCTGATGACCGGCACGCACATTCCCCGGTCGCGATATGAGAAGCAGACTTTTTCGGCCTCGATTTTGGCTTCACCATAGGGCCCGACCCCGATCAACTGATCATCTTCGAAAAGCGGGTGATGATCAGGCACGCCATAAACGGCGGTCGACGAAATATGCACAACCCTTTTAATACCGGCCTTTTCGGCCTGTTCCATGACGGTGCGGGTGCCTTCGATATCAGTAGAATAAATATCTTCGGGGGTATACAAAGGCAGGGCGGCAGCGCAGTGCACCACAGCATCACAGCCCGCGAGAGCTCGTGCAACATCGTCGGCACGCCGAATATCGCCCTTTACCACAGTTATCTGACCGCGCTCCGGGTAATCGAACTCGGCAATGTCGAGCGACACGACGGCCGCGCCATGTGCCAGCAGACTGCGGACCAGATTTATCCCCAAAAAACCGGCACCGCCGGTGATCATTACTTTCATTAGTACCTCAACTGAATTTTACTGTGTCAGAGAGAATCAGCAATTCATAATGTCTGATAATATCACCAGCAAATGCTGCAGACAACAACATACTTGCCCACAGTATTTTTTGCTCCTGAAAACCCGAATAAGTCTGCGGCCAATTTTAAATTGAACTACAGAGGGGCTTTTGGTAGAATCCTCTCGCCAGGCCAAACATGTAACGGGGTAATAGTAATGAACATAAAAGCGAAAGCCCTTCTGCGGTCATTTAGAAACAAGCTTCTCAACTGGTTTGCCGAAGGTTTGATCGAAACCGGCGGACCTTCCCCCGCAAAGGCTGCTCAGCAGGTTTTATACCAGACTTTTCGTAATATGGCTTCAGACGGCAAAAGGCCACTGCCACGATTTGATGATGTGGGCTTTAGATGCCATTCACAGTTTGAAGAAGACGGAATACTTCTGTATATTTTTGCTCTGATCGGCACAACGAACAAAAAGGTCGTTGAAATATGTGCCAGCAACGGAATTGAATGCAACGCAGCCAACCTGATATTAAACCATGGCTGGTGGGGCTATCTGTTCGATGGTTGCCCCAGAAGCGTCGCCAGAGGGCGTGAATTTTACAGCATTTCCCGCGATTCATGGCTTTTTCCGCCCCGGTTCGAGCAGGCCTGGATCACTGCCGAAAACATCAACACGCTGCTCACCGGTGCAGGAGTATCAGGAGAGATAGACCTGCTGTCACTCGACATTGACGGGGTCGACTACTGGGTTCTTGCTGCACTCGAAGCAGTCAGACCGCGCGTCATTGTCTGCGAAATCAACAATTTATGCCCCTCTGACGCATCGATTACCGTGCCTTATGCCCCTGATTTCCGCATGCCGGTTCAGGATTTTTACGGCGCATCCCTTTCGGCAATGACTGGCCTTGCCAGGAAAAAGGGATACCGACTGGTTGGCACTAACCGCTATGGCAACAATGCGTTTTTTGTCAGGAATGACTGTGGCGAGCAATTTCTGCCAGAAGTAGACCCGTCTTCGTGCCAGAAGGATCCTTATACCGAAGATGCCCGCAAGAACCGCTGGCCAAAAGTAAAAGATCTTAACTGGGTTAAAGTCTGAAAGAGCGATTGTCATAACATTGCAAATTCTGCAGAAAATAAGGAATCTAAGAACAAATCACGGGCTCAGGCGTTATTTGTCGAACACAACATGGATGCTTTGTGAAAGCGTTCTGCGCCTGCTCGCCGGTCTGCTTATCGGAATATGGGTGGCGCGCTTTCTCGGCCCCGAAAAATTTGGCCTGTTCAGCTATGTTCTTGCCTTCACCTCAATTTTTGCCGGAGTAGCCAAACTTGGCCTCGACGGCATAGTGATAAAGGAACTGGTCGCGCACCCCGACAAGGAACAGCAGATTCTCGGCACCTCATTCTGGCTTAAATTCGCAGGGGCTGCACTGGTCTACCTGATACTTTTTGCTGTGGTTAAGGCAACTTCGGATGATCCATATACAAGCCATCTGATTTTTATAACTGCCGCCGGGCTGTTTTTTCAGAGCTTTGAAGTAATTGACTTTTTCTTCCAGTCAAAAGTTCAGGCCAGATTCGTTTCGATCTGCAAGATTTTTCAGCTCTCTATATCAACAATTTTAAAAATTGTTCTGGTCATCAATAAGGCAGACCTCTTCTGGTTTATAGTCGTCACCCTTGCCGATTCTATATCTCTTGCGATCAGCCTTCTGGTTACCTATTCCCTGAAAGAAAAGAAAAGCTTTTATCGTCACTTCGAAACTTCAATGGCCAGAATCCTGCTGAAACAGTCATGGCCGGTTATCTTTGCAGGGCTGGTTGTAATGATCTACATGAGAGTCGACCAGATTATGATCAAAGAAATTCTCGGAGAAAGAGAAGTCGGAATTTATTCTGCTGCCGTCAGACTCAGTGAGGCCTGGTATTTTGTTCCTCTTCTGATCGCCCATTCACTTTTTCCGGCAATTCTGAACGCAAGAAAAGTCAGTCTTGAACTCTACTATTCGAGACTTCAAAGACTTTTTACACTGATGACCTGGCTTTCACTTTCAGTTGCCATTCTGATTACTATTTTCAGCCGCAGCCTGATATCTGTGCTCTACGGTGAAGCATTTATCGAGGCAAGTTACATATTGAACATTCATGTCTGGGCTGGTATTCTTGTAGCCTTGGGTGAAGCCAGTAACAAATGGTTTGTTGCTGAAGGGCACAATCTTTTGTCGTTTTGGAGAACTTTCTGGGGAATGATAAGCAACATAGTGTTGAATCTTTTTCTGATCCCGTCACATGGTGCCGCCGGCGCCGCAATTGCAACTCTGATTGCCTATTCAATTGCCGGTCTGTTCTTTGACCTCTTTTCAGCAAAAACCCGTCTGCTGTTTCGCATGAAAATCGCCAGTCTTGATCCCAGGAGACTATTTTGATAACAAAAATCATTGCAAAACTTATTCCTGACCGCTTAAAAAAAATATTGCGGAACTTTTCAATTCTTGCCTTCGATTATGGCCAGCTAAAAACCATAAAATCAGGGTGCTGCATCGATAAAAATAACCAGAAAATCCCATGGTATACCTATCCGGCGGTTGAATATCTGCAAAGCCTTGATTTGACCGGCCGTAGCGTGCTTGAATATGGTTGTGGCAACTCTTCTTTTTTCTGGAGCCGAAAAGCAGGCAAGGTAGTATCTGTAGAACACGACAGAGTTTGGTATGAAAAAATTCTGCCAACGCTTGAAAGCAACATGCAGTTGATATTCTCTGCCGATGGCCCAGGATATGAAAACCCGGCAGAAATCAGCGGCAAAAAATTCGATGTCATAATTATCGACGCCAATCGCAGACCGGAATGCGCACATGTGGTCGACCGATACCTTGATCAACAACACCCCGAAGGTTTCATGATCATACTAGACAACTCAGACTGGTTCAAAAATACCGCCGATTACCTGCGACAAAAATTCGACATGATTCAGGTCGATTTTCATGGCTTTGGACCAATAAACAACTACACCTGGACCACATCAGTTCTGTTTTCAAGAAACTTCAGAACAAAGCCCGCAGAACTTCATCTGCCCGCATTTTCAATCGCTTCATTAAGAGATAATTGTGATTAATTCGCTGAAAACGCTGCTGAAAAAATTAATGCCAGAAAAGCTTAGAGTTCGCCTCGCAGAGCTGAAAAACCTGTATTTCGATGGTTTTGCCTTTCGTTCATACTCACAGGAAGGCGAAGACATGATTCTCAGAAGAATTTTTGAGGGCAGCGGTGGGCCCGGGTTTTATGTAGATATTGGAGCACACCACCCCAAAAGGTTTTCAAACACCTATTATTTTTACCTTCAGGGCTGGCGAGGTATAAATGTCGATGCCATGCCCGGCAGCATGGAGCTCTTTAAGCGATTTCGCCCCCGCGACATCAACCTCGAGATTCCGGTTTCAGACACGCACGAGACACTGGTGTATTACGCCTTTGAAGAGCCTGCATTGAACAGCTTTTCTAAAGAACTGGCCGAAACTTATATCAATAAAAATTTTCGCCTGAAATTCACGCGGAACCTGGAAACCAGCACTCTGGCCGAAATTCTTGACCAGCACCTGCCGCCGGGGCAGAAAATCGATTTTCTCTCGGTAGACGTTGAAGGGCTTGATTTAAAAGTGCTTCAGTCGAATAACTGGCAGAAATACCAGCCGCGCTTCATACTGGTGGAAGTTCTTTCTACAGCATTCACCAGGTTGCCTGAAACCGATGTCGCCGTTTTTTTAAAGCAGCATGGCTACGAACCGCATGCAAAGTGTGAAAACACAGTATTTTTCAAGAGACTGGTGCAGGATGCTTCGCACCAGCGACCGTAAGGAACAAAAATAATGTGCGGAATATTAGGAACCCTGCCGGTATGCGACCAGAATCTGTTTAAAACGGCTCTGGACACCCTTGCACATCGTGGTCCCGATGGTTCCGGGATATGGCATGACCCGAATATTTCGCTTGGGCACCGGCGACTGTCGATTCTCGACGTTTCAGAATGTGGCAGCCAGCCCATGTCTTACCTGGATGGTCGCTATAACATCATTTTCAACGGAGAGATTTATAATTTCCTTGAAATACGCAGCGAACTGCAGAAGCTTGGTTACCATTTTCGCTCAGAAAGCGACACCGAAGTGGTTCTGGCCTCTTTTGCCCACTGGGGACCGGATTGCCTGCTCAAATTCAATGGCATGTGGGCAATCGCCATATGGGATAAAGCCGAGAAAAAACTCTTTCTTTCGAGAGACCGTTTTGGCAAAAAACCTCTTTTCTACGCCCGGATAGGCGACAGATTCGTGTTTGCCTCAGAAATGAAAGCGATTTTTCCCTTTCTTCCACGAATTGAGCCCTGCAAAGATTTTAAATGGATGTCGCAGCATGTTTTTGCCTATGAAAACACCGAAAAATGCCTGATCGAAGGAATAAAGCGCTTCCCTGCCGGCCATTACGGTTATTATTACAATCAACAGCTTGTCATACAAAGATACTGGAACATACTCGACCACCTCGTTGAACCAGAAAGAACCTACGACGCCCAGGTGGAAAAATTCAGAGAACTCTTTCTCGATGCCTGTAAACTTCGCATGCGCTCGGACGTACCCATTGGAACCGCCCTGAGCGGTGGTCTTGACAGCAGTGCCACAATTTCTGCCATGGCACACCTGGCAAGAAATTCGACCAATCCAAGAGGCAGCCAGGACTGGCAACATGCTTTTGTCGCCAGTTTTCCCGACACTCCTATCGACGAAAGCGGCTTCGCAAAAAAAGTTACCGACCATCTTGGCATTGGAGCCACATTCATCAACATAGACCCGGTCAAACACTGGCAGCGCCTTGAAGAATACTTCTATTACTGCGAAGACCTTTATCTGACGCCACCAATACCGATGATAATGACTTACGCAGCCGTAAAAGAGCACGGGGTAACGGTAACCATCGACGGGCATGGTGCCGACGAACTTTTCAGCGGCTACGGGCATCTTCTCGAATCCCTCTGGGATGCAGGAGCTGACTTTTCAAGAATTAAAGACATATTGAACACCCACCTTGAAACCAGAAGCGGCTTTTCGCAGGTCGAAAAAACAGGCCGCCTGAAGCTCTATCTGAATTTTATGGGTCGAAAGCTTGTGCGAAAACTGCTTAACAGAGAACAAAAGTCACAAGACCACGCTCACCCGGGTTTTGCCAGGCTTGATAATTTTTCTCAGCAGCTTTACATAATTTTTAACGAGACCATCCTGCCTACCCTGCTAAGAAATTACGATCGCTATTCGATGATCAGTGGCGTCGAAATCAGAATGCCTTTTATGGACCACCGCCTGGTGACCTATGTTCATTCGCTGCCTTATTCAAGTAAGTTTGGCCACGGCTTTACAAAAAAGCTGATTCGCGATGCGATGGCGCCTTTCATGCCGCCTGAAATCACCTGGAGAAAGACAAAAATCGGGTTCAATTCGCCAATCGTGAACTGGATGCAGGGTCCTCTCAAAGAGTGGTTCAATGATATAATTCACTCGCAAGATTTCTCTGAATGTCAGCTGATCGATAACCACGCCCAGCTCCGGGAAAAAATTGTTAAAATTACCTCTGGAGTCGATTCTTCATGGGCCAATGCCGAATCCTCATGGGCTGAATTAAGCCCGGTTCTCTGGGAACGAGCCATAATCCGGAGGTCATGGATGTGAATAATACAGTCGCACCAGTTCTTCTGTTCGTTTACAACCGTCCCGACCACACCGGGCAAACAATTGAAGCACTGAAAAAAAATCATCTGGCAGACCAGAGCGATCTCTTTATTTTCAGTGACGCCCCCAAAAATGACCAGGCCGTTGCCAGAGTAAGAGAAGTAAGAGCAATTATCAACAAGGTTACCGGTTTTAAAACCGTCTCAATCATTGAGCGTGACAAAAACTGGGGTCTGGCCAATTCGATCATTGACGGTGTGACCTCCATCATAGCCAGATATGGGCGTGTAATAGTCCTTGAAGACGATCTGGTAACGACACCCGACTTTCTCAATTTTATGAATGCGGGCCTGAACAAATACGCAAGTTACCCCGAAGTTTACAGTCTGAGCGGTTATTCTCACAGCAATGACGCCAATGGGTTTCCATCGACATATTTTACCCAGCTCACAAGCTCGTGGGGCTGGGGAACCTGGGCTGAAAAATGGAAATACTTCAAGCGCGACAGGCAACTGCTCGAACAAATCCTTCATGACCCGAAACTTCTGCGCCGGTTCAATTTTGACGATTCTTACGACTACGGCGAGATGATAAAGCTCCAGCTTCAGGGAAAAATAGATTCCTGGGCCATCTACTGGTATGCCTGTGTTTTTATGACCAATGGTCTGACGCTGTACCCGGCTCGAAGCCTTCTTCGGAATATTGGCTTCGATGGTTCCGGCGTACATTGCGATTCAATCGGAGATAATCAGCAGATGGCTGCAAAATTTTCATGGTCTTTCAGTGAAAAAGCCGAAGAAGAGCCATCTGTCAGGCATAAATTGCATGAAATTTTTCTCAGAAAAAAACCCGGGGTTGCGGGCAAATTCCGCAAAGGCCTCAAAAAAATTAAAAACCTGCTGTGCAGTCTGCTGCCTGCCGGCCTGAATTGCCGCCTGAATCTTTTGAGCAGCAAAATCCGACTGCTGCTGACAAATAAAAAAACAGGCAAAAACACCTTCATCGACAGAAGCGTACAGGTTTTTGGCTGGCAGTATGTTGCAATTGGCGACAATTGTGTAATTGGCGAAGATTCGTGGCTGAATGTCAATGAGCGCATTCAAGGCCTTGACCAGATAAAAATTGGCAATTGCTGCTACTTTGGCCGAAGAAACCTTTTCTCTTCCGGCCGCCAGCTTATTTTCGGCGATTACGTCATGACCAGCAACGACTGCCGCTTTCTCGGAAACAACCATGAATTCAATAACCCCCTGTTTCCATATGTCTCAACCGGTACAACTGCCGGCGGCACCATGAAAATAGGCGTTAACACATGGATTGGCGTCGGCGTTACTGTGCTCGGCAGCGTTACAATAGGTCATGGATCAGTAATTGGTGCAGGCAGCGTTGTCACCACAGATATTCCTCCTTTCAGCGTTGCGGTTGGCAATCCCTGCCGGGTTATTAAACGCTACTGTTTCGACCGGAAAGCCTGGGTCAGAATAAAAGATGAAAACGAAAAACAGAAGGTCGAATCTCTGATGCCGTCAGAAGATGAATACCTTACCGTGCTGCAGAAGAACTGCCCCGCTCCTGTGATGCCGATTCCGGCCGGATCTTCAACATTTGGTGATCTACCATGAAATGCCGTATATGCTCAGCTGATACCAGTCCGATACATCGGGCAGTAATTCTCGATCGCCATGAGATCGGTTATCATATCTGCCCGGTCTGCGAATTTATGCAGACAGATGACCCATTCTGGCTTGAAGAAGCGTATTCTTCTGCCATAAGCTGCTCCGACACAGGCATTCTCAGCAGAAACATATTTCTTGCGAGCATGACGACTTCAATAATCAGATTCTGCTGCGACAGAAAGTCGTCTTTTCTTGATTTTGGCGGCGGCTACGGAATTTTCACAAGGCTGATGCGGGATTATGGGTTCGACTTCCACTGGCATGACAAGTATGCGCAAAATCTTTTCGCAAAAGGCTTCGAAGCAAACATGAACAGCCGTTATGCGGCAGTCACCGCCTTCGAAAATTTTGAGCACTTCCTTGACCCCGGAAAAGAGCTTGAAACCATGCTGCAGGTTTCTGATTTTATTCTCTTTTCTACTGAACTGCGCCCATCCCCGGCACCGAAGCCTGAATCGTGGTGGTATTACTGTCTTGAACACGGGCAGCACATATCATTTTACACCACAAAGACTCTTGCATGGCTGGCAGGTAAATATGGCATCCATCTTCAGAGCAACGGAAAAAATATTCATATTTTTTCCAGAAAGCCGGTATCCAGAAACATTTTTCTCTTTGAAAAAATCATGCGAAACTCCGGGCTCTGGAAACTGCTGAAGTCTCCATCAAAAACAGTTTCTGACATGCAGCAGATTATTTCCACAATGCAGGCAAAAAAATGAAGAACCTACTTGTAACCGGTGGATATGGCTTTCTCGGAAGAAACATCGCGCTTTTTTTCAAAAACGCCGGTTTTTATGTCACCGGCATAGGCAGAAGCAGCTGGAAGACCGATGAATATCAATCTTATGGTTTTTCCAGCTGGGTTGACGGTGAAATTTCCTTTGAACTGCTTAAATCCGTAGAAAAAATACCGGATTTAATAATTCACTGTGGCGGAGGCGGGGCCGTTGCGTTTGCCGACGCGTACCCCTTTGAAGATTTCCGCAAATCGGTATTGAGTACTGCAGCGGTGCTTGAATACATGAGAGTTGTGGCCCCGGCTGCAAGGCTCATCTATCCATCCAGCCCGGCTGTTCACGGCTCTCTCGGAAAACATCCTATCCAGCCCGCAGCTCCTTTCAAACCAGTTTCAACCTACGGTCTGCATAAAAAAATTGCAGAAGAGCTGTGTCAGAATTACAGAGAAAGATTTGGCCTGGATATCTCAATAATCCGCTTCTTCTCGCTTTTTGGCAATGGGCTGCAGAAGCAGCTGCTCTGGGATGCCTGCAAAAAAATCAGCTCCGGCGAAAAGCATGTCGAATTCTGGGGTACAGGCGAAGAAACGAGAGATTTTCTTCACATCAGCGATGCCGTAAGCCTTCTATTAAAAGTTGGAACATGCAGTCAGAAAAACCTTATCATCAACGGCGGCTCTGGCACGGCACATTCGGTTAGAGAAATTCTTACCCTGCTTGCCGGGCTGTTGAAGCCTGGAGTCGAAATCCGCTTTAACCAGCAGACTCGACCCGGTGATCCACAACATTACCACGCGGCAATGTCAGAAGCACTGAGCCTTGGCTGGAAACCGGAAACATCTCTGGAAAAGGGCCTGAAATCATACGTAAACTGGTATAAACAATGCATAATAAAATGATCAGGGTCGGATTCATTCTTAATTGCGATGCAAACTGGATGGGCGGGCTCAATTATCTGCGCAATCTGCTGTTCGCAATCTCTGCAATGCCGGGTAAAAGAATTCACCCGATAGTTTTTATCGGTCATTCTGCAGGCAGTGAACTTCATAATTTTTTCAAGCCCTATGCCGAGGTAATCACTTTACCTCTTTTTGACCGTAACTCGCCTTTATACTGGCTCTGGAAAGCGACAAAACATATTTTCAGGTCAGATGCTTTTCTTGAATTCGCCCTGAAAAAATATAAAATCGACGTTTTTTCGCACTCCATGGTTCTCGGCCTGAAAAAAGCGAAAATTATCAACTGGATCCCTGATTTTCAGCATTTGCACCTGCCTCAGCTGTTCTCGCCAGCTGAAATAGAATTTAGAAACCATCAGTTTCTCACTGTCGCCAGAAAAAGCGACACGGTCATTCTCAGCAGCAACGACGCCTTTAAAGACTTTCGCAGCGCATTTGCCGATTATTCAGACAAAGTGCGGGTTCTGCACTTCGTTGCCCAGCCTGACCGCAGGTTGTTCAGAAATACCCCGGAGAAAGAAGCAGAAATTCTTGAAAAACACGGCATCAGAGAGAGGTATTTCTTCATCCCCAACCAGTTCTGGAAACATAAAAATCACCGGACTGTCTTTGAGGCAATAAAACTGCTCAAGGATAAAGGGCATGAAATTATGCTCGTATGCAGCGGTGCCAAGGTTGAATGCAGAAATCAGGCTCATATTGAAGAACTTCAGAAAATGGTGTCTGATTTACATTTGAACATCAAAATTCTTGGTTTGATTGATTACGAAGAAGTTTTTATTCTGATGAAACGATCGATGGCGGTAATCAATCCTTCATTGTTTGAAGGATGGAGCAGCACAGTTGAAGAATGCAAAAGCATCGGAAAAAACATGATTCTGTCTGATATCCCGGTTCATCGAGAGCAGAACCATCCGCTGGCAGTATATTTCCCGCCGTTAGACTCAGAAGAACTCTCAAGAATAATGCTGCAGACCATGCTCGACACCAGGCCTGTCTCTGCGGTAAAAAACGAGACGGATCTGCTCGAGAAGCTCGAACAGAAAACTCTTGAATTTGCCAGGTCTTACGAGCAGATTGTCTGCGAAACTATTGAAATAAGTAAGTAAAAGCGTATTATCTTAGAATTTGCCATAAGTGACAAATCGCTTGGATTATCCGTGAAAGGAATATTAAATTGAAAGTTCTGCTTATCCACCCACCATGGCTGCGCTTCTTTGGCTCATGCCTGGCTTCGCCGCCCATAGCTCTCAATTATATTGCCGCATCTGTAAAACAGTATCTGCCTGATATCGAAATTGAAGTATACAACGCAGATTACGCAGCCGGGCTTGTTCCTTCCATGGCAAATGACCTTTTCACCTCAGGGCATAATGAATACCGGCGCCGGCTGTTCGACCTGAACGACCCGATCTGGAAAGATATCGAAGAAGTCATCAGAAAGGCTGACCCCGACCTTATTGGTATCAGCTCGATGACAGCAACTTTTCCGGCTGCCTGCCAGCTGATCAAGGTCGCGCGCAGCATAAAACCCGGCATAAAATACGTTATTGGCGGCCGGCACCCCTCTGCGCTTCCAGAACTCAGCCTGGTTCAGTCAAATGCTGACTTTGTGGTCATCGGAGATGGCGAGCAGACTTTCTGCGATCTTTTAAAGAATCTTTCGACTCCCGAAAAGGTTCAGGGCATCGCATTTCTAAAACCTTCCGGGGAATTTACAATTACCAGCCCCAGAAGCAAAATTGCAGAAATCGACAGTTTCCCGATTCCCATCGTCGAGTCTTCCATTTCCAGATATGGTTTTGAAAATGGTCAGGACGCAGATATCTTCACCTGGTCGCTTTTGACGGCCAGAGGCTGCCCATTTCAGTGTGTTTACTGCGCCACAGATCATCAGGTCAGATTTCGCAGCATTGAAAACGTCATGCATGAAATCCGCACTGTAAAAGAAAAATATGGCATAACGCACTTCTGCTTCGAAGATGATACCTTCTCTCTGAAGCGCACAAGAATGGAACAGATGTGCCATGCACTGGCAGCCGAAAAGGTTAAATGGACCTGCGTTACGCGCGTCGACACTCTCGACGACGATCTGGTCAAGTTAATGAAAGAAAGTGGCTGTACTCAGGTTTATATAGGCATTGAAACCGGTTCTCCCAGAACTCTTAAGGCCATTCGCAAAAATCTTGAGATATCTCAGGTCGAAAATGCCCTGAGACTGTTCAAAAAATATGATCTTCTGGCGATGGGCTTCTTTATAATAGGCTTTCCATGGGAAACCTCTGAAGATATGCAGCAGACAGTCAATCTGATCCGCCAGCTGCCCCTCGATTCTTTTCAGATCAATATAGCGACCCCCCTTCCCGGAACCGCTCTCTACAAAGATCTGGTAAACAGCGGCAAACTCAACCCGGAAAAACTGGACTGGAGTGAGTTGCATCAGGGAAGCCTGCATATGAATTTTTCTGACATTGCGCAGCCCACATGGGAAAAAATGTTGCTGCACTATCAGAACCAGGCCTTTGTAATACTCAAAAAACGCTATTTTCGCATGATGTTGCGCAAATTGATTGCCGATCCCACGATGATCATTAAAAAGATTTTCAGCCGCATTAAAAAGAACCCGAAGCTGTTAAAATGGTTTATATCCGGGGGAAACACGCAGAACCATGGTTAATGAGCCACTCAGTCTGACAGTTGTAGTGCCCACACTGAACGTAAAAAGAACGATCAGAACCACCCTTGAATCTCTGGCTCCTCTGCGTGATGCGGGCGCCAGCATCATCATTGTCGACAGCTTTTCCGACGATGGAACACTGGAAGCTGCAGCAGGCCTGTATGACCAACTGCTGACAACACCACGCGGAAGCATGTATGCAGCAATCAATGCCGGTATCGCTGCCGCATCCACTGAATGGGTCGCTTATCTCAATGCCGATGACATCGTTTTTTCTGATATTCTCCTCAAAGAACTTGGAAAAATTGAAGCAACAACAGACCTCATATATGGCGACGTCGATTTTATCGATTTTACCGGCAGATTCCTGCACAGTTACAGTTTCCCCGGCCCGAAAGAGATTGTTCCGCTCGCCACCTCTTATATTTGCGCCATTTCACCGATCGGCACATTTTTTCGAAAAACTCTCTGGGAAAAACTCAAGGGCTTCGATACGACCTACAGATATTCAGCCGACTTCGATTTTCTTCTCAGGGTCGCCATCTCAGGAGCGCAGATGAAAAAAATCTCCGGTCCGACCGTTGGCGCTTTCAGACTTCATGGAAAACAGCTCAGTCAGAACGAGGGCCAGCCCGGGTTGAATGAAAACTATAAAATTATCGACAGGATGAATCTGAAAGTCTCAAGATTCCGAAAAGTATTCAGTCTGCTGAAATTTAAAATCGGCAACTTCTGGGAATTGCTGATCCGGGCGCTTAGACACCGCAGGCTGACAGGCTCTGGATTTTCAGAATGCATTACTCCCCCAACCTATCAGAAAGACTGAAACCATGACTTACCAGTGCAATGACATCAGTTCGGCCATTCAGCAGCTGAGAGAACGGTTCCCGTTTCATAATTATCTGGCTGAAGATGACGGAAAACATGGTCCATATTCGAACATAGCAGCAACTGTAAAAAAACATCTGCCGGCGGGCAGCAGAATCCTGGATTTTGGTGCCGGCCCCTGTGACAAAACCGCAGTTCTGCAGTTACTTGGGTATCAATGCTCCGCCTGCGACGACCTTCAGGATGACTGGCACAAGCTCCCGGGCAACCGTGAAAAGATCAAAGCCTTTGCCAGCGGATTAATATAAATTTCACTCTACTCGAAAATCAGAATCTGCAATATGAAAAGTCAGAATTTGACATGATCATGCTGCATGATGTTCTTGAACATCTTCACAATTCCCCGCGCGAGCTGCTCGTTCTCCTGCTCCAGTTCCTCAAGGAAGATGGCCTTCTTTTCATTACGGTTCCAAACGCGGTTAACATACGCAAACGTATTGATGTTCTCCGCGGCAGAACAAATCTCCCGGATTACGGAGGATACTACTGGTATCCGGGAGAATGGCGCGGCCATGTAAGAGAATATGTCCACAGTGACCTGGTTCTTCTTACAAAGTTTCTGGGTCTGCAGCTGATCTCAGTGCATGGCTGCGATCACATGCTCGCCAAAGTCCCGCTTTTTCTGCGACCGCTTTATCTTAAAATTACCGATGTCTTCGATGGTTTAAAAGATTCATGGCTGCTGATCGCACGCAAACCAGCAAATTGGGTTCCCAGAATGAAACTGTCAAATGAAGAGGCAGCTCAAATACTTGGAAAAAATTCCTACACTCCGCAGGAACCCTGATCAATTAATCATCGGCAGGATATTTGCCAATATCAAAAAATTCTGTTATACTTGCAGAATATTACCGCAGTTTAGCGGTCAAACAGTGGGCGGTTTTTTTCCGGCGGATTAACCAAGCCCCTTCGCTCAGCCGGCATAATCGGTTTTGAGCCCTGCCTCCACCGAAAAAGAAATGGATATTTCATGCCTACTCATTTTAGTCGCACCACCGCTACCCGTGAAAAAAGTCACAATCACAATTCTGAATTGAATCAGAATCCCGAAACCACCAACACCAAAGAAAGAACAATTACCATTAACAAGCATACTGAAACCAGAACCCGGCAGAACGAAAACACCGCTCACACCACCGAAAATGAAACCAGAACCAGCCGGAATCATCACGAAAGAACCACCACTCACAATATCGAAAACAACACCAGAACTACTCACCGCAACACTGAAAAAGATACTCATACCAACCACCGCAATCATAGCAGAACCACTGCCCACAATACTGAAAACAGCAACATGACAAACCACCAGAACCACACAAAAACCATTGCCCACCATATCGAAAACAATACCAGAACCGACCACCACAGCATCACTGAAACTGCGCCCGACACAATCGTGACGCAGGCTCAGACTGAGCAAACAACCGGTTCGGTTTTCGCCACTCTGCACCCCGACCTTCAGAAGGGCATCGCCCGCAACGGTTTCACCACCCCGACCCCGATTCAGCAGAAAACCATTCCGGCCGGTATCGCCGGTCACGATCTGCTGGCCAGTTCACAGACCGGCAGCGGCAAAACCGCAGCTTTTCTGCTGCCGATCATGCACCGCATCATCAACAGCCGCGAAGCCGAAAAAAGAACTACCGGCCGCATTACCGCCCGCACCCGCGCGCTGATTCTCACCCCGACCCGCGAACTCGCCGCCCAGATCTGCCAGCATTTCAATGATCTGGCTCAGTGCACTGACCTCAGTTGCGCCCCTGTATTCGGCGGCGTCAGCATGCTGCCTCAGGAAACCGCTTTCCGACAGCAGGTAGACATCATGGTCGCCTGCCCCGGCCGTCTTCTCGACCATTTCAACCAGAGCTACGGCAAGCTCCCCCACCTCGAATATCTCGTTCTCGACGAAGCTGACCGTATGCTCGACATGGGTTTCCTGCCCGATATCCGCCGCGTTCTCAAAGCCCTGCCGGCCCCGACCAGCCGCCAGACCCTTTTCTTCTCTGCCACTCTGCCGGCTCCGATTGTTGCCCTTTCAAAAGATATGCTCAACAAACCGGTTTCGGTCGATATCGAACGCCCGCAGATCACTGCAACCGGCATCGAACACAGAGCTTTCAGAGTCAACGACAACCTCAAACAGGAACTGCTGATCAACATCATCGACCAGCACCAGATCCGCAGCGCCATTATCTTCACCCGCACCAAACACCGCGCCAAAAGACTGGCCCAGTTCCTTGACCGCCAGAATGTGCCGACCGATTTCATCAACGGCAACCGCAGCCAGCTGCAGCGCACCAAAGCTCTCGAAGATTTCCGCAACGGCAAAGTCAGAGTTCTCGTCGCCACCGATATCGCTTCACGCGGCATCGATGTCGAAGCCGTTTCGCATGTCATCAACTTCGATGTGCCGCACGTCGTCGAAGATTACGTGCACCGCGCCGGCCGCACCGCCCGCGCCAATATGACCGGCTACTCTTACACCCTGGTTTCAGCCGATGAGCTGCACGACTTCTGCCAGATCGAACGCACCATCAAAACCCGCATCGAACAGGTAAAACTCGAAAACTTCGATTACAATTCAAAACCGGCCGAAGCTCTCGAAGTCCCTCTGGCACAGCGCATTGCCGAAATACGTGCCTTCAAATCAGCCTGCCGCGCCAGAGCCGCCGAAAAACAGGCTCGCCGCAATGGCACTCCGACAACAACCAGAACTGCCAGCACCAGTAACCACGCAAGAGTTACCGAAAAACCCACAACCCGGCAGCACGAAACCAGAAGAACTACGACCGCCGGCGAACCGACCAGACACCAGACTGCCGGTCACAGAACCGCCACAACCACTCACCAGACCCACCGCACTTCTGAAAGACCCGCCCAGCGCGAAACCACGACCACCGGGAACCGCAACAATCAGCAGCGCAATGAAACCCGTAACGAACAGCGCCAGCCACAGCGCCGCAAAGACAACAGCCACCTGCCAGATATTTTCTGATCGCAATAAAAAAGCCCCCGGCATTGCCGGGGGCTTTTTTATTGCGTCTGAAAATTTGACTCAGCCGTTTTTATCCGCGTTTATCAGTGTCTATCCGTGGCCGATCGTTTTATCTGTGGCTATTCTTTGTTTTCCGGTTTTGCATCGGTGGCAGCTTCAGCCTTCTTTTCTTCCGGGAAAAGGCGCACGATCAGCACCAGCAGAATCGCGGTAACCAGACCGAGAATTGCATAAATGCCCCAGCCGCGATCACTGAAAGCTTCTTCAACCTGCTTTTTGACCTGACTGGCTCCGCTGTGCGAGGCCGGCTCGCCGAGCTGAATCTTCTGGGGTTCGCGAGTGAGCAGTGAATCGCTGATCATGGCCAGATCGTAGCGTGGCGCTTTCGCTGCGGGGTTCCCGCCATAAACATGGTAATCGCCGGGCTCGTTGGCAAGAAACAGCAAAGTTCGGCTGGTATAGAGCCCTTTTACCGAAGCGACCTGTATCGGGCTGTTATCGCCATGAGGTATAGACAGGCGCAGCTCGGTCTCGCCTTCGGGCAGGCCATTGAGACTGATCCGGTGCTTTCCGGCGTTGTCATTGGCATTTTTCCAGGTGCTGGTTGTAAAGGTTTTCCAGCCGAGCTTGCCGGGTTTTCTGATTTCAAGGTTCAAGTTGCGGCTGAAAACGCCGCCGGCAGTAAACTCGATGTTGTTCCATTGCTTTGAAGCTGCCGGTAATTCAATATTGATTACTGTTGTATTGCTTTCACGACTGTATTCAGAAGTAAATTTCAGATCGATAGACGATTCAGAGGTCTGCCCCGGGAAATACGGCACCTGCAGCCCGTTGCGCACCAGTCTGATGCCATCGGGGTTACTGTCAAGAGCTGCTTTAAGATTGAGTGCCAGCTGATAAAACCCGGCGACCGGGGCCGAAAAAGTTGCCACCCAGCTGTAACCGGCATCACTGAAAGGAGCCCCCTGCTCGACCACTGGTTCGCCCGAAGCGGCAACCGTTCCGGAAGCAATGAACTCGATGCTTTCAAGTCTGATTTTTTCAGGAGCCAGCTCGCTGAGCTTTCTTTCGATCATCGCGAGATCATAAACCGGCGCAACCGCAGCGGCGTTACCGCCAACAAGGCTGTAGTCACCTGCTTCACCCGCGACGAAGAAAAGATCGAAAGCTGGGTAAAGGCCTTTAAAACCGGCAATTTCAAGCTTCTGGTTGCTGCCGTGCTCCACGGTCAGCCGGATTTCCTTCTGATCGGCCGGAAAATCAGCAAGACTCAACTGAAACTCGCTCTCAGAATCGGTATTATTGACCCAGTTGGCTTCACGCCAATACTGCCAGCTGATCTGCCCAAGTTCATGTTTTTCGAATTTCAGTTTTCTGGTAAAAATGCCACGCGCCTTGAATTTTAGTGCCGTCGGCTTCTTCAGTTTCTCGGGCAGTCTGATGATAAAAAGCGTGCGGTTGCCGGCCTGGTCATATTCAGCATCGGCTTTGATTTCAAGTTCGCGCAATTCTGTGCCACCCAGAAAATACGGAATCTGAAAACCATCTTTGACAATTCTCAACGCGGCCGGGGCCTGGTCGAGGCTTATTTTTTCATTGGTCACCAGTTGAAAAAAGCCGGTGGCAGGAACTTTAAAGCCGGCCTGCCACCTGTAACCGTCAGCATTAAACGGGGCCCCTTTCGGGGTAAAGGTTTTAAGCATGCTTTCAGCCTGCAGACTTATGTTTTCTTCAGACTTTTCGAAAACAATCGTTTCACTGACTGCTGACTTGTCTTCGACCGGCTCATCGAGAACGCGATTTTCTCTCTGGTGCCCGGTTTCGAGAGCATATTGACCGGGCTGGTCGGCAACGAACTGAATACTCGGCAGTCTCACCTTAACCCTTACCTGTTCGATGCTGCCAAAATACGAATCAGAAGTCATGCGCAGCAGCAGAGCCCTGTTGCCCCAGACCTTCTGGTAATTTATTTTGAGAGTTTTCTCTTCGCCGGAGATCGCCTGGTTGCTGCCCTCGCTGACCGGAACAAACTCACGACGGCCAAGCTTGATTTCTTCGCGGCCAACCTGCCATTGTCCCTTGAACTGCGCTGAAGTCTGAATTTCGATCGACTCGATGCGCAGACCTGAACCAGGCATAAATACACGGGTTTCAACGCCCTGTTCGATTTCGCTCTGTTCAAATTCGGGTTGCAGAACTCTGTATTCAAAATCGGTTCCAGGCTTGCGGCCGGTCAAATTTACCGACTGCACAAAAACCGGGGTCTGCTTGAAATATTCGTCGAAACCGGTAAAGTAACATCTGACTCTGGCAAATTTTGCTTCAGGAAACCTGATTTCCGCGGCTGTTTCGCCATTCTGCGGCATGAGAGCAGTTCCGGTAGCAAGCATCTGCCAGGTTTCGCCGGATAAGGCTTCAAAATCAGCTTTTCCGGTAAAACTTCCACCGTTAAGAACGACTCTGATGGAGCTGTAAAGCAAATCGGGTTTCAGTGCGCCTTCCCATAGAATACGGCGGTCATCGAGCAAAGTGACTTTCTCGGCAGCAACCGCAATCGCTTCGTATCGGCCGGCGGTGCGCATAAACAGATCGCAGGCGCGAAATTTGCCGTCGGGCCCGACAACCGCGATGTCGAGATTACCCAAAGTGCCAACCTCAGCCGGAACTCTATGCAGTTCCGGCGGCAGAACCGCCTTCCTGTACCCCGGACTGGCAATCTGAATCGCTGCCCTGGTCAGCCAGCCCTGAGCTGAAGCAATGGTTGCCATGGCCAGCATCGCAACGACAAGCACAATAATATTTTTATTACTTTTCATTGGCATTACCCCCCGATTTGGCAAGAAAGCGCTGATACAGATATGAAACCAGCATCAGAACAGCTGCCAGGCCGATGAACGAAGCGACCCGGTAGAGCTGCCCGAGATCCCAGAGATCTTTCAGAAAGATTTTGGCAGAAGTGACCAGAATCAGAATCAGAGCTGCCTGACGGGCTCGCACCTGATTCCATCTTATGCCCGAAGCAAGCAAACCAATCGCATAGATCAGCCAGCCAAGGCTATAGCCAAGCTGATGTGCCAGGCTGCCACGGGTCAACAGGCTGAAGGTCCTTTCCCTGTGACCGAAAACACTGGCGATTTCAACATTCAGAACATAAAAAACCATCACAGCCAGCATCGTCGCGAAGAGCGGTTGCGAATCAACCGACTGCAGCGGCCAGGTTGCATCCTGACGGCGGCGGGTCAGCCAGATCAGCACGCCGATGGCAAAGGCAAACAGCAGTGTGGGTCTATTCATCAATGGCGTCATGGCACCAAAGTCGTCGGCAAATCGGAATGGGAACAGCATAGTGCGCAACAACCCCAGAGACATCAGAATCAGACCGGCGATTCTGAACGGGCGATCGAGGCGTTTGGGCCAGACAAGCATCGCCAGACCGTAGATGATCCAGCCAGCCGCCGAAGCCACCGCCATCGATGCCGTTTTGGCCTGAAACAGGTCGAGAGGCTGACCTGCCTGGAAAATCGTCGCCTTGATAACCTTGAGAGCAAGGAAACCGGTGATCAGAAGCATGGCCAGGAAAAAGTTCTTGATGCTGATCGAGGTTTCGCCCCATGGTTCGCTCATGAAGAGATACAGCAGAATCAGCATAATTGGCAGATAAGCCAGCAGTCCGATATTGAACAGCGGCGCCATGGCGGCGACGGCATAACCATAACTGAACGGGAACATTATCAGCCAGAGAACGCCAATGCAGAGCAGAATCAGGCCAAAAACGCGCACCGCAATGTGCAGGTCCTGGCGTTTCCAGAGTATGGCGCCAAACAGTGCCCACAGAGTTGTATAAACAATGCGGTGGAGAATGTCGCCAGCCAGAGGAATAAAGCGGATGGTAGAACCGGTGGTCACGTGTGAGCCGGTAAAGATATCAGCCACTACCAGGTTAACGAAATAAAAACCTGTAAGAACGGCAATCCAGGTGAAGTAGTTGGTGATGTTCCACTTCCAGAGACGATCATCAGGGTGCGGGGCAAGGCGCACTGCGCCAAACATAGCGATCACCGCCACTAGAACCGAAATAACCGCCGGGTTCAGAATGATGATGCTTTCGGGCCCTTTCATCTGCGGCAGCCATGAGAGAAGCAGATAGAGACCGACCGGAGCCATAACCGCGGCGACGCGACGCAGTCCGTTGTGCTCGACGCGATGATTGAGCCAGAGCAGGCCCACCGACTCAAGAACCAGCACAAGGCCAAGCCAGCCTGTTTCCAGAAGCAGGAACGGGGTCAGAGAAATATAGAACAGCAGCACACCGCCATGGCAGGCGAGAATGCTGTTGCGTTCGGCACGGCCGGCCAGTTGTGCAACAAGCGCCGAAACAGTCGGGAACTTGAGACAGGCGAGAATGACCGGTATCCAGCCTGAAATTTCGCGCGGCCACATTTTATCTGCGGCATAGACAAAGAAAAGCGCCTGAGCGAGTTCGAAGATCGACCAGCTCATCCAGATACGGCGCGAAACGGCAAAGTCTTTGAAGAGAACGAATGGCAGTATCAGCGAAGCGATATACAGCCCGCCTGACCAGAGCATAGAGATGAATGGCTGCCCGGCAGACGCCAGATCCGGCCGCAGTGCCCAGAAAGCCTGCGCGAAACCTGCGGTCAGCAGGGTAATTGCGCCCATGTATTCAAATTTGAGCCGGCGGCTCAGGGCGATGGCAATTGCCATGAAACAGACCATCGTCAGCATGCCCGGGCTGGCATCGATTTGCCCTGGCATCGAGAATGCAAGACCGAGCAGCACGAATATGCCGATAATTGGCGCCGAAGACATCCATTCGGTCATCGCCGGGTTGAGGCGGGCCTTATCCGTGATTTCAGGGCTGAGTTTGAGCGTGGCGCCCCACTCTGCCACTTTTGCCAGACAGTAGAAAGTTGCCAGCACGACAAGAGCGCCGGCC
>JAKQQP010000100.1 GCA_029564115.1 Candidatus Rifleibacteriota bacterium | reverse complement strand
CTCTTTTGCTGAAAGTAACCATGCTTTCGACCGTTTCAAGGGTCTGTTTGTGCAGCAGCAGACGGTTGGGGATCTCGGTGTGATAGAGAAGACCATTGATCATTTTGAAACGCGCCGAAATTTTGCGGGCAAGAACCATTATTTCGCGGGGGTGTTTGTCACCCGGCTCGAAGCGAAATCTTTCGCGGTGGCGCTTCACGGTGAAGGGCCTTGCCTGATGCTGCATTTCGTGTGTGTGCTTGAGGATCTTCTTGAGATAACCAAAGTTTTCACCAAGAAACTGTGAAAGCATTGTGGTTTCCTTGATTTCCTGGACTGCGGCCGCGGGGTGGGGCGATGCGGTGAACAGTGCCGCCAGCAAAGCTGCAAATACCAGTCGTTTTGCTGTAATGTTCATGGTTATCTCCTTTTGTCGTTCCAGCTGATTGTACATCGTTTCGGGGCAAAATTTCAATGCTGCCGTTCACATGAACGACAAGCTTTGAGCGTTTATCGTCAGCTTTCGCCAAAATAATAACCATGATTGCCAATTTGGCAAGTTTGACCTTGCCGAACTTCTCTGGTAGATTTCTGGCAACTGAATGTAAGGAGAGTCAAATGACCAGAAAAGTTATTTCTACCGATAAAGCTCCGGCCGCCATCGGACCCTATTCACAGGCCATCAAAATCAACGGTATGGTTTTCACTTCGGGGCAGGTGCCGATAGTGCCCGAAACCGGCAAAATTGAAGCCAGCGATATCGAAGGGCAGGCCGAACAGGTAATGAAGAATCTGGAAGCGGTTCTCAAAGCCGCCGGTTCTGATTTCTCTAAGGTGGTCAAGGCGACCATCTTTTTAAAAGATCTCGGCAACTTTGCCAAAGTTAACGAAATCTACGGTGCCCGGTTCAAAAGCGAACCACCGGCACGCTCATGCGTTCAGGTTGCCAAACTGCCGCTCGACTGCCTGGTAGAAATAGAAATGATCGCTCTGACCGACTGATTCATAAAATGACAGCAAAAAGCCCCAGGCATTACGCCTGGGGCTTTTTGTCATGTGGGTGTCTTAATAGAGCAGTTCCTGTATTTCAAAGGGGTTAACTATGTATCTGATGAATTTACCGCGCACCTGACCTGGCTGGTATGGCCCAAGGTCACCGGCGTCACCCGATTCGTAAGTCAGGCCATCTTTTTCGTCGCGGGTATATTCGCTCGGATCGAGCACTTCGAACTCGGCAAAGCCGATTACGCGAACTGAAGAACCAAAGTCATACTGTTCAGGCTTGTAGACTCCGTTCGGATGATCCTGGCCCTGCAGGTCGTAGATCGTGTCGATGCCGGCATTTTTGGGGTTGTTCACGCCGATTTCCGGGCCGATGTCGGTGATCGGCACGATAATTCTGCGGTTCGGAGTAAAATCGGCATCGCCGTTGATGCGGAAACTGACAGCTTCGTCAGTCGGACCACGCATATTGCCCGATTCAGTAACCAGGCGGTCGTTGACTTCGATCGGAATATTCACGCCGAATTTAAAGCGGTCACGGTAATCATCGGCACCGCCACTGAGACTGTTGTCCGGGTCAAGCGGTCCGTAGTTGTTTTTGTTTTTGCCGACGACTTCGGGCGGAGTGATTTCGCCGTTAACGGTTTTTTCCACGAGCGAGCCGAGAAGAATGTTGTTAAGAACCAGGCGCATGCTTTCGGTATTCTTGTGCCAGTGACCGCCCAGGAAAGTGAATTCACCTTTTTCGCGTTTCCCTTTGAGGTATTTTGCCTGATTTTCATAGTTTCTGCGATTGCCCAGTACGGTGCAGTTGTCGCCGTGGTTTATGCAGCTGTGGTCGAATACGCTGGTGTGGCCGGTACCGGTGTCGGGCCACTGACCGTGATTCTGACAGCGTGCGTCGAGGGGTGCGAGAAGATTGAATGGCACGTTGGTGCCTGAATCGATCAGCACATTTATGGTTGAATAATAGCTGGGCCCGTATTTCAGCGGGAAGCGGCGGTATTCAAAGCCGGTGAAGGCAAAACATTCAGAAAAAGCTTCGACCGGGTCTCTGCCGTCGTGAATTCCAGCCTGCCACAGGGCGATATCTAGTGTTTCGGGTGCGAAACACTGAGCGAAGAGAAAGCCACCGACTTCAACATGATTGCGGATTTTTCTGGCGACCTCGAATTTCATTTTCTGAACCTTATTGGCCTTGTCAAACCAGCCAGCCTGATTTGCAGCCATACCCGGTCCGTTGTCACCTGTGCTGACGAAAGTCTGGGGCTTGGGTTCAGAGCCCGCGTCGCTGGTAAAACCATGGGCGTTCGCGATGTCGATGAGACGCTGATAGTCTCGGCACTGCGGGTAGTCGCTCGAACCGCACATGGTAACGCTGGCATCATTCCGCCAGAAGGTGCCGCCCACGCCTTTTCTTTCGGCACAGCGGGTATTTTTGAACTTACAGTTGGCGACAACGCCGTCGTAATTGTTTGTCCAGATATTCTTTTTGGCGGTGTCATTGTAGGTATTTTTGGAAAAATCAAAGTCGTAAGTGCTTTTGTAATACTGACTGCAGTATGAACACATACGATTTTTGACTTTTGCGCGGTTGGTCGAGTCGCTGGTTGAGCCAAGTCGCCGGCTTGAGAGAAAGTATTCGCAGGTATTGGTATAGTCGCCGCAGCCGCCGTTGAAACCGGTGAAGTCTTCGTGGTGCAGGTGAACCCAGTGGTAGTCGTTGAGAACGCCGTTAAGAATTTCATCATCGTAAATATGGGCATTTGAAGAGGTTCTGTAATTATCATTACGCTGCCATCCGGATGGGAGGCTGTATTCGCCATAAGGTATCTGCGCTGCCTGCAGGACTTCTTCAACCGGATCTATTTCATCCTGAGAAGAGTAAACCGCAATGCGCGGGCGGTTAACCAGTTCGAGAACATTCGGGTTAACCAGGTCAAATATGGCCTGAATATTGTCAGACCCTGTAATGGTATTGTAATTAACTTTCAGAGAGTTCAGTTTCTTGACTACATCGGCGTGATATGGCAGCAAAAAAGAACCGCCGCGGTAGCCGAGAAGCCAATATACTGGCACAAAACCAATGTCAACGCCATCTTCGATGCGCAGGCACCAGAAGGCAGCACCATAAGCTTTCAGGAAACCATCCTCTTTCTGGTCGGCTCTTCCCATTGGTATGAGAATCAGTTCCTCCGGGGATGAAAATTTAATTCCAAATGGTTTTCCATGACCAAGTTTGATGATGTATTCTCTTCCCTCAATAAAGCACTCTTCTTCTATAAATAGATCACATGAGTATTTTAATGGGTTTAAATCTTTGGTTACGCCATGAGGAATGCCTATGGGTATTATACCCATGTTTAAAGCAGAGTAATCTTCTTGAACAGCTTCCGAGGGATTGCTTTCAGCTTTTTTATCCTCATGTTTGGCAATTTCTTCTTTAAGGATTGTTTGCCCTATCACACTTTGCGCAACGTTGACGTTGCTGTTTTGTGAAAAAAGATCTCCAGACACAAATATCTTAAAAAAAATTAAAGAAAAAATCAGAATTTTAGAGTTTTGAGAAAAAATCATATGGTAAATTTTATGCTTTTTGTCATTCCAATGTCAGCTGGGGAAAAGGTTAAAAAAAAGGAGTTGCTCCACTGGTAAGCGAAACAACTCCCGGATAAATTGTGCAAAATTAAGGCGTATAGCTGTCAAGAAGGGCTGCAACCTCACGCGGGTCGACTATATACCGCATAAATCTACCGCGGATCTGACCTGTCTGATAGGTGCCGAGATCACCTCCAGCGCCGTCTTCAATGTTCATGCCTTCTCGGTCATATCCATGTTCATCGTCATCGCGATCGATCAATTCAAATTCTGCAAAACCTATTATTCTGACAGATGAGCCGAAGTTGAAGTCTGCAGGACGCAAACTACCGCTGGCGTTGTCACGATCCTGAATGTCGTAAATTGTCAATGCTGTGGAATTGGTTGCATTATTGGCTGCGATTTCAGGCCCCACATCGGTAATAGGAACTACGATTCTTCGAGAATACGTCGCTGCATCAGCAAACAGCTGGTCAGTGACTATCTGGGTTGCGGAGGCCAGATTGTCATTTGGTTCAACATTCAGGCGATCGTTAAGGTCGAGAGGAGAGTTGTAGCCATTGAGCATCCTGTCGATATAGTTGGTTTCTTTATCGCCATCGACAAGAGTGTTGTCGGGGTCGATCGGGCCATAACTGTGTTTGCGTCTGCCCGAAAGACCACCACCGCCTTCTGTCACTTCTTTGGTGGATGTTGAACCGAAGAGAATATTATTCAGAACCAGGCGTTCGGCGTAAATATTGTCGTGATAGTGCCCGCCAAGGTAGGCAAATACGCCATTACCATGTTCTCCGCCAACATACTTGATGTAGTTTGCATTACCAGACCTTACGCCGAGCTGCAGAACACCGAGTTTGACCGTGCTTTTCAAAAATGACGCAGTATGACCTGTCGAAGTGTCTGGATTACCATGGTTCTGGGTTCTTGGGTCATAAGGATATGCCAGAGTGAATGGTTGCGGAGTGTGACCACCGGCGTATTCTTTTGTATTGATGCTGGAAAACTGCAGAGGGATGTCCCCCAGCGGAATGCTTTTGTAAGTGAAATCCTTGAAGGCCAGAGTTTCGCCATACGCAGCTGCAATAGAATTGCCAAGATAGATCGAGCGCTGGAAAAGCGCGAGTTCAAAAGTTTCTGGTGCAAAGCACTGTGCAAACAGAAAGCCACCTGCGTTTACGTGATCTTTAACTTTCTTAACAACATCGAACTTCATCTGTTGAACCCTTGAAGCGCTGAGAAACCAGCCCGGTTCGTCAAGGTCAAGAAAGTTTGAGGCATTTATGGTTTTTTGTGGTTTCGGGAGAGAGTTGTTGCTATTGCTGTAACCATAACTTATGGCTATATCATCAAGCCTTTTATAACCAAGACACAATGGCTTGGTGTCATCGCCGTAGCAGATATACTTTGTATTGCTTGGCGTGCCGGCAATAAGAGGGATATTGCGGTAGAGATACTGGTCGAAAGCCGCTCCTGGAACGGCCGGTTTGACGTTTTCATATTCCTGCCACCACCTGTAAGTGGCAAATTCGGCACAGCGTCGTTTGTAATGACGGCAACTGGCATTGTCATAAACAACAACAGTGCTGTTTCCGTAGTAGTAAGTGCTTATGTTGTTCAACAGAACTCTCACCTGACTAATGGTTTTGTTGCTGTTTGCAGCACTGCCAGAAACGGTTCTTGATGTGCCTGACGTGTAAGTGAACAGCTGAGTGGCTCCATCGACAAACGTCAGCAGGATTTCTTTCACATACCTCGACGAAGATGATGAGGTAACTGTGACAGAAAGCCCCGAGCTGGAAAATTGGGCTGTAAGACTCGGATTGGAAGACCTCAGAGTCACTGTAACATTGCCACTGCCCCAAGCATTGCTCACAGCGTTGTATCTTGCATAACAATAGTCGCACATGTATTCTTTCGCTGCAGTACGTTTTGCCTGGGTATCTGTCTGGCCATAGGTTCCGCGGCTGAAGCGCTCCTGGCAATCCGGGTCGGAGCTGTTGTTTTCTGGTGCATTTTTCCAGTTTTTGCAGCCGCCGCTGAAACCTGTAAAATCTTCATGGTGCAGGTGCAGCCAGTGGTATTTGTCGAGCTCGCCAGAAAGAATTCCTTCATCGTAAAAACTTGAGCAGCTATTCGGGTTGAAGGATTCATATCTGCCCCAGCTTCCTGGAAGAGAATAAGGACCATAAGGGATTTTAGAATTGCGCAGAATGTTTTCAACCGGGTCAGGTGCACTGGTCGAAGAATAAA
Source organism: Candidatus Rifleibacteriota bacterium (assembly GCA_029564115.1). Next base: position 1,705 of record JAKQQP010000100.1, on the reverse strand, counting down.
CGGCGATTCTTGGCCTGCTGTTAATTTCCATGACGTTGCTTCCTAGAGATTCCAGAAGAGAATTGATAGTATTTATATCTGGGAGAATTTCGTATCTGACGCCATATTCGCCAAGTTTGGCTCTGACTTCAGGGTAGTCCTGAAGCATAAAAGCCCCACCTCTGTAACCAAGCAGCCAGAAAACCGGGCCAAATCCGGAGTCCCCTTCGTCGATCTGCAGACACCAGTAAGCTGCGCCGTATGCCAGACGGTAGGCTGAATTGGTTGGCTGATCTCCTGCTGCCATTGGAACAAGAAGTCTGCTGGCGGACCCTTTCCCTTTGCCAAGCTTGAGAATATATTCTGTCCCTGAGGCGAAGCCTTCATCGGTTCCGAACATGTAGACGCGGTAGGCATTATTAGAGACATCTTTTACGACCCCGTGAGGAATTGCCAGAGGTATAAACCTGAGTGATTCCTGTTGGTCACGCGACGAGGAAATTTCCATTTTTTCAATCTGAAAGTATCTGGCAAAGAACGTGCCTACATCCTGATTAGATCTTACAACAAGATGATTTGTCTCAGGATTGATTTCTATAATCAAGCTCTCTGGTGTAACGGCTTCGTTGGGATAACCATTCGCTTTAACGACTTCTCTGATGTGTGCCTCTATCGCCGCAAGTTCTTCGGGCGAAACAGATCCGTCACGTTTGCAAGATAAAAGCCTGTCAAATCCAGCTTTCCAGCCGGCATTTATGGCAGTTTGAAGCTTGGCGTGACTGTAATAAACATATCCCACGTCGGTGACGGTTGCAAGGAGGCCGATAAAAAGACCTGCTGCCAGAACAGTAAAAACTGCGATGACACCTTTTCTTGAATCAGCAATGAAATTATTCATAAGACCTCCCTTTACTCTTTATCTTCCGAGGCCAGAGCGCTGATGGTGTATGTGCCATCTTGATTGCCCATTATTGACGAAAGAAACGGGGTTATAAGATTCAGCTTGTAGGTTGCACTTACGGAAACTGTCGGGTTATTGGATCCGACCCCAGATAGGGTTGGTTTGTTGTCTGGATTACCCTGATTGAAGTCACCTCTGCTTGACATGAATGGCGACTGCATAGACCAGAAAGCGTCCAGAACTGCTTGTTCATTGGCATGTGAGTCACTTAGAAAAAGGCTGTTTCCAAAGAGGAAAGAGTTGCGCTTTGCCCCGGCCCGGGCTGCGCTTATACATTGATTGTTAAGAGAAGCCCAGGAATGAAGGATTCTACCAAAGTCGATTATTCCAAAAACAACGATCAGGAAGATTGGAAGAACCAGGGCAAACTCCACCAGAGCCTGGCCTTTTTTTTGCTTATTCATCTTTTTTCCTCTGTTTATCTCTTTCTCAAAACTGACGGGATTTTATAGGTGACGGATGTTTTTAGTGGAATATACGGTGTTCCAAGAGTTGCATTGAACATGGTCTGATAAAACGGTGTGTAGACAGGAGAGTTGTATGTAAGAGTGAGTTTAATGCCGCTTTCAGTCACTCCCAGTGAGGTGAATTGTGGAAACTCAAGAGGGTGAATTGTTAGTGATGTTGCCTTCCAGCCAAGTTTTGCGATATTCTTATAGACAGTGCTGGATATTACCCCAAAGCTTGTTTCACTTCTCTCGGCAGCCCATTGGACAGAGTCATTGGCGACCTGCTGCAGAGAAACGTAGTTGTAAAAGGCAAAGC
>JAKQQP010000241.1 GCA_029564115.1 Candidatus Rifleibacteriota bacterium | reverse complement strand
ATTGCTACCACCGTAAAGACTGAAGCCGAAAACATTCCCGGCTTTACTTCTATGGATACCACGGTGCGCAGCGGCAAAAAGAAAATTAAAGTCATTCCGAAGCGTAATGTCCTCAGTGAATCGCAGATAGCTGCGGTAAATCTGGGCACGGCACTGAGAGGCAATGTTGAGGGCTTAAAGGCAGCAACCTTCAAAAAAGGTGATCGCAACTACGACATTGTAGTCAAATTTGCCGAAAACGATGGTTCTGAGCAGGTTAAAGAATTCAGTTTTGCCGGCAAAGATGGCAAGCAGATTGCATTAACCAACTTTGGCCAGCTCGACAAGGTTATCGCACCAATTCAGATTATCCGCAAAGACAAGCAGCGCATTGCCAAGTTCGAGTCTTACCTGTCAAAAAAGCTGCCAATGGGCAATGCCATGAACTACGTCAGCGAGTTTTCCAGAAAAGTGATGCCGGTCGGCTACGAACTTAAACCGACGGGCCAGGTTGAAATGATGCACGATGCGCAGATGAACCTTGCCGAGGCCGCCGTGATCGCCGTGGTACTTGTATTACTGACTCTTGCAGCGGTAATGGAATCATTCACGATGCCTGCCATTATTCTGCTGTCGATCCCTCCCATGCTGATCGGCATGCTCTGGGCTTTATACCTTACCGGTTATTCCATTTCGATTTTCGTTCTCATGGGTGGCGTCATGCTTATCGGTATCGTCGTTAACAATGCGATTCTGATGCTTGAAGAATACAATAATCTGGCAGCCACCGGGGCAATGCCGAAAAAACAGGCTCTGGTCCAGGCGTGCGGCACCAGTCTGCGCCCCGTAATGATGATCACTCTGGCTGCGGTTCTTGGCATGCTGCCAATGGCTTTTGGCAGCGGCATCGGCTCAGAACTGCGCACCGACATCGGTATATCTTCAGCTGGCGGCATTCTGTCTTCAGCGATCATTTCGATGTTTCTGGTGCCCATTGTCTTCAGCTTCTTTCTGCGCGACAAAAAAGCCGACCAGGCCTGATATCACCATACCTGATGCAATTTTGCCAGAGTATCAATTCACCACTGGGCAAAACAAGGGGTGCTTCTTAGACAGCTGTGTCTGAACAAAATGGCTTCAAAAGGAGAAAAACATGATCGAATTATGGAAAGAGGGTATTCTCAATGGCATCAATCCAGCATCTATAACCAGAGAGAAAATCGAAAAAATCAGCAAAGAGCTTGTCGAGCAGGGTTGTTTATCAGAACAGGAAGGAAACGAGCTTATACATTCGCTGAACGAGCTGATCGAGCGTGAAAAAAACCTGGAATTGAAAATAGAGCCTG
>JAKQQP010000229.1 GCA_029564115.1 Candidatus Rifleibacteriota bacterium | reverse complement strand
GCGCGGCCATCGACTTTGAGAGAGTCTTTGACTGCCTTCATTTTTTTGACCATTTCGGTAGCGAAGGGCTGCGACTTCTCGATCGCACGGTTCATGATGTAGTCAGGAGAAAACTCACTGCCTTCGAGGCCGAGAGCAATCACTGAAGCCAGAGCGAAAGAAGTGCCTATGACCTTCTGGTCGGTGTGAGTAAGGCGGCATGACTTATCGACGGCGTTCTTCAGCAGTGGCTGGGTTCTGAAATAAGCCAGCGCATAGGGAACAGTCCGGCAAACGGCATTGACCCCGGCAGAAAGATGACCAGACTGACTCCAGGGCACCCCGGCAGCGAGTTTACGACACGACTTGATCAGCGTGTTCCCGGGAAAGCGCCATTCAGAACGGCGTTTTTGAGCATGAAACCAGTCGACGAGTTTAACTATCAAATCGTCAATCGAAAAACCGCCTTTTTCGACGAGACTGCGGGCAAACAGAAGCATTACCTGCGTTTCGTCAGAATACTGCCCCGGCTTGAGATGGCTCACAGGGTGTGAAGGAAAAGCCTTAACATAGAAGGTTATCGGCTCTTCGCCCTCGTCGGGTGAGCGATAAACATCTTCTATAGGCGCGGCAAGCGCGTCTCCAATGGCATAACCAAGCAAACTGGCCTGGAATTTGTCGATCATGATCTTTCCCTTCAGATTCAGGCTTTCTGAATAGTATCTCTGGTGCGGGCTTCTCGCAGAGAGAGAAAAACACCGGGGTTTTTCTCGAGAAACCTGTAAAATTCCATTACATCGATTGAATAATAAACGACTTCGCCGACAGCAACCAGCGAGAATCTATGAATACCACGCCGCGGGGTTGCGTAGATCTTGGCCAGCAGACTGCCACGACCGGCCTTTAGCACAGGTTTGTGCGCCCTCTCGACGTTCACTGCCCCGCTATCGATAATGTAAAAATATTCGCGGGTTGTTCCCTGGCCGGCCAGCACTTCACCGGCGGCGGCACGCATTCGCGTCATTATACCCTGCAATTGGGTGCGCTGAGTCGGCGAAAGGGTTTTGAACATCGGAGAAGCGTCGAACAGGCTCCAGGTATCGAATTCACGGTTCTGGGCAATAATTTTCATCTGCCGGGCGATTTCAGAGCCCCTGATGAAATAGAGAAAGTCGTATTTATCCATTACCAGAACCTTCATGTCGGTCTCGGCAATTACGTCGGCATTGCGCGGGGCATTGAGAATCATCGATGTTTCGCCGATATAATCGTTATTTGAATAAGACTTGATGATCACGCCATCGTGATCGACGCGAGCTCGACCGTTGACGATCATGAAAAAGCGGTCACCTACCGAATCTTTGCGAATAATGAGATCGCCGGCCTTAAAATTTTCGACCTTGACGAGAGTGAGAAACTCGCGCGCCTTCTCTATTGGCAGACCCGAAAACAGATCTATGTGGTTGAGCACATCGAGATATTCAAGAGCCTCGTTGCTGGCCGGGGCATTGACGGGAATAACGATCGACTCTTCGCGCCCGTCCGGTGCTTTTTTAAGCCCCGTTCCTTCGGGGATCGACTTCTGGGCGACATGCATGAGAAAGATTCGCTTTTTTACGGCTTCAGGCATGTCGATGAGGTTCTGCATGGGAGTGTGCAGCGGCGGAATACCAGCCTCATGGAAAATCACCGAATGGTGCCAGGGGAAATTAGTCAGCTCGATCATGCGATAGCGATTGACATCGCCGCGATCATAGAGTTTTTTAAAGGTTTCGGGGTCGTAGAGTGAATCTGAAGAGTTTACGAAGCTTTTGCCCTGGTAATAGACTTCGAAACCGATGGTCGGGATCGAATGCAGAGTATAGAAAAATCTGAATTCACCACCATTGATGCGTATCGGCACCTGCAGACTGATGGGGTGAAAATGAAAGAGATTCATGAAAGTTTTGTAATTCAGGCCGGTGAGCGACTGATATTTGCGAACAAAGCTTTCCATGATGGTTTCGGTGGTATAGAGGTTGATCTTTTTTTCTTCGAGAAGCTTTTGCAGAATACCCGAGTCATGGTCGGCATGGCAGTGCGTCAAAATGCAGTCATCGATCAGACGCGGGTTGATATCCATCGAGCGCAGCCAGTGGGT
>JAKQQP010000209.1 GCA_029564115.1 Candidatus Rifleibacteriota bacterium | reverse complement strand
AGACCCGACAATGATCAAGCTCATCGATGGCATTTTCGAATTCGAAAATATCAGACTGCTTGAAGGCAGAATGAAAGAATTCGTCGACACCATCGTCAAGGCCCGCCAAAACGGCGATTCAATCTATATTCTCGCCTGCGGCACCTCTTTTCATGCCGCCAAAACCGCACCGCTGTTCTTCAATGAAATTGCCGGTATCTCGGTAACTCCTCTGCTTCCGGGAGAATTCAGAGCCCAGTGCACACGCTCACTCGGCAAAAACGATGTCATCATCGGCATCAGTCAGAGCGGAGAAACAAAAGATCTGATAGACGTTTTCAGCTTTCTCGAAGAAAAATACCCTCAGGCAAGACGAATCTGCATTCTCAACAATACCAACTCGACACTGGCTCTCGAAAAGTCGCATCTCTATGTGCCTTTGTTCTGCGGCCCAGAAATAGCGGTACCTGCGACCAAGAGCTTTCTCAATCAGCTGCTGGTGCTTTACGCTCTCGCGCTTGAAGTAAAAACCAGTCTCGAAAAAGCAGGCGAAAAGAACACCGGTGACGGTATGCCGGCCAGTTTTCACCTTGAAGAAATGATGAAAATCCCTGGCCTGATCGACCTGACGCTGAAAACCACGCAGCAGGAAACCGAAATGGTTGCCGAGCAGCTTTATCTCAAACCAAGCATGCACATTCTCGCCACCCGCATTCTCGGCATCGCCAAAGAAGGGGCTTTGAAAGTCAGAGAAATTGTGCTCAACCATACCGAAGGCTTTGAAGGCTCTGAATTCAAGCATGGCCCGAATACCATTCTCGGTCTGAACTCAATTTTTGGTCTCGATTCGATTGGTGAACTGATGACCCGCCTCGAAGAGGTGCTGAATTTCGTGCTCGAGCATAAAAAGGGCGAACCGCTCAAGCCCCGTGGCGTTCTGCGCATGTTCAAGGCCATCAGTGAATATGCCTTCAAAGACCTCAAGCCCACCTATCTGAGCAACGAAGAAAAGGAAATCTTTGACGAGGTTT
>JAKQQP010000200.1 GCA_029564115.1 Candidatus Rifleibacteriota bacterium | reverse complement strand
TCTTCTTGGGCGGCACCGCGTCATAGCCGGCAAAGCGCTGATAGACGTCGTTGAGGGGATCGAGCCCGTTCATCCAGGCTTTGTGGCTGAACGGCGGATTAGCGACGGCGTAATCAAACTGCCTGAGCTCGCCGGTTTTTTCGTTTTTGAATTCAGGATCAGAAAGGGTGTTGCCCTGCACGATTTCGGCGTCGGCATTGCCGTGCAGCCACATGTTCATGACGGCAAGGGCGCGGGTGGCATTATCGTTTTCCTGGCCGTAGATGGTTATGCCGTGTGGCGACTCGTCGGCGGCCTTCAGCAGCAGCGAGCCTGAACCACAGGTCGGGTCATAAATCGTTTCGGTCTGGCTTTTTGATTTGCTGATACCGATTACACTGGCCATGATGCGCGAAACTTCAGCGGGAGTATAGAACTGCCCCTTGCTTTTGCCGCTTTCGGTGGCAAAGTGGCGCATCAGGTATTCGTAAGCGTCGCCAAGCAGGTCGTCGCCTTCGGCGCGGTTGCCGCTGAAATTCAGCTCTGGCTTTTCGAAAATGGTAACCAGATTGGTGAGTTTATCAACCTTGTCTTTGCCTTTGCCAAGCTTCTCGTCGTCATTGAAATCGGCAACGGTGATAACCCCGGTCAGCCCGTTGGCTTTGGCAAATTCACCGATGATTTTATTGATTCTGTCGCCGATATCGCTTTTGCCCTTGTGTTTGACCATATCGTAAAAGCTGGCGTCAGCAGGGAGATGGATCATCGGGTCTTTTTTATCGGAAACGTATTTCATGAACAGCATTACCAGCACGTAATCCTTATACTGGCTGGCATCCATGCTGCCTCTGAGTTCATCGCAACCGGCCCAGAGTGAGCTGTATAATTCTGATTTCTTTACTGCCATGTGTGACCCCGATTCTGTGTGCGCTTTATCTTGATATTTTGGGAGCTACTTCTCATTTTCGTCTTTCTTCATAAGTTCTGCTTCGATTGCCTCGATAGAGGGCAGGCTTGATTTTAATTCATCAGGAAGTGATTGAGTCAACTGATATTCTGAAACGCCCATCGGCTTGTTGATATCGCTGAGGGCGTATTCAACCACTACTTTATCTTTGCCTTTACAGAGGAGAATGCCGATGGTGGGTTCATCCCGGTCAGATTTTATCTGCATATCCACCGCTTTGAGATAGAAGTTGAGTTTTCCGGTAAACTCCGGTTCAAAATCGACGGTTTTCAGTTCTACTACGACATAGCAATGCATTTTTACGTGATAAAAAAGCAGGTCAATGTAAAAGTCTTTTTTACCGACCTGTATGGGAACCTGCCTGCCCATGTAGGCGAAACCGGCACCAAGTTCGACGAGAAAGTGAGCAATGTGGTCTATCAGCGCTTTTTCGAGTTCTTTTTCATGATAATCTTCAGTGAATGTTAAAAAATCAAAAACATACGGATCTTTTATCAGCTCGTGGGCAAGCTCTGATTGTGTTTCTGGCAGTGTTCTTGCAAAATTGGTTATTGCTTTGCCGCTTCGTTCGTAAAGGCCACTCTCAATCTGATGGGTGAGAACGGCTCGGCTCCAGCTGTTAGCAATGGTTTTGTGAACATAAAAGAGTGCTTTCTCTATGGTTTCACATTTAGATATGATGACTCGATTATGCCCCCAAGGGATTTCAAATAGTTCAGAAATAAGTTGTTTTGAAATAGTGGCACAGCTTGTGCCACTATTAGAAACGCTTTGAACATAGAATAAATGCCAGCGACGGATATAGTTCAAATTTGCTTCTGAGAATCCTTTGACATCAGGAAACTCAACCATCAAGTCAATGCTCAGCTGTTTAAGAAAGCCACCGCCCCAGGTTACTTTTTTTTGTTTTTCAACAATCGAGGCGCCAAGTTCCCAGTAAAATTCGAGTAAAGCCGAGTTGACCCTGACAGCAGCTTTAAGCTGCGCCTGACGAAACTTCTGTTTCAGCTCCAGGAGCCAGTTTTTATATTCTGTGGCAGAGCTCAATTCAGATTTTGCTTTCATAGCCAGATTTCTACCGCCATCTGTGACCCCGATTCTGCATGCGTTCTGTCTTTTTACACTGCGTTCAATTCTCATTGACTGGTAAGCAATATACTACAATCAGTCTTATTGGGCAAAAATTGCAGGCAGACCTCTGCAACGGCATCACCTGATCAGTTTCATTTCAGTTCTGATTAATGCCGGAATCTGATTGCCGGAATCTTGTCGCAGATGCTTACAGACTGACTACTTATTTAACGTCTTCCGGGATGCCAAAGAGGGTGAAGCCTTCGGCTGAAAAGTGTTCGTCATAGGCGAAGGCATAGGTGGCGCCGGCTTCTTCCATCCAGACAAAACTGGCACAATCAACAAGGCTTATTTCGCGGC
>JAKQQP010000192.1 GCA_029564115.1 Candidatus Rifleibacteriota bacterium | reverse complement strand
GACCGGCGCCATATAATTGACGAACTTTACCGCAGCAGCGGCATTCAGAACCGTCTCGGCGCTTTTGCACCGGTTCTTACCGACGCATTTGATGCCGAAAGCAAGGCTGCCTCTCGCATGGTCATCGACTCGGTCAATCTGCTGGCACGTTCTTTGACGCATCTGATGCAGCAACTGGCCATGAACCAGGCAGAAGCGGTCGGCTCGGGGGGGCTGTGGGCCGGATGGGCCCCTTTCCATGATCTGATGACCGGTGCCTGTCGCCAGCACAAACTCGACATTACCTGGAAAAAGCGCGCCTGTGAGCTTTTCATGGGGCCGCTGATTCTGCATGCAAGAACCGATTATGCCTCAGCCGATCTGAAAAAACTTTTAATCACCGGAGTTAAACAATGACCGAAAGCAAGCTTCAGGGCAAAGCCGGCAGGACCGAAGCCACTCAGGCCCTTACCGAGACCCGTAATCCACGCACTATTTATATTGACCGAGTCAGCACCCGTGACGCGGTTAAGCTTTTCATCAATGAAGATAAGGCAATTTACAAGGCGGTCGAGGCTTGTTCAGAAACGATAGCCCAGGCTATCGAGCTCATTGTCAGCGCTTTCAAAAAGGGCGGCCGACTGATTTATCTCGGCGCCGGAACTTCAGGCCGGCTTGGCGTTCTTGACGCATCTGAATGTCCCCCGACCTTCGGGGTTTCGCCGGATATGGTCATGGGAATCATTGCCGGCGGGTATCAGGCACTCAACAATGCTGCTGAAGGGGCAGAAGACATCGTTTCAGCAGGGCGGGCCGACCTCATCGAGGTCAACTTCTGCAAAGATGACGTTCTGGTCGGCATCACCGCTTCGGGCACCACCCCTTACGTCGTCGGCGGCATCGACTACGCCCGTTCGATCGGGGCGCACACCGTATTACTCACCTGCAATCCTTATGGCGACCTGCCCAAAACCGACGTATTGATCAACCCGGCCGTCGGACCCGAGGTAATAACCGGTTCGACCCGCCTTAAAAGCGGAACAGCCTGCAAAATGGTTCTCAACATGCTTTCGAGCATCAGCATGATCAGGATCGGCAAGGTTTTTGAGAATCTGATGATCGACATGAGAGCTACCAACGCCAAGTTGCGCCGCCGGGCCCTGCGCATTGTCATGGAAGGCGGACAGGTGCCGAATTATCTGGCCGAAGCCAAGTTGCAGGAAGCGGATGGCGACGTCAAACTCGCGATTCTGCTCGCCCGCACCGATTTCACTGTCGAGCAGGCTAAGCTTAAACTGAAGCAGGCTGAAGGCGTGCTTTACAAAGCCATCGGAGATATTGATCATGAATAAACTTCTACAGTCGCTTCTGGCGGTATTGCTCATCAACCTGGCAGCAGGTATGGCTATGGCAGCAAAAGCGCCCGAAGTTAAAATTCGCGTCGCCCAGTATGCCAGCAGAATTGAGGTCGTCATGCCGGCTGGCGGCACCTGGCAGGCCGACAAAAAGAGCGGAAAAATCATCCCCGACCGTGCCTACGTCATCACCGGGCAGCTGCAGACAAAGGCGGTGCGCCGCTATCACCTGATGGTTGGCTCAGGCAGTGCTGCCGACGAGAATCAGCTGCGCGCAACCGAACTCAAATTCAAAGCTTTCAAGACCCATCGCTTTCTCGCCGGCAATACCCCGGCACCGGGCTACCCTGACAATCGCGTCGTTTTTATCGGCGTCGGAATTTTTGCCGACGAGGCCGAAGCCCGCAAACTACAGGACAAGCTTGCCGCAGATGGTATTTCCAGCTGGGTTTTTATCGAAAATATCAGGCCGGCAACCGGAAAACTGCAGCTCAAGCTTGGCAAACAGACAATTATCGAAAGCCTGACCGGCCTGAAATTCAGCAGCAAAGAGAACACAATTCTGCGCAAGGCCGAATTCGCAAAAGGCTACTCATGGCACGGCTTTGAAGACCGCAAATTCGCCGGCGACATGCTGATTCAATTCGGTGTCGAGAATTCGCTCGACTGCATCGAAATAACCGATCTCGAAAAGCTGCTCGTCGGAATTGTGCCCTCAGAAATATCGGCAAAGGCGCCGATGGCCGCCATGCAGGCCCAGGCAGTGGCAGCGAGAGGCGAGATGCTTTCCAAAAAGGGCGTTCGGCATCTGAACGAGGGCTTCGACTTCTGTTCAGAGCAGCATTGCCAGGTTTACAAAGGCCTGCAGCCAACCGACCAGAATATTGCTGCCAGCATCTCCCCTACCCGTGGCCTGGTGCTCGAAAACCACAAGGGTGGCATACTTGACGCCGTCTATGGGGCCAACTGTGGCGGGCACTCTTCTGCAAATCAGAACATCTGGACCTCGAACGCCGACCCTCATCTACAGGGCGTTTCTGACATAAAAACCGGTATTAGAATTGATCTGACCAATGAAGAACAGGCGTGCAGCTTTATCAGCGCCCCGCCCGACTGCTGGTGTGCGACTCCGGGAGTCGAAGGCGCTGACAAATTCAGATGGAAAAAGAGCCTGAGCCCGAAAGAATGGCAGACTGTAGAAGGCAAGGCCGCCATTGGCAGAATCAAAGAAATCAGTGGTATCGTCAGAGAGATTTCAGGCCGCATCGTCAGCATCAAGCTGAGTGGCGAAAATGGCGAAAAGACGGTTTTAAAGGAACTGCCGATCAGACAGCTTTTTGGCGGGCTGCGTAGTTCGTTTTTCAAGGCCGACTGGAAACGCGACAAACAGGGGTTCATCAACGCCGCCGACTTTGAAGGGGCCGGCTGGGGTCACGGCGTCGGTATGTGTCAGACTGGAGCCCAGAGTATGGCGCTGGTAGGCCAAGCCTTTGCCGACATTCTGCTGCATTATTTTCCGGGGGCAAAACTGGTTAAACTTTACTAAAAAATTCTCTGACACCTGCCGATAGGCACTGCAAGTTCAGTGCAAAGGAGAAACAGCAGGTGAAAAAATACTTGTGGATGCTGATTGCAGTTGCAATAATGCTTTCCCCGATCGCAATCACCGGTTGCGGGTCTGATGATACTACTTCTGACAGTGTCGTTAAAAAGACCATCGGCCCAGGCAATCTAGACAACTTCGAAGGCAAATAGGGCCTGGATTTCAAAAGCAATGTCAAAGCCAGAATCACGCAGTAAATCAAACTTTCAGAACAGTGAAGACCGTATGCAAAAGCTGATCAAAGAGACTTTTGCCGCTCTCGACCAGCTTTCTGACCTTTTTAACGAAGTCAGAAACAACTGATATTTCCTGATCAGCGGTTGAACATCCCGCCCGGTACACCAGAAATGCCGGGCGGGATGTTTATTTGCGTGACAATTTATTTTCATGTATAATGATCAGACAAAGTTGTTATTAGAGGTGAAGTATGAAGTATCTGAGAATGATTGGTCTTTTAGCACTGTTTTTCGCTTTTATGCTCCCCTGCCTGGTTCGCGCCGACGTCGACACCCCTGACGTTCTTATTACCGGCAACCCTGATTTTATCGTATCCGGCTCAACCTATGGCCAGCATGAAACCGCAGTAATGGAAATGGACAAAGCCGTCAACAACCTGATCGTCGGCGTTGACATGGAAAAGGCTGAAAAGGCCCTCGTCAGATGCTATGCCAGATTCAGATATGCTGAAACCGGCCGCTGGACAAGCTATCTGGCTTTTGATGGTGAATATCATTTTTCTGCCATCGACTCAGTTTCGGCCTGTCAGCTGATGTTCGTCGTCAGAGACCCCGAAAGAGGCAAAACTGCCGTGAGACATTTTTCCGTTCAGGGTAACTATCTTGAAGCAAAGAAAATGGAATATTTCATGCAGAAACCGGCTCCGTTCGAAGTGAAAGCTGCCTGGGCCAAACCCACAGTCGTAGCACGCGCCGCCTGGGGTGCCAGACCCCCAAAATCTTCATATACTCCTCATACCCCGCAGCGGCTGATCGTTCATCACAGCTATCTGCCGAACCAGGCTTCATACAAAGGCGCAGCCACCATTCGCGGCATTCAGAACTATCACATGGATGACCCGAAAACCAAATGGGCCGACATTGGCTACCACTTTCTGATCGGGCCTGATGGCGTTATTTATCAGGGCCGCCCCGAAGGCGTCGTTGGCGCTCACTGCTCACCCAATACAAATTCAGTAGGTGTCTGCGTCATCGGCGACTATGACGATAATAAAGACCAGCTTAACCCCAAAATTGAAGAATCTCTTCTTAACGTGCTGTCATGGCTGGCCTCGACCTACAAGATCGACCCGAAAACCAACCTTTACGGCCACTGCGACTTCGCCCCGAAGTCATGCCCGGGCACAATGCTTTACAAGAAACTGCCCGAATACCGCGAAAAACTTCTGAAAAACATCGGCCAGTAACTCTTACTAACAGTTCTTAAATTCGCGGGCTGTCTCTCCAGAGACGGCCCGCGTTTTATTTGAGGCAAATTTAATTCCTTCTTTGTTTTCCGCTCTTTGTTTTTATATATAAACCAAGTCAAAGATCTCTCACCACCACAGCAAAAGCTAAGAACAAGAACAAAACCAGGCACAAAACAAGTCTGGTTGGCTCGCCAAGACCGATCTTATCGGGATTTATTTACCCCACCCAGTCCTTGGAATCACGCAAGGTTTTGCACCAGCTTTGAGCGACTCAGAATCCACACAACCCCCGCCGGAGACAAAAAACAACACGCCGGTTCGGCATCAGAATGCGCGAACCGGCGTGTTGTTTTAAGGCGATCAATACATCTTTTTCAGCTGGCTGCCGGTGAAATAGTGGCTGAGGATGCGCTGGTAGTTCCAGCCCTGTTTGGCCAGACTCTGGGCACCGGTCTGGCACATGCCGACCCCGTGACCGAAACCGGCACCGAGAAGTTCGGCACTCACAATATAACCAGCGGCATCTCGCTTCCATTCGGCGACGAAGCAGGCGCTGGCGAGGCCACCAAAGAGGCGGCGAATGTTAAGTTCTTTCATGACGGTCTTTTCGCCGCGTTCGCCAACGAAGGTGAGGCGATAGATGCGGCCTGAAACACCACGGGCAATGTCTTTGACCGTTTTAACCCGGCCAATTGCCAGACTTTCTTCGACCTTTTTCCAGTCGGCGGCGGCCATGGCTTTGTTCCAGCGGAAACGGTTGCCACCCTCTACTGTCGGGTTATTGCAGTGACAGCCTGCGGGAGGATTGCGAATAAACACACCAACCTGTTCTTCTTCGCTCAGATCGAGTGCCGGGGTTCCTGAATTGTCCCATTTTCCAGTGAGGGCTGGATTTGGCTGGGTAGTCCAGACATAGTGGCTGGATTCGCTGTGGCCACCGCAGTTTGCAGCATAAACCGCGTCGAGAATGTGGCCATTCTGGCCCATGAGAACGTAACCGGCAGTCGGAGCGATTTTTCTGCCGACATCGATTGAATAGGTGGTATCACCGTTGAACACCTGACAGTGCTGTTCAGAACAGGTATCGAACCCTTCGCTGGCGTGTCTGACGCCGATTTTAGCCATGATTTCGCCGCGGGCGGCGACGGCCTGGGCCTGCAACGCGCCGATTTCGGCTTTGGCTGAAATTTCTGACGGAACGACACCAGCGAGAACATTTTCAAACGCGGTGGTGAGAATGCAGTCAATCGCATCGTTCGCACCATAACGCACCAGCAGTGAACCTGAGTAGTTGCGGTCGGCATAGCCATGCCACGAATAACCGGCACCATACTCGACTTTCTTCATGTGAATGGTCTGCTGCGGCAGAAGGGCGAATTCTTTACCGGTAGCCTTGAATGCGCCGTTAATTGTGAAGTTCAGGGTGCCCTGTGCCAGCTGCACGATTTCTTCGTAGATCCAGCTCGACTGCCCCTGGGCTGAAAGTTTGTCGACCAGAGCCTGGGCTGAGGCCTTGTCGTTGAAAACACCAACTTCGACCATTGCCATGCGATTGTCATACAGAAAGGTTTTGCCGTCTTCAGCAAAGAATTCCTGACCGACGACCATGGTGCGCACCGGAAACCCAAGCCGACGCCATTTATCTTCGTCAGCTTTTATAGTTTCTGTTTCTGCGAGAGAAGTCGAAGAAACCATGACCCGAAAGCGCCTGACGGCTTTAGCAGTCATGGTGCCAGTCAGTACACATTTTTCGCCCGGCTGAATACGGCCGTTCTGGCCGCCGAGTTCCCAGGCTGCTCCCTGAGGGCAGTTGAATTCGAGATCTTTTGCATACTGGGCAACTTTGATCTTTATCTGTTTTTCGGCGGCGACAGAAGAAACGGCCGCCCCAATCATCATAATTGCAAGAAACAGGCAAACAGAGCGCCAGAAATACTGCGTGCGTTCCATCATTCTTTACCTCACGGGCGAATTTTGACTGTATTCGTTAATTTTAACAGATATGTACACAGTTTGGGGCTGACAAAACAACATTTTTCCCAATAATTCGCTATGAGCTATTTTTTTTCTTTTACTGGATTAATTCCTTAGAACACCATTTTGCACGGCAAAACCACCGCTTCAAGGGCAAAAAAGACGCATTTTTTTGGTCGGTTTTGTTCTATTTATAAGTATTCCCGCTGGTCCGACTCCAGAATCCAATTTGCTCGAAAGTTATTCTTTAAATCAGACGGAAAAGCTTGAGGTGGTCTGGTAGTTCCAGTTTTCGCCGTCGATGGTCAGGCGGGTGGTGTAGCCGTAGTGGCCGCTGAAAAGATGTGAGAATTCGGCGACGGCGGCTTTCGGGTCGACGGCGTAGCGTTGCTGGAAGCGCAGTGATTCTTCGGCCAGAGCGACAAAGTCGTGGGTGCTGCTGATGCCGGCGTAGAGATTGCGCAGCTCGGAGTTGCCATTAATGAAGTTCTCGATTTTTTCCTTGTCAGGGTGCCCTTCCTGAACCCTTACCATTCCGTTGCCGGCGATGGTGAGTTCGATCGGGGGCTGACTCGAAACATTTTCATTGAACATGAATTTTGTCAGGTGCTTTTTGAAAATATCGGAAGCGACAGCGGCGTTGGCTTCCATTTCGTCAGTGCTGATCGCGCCGTTTTTATCGTTATCTCTGAGGGTCCATATTGAGCCGAGCAGCGGCCGCAGTGGTTCGCCGGGCTTATGAGGTTCGATGTCGAAGGCTGCCTGGATATCACGCTGCACCGCTTTGTCTACGGCAGACAGCTTTCTCAACGGGCTTTCTGGTTCATGCGCGGCTTCGGTATCAGATTCTGAAACCTCTGACTGAAGAGCCGCAGACAGTTCTGCTTCGAATGAACGTGGTGCATCGTCGAGAAGCACCTGACGACTGGCGGGGGCGATAGAAGAAGAGAGGCGACCGGTAACACCAAATGAATACATTGCTGAACTCCCTGGCGTCTTCCATGACCTGAATTTTGACAACTATCCCTATCTATTTCAGGTTATCGGCATTTCCGGCGACGGCATCCAGCTATTTTTTTGAAACAATTACACCTCGACCATTCGAGACACAATATCTGTGGAAGTGATTTGAGAAGCGCTGCGTATCTGAAATGATGTTTCATACTCAGGCCGCCCGAATGATCAAGCCATAAAAATAAATAAAAGCTGATCCGGTATTTCGAAGATCTAAGCCCCTCAGAATTCCAGAATTTTTACAAAATTTGCAGTAGGCAGGCTATTCGAGTTATACTGGCGGTGGAGAGATTTGTTTTTCTGAGGTTTTGGGATGATTTCCAAAAAACGCAGGCTGGTAAGTTTCGATTGGGCAATCAAGAGGCTTTTGCGCAGCAAAGCCAATTTTGTCATTCTTGAAGGTTTTCTGTCGGAATTACTCAAAGACGACATCAAGATACTTTCGATTCTTGAAGGTGAAAGCAATAAAAGTCATCCCGGTCAGAAAGCCAATCGCCTTGACCTGAAGGTCGTCAATGCCAAAAATGAGATCGTCATCATTGAAATCCAGTATGAAAGAGAATATGACTATTTTCAGCGCATGTTGTTTGCCGCCTCAACGGCAATATGCGAGCATCTGCCTGAAGGCATGGCCTATTCAGAGATAGCCAAAGTGATTTCGGTCAATATTCTCTATTTCAACCTTGGGCATGGCAAAGACTACATTTACCACGGCCAGACATCTTTTGTCGGCCTTAATTTTCAAGACGAACTGGCATTGAGCAGTCAGCAGCAAAAATTGTTCAGGCAGGCCTCACCTTCCGAGATTTTCCCGGAGTATTATCTGATCAAGGTTAACAATTTTAATGACGTGGCAAAGAACACCCTCGACGAATGGATCTATTTTCTCAAAAATGAAGAAATCAAACCCGGATTCAAAGCCAAGGGAATACAGAAAGCCAAAGACCGCCTCGACATTCTGAAGCTGAGCGAAGCGGACCGAATAGCTTACAACCGTCACTCTTACGACCTGCACTATATGGCAAGTATGGCCCTTTATTCTGACTACGGCATGGCCAGGCAGGAAGGCATAGAGCAAACTCAAGCCGAGGTAGCCCGAAAAATGCTGGCAAAAGGCATGCCATTGTCTCTAATCGGCGAAATTACCGGGTTAAGCATCGAACAGATCGAAAAACTCGCCGTCGACACTCCCCGTGCCTGCGAACCCGCAGCTCCTTACGATTTGCCGGCGCGCGCCCGCAAACCCCGTCACCGCAAATTATAATCGCTACAGGGATTTTTTTTATTCACAAGAGGTCGTTACTGTATTGTGAATAAGCTGTTTCCAACCTACTTTATCCGAACAGAACGCAACCTTGCCGTCTGAACTCAGCAACTTTTTCTTTTAATTCCCCCTCTTCGATCTCACAGTATTCAGCAAGACAAGATAGGCAGAAAAATTCCCTGAGTTCACGATGGATAAATTTTTTGTTGAGACCGATTTCATCTCGTGAAAGCGGTTTTCTCCCACAGGAACGGCATTTTGCGGATTTTTTATGCATGTTCACCCGCCCCTGACTTTGAACAGCGGTACATCCTTGCCGCGAAATTCTGAATCCATTATGCCAAGTTGGATTTTAACAGTGCTGCGCATCTTTCTGGCTGGATGCAGGCAATATCGATCAAAGTCCACTGAGTCAATTTCTCCCACGTCTTGCACATTCGGAAACAACAGTTTTAACCAGGCTGTCGCAATACGTTTGACCGCCTCGGTGTCACGAGTGTCTGCCGCTTCCGGAACAACAATCATGGCATCCGTAATAGCGCGATAGCTGGCATCTTCGCGCAGTTCGTGCAGTATGGAACAAAAATATTCGGAATTAAGCGCCCAACCGGAAACCTTCAAATCATCGGTCATGCGCGGAATGTTCCAGCCTTTTATAAACCCGTGGAACCTGTCAATCAACGCCGACTCGTAAAATACCTTCAGCTCTTCAAACATGTTCTGATATTCGTTCATCCTGTCCTGCTGAATGTTGCCACACAGAATTACACCTGCGTCGGCACGTCCCTGATAATTTCCAACCGTGAATACGCCTGATTCCATGTATCCTTTCAAGGCACCACGCATCTCATCGTCGTCGGGGAATGTTATGGTTTGTGCCTCATCCAGCGTAATGAAGTCGTTGCCTGAAACAAGCCCTTCCGTCCGACGCGCAATGTCGTAAAACATTTTGGCGCGACTCATAACCCCGCCCGAGTTAAGCCATCCAAAACGACTCACACGTCCGAACAAATAAGACTTTCCCGTTCCTTTGGGGGCCAGTTCAATGAGATTCAGGCGCTTCTCGATAAACGGAAGCAAACGCGACAGCATTGTCAGCTTCGCGTTTTCATCAGAATAGCCCGCCGCATTATAATCCACTGCCCCGAGCAACACATCAATCCATTCTTCTACAGTGAACTCTTTACGGGCCTCCTTATAATAACATGTGTCAATGGTGTATGGCTGGAAGGCTTTGAACCCGACCAGTCTAATCCTCCCCTCCAATTTCAGACTGTCATCTGGCTGGCGATATCCCAATTCCAACATCCCCCATGTTTCGCGCCCTTTAACCAGCGCACTCTTGCAAGTATCCCAAACAGGCTGTTCAATGACCGTTTCGCGGTTACGCAATCCAAAATCAGGCAGAGAAAATGACACCTCCGCTGTCCGCACGTCAATATCTACCATCACCTTGGCCAAAAATTTAACCCGTTCGTTCTCAATGACGATCCGATTTTTGATGGCATTCCAGTCTTCCTTGTGCGGCAGATATATGCGTATGAATTCTGCCAGCTCAGCAGGGTCATACTCGCCATCTTCATTTTCAAAACGTTTTAAAAGCCAGTCGCGCATAAACGACGGAAGGCTCAACGCCGAAAAAAAATTGCTTTTTTTCAGGTTTTTGAAAACTACCATTTCATCAAAACACCGCTTCAATTTATCAATCACAATACTCTTTCACTCGTTTCGTGTTCATTTTCAGCTCAAAACAAGTCGTTTTCCTGTGCAGCACCACTCTTCACAGTAAAACTGACGCTTCCAATCAGGTTGTCCCTCTCGTAAACCTCTGCCGCATAATCGCCGGCTCTGCGAATGTCCGGCATAGTCACGCGATGCTGGTTCGCATCCTGTTTCTCTGCCATATACCGTTTGCCATTCACAACCACCGACACATCGGTTAGAACGTCCTGCGAGAAAATCGTAATAATCGCCGGCTTTTTGTAGTTTGCTTTGATTTCACGCACAACCAATGAAATTTCAATGACATGTCCTGACAACGTGAGCTCCATAACCGGCACAATCACCTCTTCATTAGTCGCTCCGCCATGGACTTCTACCGCCGCCGCACGCCCACCTTTGAACCGCCCGTAATCAGCCAGCACCAGCCAATCGTTTTCTTCTGTAACTGCTTCCAATCCGTCTGGTAGTTCACAAACCGCGCAGCACCGCCCAGAATGAGTTCCCTTGCTATCTACTTCATATTGGCACTCCTGCCCATTGACCACTACCAAGCGGCTTGCTCCGTGATCACTTGCGACTACAACCATGCGGCAATTGCCGGACGCCAGTTCTGTTTTGATGCGTTGCAAAACCTCTTCAACAATTTCTAGTTCTCGCGCCAGATAAATGGGCAGTTTATTTTGCCGGTAATCAAATTCACCCGCTACGCCTTCGTGCTTTACCTTGTCTAACTCCCGACTCTCAAATTTTTTACCCGCCCACTCATCGTAAAACGTTTTGTTCAATCGCGTAAGGCTCGGTAAGTTCGCCCGTGCCAATTTGACCTCCAGCCGCAAGCCCAACGCAGCACAGCGGGCCTGAACGAAGCCCAAAAACTCTACCCCTAATGCATCCACAAAAAATAGTGCGGCGTGTGCCTTATCTGAAAGTTGATCAATAATTCCTTCGCGAGTTGGCAACAAGTTATATTCGCGCCTCTTCGCGGCTTCATTCACAACATCCAGCCAACCGTCTTCGATCTGATTCACGAGCTTTTGTCGCTTATACCGCCGAAAATAGTCTGTCCACTGCCCACAATTGAAATCGCGCAGATAATCTGCCAACGCAGGATAAACATTCAGCGCAGGGATTTTTGGTGCACCTTCCAGGCATTCGATAACCGCTTTACGTTCAACTGCTGTGTTATCGGTAAGATAATGAATGCGCTGTTCGCCCTTGATTTTAGTCATGGTGACGTAGCCAGCAATTTCCGCATCTGGTATGCCTTTGAGCAAGGCCTTGCGTTCAGCGTAAAAAGCTTCAAAACGTGGATCATGCGGCTGTATTTCCAGAAGCGCGTGTTGTTTCTCACGCTCAAAATCTGCGAACTTTTCACAACGCACTGCTACAAATGCCAGATAGCTATTACCACCATCCCGTTTAAGAGTGAGAAAATCGAGAAATTTTTCGCCGGGTGGCGACGTGTATGCGTCGTCAATTGTTGTCCGCAATAAGTGCGCCCAGTCATCGGGCGCCCCACATGACTCCATACCAGGCCATTTATCTTCCAAGGCTTGATATGCGCTACGAATGCACTTCACAGGAACCGTGGCCCAAGGGAAATCAAGGTTGGTTTTTATACGAATATTTTCTATTTCGCCGTCCTCCATTTCCCGCAACGCCATTTTCAGCCATTCCGCTCCGACAATTCCCAATTCTGGTGCAACCACGGTCACGGATAATTTTTGTGAGGCCCCATGTCCCATGAACACCTGCCGCTCTGCGAAGCGTGGGTCATCTTTACAGAAGATTTTCAGCACGTCTAGACACCCGCGCAACAGCACCACAACTTTTGCGTTAGCGGCAAGCGCAAGATCTTTTATCCGCGACAGCTCGGCTTGTGCCTTGGCATTGCCAGCCAGCGCCAGATACTCACCCATCCCCAGCACATATGTAAAGCCAATTTCATCCCGCAAGCGTGTGATCAGCGCGTCAAAGTCCGGTTCTTCGCTGTCTCCGTCACAGAAATCACTCAATCGGATTTCTGTGCCACCTTTCTCGGCAAGCGCATGGCGTAATTCAACATTCCCGGTCAATGTCACGAAGAATGGCATGAATAGTGCTTTATCGTTTCGATAACAATCAATAGAGTCTACAAGACCAGGCTCCAATCGATTCGGCCAATTTTCAGCTATTATCACAATCGCCATCCTCTTCCAGCCGCAACCGACGCATTTCGAGGGTCTCACCATCGTAAAGCCAATAGCGCGCACCCGCGACACTGTGCTGACTTGTCCGGCCGCAATAGACACTCAATAGTTCCTGTGCCAGCGGCGAGGTTTTGACACGACGGCCCTGGTAAATAACGGTTGAAATATCATCTGCCACTTCAACCGTAACGCATGGATTTTCTGTAAAAGTCAACACTGCGCCGATAGGAATACCCAGGTCGCGAAAGCATGTGCGCGAGCGCCGTCCGGCGGTCGTGGACACCACGCTTTCAGGAATTGATGATATACAGCGCGAACTGCTGAAACTACTCTCTCGACGTGTAAAAATCTCCCCATCACCGTTGTAGCAGGATTCGACCACACGCCTGAATACAGTCTTGTCAGACAAACCACGCCCTTCGCAAAACTTTTCCCGATAGGCAAGTGAGAGCGCGAAATCAAGCGTGTCATGCGTGACAGGCCGCTCAATCAGTTGCAGGATGCCCACGATATCCGTCAGACGTGAAGCAAAATCTTCCGGCAGCCCTGCCGTAGCGTCACGCCAGCAAGGAATACAACCCTTTTTTATCTCGCACACCTCTGGAGCATGCTTGCGGAGAATACGCGTGATTTTCGCATCAGTCACTTTTTGCATAAGTTCTCGCCACACCTCCGGAGCATGCTCTCGGAGAATATGCACGATTTCCTCCTCGCTCAGTGACGGCTTAGACTCGCGTAAAACACGCATAATCTCTGCTTCTCTCAACAACCGTTCTTCCAGTTGTTGCATAACCTCTGATTTTGCGACAGTACCACGGCCTTCTGCAAGTAGTTGTCGAATATATGCAACGATTTCTGCATCTGTCATTCGCACTCTCCGATGATTTCGATCCCCACAGTCATACTTTCTTTGACCAGCTTCTTGAGCCATGCTTTCAATTCTGAGTCTGTCATTGCGTTAATCCTCTTGACAACGGCATCTGAACCACCAGCCTCGTAGTGTTTTTTTGCCTCGTATTCCAATCTGACTCTGACGTCAGGATTTGGGAACCAGCCGTATGGTTCCGCCGCGATTTTCTCCGAAAGCAGGTCACGCACCTTATCAACATCTGGCAACATCGGCGCATAGCGTCCGATGACCTGTCGCACGAATGCTGCATCACGCTTCGCCTTATCACTTAAATCTGAGAGCCATAAAGCCTGATCCAACCACGCCTCGGCAGACTTGATTTCCAACTCTTCGGGATTTGTCCGGTTCAGTGTATCGAAAGCCTTTTTCGCTTCTTCGAAATCAGGTGACATGCACAGGATAGGCGTCTTATGCTTTCGTGACCATTCGAGAGGCGTTTTACTGCCAGACTTGTCCTGCCATTTCTGGCGCAAACGTGTTTTGGCCTGATTCTTTTTTGTCTCTTCGACCGCCTCACTAATGCAACGATACGCTTCACTCTTTTCGCAGACAAACAAACCGTTCTTTAAGTTCCCTGCAAGTGTCGCAATCTCGACATCACTCAATCCGTCCAGATAGGCATGATAGATTGTCTTAAAATGCTTTGCGGAGTCATTGAAGAGCGATTTGATCTCTCTCATATTTGCCTGCAGATCATCCAAGAATACTCGCCGTTTTTCAGGCATCAGGCTTCCGTTCTGGACAATGTCGCGCAACGCCTCAAAAAGGCGACCACTAGCCGGAAACTCCTTTTTCAATGGTTCCCATGGCATCTTCACAAACTTCAAGCGATCACGCCAGCTATCGTAACAGCCTTTCAGCGATTTTGCAGGCGGATTGACAGTATTGCTCATCTTCACTATTTCGTAATCCAGAATCAAGTCGCGAATGCGGTCTTCACCAATCGCCTTATCCCATAGCCAGAGGGCTTCAGACGAATCAAACTTATTCTTCACATCTATAAGCAACTCAGATTCAGCCCCAATCTCTCTGGCGAGATTAACGGCACGCCCGCTCTCGAATACATCCAGAAATGCGCGCATCCCGTTCAAAATATTCTCTTTTGTCACAAATTCCGAAAGCTGTTCTCCTTCGCCAGCCAGCGCGGCTTTTCCGATTTCAGACGCGATAGCAGAAGGCCTGGCACCCTGCGGATTGACCAATTGTATATATTTGTCGATCAGGGAAAAGCCCGGGGTTTTTTCCAGCACCCAGAGTGGGTAACCAAATTCCTTCATCTTCGCGCTGACCAGGCGTGCCGTATGTTCAACCGAGACGCATTGGGTCTCAGACAGCCTGAATACTTTCGAAGTCAGGCCATTAAACGCCTTTTCTTCCGCTGTCATCAGCACAATGAATTTTTCGCGATAGTTGCGAAAAGGCTCGCCAGTATATTTAATGGTCTCGGCAATAGCTTCTGACAGTTTCTCAGGCGTCATCGTCTCCGTTGCCTGCCCATCGCTCCAGCGGTATTTTGCGTCTGCATAATCTTTGAGCAGGCAGCCGGTAAGAAAACCGTAAAGGTTGGCTGGCATGAAACCGCTCTCTGTCAGTTCGCCAAAGATTTCCAATATCGACACTCGCCCGTTCGCTCTGAATTTCTCCGCGACAAAGGCATTCATTTTATCTTTGAGACGCGGGGATAGTGCTTCAAGAATGCTTTGCTTCTCCTTGTCACCAGCTAAGCCAACCTGGAGAGACAGGCCTTTAATACCTTTTTCCACATCGGTCTTCTTCACAAGTCCGAACAGCATATCGCGACCAAGAAACCCATCAAAACCCAGCGGATATTTTCTCAAGGCAGCGGCGGTCAACTCTTTCAGCGCCGCCGATCCGTCTATTACTGAATGTGGCGGCGTGCCGTCGCAACTATAAAACACAAACGTGCCGCTATAAATGGCATTCCGCCATTCTGTCAAAACTGCCTTCGCCTTGGCTTCCATATCATTCGCCAGGGCCTTGTCCTTGCCCTCATAATATTTGTGGTTCGCCATGTAATCTACATAATCATCAAACATGGCACCCATAGGTGTTCCCATCGCATCAATGAACAGAATATTCCGGTATTCGTCTTTAGCTGCAGCCTCATTCATCAACCTACGTAACGCATCCCGTTCCGCTTCGTCTCTGGCGAACCCGATAACCGCCTTCATCTTCCATTTCACGTCTTTATTGCGTAGAAGATTGGTTTCACGAGTAAAGTCGTCACCGGTCACCGTTTTGATTTCCCAGCGCATTTTAAGTAGAGGTGTTAGCGGCAATACTTCTACCATGCCTCCGCTTTGAACAAGGTATGCAGTTTTATTATTCTTGCGGAAAAACTCGCGGTCTTTTTCCAACTGTTCTGCATCGCCCGCTGCCGTTACTGCAGCATACATCGTTTTGCCACCGCCCAACGGCTTATTGAAAAGAATTTCGTCACGCACCAATTTGCAGGCGATATTCACAGCATTGCTTTCCAACTCTGTCCCTTCAAAGACAAGCGCAAGATTAGCGTCGGTAGTCTTGAAGAGTTCCACTCTTGAATCCAGTTTCTGTCCAACAGCCTGCATCACCAGTATGGCTTTAAGAACACGCTTTTCATCTTCCATTAACCGCCCCTCAGCCCGAGGATAGGCATCCAGAACGGAGCGAATATCAGCCGCAAGGTCATCTTTGCCGCGCTCGTAGAAAAAATTCCACAGATGGTCAACAGTCAGGAGTGGGTCATGGTCCAGCGGCCCATACTGGCTGATGAACCACTGGAAGGCCTTAACATCTTGATCCCCTGCGCCGTTTTTGATGAAATCGAACATCGAGCGCTGGTTGGACTTGAAGGATCTGGCGATGTGCTTCAGAAGCAATGCTGCCATAGGATGAAGCGGCAGCAATTTCTGCAGCATGTCTTCTTTCACGCCAGTGGCCTCTGCCACTTTCTTGCGTGATTCAATTACCTGACTGTTAAGCTTGTTCGCTTTTTTCTTCCATTCACTCTTCGCCGTTTCTTTCTTCACCAACGCATGAGCGATGAGATCGAACGCGATAGTCTCTGGGAGCGCGATTTCTGCGCGGTGAAAGCGGTCGCGCAGCTTTTTCCAGTCAGGGTTTTGCTCACTGAACAAACTGCCAGACTCATGCGTAACGATGACCAGATAGAACGGCTTATTCGTGCAGACAGAAGCGAGATTCTGAAACTCCGTCAGAGAGTGCGCATTGTTTTTAAAATATTCGCTGAACTCGTCCCAGACGAGCATCAGAGCTTTCAGCCCGTTCTGCTCAATAACGTCTTCCAGCCATGCAATGAGCCGCTTCATGTCAGTGTCAAGAGCGGTAATACCCTCTCCGGCGGCAAGTTTAAAAATCTCTTCCATCAAATCGTGAACGTCCCCGTTGCCCTTCAGCTGTGCCAGAACATCGTCAGCGCTTTTACCATGAAAGGCGTAGCGGTATTTTTCTGATTTCACCAGCGAATCGAAAAACGCCTTATGGTTGGCAGCTTCAATCCATGCCACTGCGCTTTCCCGCAATGTGTTTTCCCCCTTATAGCTGACTGCAGCTACGTCTAACGCCTTGCGAACACTCTCCTGCACTGCACAAATCAAGTCTCGGTCGCCTCGAATACTGCTTGAAGCGTAACGGTGCGCCACCACGATTTTTCCCTTCTTGTGCCCCCTGAGTTTGGTCAGTAAATCATTCCCCAGCTTTTCGGGGTGAAGAGCGAAATAGCTCACCAAATCTGCGTCAGAGCATTCAAGAATATTCTTAAGCGCCCATGCCGCATATGATTTACCCGTGCCATAAGCACCCTCGATCCAGAGTGAAAACCTGTTTTGCCGTGCAAGTATACGCTCTGTCTCCGTCAACAGCCGGGCAAATGTCTCATGAGGGAAGAAAGCCTTCCATTCAACTCCGGCTCGAAGTGCAGACTCATCTACACAAGGAAAATATCTGGGGTCAATGTCAAAATAATCCTGGTATTTACTCATTAATTTATTCTCCGAAAATCAAAGACAGCACCTCTGCGGAGGTTCTCCCTTCTGCCAGCGAAATCTTTTCTAAATCGTGTGTGAATGTTACCGTGAGGAAATCACCATAGTTCGCTGCCAGTCCTTCCAGCATCCCGCGCAGTCGTTCGCGCTCAAGACCGAAAATCTGCGCCGGACTAATGCCGTCAGAATCCACGCAAAAATCCATTAGCCGCCTAAGTGTAAACTGCCAATAATTCCCACAGGCTTCCGAAAACCTGTAGAGTGCATATAACACCACAAGGGGATCCGTCACAACGCAAGGCGTGCGCTGCAGAGTCTCGATCTTCTCGCCCGCGCCCGTTACGTTCCCAAACTTCAGTACAGTTCCCAGCGGCGTCTCTACGATGCGCTTGAATGCCTTGACGATAGACTTTGCATCCTTCAAACTCACACTATCAACCGCCAGCATCTCTTCCACAGTTTTGCGCGAATAACCCATGCCTGCGTCCAGTTTCTGCACATACCACCTGAATTGCGGATTTGCACTGACTAGGTTCACCAATAGAATGCCCTGTATTACTGCAGTCTCCCAACCAAAACGCCCAACTTGCATCGCCAACTGTGCAGGCTTCTCTTCGCGCCCTGATTTCGTCAACAGTCCCGCATCGCGCAGAAACCGCCGAAACATGGCAATCATCATCGGCCCCAGTGTGTTGACCGACAGAAATGTGTCAGGCGACTGAAAGAAATCTCGCAACCATTCTGGCTTTGGCGCGTGGTCAGCAAAAGAATTGATGCTCATTTTTGTTTTTCCGTCCCCCTGTGGATGTCTTAGTGAGTGAAAAACCAGACACCCACCCTCAATGTCATGACAGGCGTGACACTGGATGCAGTCCGTAATTTTTAAACCGTTTTCAAACCTGATGCAAGCGCTTCGGCAATTGCTTTCGCATACGCCACAAGCTACACAATATGCGGCTTTGCGAAAAACCTGCCTGAATAATTTCGAGAATAACGGCAAATGTTTGTGTTCGCCGGCAGCAACCGCATAACCACCATCCGGCAACTCATTGACTGAAAATTCTATCATTTCACCCTTAAAATACAGGTGCCAACAATTCCCATCACCATTCAAATCACCAATCGTCTTCATCCACTCACGCCAATCCGTGGCAGCCTCGTGGACCGTGATGTGCAACTGCCTATTCACAACTGTCTCCATAATACGTGCTGTGTTGTTTTTCAAGTCACGACCATTATTACGAGCAATCCAGCCGCCGTTCAAAATATGCGAATCCAATTTCCGTCTGTCTCCAGCATCTCTGCCGTTGGCATCCTGAATAATTGCAACGTAGCGATCCACATCTTCTTTGTAGCACTGGCGGCGTATCCAGTCGGCCTTGCCACCGGACATCGGGCAAAAAAGACAGCCTGCACGGGCGTTGCCTTTTTTATAGGCTTCGTTGACAATAAGGTTGTTAGCATAGATATAGAGCCACACCTCTGCCGAAGTCCATTCAAGAATGGGGTTGTGGCTGTGCTGTCCACGCTGCTTTCTGCCGAAATTATCGTATTCGTATTCGCTCCGGCGTAAACTTTCGTGTGCGCGAACCCCTACGAAATCAAGTCCAACAAAATCATTTTTGCCAAGAATTTCCCGCAACTTCAATGTCTGAGGCGCAGACTTATGAACAGAGCAGCACCAGCGCAAAACCTGCGCTGGTGGACCGAATAATTTCCACGATTCTTTTGGTGAAAATCTGGACTGGGCGGTGTAAAACGCGATTCCCTCCGACAGACATTGCTCCCTGACTGCATCCACTGCCGCACAAGTATCCGGAAACTCCATCCCCGTGTCGCCGAACACTACATAAAAAGCATCTTTAGGCAGCGCCTTCTTCACCAGATTCAATAATACAATGGAGTCTTTGCCTCCGCTAAACGCAACATGAAACACATCCAGTCGTTTGCGCCACCGCTTCCACGCTTCGTAAATGCGTTTCACCGTCGCCTGTTCTATAACAGATAACAACTCGTGATTCTTGAAACCCATCGTGACAAGGTCGATGGGGTGCAAATCCAACTCGCCATCATGAACAAGTAATTTCGGTGCATGGTACAAATCGCCGCCTCTGGTTTCCGCAACCAGCCTTCCACGATACCAATATTTATTCGCCTCTGCCCATAGATAAGGCACATCGTTCTGACGTTCGTAATGCCAATATTTGTCGAAGCCCAGCAGATCTAGCTCAGCGGCGTAAACCGGGCGTGGCTCTTTGCTTATCTGACACGGCGAAGAATTCAGGAACAAGCCCCCCGTTTCAACATCCCACTCATAACTATACATTGCCGGCAAACTCCAAAATCCCGTTGATGTTTTTCAGCAAGCGCACGGAAACATAACTGCTATTGGCTTGCTTACAAAAGCTTATTGAAATGCTTTTGTCACGTTGGCTATTTTGACCCCTTCGATAAAATCAGGGCCCAAAGTTCAGATACCAGCACTCAGGTTGCAGAGCCGTATTTATCTGGTTGCAACACAGAAAGCAAAACATCGCAGAGCATGAAAATACACTGCAATTGAAGCACAGGAATGCAGAGCAAAAGTCAATGGGCTCTAAATTACGTCAAGTAATTTAGAGCCCAGTATATACTGGGCTCCTTTTAATGAGGCTTCATTGCTCGCAAACACCATGGTGGCGAGGGGGGGTATCTCTTCAAAAAACCAGTGGCAAATTGCGGCAAAATACTAGGCCTGGCCGATAAGGGTGATTTCGTTGCGGTCGTAATAAAGGTGGCGAATTATGAGTTTGCTGAGGCCATGTTTTGTTGACAGTTCATCGATGGCGTGCAGAATCGTTTCGGGCTGCTTGCCGCGAAACTTGACGTTGACGACAAAGCGGCGACAGGCCTTTGCTTCGAGCCAGCGGTCGAGCAGGCCGAGGGTTGCCATCGGCTTGACAATCATGTCGCAGAACATCCAGTCGACGGTTTTCTGCGGCATATAAGCGTAGCCATTGTCGATTGAATGCTCACAGCGGGGGTGTTTTTCGACATGCGGCTTAAGATCGGCAAAATCAACTGCGGTAACGCGGGCGCCCCTCTTTAGAGCGGCCCAGGTCCAGCCACCGGGCGCGGCACCAAGATCGACGCAGACATCGCCTTTGCGCGGAAAAATTCCGGTCTGGTTCCAGGCCTCTTCAAGCTTGTAGTATGAGCGGCAGGGCGCCAGATGATCATGCTCGACCAGGCCGGGTGAGTTGCGCCAGATTACCGGCAGATAGCGGCCTTTTCCGGCCCTGAAACGTTCGCAGACACTTACCCAGGCGCTGTCGTTGCCGGTCATCACCACCTGCACAACCAGACAAGGGCGATGATCGTCAATATTCAGCCAGTCGACGAAGCGTTCAAAAGCGCGGCGGCGATACTTTGCCATGCGTTCGAAAAATTTTTCCTGCAGCAGGGCCGGCCTACCGGCGATAAATTCATATTTTGTCGATTCTTCGGTAAACAGGTCGGGAGAAAATGCAACAAAGGTCCAGGGCAGCTGGCTCTGGTCGAGAAAGGCATCGACAACCCGGCCCAGCGCTTGAACCAGATCGGCGATCGACTCGCCGCGGATTTCGCAGCAGTCGGGCAGCCAGTTGCGGGCAAAAACCGGTTCATTTTTAAGATGTGAAGGGCGGCGAGGGCCGACAACCAGTCCCGGAGCCGGTGAAGAAAAAGCTTCCACCGATCCGGCGGGCGCCAGCTCATTGCAAAGGGCTTCTTCCCAGCCGATGCCACAAATGTAACCGTCGATTATCTGTTTACCAGGCAATGTTCAACCTCGCTGCTGAGCAATACACAATTAACACCGGCGGTCATTCATGCAGCCACTGATCAACATTGATAAACGCCGATGCCATCAATAAAATCAGGGACATCCGTGCATTCATCGATGCAGGCCACAGTTGACCAACCCGGTTCACATTATCACAAAAACAGCAGTTTATGAACAACATAAGAAAAAAGTGCCACGTTCTGATACAATAGCGCAGCAGAGCTAAAGCAACATCAAGCGGCATTGCAACACTGATTGCCGTGGCCGCAATACACACAACTGGAGCCAATCTTGCAGACCGCCATCTATAAGTTTCTCGTAATGCTGATTTCACTGGCCGTTTCTACCGCCCCTGTCGGCTACCATGGCCTGAGCTCGCCGACCGGCAAGGGAACCGAGCAGTTTGATGTAATTGTTGTCGGTGGCGACCCTGAAGGCATAGCAGCGGCCATTGCCGCGGCCAGGGAAGACTGCAGAACCCTGCTTGTCGATACTAGACCCGTGCCCGGTGGTCTTTTTACGCGCGGCTGGCTCAACACAATCGATATGAACATTGGCATCGACGGCCGCCCGCTGAACGGGGGCATTTTTGTCGAAATCTTCCGCAATCTCGACGACCAGTCGTTCGATGTTGCGGGTATGGTTAAAATTCTTGAGGAGCTGATCAGCAGAGAAAAAAGGCTGACCTATATCAGAAACGCCAGAACGGTTTTTCCGGTAACCGGCTTGCAAACTTTGCCGCTTTTCAGGCCCGGACAAACCCTGCACCCGGACAAGAGCGCCCTGCCTGAAGAGTGCCTCGCCACTGTCAGTCCGGTTCTGCCCGCGCAAAACATGCCTCGAACCGTTGAAGGAATAGAGATTCATACCGACCGCGGCCTCAAACTGCATGTTTCAGGGAAAGTGCTCATCGACGCGACCCAGGATGCGGATATCGCTGCTGCAGCGGGCGCCGGCATCATCGAATACGGTGTCGACACCTGGGGAAAACCGCGAAACATGGCCGCCACCCTTGTTTTTCGCATAAAAGGCATTTCTGATGCCGACTGGCAGAAAATGTGTACCGAGCTCAGCAGCAAAGCTTCCGGCAATCTGCTCGGCGGCAAAAAACGCAGTATCTGGGGTTATGGCGAAATCATGCGCAGATATCAGCCGACCAACGCCAGAATAAGAGTCAGAGGCCTGAATCTCGGGCGACAGAACGACGGCAGCGTGCTGGTTAACGCTCTGCTGGTATTCGAAACTGACGGCACTGACCGGAATTCACGCAAGGAAGCCCGTAAGCTGGCACAAAAAGAACTCCCAGAGCTCGAAAAATTTCTACGCAACAATATTTCCGGCATGCAGAATATCAGCATTTCTGAAACCGCCCCGGAAATGTATATTCGCACTTCGCGACAGATAAAAACGCTTTATAAGCTTACTGTAGATGATGTTCTCGAAAATCGAGACTTTCACGATCGGATCGGGTTCGGATCATACCCACTCGACATTCAGGCGCAGAGCAGCGATCATTATGGCGATGTCGTCGGCATACCTGAGCAGTATGCT
>JAKQQP010000176.1 GCA_029564115.1 Candidatus Rifleibacteriota bacterium | reverse complement strand
AGACTGGGCAAAGCGACTCGATATGTTTCTCGAATTCGATGATCGTGAAATTCTGCAGAACCCCGGCAAAATTACGGCAAAAATAGCAAAAGATCATGCCGAAAGTGAATTTGAAAAATACCGCATCGTTCAGGATCGCCTCTTTGAATCAGACTTTGACCGCCACATAAAAAAGCTTCTGCAGGAAGACAGCAGCGACGAGAACAAAGAATGAACGATGGTGGTAAGCCCATTTGCAGGGCATTCCAGGAAAGTTTGTCGCAAACTTTTAAAGCTGCCTGTATTCCTGGTGATGAGTCGAACTTTTCGGGATGATTCCGAGATAGTGCCGACAGTGTGCGCACAATCTACGGATAAACTTCCACTGTTCATATATTTTACGCAACACACAAGGCAACATTTCAAACCTCTTGAGAGCTCTGGTTAAAGATGATCGATGAGGATATAGTCTTACCAATTCCCCTTGGTCCGATGGGCAATCATCAGAATTCCAAGCAGTCATCCTGAAGGAAACAGTCTTGCAGCCACGGCATTGAATTATTTGAAAAGAAGAAGCGTGATCAATATTTATATTATATTCTTCAATAACATCTTGGCAAAAACCATCATACGAGCTCACGACTGTTTGCTGTGTTTCGCTTGAGCATTCCTCGCAAATGGCCTTTACAATATTCCCTTTGCACTTGTTTTCCTCGTATTCAATATCATTAACTGCCATTGTCACTCTCCTGACAGAGCTCGGTTGATTGCTCTATTGTTAACCCGCTGGATACGTGAAAACAAAGCCTCTACCCTGTCGCCGAACAGGCCTTCAGGGCCGTCATGATACATGTCACTGAATGGGGACTCATAGAGAATATCATCCCTGACAAAGCCGTTTTCAACGAAGTAATCAATGATTTTGCGCACGAAGGCAAGCTGCAGTGATGAAAGGCCCGAGCCTTCTATGAAGTCGGCAAATTCCTTTTCTACTGCCTCACGGCTCAGCCCGACTATTGATCTTATCAACAGATCAAGGCTGGGGTTATCCTTGCCGGTTTTGGCATGGAAGCTGGCCTGATATGCTTCTTTAAACATCTCCCTGTCTTCTGCAGTGCTGAGCTGAAGAATTTCTTCCAGCTGTTTAAGATCTTCGCCGGTTAATGGTCGGTTGCAACGGACTTTCCAGATAGCTTTATTGTCAAGGTTTTCGTTGATAACAGCATTCATTTTCTGGCGATAGGCCGCAAGCTCATCATTCTTAAATGCTTCTGTTCCTGGCTCAAATACAGCGCCTTCGGTCAGAATGTCGGTAAAGTTGGAATAAACGATCTGCTTAGCACCTGCATCTATGTATTTAATCAGCATTCTAAGGCGCTTCCTAATCTCTTCGAGCACCTTGAGAGTCATGCCTTCCCAGAATTCATCGGTCTTGATCGCCTGAATGAATTCCAGCTGTTTTTTGACGTCTGGTATCGTCGTCTTGTCTTCGAGCTTGTCGGCAATCTTTCTGATCTTCTTCATCAGGGAAACGTATTCGCCAGACTTCTCGAGCAGCGCCAGCTCTGTTTTCAGCAGCAGATGATCCCAGCGTCTGGCGTATTCATCATCCTGTTCCAGCTGGCTGGGTAAGCCTGATATGGTTTTCGCCACCGCAGCTTTCAGCTCGGAATCGAGCTTTTCCCAGGTTTCCCGGTTTTTCAGCTTCGTGACGCTTTGCAGATGCGGCCGCACCAGAAAGTTCGCATCGCACATGCCCGACACATATTCATGCAGGTTATCCAGAAACTCTTTTCTGATCGCCACCGAATCTTCGCTGCTGTCATCCTGCAGCAGATCAGCCAGTATCAGACGATTTCTGAAGATCCGCTGGCTTAGCGGTATCACCGCGTTACTCTCAACCCCGTCGGGGTTGGTTTCGAAGAATTCGAAATTTTCGCAGTAATCGAAGACGTAGAAGCACTTCTTGTCATCACCGGGGCCGAACAGATTCTCGCATTTTCTCGTGCCGCGGCCGATCATCTGCCAGAACTTCACCTTCGAATAAACGGGTTTGGCAAACACGAGATTAACAACCTCAGGAACATCGATTCCGGTATCGAGCATGTCTACCGAAACCGCTATCTGTGGCATGCCGTCGGCTTTCTTGAAATTGTCGATCATGCCTTCGGCGTCTTTGCCAAGCGTGTAATCGATCTGAGCGCAGAAATGCCCTTTATATTGCGGATAACTGGCGTCGAATCTTTCGACGATAAACTTGGCATGGTCGCTGTTACGCGCGAAAATGATGGTTTTACCAAGCCGGTCGCCGCCAGCGACTTTGATACCCTTTTCCATCAGATCTTTTAAAAAGCTGTCGACGGTCGGAATATTGAACAGCCATTTGTTGATCGCCTCTTTA
>JAKQQP010000166.1 GCA_029564115.1 Candidatus Rifleibacteriota bacterium | reverse complement strand
TTTCTGCACCTCAATCAGTCTGGATTGCGCCAGCGAGAGTTCGCGCACCATACGGTTAAAGCTTCTGGCAACATTTTCGATTTCATTGCCGCTGTTCTGCATTGGCGGCTTATCGAGTGGAATCTCACGCCAGTGTCCTTCAGCAACCTGTTCCATACCGTGCTTAAGTGCGTTGAGTGGTGCGAAAAGCCTGACTCCGAGAAAGTAACCGAGAATCAGCAGCCCGATAACCTCTAAAACCGCAAGTCGCAGCATCAGCTGATCGACAAGATCGCGCGAAAGGGTTGCCCGCTGTGCCGGGTAGCCGGTCAAAAGCATGACGCCATTTTTTCCCTGAAAGACTCTGACCCGGTAGAGATCATCGCCGACCTGCAGTTGATGAGTAATGTTTTCACGGCTAAGGCTCAGCAACGAAATCTTTTCGGGGTTGAAACCTCGCACCATCAGGATTCCCTGCTGGTCAAAAATGCAGAAAAAGTCAGGCAGATTGGCGATCTGCCCCGGCGATCTTGCCAGAATCAGGCTGACTCCATCAGAAGCAAGGGGGATTTCGGCCGTCATGTAGCCCTTATACGAAAATGGGCCGGAGCTGGCAATCCTCACCGGCAGCCCCGGATTGCTGATCGGCTTTATGAAAGCTGCCTGTCCGAAAATCAAGGGCTGCCCGTCTTTAAAAACTTCGAGCCAGTCGGCTCCGAGTGCCGATTTTATTTTCTCTGCCAGCCGCTGCTGTACCGGCAACTGATTATCGAAAAACCTGCTGTCGGCAATGGCAGTTGCGGTTTCACCGGCAAGGCGGTCAAGGGTGGTTTGTCCGGCCGCGAGACCGTTGATCAACTGCTGCCTGAGGTTTTCGAGTTTGCTGAGGTCTGAGACGTCAAGTGAGAAACCCAGACTCTGTGCCGCCCAGAAAGAGACGACCGAGACAACCACGATCGTCAGAAGGGCGAAACCCAAAGCTATTCTTAATCTGATCCCCATACTGTCAACATTTTACCCCAGACTGTCGCCCCTGTACAGGTTT
>JAKQQP010000151.1 GCA_029564115.1 Candidatus Rifleibacteriota bacterium | reverse complement strand
CATGTGCCTGGATCAGGTCCAGGTAGAAAAAGCATTGCAAAGTCACCGAGTTTATTCGCCGCGATGACAATGACACAAAGCTGGGCAACCGTAAAATCAAGGAGTCGATATGATCGAATCGAGATGTGGAATCGTGTGCAGCGCCTGTGAATATCGCGAAAAAATGAACTGCAAAGGCTGCGTCATGATCACGAAACCTTTCTGGGGCGAACAGTGCCCGGTAAAAGCCTGCTGTGAAGGCAAAAAGCTAGAGAATTGCGGACTCTGCAGCAACTTTCCCTGCCAGCTGCTCAACCAATTCGCCTATGACAAAGAGCAGGGCGACAATGGCAAAAGGATCGAGCAGTGCCGCGCCTGGGCAAAACACTGAAATAAAATATGATGGGCATTTTTCGCAGTTTCGATCGTTTCTTCTTCTGTTGTAATTCAGGCAAAATGTAAAGGCAGTCAGGAGGAAGCAATGAAACATACTTTTTGCGGTATCGGCGATTCAGAAGAGATGATGCTCAAAGCTGCCGGAATTCTCAAGGATGCTTTCATGGCTCTCGGCAACAGCCATTGGCCAGACCTTGAAGCTGCCCTGCAGGAAGTCAGAGAATGTGTCACTGCGCCGAACATCTGCATCGGACTGTGCGACGATGGTGAACTATTGGGCTGGGTCGGCCTGCGGCCGATGTACGAAAAAACATGGGAACTGCACCCGATGGTTGTCAGCCCTGCCAGCCAGAAAAACGGCGCTGGCAGCATGTTGATCGCCGAACTCGAAAAAAGAGCGAGAGAACAGGGCATAATCGGAATCGCTCTTGGCACCGATGACGAGCATGAACAGACAAGCCTTTCGCAGGTCGACATCAACTCCGAGAACATTTTTAGAGAAATTACAAACATCAGAAACCTTAATCGGCACCCTTTCGAGTTCTATAAAAAATGTGGCTACAGCATTGTCGGAATTATTCCAAATGCGAACGGCAGGCGCAAGCCCGACATCTGGATGTGGAAAGATATCAGCTCCGATGGTGATTCAGCTTCTGGCCGGCTCATCAGGCAAACCTGACAAATCACAGCAGGATTTGTCAGGAAACGTTTGTTTTTTGCCAATATACTGCATTCATAACACCGGAAGGAACGACAATGGACTGGATTGCCCGCCTGCAGAATTCGATCGATCACATCGAGAAACATCTTCTCGATGAGCTGAGCATCGAAGAAGTCGCCGAAACGGCCTTTGTGTCGTCATTTCACTATCAGAGAATTTTCAGCCTGCTTACCGGCATGACGATTGGCGAATACATTCGCAAGCGGCGGCTGGCAAAGGCCGGCCAGGAAATCTCGGCTTCTGATGGCAAAGTGATAGATATCGCCCTGAAATACGGTTATGACTCCCCTGAGAGTTTCAGCAAAGCATTCACCCGTTTTCATGGCATTTCTCCGGCCGCAGCGCGCATGGCGGGTTCCAATCTGAAGTCCTTCAGTCCTCTGGTGTTAAAAATCACAATTGAAGGCGGTTTAACCATGGATTACAGAATCGAAAACAAACAGGGTTTTAAAGTGCTTGTCATCAGCCGGATTTTTTCTGCCGAAACTTCGTCAGCCGAAATTCCGAAATTCTGGGATGAATTCTTCAGAAAGGGCTTCAACAAGGTTTCCTGCGGCCGTTTCGGCATCTGCTGCCCGCCTGAAAAGGGCAGCAAAGAGTTCAGATACAGCATCGGCAACTATCTCAATGAAAGCAGCGTCAAACCGGCTGAGATACCGGCCGACTTCGAGATTCTCGATATCCCTGCCGGCACCTGGGCAGTGTTTCCCTGTATCGGGCCGATGCCAGACAGCATTCAGAATCTGTGGAAGCAGATTTACAGCCAGTGGCTGCCGACTTCAGGTTACGAAATCGTCCCGGGTTATGACATCGAGCATTACAGCGCCGGCGATGTCGCCAGCCCTGATTACAAGAGCGAAATCTGGCTGCCGGTAAGAAAGAAACATTGAGTCTGACCTGCGTGACCGCCCGGCCCGCAGGGCGGTCACAAGCTTAAATGAAAGCGTATAAGCTGGAAAAAGCCTGGTTAAGGCTTTACGATAGATTCCGGATCTGATATAGATAGAAGACAACGATTTTTGCTGCTCTATTCTGGCTCTGGAGGCTGAAATGACCTTATCTGAAAACTTTTCTTCGATCACCGGCAATGCCGTTTTTCTGCGGAAATTTGTCAGCACCGACGCCCCGAAAGTCTTTCAGATGAGCCTTGAAAACGGCATGCGGCAGTGGATACCCGACCAGGTCTACGCCGATCTTCAGGAAGCGGAAAGCGTTCTGGATTTTCTGATGCAGCAGTATGAATCAGGCAAAGGGCCGGCCGAAACGCCGATCGTTCTTGGAGTCTGCTGCAAAGAAAGCAGTGAGCTGATCGGACACGCAGGTTTAAGCCCACTGAACGGCAAAGTCGAAATCGGTTACGCCATCGAAGACTGCCAGCAAAGAAAAGGCTACGCCAGCGACGCGATCAGGGCAATCAGCAACTGGGGCCTCTCATTTTACCGGCTGCCAGAAATTCTCGCAGTCGCCGCCGCCGCTAATACAGCCTCATGCCGCGCCTTAGAAAAAGCCGGTTTCAAGCTGTCAGAAGAAAAAGAACAAACCATGCACGGCAAAATGCGACCGGTGTGTATCTACAGCTTCTCAACCCCGCAACCAGAAAATCCTAGGCGACCTACTTAAACGCTTACTTTAATTTTACTGCGAACAACTGCTTGTGAAATTTCAAACAATCAATATTACACCATTATTTCGGAGAATAGAAAAAAACAACCGAAAAATATCTTCACCATTGTTGGGCCAGAGGTCTGATTGGAAATTCACTTAAGCTGTGATAGCCTGAAAGCAATTGAGCAGATAGAACGAGGTTGCGCGAGGAAATAAATTTTGCAATACCCGAAAATTACCAGAGAAGAGCTTGATCTCTTGATTGAAGAAGGTGAAGGCTATCAACTGGAGTTCAAGGAAAGTGTTAACTCAGATCTTGCAAAAGAGCTGACTGCCTTTGCAAATGCCTCTGGCGGACGCATTCTTATTGGCGTGTCAGATAATGGCCGGATTGTCGGCGGCGATTTATCAAACCGGACGATTTCCCAGATTCAGGATGCTGCAGAATCCTGTGACCCGCCTGTGCTGATAGAAATCGAAAAGATCAAAGCACAAAAAATCATCCTGATAAAAGTTCCGGAGGGAGTAAATCGCCCACATCGCTGTAACAAGGGCTTCTATCTGCGCAATGGTGCCAATTCACAAAAAATGAGCACTGCCGATATAACAGCCTTTATTCAGGCTGAAGGCAAAATACGTTTTGACGAGCAGTTGCGACTCGATCTGGATTGGGCAGAAACAGTAAGCAACGAAAGATTATCCAGATTCCTTGAGCTTTCAGGCATTTCTCCAAAATCAGATACCCGGGTGCTACTGCAAAACCTTGGTGCTGGCGAAATCAAAGATGACAAATTTTACCTGAATCACACAGGCATTCTCTTCTTTGGCAAGAACCCAACCGATCACCTTTTCCATACAAGCGTTGTCTGCGCATTGTTTAAAGGACTCAATAAATCATATATTCTCGACCGAAAAGAACTTTCCGGAAATCTGCTGGAAAATATTGAAGACGCTTTGCTGTTTTTAAAGAAACATTTGAATCTGCGCTGGGAAATTACCAGCGAAAGTGCTCAGCGCAACGAGAACCTTGAGCTGCCAGAGGTTGCCTTGCGTGAAGCGGTTGTTAATGCAATATGCCACCGTGATTACCTCGAAAAAGGCGCTCAGGTGATGGTCGAAATCTTCGATGATCGCGTTGAAATATACAATCCCGGCGGTTTGCCAAAAGGATTGCGGCCAGAAGACTTTGGCAAAAGAAGTGTTTGCCGAAATCCGCTAATTGCAAATCTTCTGTTGCGCTGCAACTACATAGAAAAAATGGGCTCCGGAATTGAGCGTATCCGTTCCGCCCTTTCGCAAGCTGAATGCCAGGAAGTTAAGATTGGATTCAGTTCTTTTTTCACTCTCGAATTTCCGCGGCCAACATTCGCTGGAAACGCAGCAACCAAGACAGATTATCAAAATTTGCGGCCTGAGTTGCGGCCTGAGTTGCGGCCTGAGTTGCGGCCTGAGTTAAATCTGACAAAACTGGCAATAGAACTGCTTTGCTGCCTCCGAAACGGCGAGTCTGGCAAAGCCGCACTGGCTGAGAAAGTTGGGCATAAAAGCATTTCAGGCGAACTCAAAAAACAACTAAAACATCTTCTGAATAAGGGTTTGATAGAACTTACAATTCCGGCAAAGCCAACCAGCAAGTCACAAAGATACCGTTTGACTACGGCTGGCAAAGATTTTCTAAAACATGATAATGGGTGAGAGTTCCCAGAATACTCTTTTGCTCAGGCTTCCCGAGAACATATTCGCTATTCGCGAATAGCGCAAATCATTGTTTTTTGAGAGAAATTGCCTGGCTGACAACAAGTTCTTTCAGCCAGCGGCACAGTTCACTGGCTGAAAAGCTTGAATCAGTTGAGTTTCAGTTTGCGGTAGCAGGCGGGAACATCGTCGCAGTCGTAGGCAAGCGCGTATTTAGTAAGCGCTTCGAGCACCATGGCGACGGTGAAGGCCTGTGAGCGCCAGTGGGCGAGATCCCAGAACGAGGCGGCAAAAAATAGGCCTGAGAGCCAGTTGGCACATTTGTCACCGGGGGTTTTGAATTTGCCGACGGTTTCGGGGTTTTTCGGTTTGTCCCAGATAGCCTGATTCAGCAGATACTGGACACCGCTCAAAACAGCGTGGTCGTATTCTTTCAGAAGGCCGACTTCGGCGGCATTCTGCCGGCCGATATTGATCAGAGTGGTAACCGCAAGAGCCGAAGCGAGGTGGTCGCTCTTGTCGTCGCCACCGGGAAAAGCGCCGCGACGGGTCGGATTCTTTTCGCCCCAGTCTTTCTGTGCAACAATCAGATCGCGCATGATGCGCTGCATGGCGGCTTTCATTTCGGGTTCGCGGGCACTGCCGTCACGATAGGCGCGTGATGCGGTATAGGGGAAAATCATATTCTGAGGGTAATACAGGCCGGCTTCTGGCCAGGCATGTTTTTCGGCAGCTTTGAGAATCAGGTTGACGCAGTCCTGATAACCGGGCAGGTCTTTGCGGCCGGTCAGGGCCATCGCGAAAAGAACATTCGAATTGACGACTACATCGACATTGTTGACTCCGAGCGGAATCACACCGATTTCGGGGCGGTCGAAAACCGGCTGGCTTTCGTCTTTCATCCAGGTCAGATAGGCGCCACTCCCCTTGCCTTTCCAGCCATCGCGGCCGTCTTCGCGTTCACGGTCGACATCTCTGAACTGGCTGATTTTTTCGAGGGCGGCAAAATCAGGCCTGACATCGGAGCCAGGGAATCTGGCATTGTACATCAGCTGAAATGAAACCGCTGTCGAGGTGTCGTCAGCATCATTTGGAATATTGAACAGCGCATCGGCGCCGGTTTTATTTTCTTTCAGATTCAGACAGCGTTCAAGCCAGTATTTTGGCGGGGTCTGCTGGCCACGGGCAAGCAGCGCGAAAATCTTTTCGAACTTCGGGTTAAGGTAAGCGCCGGCGAGCATTTCGAGCTGAGTTACTTCGATATTGAACGGGCCAGTACGTGGCGCATCACTGCGAAAACCCGGCAGAACCGCCCAGAAATTGTAGGCGTCTTCCCTTTTGAAGCTCTGAATATTTTTCATGGCCAGGTGGAGAATGCTGTTTATATGGCGTTTAGGCTCAGGCAGCGCCGATTCGTCGAAGAGAAACAGCGGGTAAGCGATAAAAGCGGTCATAAACAGGTTTGAATCCTGAACCGAGGCGGGCGCGCGGCCCTTAAAACCAAGTTTATTGGGAAGAAAGTGAATATAGCTGGCCCATTCGCCGCTGCGGTTATGGGCTTTGATTTTCTTCGGAGCCGGCAGGCCGAGATTTTCGCGGAACGGGATATTGAAGCTG
>JAKQQP010000149.1 GCA_029564115.1 Candidatus Rifleibacteriota bacterium | reverse complement strand
GGCCCCTTGCCCGATTCATACTGCTGCATCAGAAAATTCAAAACGCTTTCCGCTTCCTGAAGATCTGCGTAGACCTGGTCGGGTATCCACTGCCGCATACCTTTTTCGAGGCTCATCTGAAAGACTTTCGGGGCATCGCTGCTGACGAATTTACGCAGAAAAACGGTATCGCCGGGGATCGAAGAAAAACTGCCGGATAAAGTCATTTTAGCCTCCAGAGCCAGAATAGCAGCAAAAATCGTTGTCTTTTATCTATAGCAGATACGGAGTTTATCGTAAAGTCTCAGCCCTGCTTTGCGTGGCAATCGCATTGAACTTCTGGATCCCGGGTCTACGCCCGGATGACGAACATTAATTGCGTCATTTCTGCGTTTATGCATCCGTAGGGATGCGGGCAAAAATCCTGCTCTGATAGGGACAGGGTATTGCAGTGCGATTTCTCTGCCCTGCTCTGGCAGTTATTGCGGTCTAAACAAGGCATGATCGCCACGCAGGGCGGCGGTCACGCAGATCAGACTCAGCTTTTCTTTTTTACCGGCAGCCAGATTTCGCTTTTGTAATCAGGGCTGGCGACATCGCCGGCGCTGTAATGCTCGATGTCATAACCCGGAACGATTTCGTAGCCCGAAGTCGGCAACCACTGGCTGTAAATCTGCTTCCAAAGATTCTGAATGCTGTCCGGCATCGGCCCGACGCAGGGAAACACCGCCCAGGTGCCGGCCGGGATATCGAGAATCTCAAAGCCGGCCGGTATCTCAGCCGGTTTGACGCTGCTTTCATTGAGATAGTTGCCGATGCTGTATCTGAATTCTTTACTGCCCTTTTCGGGTGGGCAGCAGATGCCGAAACGGCCGCAGGAAACCTTGTTGAAGCCCTTTCTGAAGAATTCATCCCAGAATTTCGGAATTTCGGCTGACGAAGTTTCGGCAGAAAAAATCCGGCTGATGACAAGAACTTTGAAGCCCTGTTTGTTTTCGATTCTGTAATCCATGGTTAAACCGCCTTCAATTGTGATTTTTAACACCAGAGGACTGAAGGACTTCAGATTGGAACCCGCCATGCGCGCTGCGGCCGGAGAAATATCATGAAAACGGCTGAACGCTTTGCTGAAACTCTCAGGGGATTCATAACCGTATTTCAGGGCTATATCTATCACTTTGCCGTCAGAAGCCGCGATTTCCTGGCCGGCCTTTGCCAGACGCCGCTTGCGAATGTATTCGCCAATCGTCATGCCGGTGAGCAGGCTGAAAATTCTCTGATAGTGAAATGACGACACGAAGGCCGTTTCGGCGACTTCTTCGATGCTCAGCTCATCGAGCAGGTGC
The DNA here is from genome assembly GCA_029564115.1 of Candidatus Rifleibacteriota bacterium. The sequence continues at coordinate 1,175 of JAKQQP010000149.1, read as the reverse complement.
TTCTCGATGTGATCGATCGAATTCTGCAGGCGGGCAATCCAGTCCATTGTCGTTCCTTCCGGTGTTATGAATGCAGTATATTGGCAAAAACAAACGCTTCCTGACAAATCCTGCTGTGATTTGTCAGGTTTGCTCGATGAGCCGGTCAGAGTTTGAATTATCGATGGCACTGATGTCTTTCCACATCCAGATGTCGGGCTTGCGCCTGCCGTTCGCATTTGGAATAATTCCGACAATGCTGTAGCCACACTTTTTATAGAATTCGAACGGGTGCCGGTTAAGGTTTCTGATATTTGTAATTTCTCTAAAAATGTTCTCGGAGTTGATGTCGACCTGCGAAAGACTTGTCTGGTCATGCTCGTCATCGGTGCCAAGAGCGATTCCGATTATGCCCTGTTCTCTCGCCCTTTTTTCGAGTTCGGCGATCAACATTCTGCCAGCGCCGTTTTTCTGACTGGAAGGGCTGACAACCATCGGGTGCAGTTCCCAGGTTTTTTCATACATCGGCCGCAGGCCGACCCAGCCCAGCAGACTGCTTTCGTCACACAGCCCGATGCAGATGTTCGGCGCAGCGACACATTCTCTGACTTCCTGCAGGGCAGCTTCAAGGTCTGGCCAGTGACTGTTGCCGAGAGCCATGAAAGCAGCCTTGAGAATTCCGGCAGCTTTGAGCATCATCTCTTCTGATTCGCCGACACAGCAAAAGGTATATTTCATTGCTAATCCTCCAGATCAGCTTTGTATCTTGCTTTAAACCGCAACAGAAGAAGCGATCGAAATTGCCAAAAATGCCCACCGTTTTATCTCAGTGTTTTGTCCAGGCGCGGCACTGCTCGATTCTTTTGCCATTGTCGCCCTGTTCTTTATCGTAAGCGAATTGGTTAAGCAGCTGGCAGGGAAAATTGCTGCAGAGTCCGCAATTCTCAAGCTTTTTACCTTCGCAGCAGGCTTTTACCGGGCACTGCTCGCCCCAGAAAGGTTTCGTGATCTTGACGCAGCCCTTGCAGTTCATTTTTTCGCGGTATTCACAGGCACTGCACACGATTCCACATCTCGATTCGATCATATCGACTCCTTGATTTTACGGTTGCCCAGCTTTGTGTCATTGTCATCGCGGCGAATAAACTCGGTGACTTTGCAATGCTTTTTCTACCTGGACCTGATCCAGGCACATG
>JAKQQP010000094.1 GCA_029564115.1 Candidatus Rifleibacteriota bacterium | reverse complement strand
ATGGCTGTCACGACGTTCCTATGGCGGTATTTTTCTATTGTCGGCTCTTTGGCAACAACTGAATTTTCAAGGCCTTCTGGAAAAGCGAATCAAGGGCCGGGAATACACCACCGACATCGTACAAGCCGTTTTTGCCATGATCGCCAACCGCTGCCTTGCGCCAGCCAGCAAGCTGGCGATCAGCGAATGGATCGAGAAAGATGTCTATATACCGCACCTTCCTGCGGCCGGGGTACAGGTTTTTTATCGGGCCATGGATTTTCTGCTGCAACATCAGAGTGAGCTGGAGCAGGAAATCTATTGGGCCGTAGCCGATCTGCTGAGTCTTGAAGTCGACCTTTTGTTTTTTGATACCACCTCGACCTACTTTGAGACCGAGGAAGTGACCGATCTGAAGCGATTTGGCTATTCCAAAGACAAGCGCTCAGATCTGCCGCAAGTAGTGATCGGACTGGCCGTCACCCGAAGCGGCATACCGGTCAAACACTGGGTCTTTCCTGGCAATACCTCGGATATGGATACCATTGCCACCGTGAAAAAGGATCTGGGGGCCTGGAAACTCAACCGCTGCATCATGGTGCACGATCGCGGCATGTCCAGCGAGAGTAATCTCTCGATCCTTCAGCAAGGCGGCGGACACTATATTGTTGGCCGCAAAATGCGCTCCGGCGAGGCTGAGACCGATCTGGCCCTCAGCCAGAAAGGCCGCTATGCCGAAATTGAGCCCGGTCTTTTTGCCAAAGAAGCGGTGATCGGTAACGGCGAAAAGCGCAAGCGCTTCGTCATTGCCAAGAACAGCAAGGAAGAAGAGCGTGACAAAGCTAAGCGAGCCCAGTTGGTTGAGACCCTGCAACTCAAGCTCGACCAGCTCAACAACCGAAAGGTACCTTCACACAGCAAGGCCGTCTGTGAGCTGAAAGCCCATGCTCTTTACGGCAAATATATCAAAGAACTCGCTGATGGGCGCCTGAAGATTGTCCAGAGCCGCCTCGATCAGGAAAGTCATTACGACGGCAAGTATTTGATCGAAACCAGCGATGACACGCTGAGCATCCGCGATATCGTGCTGGGCTATAAACAACTCTATGACATTGAGCGCGCTTTTCGTACCCTGAAAACAGAGCTGGATCTGCAGCCCAATTATCACAGCCGGGATGACCGGATCCGCTGCCACATCTTTCTCTGCTTTATGGCCCTGACCATGGTGCGGATCATTGAGAACAAGACCGGAAAAACCTGGAACACCATCCGCAAAGAGATGGACCGGTGGCATTACGGCGAATTTATCATTGAGTCGAAAAAAATTGGTCAATTCTCTGAATTAACAGACAAGCAAAGAAGTATACTTAACTCATTAAATATCAAAGAACCAGACTACTTGATAGGCATACAGAAGGTCTGAAAACATAGATACACGCCTATACCTGGTGCATAAGGGATAACTCTATATATTTATATCTATTATGCACTTTTTGTTTACCTATGACTGTCGAAGACAGGGTTAATAACGTATGCTGCAAAATACTAAAAATACGTTAAGGGTCAAAATCGCCAGCGGATTTACAAATAACTTGCTCTCGATTCATTAAAAAATTCAGTATCCTGAACAATAATAATTTTTGTTTTTCAGCGGAGGAAAACCGGGAGGAGCAAAAGAAATCGCCTCAATGATTTTTTCGAGTAATGCTTTCGGAACAGGTTTGTTTTTTAAGTTACGAATAGCCCTCCGTGACCGAATTTAATCAAAGAACGGTTTTTCAAGACTTCCATGTTCGGGCAAACTTCAGTTCACAATAGCATTTGCTGCATGTTG
>JAKQQP010000088.1 GCA_029564115.1 Candidatus Rifleibacteriota bacterium | reverse complement strand
CAAAGCCGGCAAAATTTTTCCCCATCGCAATTTCTCCCATTTTCAGAACTGTTCGCATATGTATACCACAAATTAAAAATTATTTACCACAAATTATTGTTTGTTGATTGGCAGGTCAACAATAAACTCGATGATCTTTTCGCTGGCTTTGGTCTGCACCTCAAGCTCTCCGAAATCTTCAAGGAACTTGAGATTAGAAACCGGCGGAATTCCTTTGTCTCGCAGCAGTGGAGACTGCAGGAATCTCTGCAGCTGGTTGTTGAAGTCGGCAAATTTGACTTTCCAGAAGCGCTTGAGATTTTTTACTGCCCGGGCACCCTTGGCTTTGCCGGCTTTGACATTGAGGATATGGCTGATTTCCTTTACCAGATTTTTCTTGCCGGTGGCGAGAACGAGAAAATTCTCGGCAAGTCCGGCATAGACCGAAATCTGCGGAAACATGAAATAGCTGAGTTTGACCAGCGAAATTTTATCTTCGTCCATGATCTGGGTAAATATACCGGTCTGCATGCAAAGAGTTTTTAGTTTTTCGAGATTATCGCGCAGCTTGTTGATTTCGGGTACTGGTGCCGCGAATCTTACATCGGGCAGACCACCGTCGCCGGTCGGTTCGAGGTTAACGTAGAGAACGCTTTCGCGGGCGGTATTGGCAAGAATGTCTTTCTCAAAATCGAGCCCGGCCGAGGCAACCATCTGAATAATGGTGTCTGACTGCGGTACGGCCTTTATGTTTTTCATCGTTTCAGCGGGGTCTTCAATCGGGTGTGTCTGAGCAAAAAGCATCAGCGAATCTTCGTTGATGAAATCGCCGATCGTCAGATTGTGTTCAATCTGTTTGCTGCCGAGATTGCCGGCGTTTGAAACGATGTTAACCCGGCCGAAAAAGCCGTTCAAAGAGACGACAGCAGCGCCTACCAGATAATCAGATGCATCGAGCATCGGAATGATCTGGTTTTCGATGCGATAAAGCTGCTGTGGTTTAAGTTTTTTGGCCGAATCGGGGTGTACTGTCATGGTTTTAAGAACTTTTTTGAGGTTTTTGCTTTCACAGGCCATTTTTATGATCAGCGACTGAGAAGCTGGCCGACAATCTGCCAGAAGCTTGTCAAAATCAGCTGCATAACCGCTGAGAAGCTCTTCGGTATGCTGCTTCTGCTCGGTTGTCAGGTATAGAGTTGTTTGTGGCTTGAGAAAGTCAGGGGTGCCGATCGAGGCGGGGTTGAAAAACGATGCCGCCTTGAGGTCGGCCTGG
>JAKQQP010000084.1 GCA_029564115.1 Candidatus Rifleibacteriota bacterium | reverse complement strand
TCGCGGGTTCGAACCCCGTTTCCCGCTGTGTTAGAACTCTCTGGTAGAGTGGGGTTTAGAGGCCTGGATATGAGTGAGCCACGCAATGGCCCACGCATAACCAACACTCTACCGGAGGTGCGACACAGTTATGTCATGGTTAGTTGCAAACAAGAATTCGTCTGGCAAAGTTGTTTCCTGGTTATATAGATACAGGGTCGGGAAGCAACAAAAAGAAAGATCCACGCGCAAAAAAGATCACGCTTCTGCCGTCCAGGTGCAAAAGCAATGGGATGCTTGTCGGTTGTTATACGGCAAGTTTCCGGATGAAATGGTTGCCAAAACCATCGAAGGCTCTGAAATTAAGGCTCAGATAGACAGATTTCTGACTCAAAAAAAAGCAGAGATCAAACCATCGACCGTAACCCGCTATCAAATTCAGTTTCGAGCCGTCGAAGAGTTTCTCGCGTCTCGATCCGCGTCGACGTTCTCGCAACTCAGCACCAGTCTGATGAAAGATTATAAATTTGCCAGGCTGAATGATGGCAAAAGTCACAAAACAGTTGCTGAAGAGCTCATGCTTTTTCGATCAATGATTCGCGGCCTGGTCGCCGAAGAGCTGCTTGAAAAAGATCCTGTTCGCGTCTGGCCAGAAATCAAAAAACGCATTCCGGCCCGGCCGGAAACTTTGGGGCCATATTCTGACCAGGAAGTCCAATCTTTGCTTGAGCATTTTAAACAACACTGTCCAGAGTTTCATCCGGTGGCTATGGTTGCGTTTTATGCAGGGCTGCGCCTGGGAGAAATAAAGGGTTTGTCGGTGGGTGACATAAATTTAAGCACCCAAGTCGCCAGGGTGTTCAACCAGAAATCTCTTCGCGACACCAAAAGCGCATACCGGGAAATTACTTTGCACCCGGATCTGCTTGCAATGATTACGGCCCGATGTAAATCTGCCCTGCCAACTGCATTTATCTTCCCGGAACTGCGAATTCATGCAAAGCATTGGCCGGTAAGGCAATTACAGAAAGCGTGCAAGGCTCTCGGAATTCAATACAGAAGATTCCACGGCTGCAGACACACTTTTGCCTCTAAGGCGGCAAATTCCGGCATTGGTTTGCCGAAAGTTCAGGCGGCTCTGGGTCATACCAACCTGGCAACAACACAGCGGTATGTTAAAAATGACCAGATCGATGCGGCAGAAATGCGAATGATCAAATTCGGGAAATAAAAAACGCCCTCTTTCGAGGGCAAAACCGAAGGACCTTAGAACCTTGTATTAAAGCCCAGCGTGATGCTGGGTTTTCCGTTTTTGATCGTCAGTGACCCGGTGGTGTTGCCCCTGCCGAAGTCAACGCCGAATTCCGGTTTCTGGCCACGCGCCACGCGCACGCGGGCGATGGCGTTTTTAAGTTTGACGCCGACAGCTGCTTCGTCGGCCCCAGCAGATAGCGTCACTGTGCCGGGGCGGGCTGAGGGTTTACCGATGCAGCGATGCGCTTGACGTTGTGATCTTCAGCAGCCAGACCGGCAGCGATGTTTTCAGCGGCGCTGACTGCCTGCTGTGGCAGGTCTTTGCCGTAAACCTTGCGGTATTGCTTCTGCAGCTCTTCGCGGAAGGCTTCAGTTTTAACCTTGATTAAGCCGGCAGCGCTCAGGTCTTCAACGATATTGAAAACGCTGTTTGCATGCGCAAGTGCCCAGCTGATTGCGCTGACGATCTTGTCATCTGCCGTTGTCGCGGTCTTTGGCGCGATGAATTCCAGCAATTTGAAGCCCAGCAGGGCGATTAAAAGAACAGTGTCGAGATTACGCGATAAAAATTCCATCATGGCGTTAGCCTCCTTAAAATTTACACCGGCAATCGCCGCATCGGCGGCAAGTGCCAAGATTCCAGATTATTCCGCCGCATTCAGGGCAGATTTCTTCGCCCCGCGCTTGTTTCTGACGGCGCTCGATCATTCTGCTCTTTTCGTCGTCTTCGCTCCACCTCTGCGGCGGCTTCGGCAGCTCTGGCGGTTCGTTCAGCCCGTTCTGCAATTTCCGTGATGACTTTGAGCGCTTCATTTAGTTCCATGCCTCCACCTCAGATTTTTAAGGCCTCCCAGCGGTTCCGGCCGAACAGGCTGACAAACAGGTTTTTGCCTGGGCAGCTCTTCGGCGGTCGCGACCAGGCTTCGCAGTGCCCGTAAATCTGCCGGCTGTCGATTTGCCACCGCTCGCAAAGGTCGACGATCAAGACCGATAAAGTGCGCAGGGCTGCATCAGTCGGCTGCTCGTTATCGTAGTCGCCAATAAGGCAGATGCCGATGCTGCCAGTGTTGCCGAAATTTCGAGTCACGCCCGCAGGCGGGTTTCCGCCGCAGTGTGCGCCGATTGCATCGACCGGTCGGCCCTCAAAAATCGTTGAACCGTCCGGGCTGATCAAGAAATGATAGCCAATGTCTGACCACTTGTTGTCAACGGTGTGATACCGATGGATGGCCTGTATTGTCTGGTCGCCGTGGAACTGCTTAGCTGTCGGCGCTGCAGAGTGATGCACAACGATTCTGGCCGGCTTGTGCTTGTCATATTTCGGGGTTTCGTCGCTTTTCAGCCAGTCACGACGCGGAACCGTTTTGATAAAAGGCCTTTCAGCCGGAAGAAGGTTATTCACTTGCTGCCCTCCTGACTCATGCTTATTGCGGGCGGTTTGCCACCGCTCACCTGTTGATACTGCCAGACCGCGCCGCCAATAACGCTGCCGACTGCCATCAGTGCCACCACAGCCTTTTTTATCCAGCTGTAATCGTCTGCGGGTGTTGCGCCTGCGGGCATTTTGTGGACGTGCTTGGCGTCCTGGATTGCTCGGCAATCGGCCAGCTGTGCTTGTGTGTTTTTGCTGATGCGGCGCGGCAATCGCATTAATTCGGTTTTGATTTCACGCAAAAGTTCTTTTGTGTGCGTGTTTTCCGTTTCAAGCGCTGATAGTCTTTCTTCGGCTGATGGTGACATTATTCTTCTCCTGGATTTGGCCCGAACACTTCAAGCGGGTCGCCCGGTGTTTTTGTAAGCATTGTTGCGACGACGATGTCGCCGACCTCACCCGCTGCCGATAAAACCCCGGTGTAGTGCGAATTCATGCGCCACATTTTGTTTTGTGATGCATACGCTTTTAGGTCGTGGCCTGCAATGTTTAGTTTGTATGTTATTAAATAACTTGGGATATCGAATGCTACGGCACAGTATACCCCGTCTGACGACATCCCTATATTGCCGGAAGGTGTTCTTGGCGGCGCAACATCAGGAAAACCTGCCCGTTCGTAACGGGCATTTTCTACTGACCATTTATATGTCACAAACCCAGCTGGCGGCACGGTTCCAGCATGGCTAGCCACTAAATATGTGCCATCGGCAGATATGCCTACGCCGCTAACGGCGCCGCTAGGAGCAAAATCTGGATTGTTTGTTTTTTCATAACGATTATTTGCTTCTGACCATTTATATGTCGTTAAATAGGCAGGTGAGCTTGATGCATTAAGATGCCCAACGGCTAAAAACTGGCCATCGGCAGACATCGCGCAGGCATTGCCACCTCCCGGATCAACATCTGGATTGTTTGTTTTTTCATAACGATTATTTGCTTCTGACCACTTAAAAGTAGATAAGTAAGGCAACGCACTGTTAGCTGCTGCCGCTAAAAACTGGCCATCGGCAGACATCGCGCAGGACTTGCCACCTCCCGGAGCAATATCTGGATTGTTTGTTGTTTCGTAACGATTATTTGCTTCTGACCACTTAAAAGTATATAAGTAAGGCGAATTACCGTTAGGTGCCGCAAGAAACTGGCCATCGGCAGACATACTAGCCCCATAAGTATAGCCAGTTGGATTATATGTTGGGTTAGCGGTTTTTTCATAACGATTATTTGCTTCTGACCATTTATAAGAACGCCCATAACGCGAGGCAACAAATAAAAAATGGCCATCGGCAGACATCGCACACGCGTAAACACCTGACGAAAAATCGACAATGTCGGGACTATTCGTTTTTTCATAGCGGCTGTTTATCGCTGACCATTTATAGGTTACAAAACCGCCATAGATACCGACCGCCAAAAACTGGCCATCAGCAGACATCGCGCAGGAGGTGCCGTAGGAGCTAGGCATAATATCGACATCGTTAGTCTTTTTATAGGAGATGCCCCACACATTTCCAACCACATCAATCACAGCGCCAGCAGATAGTGTTTCGCCCAATTTCACCTGTCGATTGACTGCGCCAACAATTTCTATCCCACCGGCCTCGATGTGGTTTATGATGTCGGCGATGTAAGCGGGGTAGTCTGCGAATTTTTCTGATATAACTTCGACGCCGTATTTTTCGATTGCCGTTTTGATCTCGGTTTTTGTTGTTAATGCCTTGTTTAGCTTACTTGCAAGTGTCATACAAACTCTCCGTTCAGGCTGTCGGCCATTGAATAAAGATTACCTAGGTTGATGCCGGTTACGATTTCGCCGTTTAGCTGATCAAGTAGTGATTCGACGGTGCCCGGATTATCGCCGCCGATAGTCAGCAGCACACTCCATACTTCTTCCATATTTTCGACGCTGACGGTGCCGCCACCCGTGCCAGTTCCTATTCTCTCGATGGCGTGCCTTGTTGTGGCAGGGCTCATGATTTTATCTGTGACAGACCCGATTTCAGCATCTTCCAGTGTCGCCCAGTCTGGCACAGCTTCATCGACAACTTGTTTGGTTGTCAGCGGGCTCATCAGCTTTTCTGCTGCTTCGCCGGCGAGGGCTTCTTCCGGAGAGGCAAAAACATACCCTTGTTTGCCGGTAAAGGCGTCGAGAGCCGGTGATGGCTGCGCAGGGGCGCTTATACTGTATTCCGGTGGTGGTGGTATGATCATAACTATGCTCCCTGTCCGCATGCACGCCATGCTATAGCCATTGATTTTCCATACGGCCTGTCTGCGTTTTCGCCGCCGTTGTCAACATGTGACACGACTGCGCCGGTGGTCGTCTTGCTTGTGATACAGCTATTGCCACCCGGATTATGCGCCTGATTTGGAGTAACGATCAGCGTATAATCTGTGTTCGCAAATGGGCGCAAAAAAACAATCTCGTTTTCCGTGGAGGCAGCAACAAAACCGCCCTGTTCGAGCCAACCGTCATCGTGTTGACGCCACCATTCGGTGCCCGACGACCAGCCGTTAGAGGAAGAGGTTTCTGTATATTGCAATACAAGCGTGCCAGCTGGCGCTACAAGGGCAATTTCGTCGTCGGAATAGATAGATTCGATGATTTTAATTGTTGAGCCCAGCGTCAACGTTCCGCCCTGTGTGACAGGAAAGCCGGTGGCGCTATAAATCTTGATATAAAGATATTCATCTGAGGTGTTTTTATAAAAACAGATACTGTAGTTTTTATCAGACCGCTTTGATATCACACGCACCTGCGCAAAATCCCAGCCGTTGCCTTGGTACTGTATCGCACAGCTGCCGGAAATTTCGAAAAGATCGACGCCTATTAAGATACGCAGAAATGGCTGAATATTCGCAGCCATGTCCATGATTCCGTGTGTGTATTTTGCTATTTTGATATATACATTCTGGTCAACTGGGTCTACGCAGTCTGTCAAGATTTCCGACGAATTTAATTTTATGTAACCACCGCCTACCACGCCGGAAAAAGTGCCGGAAGAACCACTGATGTCGCCCTTAATTTTTAAATTACCGTCTTCGTCAAGCCTAAGAGTTTTACTCGTTATCGCTCCAGTCTGTAGATCATATGATGTGCCAGACTCGGCGAAATTTCCGGGTGTCAGCGGTTCCTGATAATTCAGACTATTAAGCAGTCCCGTAAAAATACGATCGGCGGTAATCGTTCCCTGTTCACGACCCACCCACGCGGTAGGCTCTTCGCCATATTCGAACTGAGGAGCAGAAAGAATTACATGCCGATAACCAGTGCCAGTCATGGTCTCCAGACGGATATAAACTATGGCATGTGTTGCCCCGACAGGTGCCTGACCGTTTACAAAAACCCGCTGCAATTCGTCGACGTCACCCTGCACCTGCGCAGAAGTTCTGGAAATATATGTTTCTCCACCATACCAGGCTATTACCAGATCGACATTGGCAGCGGTTTCTAAAATCGCGATGTATGCGCTGAAGCTGTAATGTTGCAGCGGCATTACTTTGACACGCTGGCCAATGTATGCCCGATTTGCCGTGTTCAGATCAAGAATCAAATGGATGCCGTTTCCGATTGGAACCAGTGGCGAGACCGACGTCCAAACGCTGAAAAGCGCTTGAGAAGTGTCTGCTGCAATGCTCCACCCGCCAAAGTCAAAGCTTTCGCCAATAAACACGTTTTCAAGATCGCCGTTGATTGTGATGGCACCGTTAGAAAATCCCTTCGGCACTTCTAAGAAAGACGGGTCTGACAGTAAATTTCTTCCGATAACGGCGAGTTGCTCTACGTGTGCAACCGTCGCAGCCAGGCGACCGACATCGAGCGTGCCAGATGTAATTTTGATGGCGTCAAGGTTGGCTATATGCGCATTGTTGATGATGCCGGTCAGAATCTGGATTGCATTGGTGATGACCGCTTCGTTGGCGATCAGAATATCTGACGTGATTACTTCTCGAAGTTGACATTTCTGGACGTCAAGCACAACACCGGCCGTTTCGTCGTTATTACAAATAATCATCGGGCTAATAAAAGCAGTTCCAGTGGGCACACTCGTAAAAGCCTTGCTGAAACGCTGCCACAAGAAGTTTGTGTCAACCGATGCAGTCTCTATGCTCCATTGCGCCAGCAGCGCTTTGTCAGCGTTATAAAAAGCAAAGCCGAGGCCGTGAGATCCGCCCGTGGCACGCATATAAGCAAACAAAACATAATGCCGCGTCGAATCATAGGGAATCAGCCGATCGTGGTTGACGGCAAAAATAAGCTTTTCGCCGGGCATGCTTTTAAAGCCTGTTGCCCCCGCAATGCCGTCGTTAAAAATGACAAATTTTCGGCTATCGGCAGAAGAACCATAAACATCGCCGGCCCAGGCAGAATAATCAGCAAAATATGGGTCGGTATTCAGCGATTCAGCCGGCGTAAGCTGGCGTAAAATATCAGCATCTAGTATTTTGAAGGCCTGCATCGGCGGCGAAACATTAGAAAAGTCGCTGAGATTGCCCCAATCATCATACGCTTTAGCAAAATAATAATATGCGGTGTTGTAGTTGCTGATCCGGTCTGTAAATCTGGCTTGGCCGTCGGTATTGGGCACTGTGCCGATTTTTACGGCATTATTCGGGTTATTGGTTGTGCCGCGATAAACCGCAAAACCTGCCATATCGTCAGGCGGACTTTCAAGCGTCATTAAAACCTGCATAAATTGCATGCTGCCGCTGACCGAAATCATCGGTGCAGCAGGGGCCTCTGTGTCGCCGGCCGTGGTAATTGATGCGGTTATGTAATCCCCTCGGCTTGTTACAGACGCCATTTGCACCCGAACCGAGTATATCTGAGCCGGTTTAACAGGAGATATTTTGAATGTATTCCCGCGCAATACGCAGTAATTAACCCAGGCCGTCGGCTCAAGGCCTTCGCCATATTCCAAGATTGCGAACATTCCGCGCTCCGCCGGCAAAGTGAAGCTACCAGACAGTGTGATGATATTGGTGCCGTCAGCGGCGCGTGTTAATTCCGTCGAAAGCGTCAGGCCGGATGCAGCGCCCGGGTTGATGGTCGGGATAATGGGCGGGTCTTTTGACCAGTCGATCGCGGTTCCGGGAGTGCCGACGGTGAAGATCGAGGCGTCGAACTTTTCGGCCTCGATGCGGTGGACATGGTCGCCGATCTGCAGACTGACAATCTTCCAAAGGCCAGAGATACTGTGCTCTGGGTAGTCGATGGTGACCAGTTGGCCGGGGCGGCAATTCGCCGGCAGAAACCGGCTGGAAAATAAAACCTTATTGGCGCCAAGCAGGGAACGCCGGCAGGTATATTCAAGAATTTTTTGGGCTGTGGCGGGGTCGCGCAACAGATAGCTTTGTCCTGTAAATTCCTGTTCTTCTATGTCGGCGATGCTGTCTGGGTCTTGAAAATATGCTGACTGCATAAACAAGCCCGTAATTGGGTTGTAAGCATAATCGAGCCGGCCAAGATTGAAAACCCGGCCGGTATAAGCACCCACACCAAAGCGAACCAGCTCGATATTGTTTTTAGTGTAAGTATAGCTGCTGGTATCCGACGCCTTGCTTATGAACAGGCGACGTTTACCATTTTCCCCGATTTCATAGCTGCCGCGAATGCATCGACAGATTTCGTTTATCCAGCTTTGCGCTACTCTGCGATCATATATAACGCCGTCGAGTTTGAGGCCTTCGGCATCGACATCGGCAATGGCCGTTGTAAAAGTTGCCAGGTCTATGTCTGATTCCGAAATACCCAGACCCCATTCGCATGCACCCACTCTGGCTGTTTTCAACAACCAGAGCAAAAATCTTGCGCCGTTGCGGCATTCGTCGGCTGTGTGAGTGCCCAGCTTCAGGCCGACGACTCCGGCGCCGATTTCCACATAGGTGCCATCGTCATTTTTTCTCAGATTCGGATCCGTAATTTGAATATAGGCAATGCCCGGTTCCAGGCTTTGAGAGGCGCTGCCGGTGTAAGTCATGTAGCCGGCAGACTCCGCTTCGGCACGCGTCAAAGTCTTGTCGCCCACTCGAACATTGACAATTTCGTGTATTTCTCCAACGCACAGATAATAAATGCCGTCGGTCTTGCTTTTTAAAATCCCCTTTACGTCAATGGGGCTGGCCGTGCTGCCACCCACTACAAGGGGGATGGTGGCTTTAAGCGACGAAGAATGCACATCGGATGTGACGGTCGTCAGCTTTATAAATTCATCAGGCAAATACTGCGAGAGTTCCGGCACCGTGCGCTCTGTTGCTGTGACGATAAGCTTTCCGTCGGCACTGCTTTCGTATGCCGTGATTTTACCGATCCAGTTGTGGCCGGCAACAGTTTCGACCTCTACGGATGCACCCCATAGATTGACATTGTCAGGTATGATCTTGTCGTGATTTATCAGTTGCAGTGTCAGCGTGGCAAGATTTGAACCCAGATCAGAGAAAGAGCGTGCAAGATTCAGCTGGTTGATGAGTCTGCCGCGATAAATACCGTTCACATTGTCTGCAACTGTGCTGCCGGCAAATTTGTAAACAGCAGCTTCTGTCGTTGTGATTGTGATTCGCATCAGACAAGCTCCTCGAGAACAAAATCGGTTGAGCAGTCGAGGTTATTCAGAACCTCGCTTTTTCTGCCAGCTGGCGGGTAAACCAGATAAGAATCGGCCACATCACCGAGGTCGGTAAAGACAATGGCGTGCTGCCAGCCGTTTAAAGGCAAGGCCGAAAAATCTGGCTTTGTTATATGCTCCATGGCAACGCCGAAAACGTGTCTGGGTTTTGTTTTTTGCGTCTTGAAATAGCTGCCGCCGTCAGCAACGAAACTGTAAAACTCGTGATTAACATCGGGCGACCACTTGGAAACAGGCGACAGCGCAACATCAGAACCCACAATTACGTTGCCCAGCGACGGAACGTTTTCACCATCGGTTAAGGCCTGCACGGGGATCAGTATCCTGATATACCTGTATGAATTCAGACTCAATTCGAAATATCCCTTGATGACGCCAACATCGTCTGCGGCCATGGTAACGTTTTTCGAAACGGCCGGGCTGGTCCATGAGTTGATGTCGTTAGCCTGCAGCGTTGCATTGACAAAGTTGGCGTTGTTCAGCCAGATATTTTTTACCGATCTGGCAACCAGAAGATCGATGACGAGCGTCACGTCGGCGAGAAAACCTGCTGCCTTGAAAATCACGGCAGGATCATACTCTTTCAGATTCGCAGCCGGAAAAAGAGCGTTAACGCTGCTGGCGGTTATGGTGTCGATAGTATACATTTTGTAGTCAGGCAACAGTTTCATTTACCCCCCCCATACAGACAGTTCGCTGGTGTCATCTATAATTTCCTGAATGATGGAATATTTTTCCGGGTCTTTTGCGGCATACAATTCCTTCAAAAGCGCCAGCAATTCTTCTTTGGTCATGGGCTGGCGATATGCGATAAACCGGTCGCCGCCCTTCTGATCGATAAACTCGCCTACCACGGTCAGAGCGTCGCTGATTTTATCGGCGACGCTATTGAGCAGGCCCTGCTTCTCGATGTCGGCGATGGTGCGCGTATTTTGTTCGATCTGCTCCTGCACGCGCAGAAAGGCGTCGAACGCTTCCTGCCATCGTTGAAACGCCGCCGCCTGCTCTTCGACGCTGAGACTCGTATTTAAAGATTCAGCTTTAGCATCTGCCGCAAGCTGTTCGTAAGTCGAAAGCGCACTTTCGAATACATTCTGCTGCTGCCTGTAGGCGTCTAGCTGTTTGGCTGGGTCGCTTCCGGCATTATCGAAAGCTCTGGCAATATCGTAACCTTGATAACCAGCTTTCTCCAGCAGCGGCAGCAGTGCCTGAATGGATGCCGTATTACCCGAAAGCGGCGTGTCTCCGAGAATCTGAGAGAGTATATCGGGGCTCACCATGCTGGCCAGATTTACATCTGACAGGAACGGCGAGGCCAGGTTTGACCGCCCGGCTTCAGTCGCTGATATGAGATCTATTTTAGCTTGCTCATAGGCTCTCAAGGCATTCGTTCTTTCTGCTTCTGAATATTTGAAACCGGAACTTGCATCGATCTGCGCCTGCAGCTCTGCGATTTGCCGCTGATATACGTTGATTTGACTGGCAAACCCCTGGTAATTGATATTCCAGTTGTTTTGTGGTCTTGTGCGTGCGTAGTCCAGTTGCGACTGGGCGGCTGCAATCAGGGTTCGATATTGCTCCTGCTGATTGCGAAGCGCCTGAACTTCCGGGCTGTTCGTGTTCATGGCCAGACTGGCGTTATATGCTCCCTCTGCGTCTTGAGCCGAAAGCTGCAGGGCTTTAATGTTGTCGTTACGACTGATCTGCCAGAGATCGTATGATCTTTTGGCCTGTTCGCCCATAACGGCTTCCTGTAAAGTTTTTATATTGTTAATAGATCTCTGTGCCTGGTCACTGCCTTCAAGAAGGTAGGTGGTTGTTTTCTTGCTGGTGATGCCATTGCCAGACTTGGTTTTTCTTACCCATGTGTAATAAAATTCGGCCTCGCCGAGCAGCTGGCGGGTCGTTTCGGTAATGCCGGCTTGAATGTAGAGTTGATCACGCAACTCTTTCGCCTGATTAACCTGGTCATTCAGGGATGATGAAGTATTGAAGTGTTCCTGGCCATGCACAACGCGCCCGCCAAACAGTCGCCCGGGGGATGTTAAAAAAGAAACGGTGGCGCCGATTGCGAGGTTTGTGCCGAGGTTGCCCCAGTTTAAAGACGTGCCTCCGGCTGCGTTCTTCGTGTATATGGGTTTGAACAAGCCGCCGCCGCTGGTTAAGGAGCCCATGTTTTTTTGATTGAGCAAAGAAGAAACGGTATCGCCCAGGGCGCCGCTTACAATGCTGCTTATGCCGGCACCAAGAGACTGGGCGAACCCCGAAAAGTCGGCGCGGGTAAAACCTTCTGTGATGGCGTCGGCGATTGCGTCAGAAAATTCGTTTTTGACATCTTTGGCGGCATCCTGAACATCGGCAAAGCGTGTCTTGAGCTGCTGTTCGAAGACATTGCGGCCATAGTTTCCGATGAGCCCGCCGCTGGCTGCATATACCATTTGCGCTGCTGCCGATTCCTGCTTGACGGGTGCGACTCCCGGCGCAGCCATCAAGCCGCCACTCATCTGATTCATCATGGCAAGGGTGGCGAGGGTGGCTGGAGCATCAGACAAAAAGCCGATATCGCTGGCAATTTTCGAAAAATCCAGATTGGAAATATCACGCAAGGCGTCGCCCACGGCAGATATTGTGGCACCGCTGTCTGACAAAGCCTTCATTTCGTCGAGAAACTTGCCCAGCTCCGGGTTAAGCTGGCCAAGTCCGGTGGCAAAACCCATCGCAGCCATGCCCGCTTCGTGCATCCACTGAATTGATTGTTTGAGATCGACTTTAACCGCGCCAAAAAGATCGGCGAAGCTGGTATCAGCCTGCTTTTTTATGTCTTCGAGCCGCTTAATGACTTTATCGCGCTCTTTTTCGGCGGCGCGTGCGTTCGCCGCGTCCTGGCTTCGCTTCGAATCTGCGAAAGTGCCGCTATATAGCCCGCCGATACTGAACCCCATCATTCTGTCTGCGAGGCTCTCGCTGTTCAATCCTGCCAGCTCTGCGCCCCAGCCCGCCAGCGCCCTGGCGTCTATTATTTTTTGTTGTTCGCCCTCAATTTCTCTCAGGCGGTTTCGGACGCCAGTCAGAGCCTCTTCGGCCCTGTCTATTTCGTTTTTATATTTGTTTTGCTGAACCACGAGCCGCTCTATTGATTCAGAAAATCTGTCGTTTTCATCTTTCCCAAAAACTGGCGTGCTCATTCGCGATTTCTGGAATGCCGCCCATTCGTTTGACTTGTTTTTTATATCCGTATCAACTTGTGCATATTCGTTTTTGAGTTGCCGCAATCTGTCTTCAAGCTCAATTAGCTCAGCACGCGTTTTCCCAGCCACGCTCTGGCTGGCCAGTTCGGCGGTTTTTTGCGCAGCGTATTCACTGGCGGCAAGTTCATCATATTTAACTTTTACAGCATAGAGTGACAATGCTACAGCCGCAAGCTTCAGACCCAACGGATTTGCAAGCGTAGCCGCATTAAACGCAGCCTGCGCATTGGATGCATTTTTAATGGCCAATGCAAGCTGACCGAAAGACGTAATCATTTTCCCGAGAGCCATACCGGCCATATATCCGGTAGCAACGGCCAGGGTGCTGTTGAGCATGCCTGTTGCCTCATTAAGGCTCGTGAGTGACGCCACTGATTCACCAACCAGTTCAAGGGTATAGCGTGCAACAGGCAAGGCGTCGGTTTTGACATATTCCACCAGGGGCATCAGCGAGCCGCTCAGGTCTTTTTTGATTGAGTCGTTAAGATTTTTTATTGAAGCTTCAAGCTGGTTGAAAGAGTCGGAAGACGTTGTGCCAATCTGGCTAAGGGCTTTAATGTCTTTTTCGCCGTGGCGTAAAACTTCATAAAGCAGCTGCGTGCGGTTCTTCAGAAGGTCTGCCGAGTTACTGGCGTCCAGTAACCTTCTCGGCAACAGATCGAGAGTTACAAACGCTTCTTTTTCGCCCTTGGCGATAGCCCTTGTGATTTTGTCGAAGGCTTCAGAGAGAGAGAGCCCGAAAAGATCGCCCTTGGCATCAGCAATTTCAAAAAGTTTGCTCAGCGCCTCGGTGTCTGTTGTGACGCCCGTCTTCATAGCGGTCACGGCAGCCTGCATCAGTTCGATATCTGAAACCTGGTTGCGCGTGGCCTTGCGCAGAGCGGCCACCATTGCTTCAGAGTCTTTGCCGATCGATCTCGCGAAGGCCTTGAAATTCTGGCCAGCTTCCGCAATATCTGCGCCCTCACGCAAATAAGAGAAGGATTTCTGCAGTCCGGCGATGCCCTTTTTCACAATTTCAAGCGAATCATTAACGCCCTGGGCAAGCGCTGACCATGTTTGCTTTTGGGCTTGCGCCGCTCTTTCAGCGTTCTTTTCCAGTTCGTTCAGCTTGTCGTTGAAGTGGCTTGACTGGCCGGCTGTTGCGGCAAGCGAGCCGTTCAGGGTCATCACCGAACCGCTGAGAGCTTCGAGTGACTGCTTCAGTTTGTCGGCATCGGTTCCAAACGAAATCGAGACATCATTGCTCATGAGACAACCTTTACTTTTAACAAGGGAGGTGTATAATTAATAAGAGAGGGACAAATCGTGGAGGGCGTTATGACCGGACAGAAAAACAACGAATCAGCCGAGCGGCAAGCTCTTGAAGAACGCATCGGTAACTGGCTAGTCGTAATTATCATCTTGCTATCGCCTATCGGTTTTCACCTGCATTACGCGGGATACAATGTGGTCGGCGTGATTGCGTGGGCGTTCATCCTGATGATTGTTTATGGCTTTTTTAAAATTATGCTTTCTCCGATCAGCAGATTTATTGATTAACCCACAGCCTCAAGAAATTTTTTGCGCTCTGCTGGTGAGGCCAGACTTGTTTTCGGCGGCTCTTTTTTGTTGCTACCACAAAAGGCGTAATAAAAAGCCTCATCCACCGCCGGCACCTCGCCCAGACTCTCAAGCATGTCGCAATAATCCTTCACTTCGACGCGCCTAATTTGCGCAGGCGTGCAGTGAAAGGCCCGGCAGACCCTCAGAAATAATCGTTTCGGCGCTGCCGGGTCCGCCTTTTTCAGTTTCCCTGTGGCGGGGCGCTTTTCTCGATGATATTGCCGACCTTTTCGCGCTGCCAGAAATCAGCCAGCATGCGTGCCTGGTCGATATCGATGGCTTTGACCAGTTCTTCGCGGGTAATGGCTATCGCTTCCGGGTCGGGGTTGAGGGCTATTTCACAGATGTCCATGTCGAGGTCGCTGAGATATTTCAACACGGGAGTTTCTGCCGCCTCAGCCGCCTTGAGTTGCTCGGGTCTGCGCTTGAACAGGTCGATCAGGCGCTCCTGCTGATAGACCGTATATCGAAGCGGCATTGTTTTGCCTGCAACCGTAACAAGAACTCTGCCGGCGCCACTGTTGTCGATTTTTACCAGATAGCTGTCTTTGGTTTGCATTGATTATGCTCCTTATTTGAACGTCAGTGTATAATTGTCGTCGCCATTCTCTTCGAGCGCCTGCCCGGAAAGATTGAATGAGACAATTCCATTATTGTTGGCCGGGGTTACGCCATCATTGAGCAACGCCTGCGGCAACTCGATTTCGACTATATTGCCGGGTGTGGCTCCTACGTTGAGCGAAATAGCCTCTTTAACCCGACCGATGAAATTTCCCCACCAGGCTTTAACCGACTCTTTCGTGGCTTCTACTGCAGCGCTCCAGGAGGGGTTTCGACCAACAACTATTGACGAATGCAAGCCGCCTACGCTGTTGATATCCAGGCGATCGATGATATTGTTGCCAGATTCGAGAGCGAAGCTGTTGACAACGGCGGCATCGAATGAGCCGAATGAAAAGTTTCCCGATTCAACAACCGCAGCGGTGACATCCTGGTAGGATTCGCCAGACGGCATAGCCTCGTCGCCGTTAAAAGACAATGAGCCCTGAAGATTGAATGTGGCGATGGCAATTTCGCCAGGGGGCGCTGAGATGCTGAAGTTACCAGTGCAGCCGACCGCCTTGACCGCTCTGCCGTCATAAAACAGATGCACGGTGGCGGTTTTCATGTCAGCCTCTGTAGATACGGGCTTGTAATTAACTTCTTCGAGGCCAACATCAGAGACAATGGTTTGTTTCAACGCGCAGCACTGAAGCAGCGGAGCTATTTCCGGCGCGACGCCGGCTTCGCCGGAGCCCTTTAAGGCAACTCTGATGGTAAAGCTGGCTTTTTTGCGACCTGGCCTCTCAGGCGCTTCTGAGATAGAACGCCTGACTTCAGGTGCCTGGATCTTTTGAATGTCAAAAGACACGTCGACCAGGTCGGCCAAAATCGCGTTTAGCGCTGCGGTTGGCGCGGCATCGAGACCTTTTATGTTCTCTACCTTGACCAACAGTAGCTGATTTCTAGTTAACAGAGGCATATTGCTTCTCCTTATGGAATTAAACTTACTCGAACTTCAGCGTAGGTAATCGCCGCCATGAAGAACGGCGGCTCGCATACGTCTGTCAGATCGTCAGATTGAACGCTGGCGTAGCCGTTGGCGTTCATGGTTTTAGTGACAATTTTTTCGACCATGCGGGCAAACTCGTCAACCCGCTCTATGCCTGTATAGGTTGTGCGATTGCCGGCAACGGTAATGCCGTCTTCAACAATCGCAACATGAACACCCAGGCCGTAGATGTAATAGTTCTGGCTCGAATCCTTGCGGCGAGAAAACGGAAAAATATTAATGGCCGGACTGTTGGCCAGACTGGGCGCGTCGTGTCGCGCAACCCCGATAGTCAGGTAGGGGCCGCTCTCGTAGTTGGTTTCACACCATTCTGCAAGACTGGCGTCAGCTTCGATTGCCGCGACTATGAGGTCGATGAGCGTTTTCATTTGGTTGCAGCGCTTTCTTTTTTAAAATACTCGGCAAACTTTGCCTGGTAATGCTTTTTCAGATTCGGCAGTAACTGCTGTTTAACCGGCCCTATCCATGGGCGGCGGGGTAACTCAACCGTATTGCCTTTGACGTGGAAGCCAATGGCGTGAAAAAACCTGATCTGTTTCCTGGTCAGAGTCCGTGTTCCACCGTTGGCATTCATTCTGACCAGCTGCTCGATATTGAATGCGGTATTGGCATCTCCCTGCCTCTGGTAGAACCCGACCTTAACGGCGCCTGTTTTAGGGTCGACGTGGTATCTGACCAGAGAGATGAGTTTAAGCATTGGGGCCACAGTAGCCGTCGTGATGCCAGTATATCGACTCTTTCTCGTCGATTTGCCTTGTGCAAGTCGACGGCGCCTCTTCAGTGCCGCCTCTCGCTCTCTCGTCATGTAGATCTGCCAGTTGGCGTCTTTGCGCATTCTTGCCAGCGCCTGGTTATTCGCCGCCGTAAACATGCCGTCGCGGGATTTTTTGGTCATGTTTCCGTAGCTGGCTATAAACCTGTTGCTAAGCAATTTTTTCTGGCGGGCGCCCTCTTCGGAAAGATAGTGTTCAACCATATCCTCGTTGTCTTTTGCCCAGCTAAAAGCATCGCGCTTCGCTCCGGCAGATTTTTTTATCAGCCGGCTGAATGGAGACAGAGCGGGCCAGCCGAGTTTGTTGGACTCAAAACCATAGGCGCCGGAGCCGCGAGCCGCCCTGATGACTTCTTCCCGCACCATTTTGCCGACAGAACGCAGAGCGATAAAGCGTGCTTTCTCTGTAGCCTTCCTGATTTTTTCAAGACGCTGCAAAGTCTCTTTGACGCCCTTAACCTGCATAGTCAACTTCATTTCATTCTGAACCTTTCGTCGCGAGTCGCTGCTGCACGCCATACCAGATCGTCTTTGGTTACAACCATAACAACGCGCCACACTTTACCTTCACAGGCGATAGTGCCGTTGTGTTCAGGCTCATCAATTTCAGACACCAGGCCGCTGATGGTGGCGTCAGAGGTGCCATCGCCCAGCCGGTCTTTATTTTCGTCGACAATGATCCTGATGCTGGCCGTTGTCGAGCCAGCTGCATATGTGCCCATCGATGCAAATTCTTCGGTGTTGAAAAGAATCTGCTCGGCGTCTTCGATCATTTGTTGTTTGAGTGTCGTCATGTCACTTCTCGCTGCCGCCAATGCGTGCCCGGCGTTTGTGATTGCGTCTTCGTGCCTTTGTCTGGCCAGTGGCGACCAGGTGAATCTGCCGGTCGATGTATTCTGCAACCTCGCCCGCCGTCAGTCTCCAGCTGTTCGGGAACCTGAAAGAGATTCCCGTCCAGCCGAAAACCGGGTCGATCTGCAGAAGCAGAGGTATCTTTATCTGAGAGCCAGCTTGCATACGGTAGCGTCGGCGGCGGCGTCTTCCCAGATGAAGGCATTGCTGATGGTTTCTGTAGCGCTGGTATCAGCGGTGATGGTGTTTCCGGCTGAACCGACGGCGGCAACGCCACCACGATACAGGGCGGCACCTGCGACCTTGGGCACTTCCGCCACTAAGTCAGAGACGATCAGCACGCCTTTGGCTCCGTTGGGAATCTTTTCGAGAGCGATACCCACAAAAGATTTCCCGGTGACTTCGAGCGGCACCAGTTCTCCAGACTCGATATCGACGCCGCTGGCGTTCACGTAGTCCATTTCTCTGCTTGAATTCTGAATAGCGTTTTTCATGTGAATTTCTCCTGATTATTGGTTACTTGGCCAGAATGCCGATCTTGCCGGTGGCGGTTGCGATCGCCCTGAAGTAAATAGACGGGTTACGGGTTGAAATGTCGTAAAAGGTGTGAGATTTGCCGTCTTCGATGTATGGGTAAAGTCCAGTTGTGGTAACAGCGGCGTCGCCGTAGCAGATGTTTGAGCCGCTGGCGATAACGGTAATTTCTCTGCAGTTCGGGGGCATGACGCCGATTATGGTGGCGGTGGCGGTGGCAATCGTCAGACTCTGGGTTGCCACGGCCTGAAAGCCGTTACTGCCGGATGACGTATAAATCGAACTCTGAGCCGATGATGGCTGCGAAATGATGGCCAGAAAGCCGAGGGCAAAGATCGCAATTACTGCGACAGAGATTAGTTTTTTCATTGTCGATTCTCCTTTTCAGCGTTGCCTGGCGGCGGGTTTATCGCCCGCCGCCGGATCAGGTTAATTAAACGGCTGCTTTAACGGCGTAGCGGTGTTCTACCGGTGCCCAGCCCACATCGATGCGGCCAAGAACTTCGAACATATCGGGGTTGCGGCTGTTGAGCTGCACGATTTCGGGAGCCTGGTTACCATTCAGGAAAGCGACCTGGATGATTTTGCCGCCACCGAAGCCGTAATAGTTCTTGTCGCTGTTGGCGCTGAGGCGATGCTCGACCGTCAGAGCAGTGCCGGCGCTGGTGTTTTTAACGCCCACGCCATCAACGATCATCATCGGGTTCTGAGTGAGCAGGATTCCTTCTTCTTCGAGCTCGGAAGGAACGACGATTCTTTCCATCTTCAGGCCAAGTTCGGCGCCACCCTTGATGTCTTTCATTTTTCTGAAAGCCAGACGGAGAGCAGTCATGCCGACATTGCCAAGTGCTTCAGCGTTGGCGATAAGGTTGCCGTGCTTGGCTGAGAACAGCGCATTGGCGGTGCCGTCGCCGTAAGTCTTCACGTTCGGGTTGCTGGTGATAATGTTCCAGACGCCGTCGCCGATGAGCTTGTCGGCGCCGCGTGCGAACTGCGCGATCTGCTTCATGAACACACCAAGCTGATCGTTGACCAGCATCTGGCGGGTGCAGCTCATTTCGCAGCCATAGGTTTTCACCTGGTTGGTGGCGCTGATTTCGTCGAAGCTGACCGCTTTGTATTTGCCGCCGGGCAGGATTTCAGAGAAGGTCGGAACGCCTGAAAAATTGGCGACGGTCATGATGTGGAAAGTGCTGGCGTCGGTGATTTCCACGATATCGCGCCAGGTTTCTTCAGAATACTGATACGCCGACTGCAGCTGCAGATTGGCGATGTTGCCAAGCAGGACCGGAAAGTCGGTGGTGCTCATGGCACGCTTGATAATCTCGTCACTGTCGAAGTTTCTGGTATTGACGCCATTGCGCTGCAGCAGTTCTTCAGCGATACGCACGATGCTGCGGCCTCTGAAGTTTTCGGCTCCGGCTTCGGGCAGTTTAACTTCGACGCCATAACGCATGGCGACGCCATGAACGGCAGAGCGGCAGAATTTCTCGGCCTCGGTAACGCCCATGCGAATCACGGGCACGGCCTGGCGCTCTTTGGTGAGGTGGGCCAAAACCTGTTTTCTGGCCTCTTCGACCGAAACGTTGTTTTTGATCATGTCTTCGGCCAGAGATTCGGCGCCCTGAATCTGACACATCGAGCGAATTTCGTTCTGGCGTTCAGACTCTGCTTTCGCGCCCCTCGAGCGCTCTTCGTCAGAGGCGCTGATCAGCTTCTGGGCACGCTCTTTGATTTCTGCCGGCAGGTCGGCATTGTCTTCGAGCTTGCCGCAACGTGCCTCAAAAAGTGCCTCAAGGGCAATCCGCTGAGCTTCGGTCAGAGCTGCTGCGTCTATGCCGAGTTTACGGCAGAAAGTTTCAAACTTCATGGTTCTTTCCTCCTGTGAGTTTTTGCCCGATTCGGGGCTGGTTGCAGCGCCCTGAGCGCTGGTTGTTACCTGTGTTCTGCTTCGCTGTGCGCGAATTTTTGAAAATTCATCGGCTCCGACCGGGCACAATGAACCTTCATAAGGCGCCCAGTCGGTGGCGATCTTGACCGGCCCCTCGTATGAGCGGCCATTAAAAGTGAACGTTTCGCCCTTTTCGACGTAATGCGCGGCATAAACGCGATAGCCGCCCGACAGATCTGTGACATGGCCGTCTTTAACCTTGTCGAAAGCTTCCTGAGAGCGGGTGTCTTTGGCAAAAATGAGATCAGCGACCAGTTCTTCGCGGCCGTCTTTTTTATCGATTCTGAGATTGCGGCAGCTGCCAAGAACCGTGGCGACGCTGAAAGCATTATGAGAGTCACACAACGGCATCTGCTGAGGCATTCTACATGCCGACATGGGCAGAACTTCCTGTATCCAACCGTCTCTGCGCCAGTCATACATCCATGTCGGCGCGTCGGTCAGAATTGTGGCAGCGACGCTTCTGGCTTTTTCATCGACAGTTGGAGCGCCAAGACCGAGGGCGCGGCAAAATCTATCGTTATCCACCTGGGTGTTGCGCGTATCGCACTGACGATAGAGCTGTTCAAAATGTCTGATCTGCTCAGGCGTCAGCGTGTTCAGCTCGAACCCCATGCTGCGCACAAAATCTTCAAAGTTCATTTTAAGTCTCCTTTTTCGTTCTCTTCCGCGTCATCGTCGTCGGCAGGGCCGTCTGTGACTGTTTTTGTCGGAACGAGCAAGCTTGCGAAGTGAATCTGTTCTTCTTTGAGTTCTTCGAGGTTTTCTTCGTAGTCGACGCCTTTGCGTTCGCAGATCAGACGGCGGTTGGTGGTGCCGTTTTCGAGTGCGAGCTTGTCGGCGTTTTCGTCTTTCACCGGGTCGGTCGCGGGCAGAGCCGGCAGGGTGAAGCGCATGCGCTGGTAATATTCCCTGTTCTGCCAGTAGCCTGGCAGTTTCAGACCGCGAGTCACTTCAATATCGAGCCATCTCTGAACGATAGGCCGGCAGAACTTGCGGATCATGAAATCAGAGTCAAGTCTGAAAATAGCTCGTTCGCTGTTCTGGCCAGCTTTAAGCGTAGAGAAATTGGCGTTCGAAAAGTCGCCGGTGAAGGTTTCGTAGCTTTGCGAAAAGCCTTTGGCGCACTTGCGCAAATACGAACGGTCGAACTCAGAGAAAGCGCCGGTGGGCAGTTCTGGTTTAACTGCGCTGGTTCTTTCGCCTGGGCGCAGATGATTAACGCGCACCGGGCCGAAGCGGGTGACCTTCTTTTCGGTTGAAGCCGTCGCCTGTTCGCCAAAACCGGCAACAGCTTCGACATCTTCTGACTCGACTATAATGCCAAACGCAGCCGCAACCCTGTGTAGCTCAAGAATCTGATCAGAGAGTTCGTTCTGGTCGTAAAGTGACATAACCGCAGAGACATAGTGACTGATACCGCGTGTTTCAGTTATTCGACCCGGCTTATAGATGTGATGCACGATTCTGGCTGGCACGGCCACGGTTTCGCCTGACAACGAAAAACTGCCGGGCTGGGCTTTATAAAAATGGTAGAAGACGGGTCGGCCAAACTTGTTGAACTCTATGCCTCTGACGGCAAAGTTTCCGTTTTTCATGTTGCCTTCGACCGATGACAGCTGTGTCGATTCAACCAGCTGCAGCTTGAACGGGTGATGCTCGTCGGCTGTCTCGATGACAAAAACTTCACCGTCGATCTTCAGGTGGCGAAACACCAGTTCTTTGATGTCCTGCCAGTCTCTGCCATCGATGGTGCAGTCTTCGGCCCAGCGCCAGAAAGCGTTTTCAATAAGATCGATAGCCTTGTCGTCGCGCTTTTTGTCGTCGGTCAGAATGTTGAATTGCGGGTCGAGCGCAGTGCCGACCGAAAAAGCGAAGCTGACTTTGAGAGCTTCTTTAACCAGGGGATGATTGCGGTCGAGGTCTCTGGCTCGTTCGGTGGCGACCTGGTAACCCTTTCCGATTTCCTTGTCGCCAGAAAACAAGCCGGGGCGCCATTCCTGATTGACGCTGCCAAAAGTGACGGCAGCATCGTAGCCGCGAAGCTGCAGATGGTTTTTGAGGTAGTTTCTGGCTGTGGCCGGTGCCAGCAGGCCAATTACCCTGGCAGCGGTGACGACGAATTTGTCATAAAGGGTGGTTTCGCGTCTCATCTGCCACCTCTGCCGAAGATAACATCGGTGCCGCCGCTGCCAGATCGACGCGCCAGCTTTGTTTCGGTTCTGGCGATTTCTGCCGTTATCCAGGCTTCATCGGCTCTGGTGACCCCGCGCCCGTTGACAACATAGCTTTTGCCGAGCAGCAACGCTTCTCGAGCCTTATAAAGCTTCGTCAGCCAGGCTTGAAGTTCGGCGGCGGTCTGCATGCTGTTCTCCTGTCTCGAAATAAGTGAACGTCGTTTTTTTTCGCGTTCACTTATTTCTAAGACTTGAGAGGCGCTACCGTCTACGAAGGTTGGAGTTTCTCCAACTCTTTTTTTTCGCAGTATTTTAACCGGCTGACAAAAACCGCCAGATCACTCGCGCTTAGGCTCTTTGCAGACCGTCTTAAACGTTACGCCGCAATGTTTGCAGCGGTGATAACGAACACCCGCCGAAGAGGTGTTGTTCGTTCTGCAGAATCTGCCGCAAAGGTTGCAGCGCCCGCCCCTGAACGGCACATATTCGGCGGTGCTGGTCAGTTGTTCCCGTATCCACAAAGAAAGTTTATCACTCGCGATAAGTTTACCTGCCAATGCAACGCCTCCATCTGCTTGCTCTGTAGTCATCGTCTGCCTCTTCGTCGGTATGATTATTGTCTGTCTGCGGCGCAACCGCTGCCGGCGCTGGTGCCGATGCCGCCTGAATCGGCGCAGGTGCCGGAGCGGTGCCGGCATCGAGCAGGTTCAACTGCTGCAGGTAGGCGCAGCAGAAATTCAATACTTCACAGTCCCACATGTCGTTTCGCTTATGATCGGGGCAACACCAGATACCCTTTTCGTTGCGATATTCGGCGGACATGTGCTGAAAGTATGCTTCGCCGGGTGTCGAGTGAAGGTGAAACGCACCCGGTTCGTTTGCCTGCAACGTCAGCTTGCCGGCAAGCAGGTCTTTAAGCAGCGTGGTGTTGACGTGAATCAGCTTGATGCTTGATTTAAGCGGTATGCCTTGCGGGTCCTTGTCGATTCTGGTGATTCTGTGGGTTCCGGGCATGGTGTGGCTGGCGCCCCTCGATGCGTAAAGAATATTGCGGTGTTTGCGGCAGAATTCGTAGACTTCGGCGGTTCTGTGCCCACCGGAGTCCATTAACCCGCGATATATTCGCATTGGTCGACCGCTGACAGTCTGAAAAGTGTGGTATAAAACCCGCTCGATGTCTTGAAACGATACCAGCTGGCCAGACATTACCTGCCAGCTTTCCATTGCGGAATACCCCCAGGCACGCACCGAAAACCAGAAAAGCTCGTCCTGGGTATCGATGCCGATGGTCAAGCCTTTTGCCTCATCAGGCACGATACCTTCAGGGCGGTTGTCACAGAGTTTTTCCAGTGTTTCTCGACCACGACGACTATCTTCGGTGGGGTTCCATGGCTCGGCAAGACTCGAATTGACGTAGTTGTGAAGATCGCCAAAGTTGCCGATTTTCGATTCGCGGTTGGCTCTGGTAAACTTCACGGCCAGATCTCCCCATTTGGTCAGATACGAATAAAATTCAGGCAGATGATAAGATCGATGCTCTGCCGGCGCGTTGCTGTTCTGCGGCACCCATCGGCCTGCCAGCAACATCGAGGGCTTGTCGCTCTCGTTTATTTGCTGCTGGCAATGAGGGCAAACCATGTGGGCGGTGGCTGCAACGACCGAGTCGTCTTCACTGTCTTCGAACCTCAACAGTTTTTGCTCGAATTTGAATTCAGCGCCACATTTGGGGCAGGGCATCATATACACTCGCTGGTCGCCCTGTTGGAAAAGGCGCCAGATAGTGCCTGTTGCAACTGACGGAGTCGAGGTGGCGATCTTTTTGTGATTGGTATAGAACTTGACGCGCTCAAAAGCGAGACTCACCAGATCGGCTTCTTTCTTGTCGGCCTTGTAGTCATCGTATTTGTCAGTTTCGTCCAGGATAACCATCATGCAGCTTTCAGCTGAAAGCTGGTTCGGATTTGCGCCCTTAACGAAAATGACCATGTCTTTCAGCTTAACCATGCCCTTTTTCACATCATCATCGACACCGGTTTTCAGGCTGGCCAGACAGGGATTACTGTTGATGAGTGGTATGATCTTGTTCTCGTTCAGGGTTTTTGCCGCCTCTGCCGATGGCCTGACGAAAAGGCAGTTGCCTGGGTTATTGGCGATTGAATAGAGAATGCCCATGACGATGGTCATGGTCTTGGAACTTTGCGCTGACCAGCAAAGGGTGATCTGTTTTATCTCGGGGTCGGCGAATGCTTCGAGCACTTCGCGGACATAGGGCATGCGACTGGTAGAATATGAGCCGAGAATCGGCGACACGATCGTCGACTTGATCTCGATGTTCTCTTCGGCCCAGCGCCACGGGTTGAGCTTCGCCGGCGGCTCAAGGTGCTTTTTTATAATAGGCGACAAAGCCGCCTTAATCGTAGTTTCGTGCGTATTCAAGAGCATTGCGTATTTCCTCATCGAGCAGTTTTTGAATCTTGCCGCTTGTCTGGTTTTCAAGAACCGGCGCGAGTTTGACCGGCAGATTCAGGAAGATCGAGCGAAGAGTGCTGAGCATGCCGGCCAGGTAATCCTGCACGGCATCTATGCGCACCAGCTTTCTGTGTTCGCTCAGACTCTTGGTGGTCTTTTTCGCTGCTTCATTCAGTGCCAGCAGGGTTTTGCTCCAGTTGGCCAGATCGTCGCCGCTAAGTCGACCGGTGTCTTGAGAGTTGGCGTCGATCTGCTCTTTGAGTTTCTGCATGTAGATCTTGGTTGCCTCAAGAGCTTCGTCTAGTTCGAGCCGGTCTTTTGGCTGAGCCGGTTCTTCGGCTCTGGCATGTCTGCCGGCAGATTGCTTCGCTGGCTTTTTGTCTGGCGATGCATTTGGAGCGGGTTTATTTTTGCCGATCACTTCGTTAAAAGTATTCAGGTCGGCCTGATTCCTGGCAAGAATCTCGCGAACGATCTCAAGACATTCGTCTTTGCTGTCGCCGATGCGTTTTGGCGGGTGCTTGTATATCCATTCACACACGGCTATCAGGTTGTAACCGTGCCCCTTGATCTTGCCAGGGCAACCCGCCTTGATCATTTTGTCAAACTGCGCTCTGCTCAAACATAAGAATTTAAGCAGGTTTTCGCGCTTCTCGATGTATGCCGGTTTATTCATTCCCTATCACTCCAATTTGAAAAAAGTTTGTGCGCAGAAAGTAACCGAGGTGCCTTGACTCTTATCTGATGCGACTTCGGGAAGGACCCGCCCGACTGCTGAAAATTCAGCAGTCGGCTTGAAATGCGGATTTCGAGCCGCACAAAGCTCTAGGAACGGGTTACGGTGAGCGTCATGGCGTATCTGAAATGATTTCATCGAACAGGTTTGCGCACCGGCTGTTTTGGCTCGGCGACTTATGAACGTAAATATTGTTGACGATTTTGTCTGACGAATGGCCCAGCTGGTCGGCTACCTCTTTCGCTGATATGCCGCTGTAAATTGACATGCTGGCGAAGGTGTGCCTGAGGTCGTATAACCTCATATCTGGTATGCCCATTTGTTTTGCAATCCGGCGAAAGTCTCTCGACAAAGCTTCGGGGCGCAGTCTTGAAAAGCTGTAAGGGTATGTCTTTCTCTGGCGTTTTGGCACGGCCTGAAGTTGCCGGGCCAAAAAGTCTGGCATAGTTATCTTGCGCGTCGAACTCTCTGTTTTTGGCTTTTTAACTACCTTGGCCCTTCCCTCTGAAACTGCCTGGCTGTCGATCAGAACGGTTTTTGTTTCAAGGTTTATTCTGTCCCATTTGATGGCCATCGCTTCGCCGCGTCTTACACCGAGAAGCAATACGAACAGCAGAGGAAATTTCAAGCGCTCCTTGTCGATCAGGGATAGAAACAGCGTAATCTCATACTTTGTAAATACCCGGTATTTTCGCTTTTCAGCTTTGGGCTTGATTGCGCCCAGGGTGAAATCTTTGATGATACGGTTATTTAAAAGCGCATACCTCGACATGGCCTTTACTGCAGAGGCTATGAGAGATACCGTCGACGGGCTGTAGCCTTCTGCCGAGATATCTGCGTATGTTCTCGTCACGTCATGAGGCTCGATGGCTGCGATCTTCATCTGTCCAATATGCCGACACGCGTGCCTGGCCGCGTTTTGATAGTTGCGATATGTATTATATTCGGTCTTGAGCCGAATTGCCCTCAACCATTCTTCAGCCCATTCGGCCAGGGTGGTTTTGCAATCTCTTACACTGGCGATTTTTTCGGTTAATTTTCTTAGTGCGCACTCGGCTCTGGCGCGGCTTTTATGGCTGGGCGTTCTGTAAACATCCCCTTTGTATTTGATCTTGCCATAATAATACCCGTTTTTTTCCCAGATTGTGCCCTCGTGATTCGGTCGCCTTACGCTTCTCCGGCGTTTTAACGGTGACTTCTGAAAACTTTTCAAAATGATGCTACCTCCATCTTTCTGGCGAGTGTCTAAATCGAAAGTAACCCTGCTTCTAAACTATCTACCTTTTAAGGGTGGTGGAGTGGTCTGTAATTGCGATGCTGTGCGGTTCTCCGCCGTTAGGGTGTTGACTTTTTAAAACTATCCAAAAGAGTGCTACCGATTACCCTCTACTAATCACCTATGGCTGTTTAGTGTTTAAGTAGTAATAGTGTGGCCGAAAACAGCCGCAAATCAGACCAGAGCCCGGCAAGGGCGCAGTATTTTTATTTTCTTAAAAAAAAGGCATTTTCATCACCCTTATTTGCCTTGACCATATTACAAAAAAGTAATATTATTTTAAATATGAGACCCAGAGAAGTTATCAAAATTCTTGAGACCAAGGGCTGGCAGCATGAACGAACCAGCGGCAGTCATTACATAATGACGAAACAGGGCCGGCGACCCGTTCCGATTCCGTTCCACGGCAACGGCGACCTTGACCCGAAATTTGTCAGAATGCTGGAAAAGCAAACAGGAGAAAAACTGCTATGAATTTTGAATATCCTTTTAAAATTGAGCCTGGTGAAAAGCACGGTTATATTGCACAATTTATTGATATCGAAGAGGCTTTCACTTTCGGCGAAACGATTGAAGAATGCATATTCAACGCCGGTGAAGTCTTGGGCGCGATGCTCGAATGCAGACTTGAGTCTGAAGACGAAATACCTCTGCCCTCTGCCGGCGATCACAAATACCGCGTTGCCCCTTCGGCGGCAATTCAGGCCGCGCTCCTGATCAGAGTGAACCGTCAGGGAAAAACCCTGGCCGATCTCGCCCGCGCCCTTGGTGTGACCTGGCCAGTCGCCCAGCGACTTGAAGACCCACGACATTCTCCCTCGCTCAAACAGCTGGAACGTGCCGCTGCCGCCCTCGGCAAGCGACTGGTTATTGATTTCAAGTAGCCCTCTTCGGCCTTCGCTCGGCTCGTTTACAAAGTTTGCAGAATTCTTTACCGGTAATAATCCGCAAATCATAAAGTTTCCATGCAAGTCTCCTGACCTGGATCTCTTCATCGTGCGTTATCGGCTTCATCCCCCGCCCCTTTCTGCCGCTTCTGGCTGCTGCGGCGTCCATTTATCAAAGTCTTTGCATTCCCGGCAATCACCCTTGCCCGTAGCTGCCCAAAGCCTGCTATTGCAGCTTGTGCAGCATTTCATCTGCTGAACCAGTTTCTGCAGCCCGGCTATTTCCTTGTCCTTGCTTTCGGTCTGATCAGCCAGCCGGTTTTGCAGTTCAGTATCAGCGGCAAGCAGATCGAGCGATTCGATATTGTCCTTTTTTAGTTTGTATTCTTTGCGTTCAAGCTCATCGACGCGGTTTTTCAGCTCGGCGTTCTCGCGTTCGAGCTGGTCGCAATAATCTGCCGCAGTTTCACTCATTCTGTGGCCGTCGTGATCGCATTGCCCCGAATTTGGCTCGGATATTCTTGCCGCTCTGGCCTTACACAAAGAGCATCTGTAAATAAGACCGTTATGATCTGTTTTCATTTTTGCCTCGATTATTCACCAGTTCTTTAAGAGCTCCACCTACGAAGCAGTTTCGCTTGTGCTGTATGTCATCAATCAGCCACGCTTTTGCATGGCAAATTTTGCAGGCGCTTAGATAGTCCCCACAATGCGGCACATCATAAAAAAAGTGTTTTTTTATAAAATTTTTAGCTTTATCGCTCATACTTCCCCCTTTGCGGTCATATTCAGCCACGAACGAACGGTGCCTAACTGCGTTCGCAGTCTTGCTATTTCGTGATTATGACGTTCCATATCTTTGAGATACTGTAACTCCTCGGCTGCGAGGTCGTTTACAATTC
>JAKQQP010000069.1 GCA_029564115.1 Candidatus Rifleibacteriota bacterium | reverse complement strand
GGCACGAATGGTTTCAGAAAGCTGTTTTCCATCTATAACAGTAGTCAAGTCTGGCTCCTGATTAATTGATTTCAGGGCGAGTATAACGCCGCCGGCAAATATAGGCAACCCCTTTTATCAAGGTAAAAAATGCGGCTGGGCAGGCTGATTTTAAGAGGTGCTGTCGGCTTTTTTGTCAGTTGTTTCTGATTCTACTGTGAAAAGTATCACAATAGCGGAAGGGCGAGAAAATACCTGAAGAACCCGAATGACTTATCAGGCCAGCGTAACAGACATTAATTCAGCCTGGTGTTGTGAAAATATATGCAAGCACCATGGCTGCGGTTGCTTTAATGTGGCTGGGTCTGCGCTGATGCTATGGTCGAATTTCTTTGTCCATGGATGTCAGGATGCCATTGATGTCTGAAGCATCGCCCAGGTCGATCAGATTGTCGATCGCGAGTCGAAGATTCTGGTAAGTCTTGCTGTTCTGGCCCTTGCGCGAATACTCGAAGAACAGCCCGGCGGTTTGTGAGGCCAGATCGCGGTGGTCGCTGATGAATTTTTTCATCTGTGAACGGCTGAAGCTTTTCATTACCTCATAATTGGCCGGCAGATGGCTTTCGCTGTTGCCCTTAAAGTCGATACTGCCGCGGGCCAGGTGGTAGACCCACCATTTATGTTCTTTGCATGGGCTGAAAAAACTGTCGTGCAGCAGTTGTGTGCTGTTTTCACCGTTGGGTTCGAACCCGAAAGGAAAACTGAAGTTAAAAATCGTTGCGTAGGTGCCGCTGCGGAAACTGCCGCATTCGATGCAGCATTCATCTGTCCAGGTTCGGCCCAGCCCGATTGCATGGCCGATCGGGGCAAAGAAAAACGCCACAATCAGAAAAACGACCACCAGATCACCGAGAAAAAAAAGTATGAGGGCCCTTTTGTTCATATTCATTCCCTTAAATTTGTTTCAAAGCCAGGGATGTTTGGAAATCATCTCGTAAGGATGCAAAACCAGTTCTGAGAGATAGACCTGGCCGGCGAAAATGCTCTGCTTTTGCCTTTTGGTTTGCCCAATAATTAAGAAAGCTGCTGGAAGCTTACTCTGCTTTTTCTTCCGGCGGTGTTTCCATCCAGCCCAGGGCGTTCAGGTCTTTTTCAGTTATGCCGATTTCGCGAATTTTTTCGGAACTCATGTTGGGCTGGTCAGAGCCGAGGAACCAGCTCATGCCTTTCCAGCTTTTGCCGTCGCGCTTGAGCAGAAAATACAGGGCGCCGTCAGCCATGATCGGCATTCCTTTGTATTTCTGATCAAGTGGTGCCAGAGCAAATTCGACCGAGGCCCATTCGCCGCTGACATAAACTTCATTGATCGCGACCTGGCAGAGTGCGTTCAGGGGTTGTTTGCCTTCGCCGGCATCGAGCATGCATTCAAAGGGGTCAGTCGGGCCGGGGTTGCCAAAATCCCTGTCGTTTATTTTCAAGTAGGCTGAATACTGCTTAACTGGTTCTTTAAAGGGATCGACATCACTGACTGCCGGCACGGTCGGCCCAGAATCGTCATTCTCGTTG
>JAKQQP010000066.1 GCA_029564115.1 Candidatus Rifleibacteriota bacterium | reverse complement strand
CCACATTCCTATGAAACACATTATCAATGCTGCTAACTTAAAGCATCTCAAACCAAAAGAAGGGTGCAAGCTGACAAAGTATCACGATGGTGAAGGCTTGTATCTTTGGGTTTATGATGACGGAATAAAAGAATATAAACGTTGGTTTTTTCGCTACAGGTTTCAGGGAAAAAACAGGCCGGAATTGTTACTGGGGGTATATCCCAAAGTTTCCGCCTCTGAGGCGAGAGAACGTGCTGATGAGGCTAGAAGGTTGCTGGCGCAAGGGATAGACCCGGCAGCAGATAGAAAAGAAAAAAAGGTGGAGGCCCAGGAGGCCTCGCACAATACTTTCAAGTTGATTGCTTTTGAATGGCATGAAAAAATGACGGCAGATCTAAAACCTGAACACCGCAAGACTATTATGAGTCGACTTGAAAATGATGTATTTCCATTTGTTGGTGATAGGCAAATTGTTGCCCTTACCGGTCCTGATTTTCTGGCGATTGCGGAAAGGGTTGAGAAGCGAAACGCCATTAACCTTGCTAAAAGAATCTTGGGTTACTGTAGTAATATCTGCGATTATGCTGTTGTTAAGGGTAAGATCAACTACGACCCATGTAAAGCCGTCAAAAAGAATCTGCAACCTAATAATACCGTGCATCGAGCGGCAGTGACAGAACCAATAGAGGTTGCAGAAATTTTGCGAGCCATAAACAAATATTCAGGAACCTATGTCGTCGCTTGCGCTCTTAAATTTGCGCCATTGGTTTTTGTCAGGCCAGGAGAACTAAGGCACGCCGAGTGGAAAGATATTGATCTCGATAATTCTGAGTGGCGTTACAAGGTTGACAAGACACAAAAAACAGGTGTTAAGGACCATATTGTTCCTTTAAGTAGGCAGGCCAAAGAAATTTTAACTGAGCTGAAAAAAGTGACAGGCCATGGGAAATATGTTTTTCCAAGTCCGAGGTCCAATGACAGGCCAATGAGCAATAATGCTGTGCTGGCGGCTTTTAGGCGCCTGGGGATCACAAAAGAAGAAATGTGCGGTCACGGTTGGCGTGCCGTAGCCAGAACCCTGCTGGAAGAAAAATTGGATTATCCTGCTCATATCATTGAACATCAGCTTGCTCACACAGTAAAAGACCCAAATGGCCGTGCATACAATCGAACTACTCATCTGGACAAGCGTCGAGAAATGATGCAGGCTTGGGCAGACTACTTGGAGGAGATTAAGAACAAAGTCCTTGCCTGACTCTATTTAGTCTTCGCAGGTAGTGGAAATTTGTGTAGAGGTTCAAAAGATATGAATAGCCAGCCTGTGTTCAATATCAAAAATTACGACCCCAAAAAAATGTTGAAGCTGACCCTTATGGAATGGTGGGAACAGCTATTAATGCGCTTTTTCCTTTTTGAGACTTTAGAGCCGATCATGCAATCGGCTGATGATGTTATGCAAAAGATCGAAAATTATGAAATGGTAGAAGCGATTGCACCAGGGAAGAGGAAGTTTAAATATGAGGTTACTATTTTCGACGCTGGTGAAATTAAAATATCCGACGCCTGTTTTTCCAAGGATCTGAAAAATAATCTGTTGGATAAAATCCTTAATAAGGGGCGGGTAGATTTTAAGGACTTCAATCAACAAATCACTTCGCCATGGCCGCGCACCTCTGTCCTCATGAACCTGTATGCAAAGGTTACCAGATTCAGACCGCACGAACTAAAAGGAATAATTGAAATAAATGGCTCCAACCTGGATATTCTTGATGCCGTTTTATCACGAGCCTTGAAGAGGCAGACAATTTCCATTCCTTTGCTCGCCACAAAATCCCAGTTGCTGGAAGCGCTAGACAGCTATTTGGGAAAGAAATGTAAAACTCACCCTCTGCCGAGAACCAACAACAAAGAAATTTGGGCAAATAACTTTCTAATTGCCTACCTGGACTACTGTCTTTTTTGCCATAAGCACTCTTGTAAGCCAAGAGACAGTGAATTTGTCGGGTTTATTAAAGCCGTGGATTTTGGTCGAGACAGCCTTAGAACCACAAAATCCTGGAAAAACAAAGTTCTCGATGAAAAATTTCTTACCAGATTATTGGCAGACGCTATCCTGAAAGAATAATAGTCAAAATTGCGCCGTTTCCTCGAAGGATTGATCGCATAATGCTGGCGCTTTTGTTTGTTAACAGCCATAATTAGCCTGTTTCGCTTAGTCCAAAATTTGACACCTTTTGCAGATAAGACTTTCCTGCGTGTAAACTGTTTTTCCTCAGTTTGCATAGGCAGGCGCTAACCTCGTGACTATAATTGAACTATCAGTTTCAAGGAGGTTAAATTTGATGATATCTGGATCAAATACAAAGCAATTTCTTAGGCTCAAAAAAGTTCTGGAAATTTTCCCGGTGTCAAAAAACACTTTTCTTCAAGGTATTCGGAGCGGTCGATTTAATGTAACCCCGATCCGGAATGGCCGATGCGTTTTTTATCGGCTTGAGGAAATCGAAACGCTGCTGAGAGATATCGCATCTCAAAGTGGTCTGTAGTAATCAACCCATCCACGATAACTTTTCGCCGTAACTGACCTCTAGTTTCCCGGCAAAAGACTATCCACAAGCGTAAGCAAGGTTTTCGGTGCCCCGTAGATCACCGGAATATTTTGCTGCGCCAAAAAACGCAAGGAGTTTTTCATGAGTCAACAAGAGACGACCCCAACGCCACTCATTGTATCGAAACAAAGAATTGAACTTTCGACCAGCAGTGTGCAGAGCGTTAACGCCCATTTCGAAAAAATCCGCAGAAGGCTGAGCAAGGAAAGAGTTCGAAGATTGGCCGCGCTCCCAGCTGAAAATCGGCCCACGATCAGGCTTGCTTATAGCGAAGAGCAGCCCATAGTCTGCTTCGGGCTTATTGATGGCGGTCATTCACTTGCGGCTGCCTGCGACAACGGGGAACAGATAGTTGTCTGTGAGCTTGTAAACATAGACCATCGCCCGAAGCTTCGTGAAAAGATCGCCAAACGGAATATCGCCCATGACCGGTCTCTTACCCCTGAAGAAATGGCTCAGCCGGTTTCTCTCAGACTACAACGCTCCGTAACTGATCACGCAAGTCAGGTTACAGACCCAAGTCAGGGAGCGCCAATTCCCCCGGGAAAGCTGCTTTTCGACCTGCCTCACGACTTGGATAAGAATTCGATCCTGCAAAAAATTGCGGGCGTCATGGTTTCGATTCATGCCTCAAAAGTTGATCATTGGCCCGTCGAAGCAGTTAAGAAACTGTTAGAGCTGCTGGCAGAACTACACCGCGCCTGAAGCAAAAGAACGGTGAGCCAGACAAAAATAACAAAGCCGCCTTTCGGCGGCGCATTCACAAAACTCGCCCGTAGTTGTCTGTTAGTGCAGACAACGGGCATGCGAGCATGCTTGCTGACATTATCGCCGACACGCGAGGTTCAGTCAAGCGGCTTCTGTCTTTTTTTAAAAGGAGCCAGTATGGCCATTATCAAAACAGTCTCGAATGAAAACAAGCTATTCGCGAACGACTCGAACAACATTCCGACAGGGACTTACTCCGCTAGATGCGTCGAAGTTATCGACAAGTTAAGGGCTAAGCGCAAAAAATACGGCAGCGACGACCTCGAAGAAGTTGATCTCACCGCTTTTCAATTTGAGTTCTCGACATCGGAAAAAACTTACCGGATCTCGACGAACGCAATGAAAATTTCGGCCGATTCACGTAGCCGTCTGTTCACGCTGCTCAGTAAGTGGCTGAGCAAGCCGCCGGAGTTGGGCTTCGACACTCAGTCGGTAAAAGGCATGCGCGCAACCATTTCCGTATCGAACAACCATGGTGTTCCTGAGCTGGTGGCGGTGTTACCAGGGATCGACAACGATTCAAACCTGTCAGACGAGGGCAAGGGTCTGTAAGAAGTGAAACCCATCGGCAGAACCTGTTCTAGGGGCTGCCGATGGGGTTTACTCTCACAGAGAAGAAAAATTATGTCTACCGAAACACCAATCGGGCTTGATTTTGAAACTTACTACACCACTGAATTCTCTGTAAGGACGCTGGGGACCTACGCTTACACCAACAGTCCTGAATTTAAGTGTCTTCTTGTTGGCGCAAGTGATGGGATAAATTCCTGGTCAGATGCCCCGGCCGACTTCAATTGGAGTCTGGTTGATGGTAAGGTTTGGGTAAGCCACAACCGGGATTTCGACAAAGCCGTTTTTGAGCGCCTCAAATCTGAGGGCGTCATACCTGATGACATTACGCCGAAAGAGTGGTTCTGCTCAGCAGCAGCTGCTGCTTACCGGCAATTTCCCAGAGCCTTGAACGCATGTTGCAAAGAGATTCTCGGGGTAAAGCTCGAAAAATCGACACGCAATCTTTTTCGGAAAATAGAAGACTTTTCCAAGAATCATTCAGCAAAGGCCTATGTCGAGGCAGACGCAAAAGCTTCAGTCGGCATATTCAATAAAATTCAGCATCTGTGGCCTGAAAAAGAACGTAAGCTTTACGAAATCACTTGTGAAATGTGCGCCAGAGGAGTCTTTATAGACAAGAAGAAGGTTGAAGCCAGCATAAATTCGCTGGAGAAATCACTCAAAAATCTGACCAGGGCTCTGCCTTTTCAACCGTCAGGCAGCCTGAAAAAATTCATAGAGGCTTGCCAAAAAAATCGCATTACCTACCCAGACTCAACCGAGGCTAAAAGTCCTGATTTTATGGCATGGGCAGTCAAAAATCCTGATAGTCAGGCTCTAAAATGGATCCAGACGATGCAAAAAGTCAGGTCATACAGAAAATTACATAAAACTCTACAAAGCATACTCAAGCGAATCGGCGCTGATGG
The DNA here is from genome assembly GCA_029564115.1 of Candidatus Rifleibacteriota bacterium. The sequence continues at coordinate 7,969 of JAKQQP010000066.1, read as the reverse complement.
CCGAATGTCCTATGACTTAAAATATTGTGGGGCTACCACTGGCCGATGGTCTGGGGCTGGCGGCCTCAACATACAGAATCTGAACTCGACATCAATCGAGGATATCAACCTACGCCACGTTATAACAGCCCCGCCAGGAAGAATTCTTGCGATTATTGATTTTGCCCAGATAGAGCCGAGAGTTCTGCTGCATCTGGCTGGAGATACTGCCACCCTACAGCGAGTAAGGGGCGGAGAAGACCTGTACGAAGCCCACGCAAGAGAAACTATGGGCTACAAAGATCTCCGCTCCCTCGAAAAAGTCGATCCAGCCATGCGCAAACTCGCAAAGGCGCGTGTGCTTGGGCTCGGTTATGGCTGTGGTAGAGACCGGTTTGTGGAGGTCGCAAAAAGTATGGCTGGACTTGACCTGACATTGGATCAGGCTGCCGCCATTGTTGATAATTATCGCAGAACCAATCCTAAAATAACAGCACTATGGAATCGATACGACGCTGAATTCAAAGCGCATCACGGCAAGCATTATTACCTTGCTCCTCCAAGGTCCGGTCAGGACCCTACAAGAAAACTCATATACCGAAACGTCGACGCACATGCAGGAGTGGCGACTGTCGCGGGTGAAGTAACCCATTTGTATGGCGGCAAATTGGTAGAAAATCTGACGCAGGCCACCGCGAGGGATATTCTCGCAGAAGCCTGGATTCGCTGCTACGAAGCCGGTTTCAAACCAATACTTTCCATTCACGATGAGCTCGTTTTTGAACTCGATGAAAACAAAGCAACCGAACAACTTCGAGAAATCATCACTCTCATGGAACAGCCCGTAGACTGGGCCCCAGAGATCCCTCTCAAAGTTAAAGGCGCACTTTCAAGGCATTACACGAAGTGAACCCAAACGCTGATTTGCTTAATTGGCATCAGCACTGTTTATCAGGAGATATAAATGACAAAAGTATTACCGAAACGCCTCATCAAAATCCTTAACTCGCCCATATCACCAGGAAACAGGCACGCCTGGCTGTTAAAAATGGCAGGATTCCTTGTTGCGCGCTTCCCAGTTGAAAAAGCTCACGATCTTCTGAACAAGATGGCAGAAATAATAGGGAAACCAGAAAGCCAGTTTAATGGAGAAACACAAAATATCCTGAAATACCTGGCAGATAAAAGAGACACGGGTTCTACGAGAATTGAACAACCAGTTCCGCTGTGTGACAAAGACGAGGCGCTCAGGGCAAGTATTTTGCAGTCTTACAAACCGCTCTTTGATCAGACAACAAAATCAAGTGCCAGTGAAGCTATCCTCAGTCTTTTCAGGGAAAATGAAGTGATTTGCTATGGCTCTGACCTTTACAAGCCCTTGTCTGCAGCGCCAATTGCGCTGGCTCCCTATGCCGCAAGTATGCAGTATATCGTCTCGAACCCAATATCCGACGCGGAGGGAATCGAGAATGAAAAGGGGGTTGTAATCCGATGCCAGGACAACATCGATTACAGAAAATATCTGGTAGTTGAATTCGACGATCCAGCGCTTTCGAAAATTGATCAGGCAACTCTTTTAAGCGCTTTGGACCGCGTCGTTCCTCTGGTTCTTGTTGTAGATTCGGGCGGAAAAAGCCTGCACGGCTGGTTTGACGTTCAATTGGTTCAAGAATCCAAAATCAGAAACTTTTTTAGGCTCGCGATAAAATTAGGGGCTGACAGCAACATGTGGAATAAAGGTTCCTGGGTACGCATGCCAGGTGGAAAAAGATACAAGGACGGCTCCCAGGCTATCGAGCAGAAAATACTATTTTTAAGGAAGCAGACCTTATGAACGACGATAGAAGTAATACGCTTTCCGAAGGCGAAAAAGAATTAATCCTTCAATGCTTCGAAGGGATTGAGGCTTGTCCTGAGCCAGAACCGCGATCAGCCGAATCTGAAAACCAGATAGATTTTACTGTCGTCAATGCCGCTACTATAAAACCTATAGCAAAGGGCAAGGACGAAACTGAGCTGCTAAAAGATCGCTATCTGTGTCAAAAAGGCATCCTTCTCCTGGCCGGCCCTACAGGGATAGGCAAGAGCTCATTCACCATGCAGTGTCTCCTCACGTGGGGTATGGGGCAGAGTTGCTTCGGTATTACCCCAAGGAGGAAGCTTAGATCCCTTCTGATTCAGGCAGAAAATGATGAAGGTGACATCGCAGAAGAAATCGAAGGCGTTACCAGAGGCCTTGGTCTGACAGGCCGAAGGGCTGTAGAAGCCAAAAAACAGGTGGATATTATAAGTATTTCAACAGTTACGGGTGAAAAAGTTGCGCAGCTGATAAAAAGCGCTGTCAGCAGAAATACGGGTGAGCCTTACGATTTCGTGGTTATCGACCCCGTATTTGCCTTCCTTGGCGGAGACGCTTCATCCCAGGAAACAGTAAGTCGGTTTTTACGAAATACGATTCTGCCTTGCATAAGTGAAGCCTGTATCGGCTGCATAATTGTTCATCATACAAATAAGCCGCTGAGAGCCAAAGACAAAGACATGTGGCAGGGCACTGACTTAGCCTATCTAAGCGCAGGTTCAGCAGAATGGGCCAATGCTGTCAGGGCTGTGCTGGGTATAAAGACCACTGCTATCGCTGGGGTTTTCGAACTGATTGCACCTAAGCGCGGAAACCGACTAGGTTGGAAAGACGGGCAAGGCCAGCCGGCTTTCAAAAAACTTATAGCACATAGCCGAAAACCCGGCGAAATTTTCTGGCGCGAGGCCGACACAGATGAGATTGCTGAGGTTTCCCGGGAAAAAGGAACCAGGTCGGTCGAACAAAAAATCGCCAATCTCTGGAACGACGAAAGCGAACAGCTTAGCCAGGAAGAGTTTCTCGCTCGCGCCAAACAAAGGGGGGTCTCAAAATCATCGGCTTATAACTATTGGAAAGCCGGAGCTGAAAAGGGCGTTTTCAAGCTTTCGAAAAAAAAGGACAAAGCCGGGCTAACCGGCAAATTTAAGCCAGAGGCTGTAATTGTCGAGCAGAGTGAAGACGAAAAACTTGGTCTGTAATCAGGCGTAAAAACTAGTCTGAGGTCGGGCGACCCCCCGTCAGTTTCCAAGCGCTGTGTTGGAAAAAAATCAGTCCAGAGGCGCTTCCAACTCAAATCCGAATTGGAAAGATTCTTTCGGACTGCCGCGATTTTGTGGCCTTCTTGTTATTTTCCAGGCTGGAAATTGGCTGGAAGAACTCCATTTCCATTCCGACTCCCCCCCCTTAAGGGGGAGTTGGAAACTGGAAAAAATAAAAAAAGAATTTATTAGGGAGTTTACGCCCACGACAATTTGACTAAACCCCGAAAATCGTTTATCTTGGCGCGAAAGAATCGTGTACCGAGAGATACGGAGAACAGTAGTAAAAACAGAAGACGCTGAGGCATTAACTTTGAACCAGCAAACATACAGTATGTCGTTCACAACCGGGGGGCTGTTCCTTCACGACGCCATAACTTTTGCGCGCATGTATCAGACCGGCCGTGACTGGGAAGCAGTGAAAAAGCAGGTTCTGGCCGACAATATTCTGCAGACGAGAACCCTGAAAAGCGCTCAAAGAATAACATACGAGATCGTCAAACGACTCAGACACCTTTCAGACAGAGAGCTCGAAATTCTTTGCGATGGCGATATCCAGGAACAGAAGCACATTCTCTGGCTTGCCGTGTGCAGAGAATATCGTTTCATAGCGGCTTTTGCCAGTGAGGTTATGCGAGAAAGGCTTATCAGCCTGCAAAATGATCTTAGGCCCGAAGAATTCGATTTCTTCCTCAACCGAAAAGCTGAATGGCACGAAGAAATTGAAACCCTCAGCCAGACCACCAGGGCCAAACTCCGCCAGGTGCTTTTCAAAATGCTGCGTGAAGCCGAATTTTTAAACGCAAACTTCACCATCAATCCCGTTATGCTGAGCCCAAAACTGATTGAGGCAATACCAGCTGAACACCAGAATGAACTGGCCGTTTTTCCGGTGTTCGAACTAAAGAGGACCGCCCGCCATGAATGAAAGCATTTTTGACAGATCACCTTCTGAGAGATTCCGGCACCTTTTTTCCGTCATCTCAGGGCCGCGTTTTCTGAAAAAGCAGGGCCTTAATAACGAGATCCCGTTTTTCATCTGCCCATACCGGCCAGAAGAAAATAACGAAATGATCAGATTGCAGAACCAGCTGGTCAACAAGCTTGAACAAAAGGGAATCAGAGTTCTGGAAATCAATCTCTACGATCTTACTGTCGAGCTGCTGGAAAAGCGAGAGATATGGGAGCAAACCCTCGAAATAGAAAAAACGGTCAGCAAAAACGAACTTAAAGAGTTGCTGCAAGGCGTTCTTGATACGCAGACCCATATAATTCCGGCGATCGCCGCCAAAATGGCCGAAGCTGAGTTTGATGTCATGTTTATTGCCGGTGTAGGCGAGGTCTTCCCATATATCAGATCGCACAACATCCTGAATAATCTGCAGAGCACCGCAAAAGATAAGCCAACCCTGATGTTTTTTCCCGGCGAATACACGCATTCTCTTGAATCCGGGGCGTCATTGAACCTGTTTGGGGTATTCCATGACGGTTACTACCGGGCATTTAACATCTTCAATTGTGAACCATAAAAGAGAGGCCTGACCGATGAAGCTCAAAGATATTTTCACCAAACCAGTAGACCGCCCGATCGAAGGCGTCATAAAAGCTGACGACGAAGCCAGTCTCAGGCTCGAAATCGAAGAATATGTTCTCACCAGGGAAATCGAAAAACGCCTCGAAAACTTTCTCGATGCCTACATAAATTACGAAAACTCCAATGGTGTGTGGATCTCCGGCTTCTTTGGCTCAGGGAAATCCCATCTGTTAAAAATGCTGGCTCTGGTTCTTGAGAATCGTCAGATCGACGGGGCGTCGGCCTTTGATCTTCTCGTCCCCAAATGTGAACACAACGAAATTCTCAGGGGCGACCTGAAGCGGGCTGTTGCTATTCCGTCAAAAAGCATTCTGTTCAATATCGACCAAAAAGCAGATGTCATCAGCAAAACCGAAATTGACGCCCTGCTTTCTGTTTTCGTGAAAGTTTTCGACGAAACCTGTGGTTATTACGGCAAACAGGGTCATATCGCCCAGTTCGAAAGAGATCTCGATAGCCGCAATCAATACGCCGATTTTAAGGCGGCCTACGAGAAAATATCCGGCCGCACCTGGGAAAGAGGCCGCGAACAGGCGCTTCTCGAAAGCGTCAACATTGCTACCGCCTACGGCAGGGTTACCGGCTGCGCCGAAACCGAAGCCCGCGGAATTCTCGACAAATATCGCAGCCAGTATAAACTCTCGATCGAAGATTTCGCCGAGCAGATTAAAGCCTGGCTTGATAAGAAGCCCGCAAAATTCCGGCTGAACTTTTTTGTCGACGAAATCGGGCAATACATTGCCGATAACGTGAAGTTAATGACCAACCTGCAGACCATTGCCGAAAGTCTCGCCACCAGATGCCGCGGCCGGGCCTGGGTCATCGTGACCGCCCAGGAAGAAATCAATTCGATTGTCGGCGAAATGAACAAACAGCAGAGTAACGACTTCTCAAAAATTCAGGATCGCTTCAAAACCCGCATGAAGCTCACCAGCGCTGATGTGGCCGAGGTGATTCAGAAACGCCTGCTGACGAAAAATGACGTGGGCGTCGATAATCTTTCCAGCGTTTACCACAATGAGTCGAACAATTTTAAAACCCTTTTTGACTTTGCCGACGGCTCTCAGACCTACCGCAACTTCCAGGACCGCGATCATTTCATCCACAGCTACCCCTTCATTCCTTATCAGTTTACCCTCTTTCAGACCGCTATTTTAAGCCTTTCACAGCACAATGCCTTTGAGGGAAAACATAGCTCGGTCGGCGAACGATCGATGCTCGGCGTGTTCCAGCAGGTTGCCGTTCAGATTGGCGACCATAGCATCGGCCAGCTGGCCACATTCGACCTGATGTTTGAAGGAATTCGCACTGCCCTTAAGGCAAACATTCAGCAGTCCATTCTGAAAGCCGAGAAAAACCTCGATGACGGTTTTGCCATCAGGCTGCTCAAAACGCTTTTTCTGGTCAAGTATGTCAGAGAGTTCAAACCGACTCTGCGAAACCTGACCGTTTTAATGCTCGATGGCTTTAATAAAGATTTGCCGGCGCTGCGCAAAAAGATCGAGGCTGCTCTGACTCTTCTTGAACAGCAGAGTTACATTCAGTTCAGCGGCGACCTGTATGAATACCTGACCGACGAAGAAAAAGACGTCGAGCTGGAAATCAAGAACACAGAAGTCGAAGCTGCCGATATACAGGCAGAACTCGAAAAGGTAATCTTCGACTATGTTTTAAAGAGCCGCAAAATCCGCTATGCCGAATCGTCTCAGGACTACCCGTTTTCAAGAAAGCTCGACAGCAGGCTGCATGGCCGCGAGTATGAGCTTGCGGTCAACGTCATAACCCCTTTCCATGAGCAGATCGGCAACGAACCTTTTTTTCGTATGCAGAGCCTCGGTAATGATGAACTTATCGTGCTCATGCCCCCTGATGACCGCCTGATGCGCGAAATTATGATGTATAAACGAACCGAAAAATACATCAAGCAGAACATCAGCATAGCCCAGCAGGAAACCGTTAAAAGAATTCTTACCGACAAGGGCTTTCAGAATCGTGAGCGTTACACCGACCTTCAGGAAAGGCTGAAGAAATTACTTGGCCAGGCAAAGCTTTTTGTGGCCGGGGCTGATATCGAAAGCAGCTCAGAAGATGCCCAGACAAGAATATTTGCCGGCTTCAACGATCTGATCAGCCGCATTTACTCAAATCTGCGCATGTTGCGTGGTATGGCTTACAACGAAAACGATATCGGCAGGTTTCTCAAAAATCAGGGCCTTTACGACGACAATGTTAGCTCATTGCCCGAATCAGAACAGGAAATTCTGGCGTATATCCAGAGCAACAACCGCGGCGGTTTCCGCACCACCATGAAGCTGCTGGTCGAGCGGTTTGAGCGAAAACCCTATGGCTGGAGTTTTGCTGCGGTTCTGTGCAACGTTGCCAGCCTCTGGTCGAGGGGTAAGCTTGAAGTGAGGTCAGACGCGAATATTCTTGAAGATACTGAGCTTGAAAAGGCGCTGCGCAATACCCAGCAGCACGCCAATATGATTCTTGAGCCACAGATCGAGTTCACCGCATCCCAGGTGCGCTCTCTCAAAGAATTTTTTGAAGACTTCTTCGATGCTCCCCCGCAAAGCAATGAAGCCAAAGCATTGGCAAAAGAAACCGGCAATGCCATGCAGGAACTCAAAAACCAGCTGACCCCTCTGGCCGCCCAGGCAGCGCAGTATCCTTTCATGGAAGAACTGAAACCGGTTATAGAAAAGCTCAAAGGCTTTTCGGGCAAGCCTTATACCTGGTATTTGACCGAATTTTCCCGGCAATACGATGACCTGCTCGATTTAAAGGAAAAGTCGGTCGACCCGATCCGTAAGTTCATGAATGGGCCGCAAAAAGGTATTTTCGACAATGCCAGAAAGTTCATTCAGAGCCAGGAACCAAATTTCTCCTATATTCCGGGTAATCAGGCCAACCAGATCAGCCAGATTCTGACCGCCAGAGACAGTTATCGCGGCACCTGCATGCAGCAGCTCAAGACTCTGACCGATTCACTGCGGGAAGAAATCGACCGGCAGATAGCATCCGAGATAGAAAAAGCGAAAAAGGCGGTCACCGATCTTAAAAGCAAGCTTTGTGGCATGTATGAGTTTGCCGGGCTGAAGCCCGAACAGCAAAAAGAGATTGCCGAGCCATTCGATGGCTTTTGCCGGGCCATTGGCAGTCACAAACTCATAGCCGTGATTCGTGATAACTTGCACCGCTTCGAAGAAACTGATTATCAGAAGCTTATGGTCCGCATGAGCCAGATGGCGCAGCCTGAGCCTGAACCCGAAGAAAAAC
>JAKQQP010000252.1 GCA_029564115.1 Candidatus Rifleibacteriota bacterium | reverse complement strand
CAGGCTGCCTTCGACGCGGCCGAGTTCGGTTCTCAGCAAAGAGAAAGTTTTGGAATCAATCGAGGCCCTGGCATTGAAAAAGTCAAAGGCATAGGCGGCCAGCACCGCATCTTTTCGCGCCACCAGGCTTTCGCGTTCGATTTTCAGCAATTGCTCTTCAGAAACCATTTTTGCGCTTTCCGGCAGCGACAACGAAGCATGATCACCAGCGGCAGCTTTTTGCAGGAGTGCATCGACAGTTTTCAATTCGCTTTCAAGCTGTGAAAGCACTTCGAGAGTTCTCGCATCGACAATTTTCAGTTCAAGGCAGCGACTGGCGAGAGTCAGCAGAGCCACCCTTTCGTTTTGAGGCGTTCGTTCAATCTGAATTTTGTCGGGCATTTCGGAAATGGCGCCAGAACTGGAACGAATCAGATTAATGAGCCCGGCAAAAGCCACATCCAGGCTGTTGTCAAAAAAGGAATCGCGATTTCTTTCGAGCTGTATCTGCTTTTCGACGTCACGCAGAAAGGCCGAAGCGCCACTCACTCTGGCAGCAGCGTAGGTCTGCAACACCGCAAAGGCCTTGTCACGCAATCGCGGATTTGGATCGCGCAGAAGCTTTTCGAGCAGCGGTATGGCCAATGCTTCTCTGATCTGCGAAATTACAAAAATCACACTGTGCTTGAAAGATTCGCGGCCACGGGCAAGCATGCGTTTCAGCTCAGCAACGACATCGATTTTTCTGGCCTTTTCCAGGGCAAGCAGGGCGTTAGCGACAACACGGCTGTTATGGTCTTCAAGAAGTGGCAGCAACACTTCTGCGGCCTTCGCCAGGTCTATCATAGCAAGAGCTTCAACCGCATTCGCTCTGACGCGGTCATCCTGGTGCATCAACAGCAGGCGTGAACGGCTGAAACATTCTACGATTTTAAGATCACGCACCAGATTCAGCATCAAGCCAAGCAAAAAAAAGTCTTCTTCAGTTTCGAAAGCTTTAATGAAGGCATGTTTAAAGGTTGGCAGATTGCCGGTGTTTATCTGCGTTAAAGCGAGGTAGCGGCTGGCTGACTCTGGACTCAGAAGATAACCAGAAAGATCACTCTCAGCCGCCGGTTCAGCAAGAAGATTGCCAGCGGTCTTTTCAGTATCCGGCGACAGTTCTGCCAGTTTAGCCAGAATCACTGCTGCAGCAGGGTTTCCCGCTCCTTTTTCGATGCGAATGGCATGCAGTGCCCTCGATCTTATGTTCTTATCGGGGTCAGCCTGAGCTATGCCTGCAAGCACCACCAGTGATTGTGGCGATTTTATGCGCGAAAAGGCAAAAACTGCCGAGGCTCTTGCCCATGGGCGATCGTCAACGGCCATCTTTTTCAGCAGATTGAAGAGCGACTGGCCGCCGATTTCCTGCAATGCCTTGAGCACATTTGCCTTGACGCGGTTATCCTGGTCACCCATCACCGCGATAATATGTCTGAGCGATTCTTCGCTGCCAATCATGGCGAGAGCTTCGACGGTATTGGCCCGCACGCGGGCATCTTCGCTTTTCAGGTATTTTGCAAGAATCTGGGCGTCCGCTTCATTGCGAAAATGCCCGACTCCAATTATCAGACTGGCCTGCAGCTGCACCATGGTTTCGCGCGACAGGGCGTCAAGCAGAAGGAACCTGCCGGTGGGAGTTTTTTCGGTGAGAACTTTTTTTAGCCCGGCAAATCTGGC
>JAKQQP010000057.1 GCA_029564115.1 Candidatus Rifleibacteriota bacterium | reverse complement strand
GTAGAGGGTATTGATGCTGAAGTGACGGTGCTTCAGCTGGTCAAAACGGTTGAAGAATCTCTTAAAGGCAGCGGCTCGTCGATTGTCGAGCTTCTTCTCGATGGCACCTCCTATTGCCCTGATGAAACCGAGAAGATTGGCGAACTCAAGGTGGTAGATTTTGCAAGGGTTGAGCTGGTTGCCGCCTCTGCGATTGAGATGATTCAGGCGGCATTCGAAGATGGCGATGCCGGCATTACCCATCTTGAAGGGGTTGCACAACAGGCTTCTTCCGAGTTGCGCATCGGCAAAATCAAGAGCGCCATGGATCATTATATCGAATTCGTCGATGGCGTCGAATGGCTGGTTACCATGCTCAATAATGCTGATCGGGCCTTCGCTGCCAACATGGCCGAGTCATCGGTCGAATCTGAACGCCAGAGTCTTCTTGGCCGCATCAGCGAACAGATGGCAACGGTGAAATCGGCCCAGGAATCAGAAGACTGGGTTGGAGTAGCCGATATCCTCGAATATGAATTTCCTGAAATTTTCTCTGATGCCCGCAAGCTGATCGAAACCATTCTAGGGAGCAGCAGCTGAAATGAACGAAGAGCTGTTCAACAGAAACCTGAATGCCCTCCGTCGCCACCCCAATGTTTTTTCGGTGGTGACTGCGGCTGCCCGAGTCTGGCGTCAGGAAGCCTATTCTGTTGAAACGGCGAAAAGCGGTCAGCCGACCCTGAGCTACAGCGATGAAAATAAAAGGCTGGTTTCGTATCACAGCCGCTATGATCCGGTTAAAGAGGCCGAAAAGCAGGTTCAGGCATCGTTTCAGGGGCAGACGCATGCAATGCTGCTTGGGTTCGGGCTCGGTTACATGGCCGAAGCGCTGCTGAAAGAATTCAAACAGAGAGTCAGCGGGCCGCAGCTTTTTGTTATCGAGCCGGATGCCGGGGTTTTCATCTCAGCCCTGAAAAGCCGCGATCTCAGCAAATTCCTTCTCGACGGTCGGGTTGCCCTTGTCGTTGGCATGACGGCCGATGAAGTCGGTGATCTGTGGAGCGCCAGCCTCGACTGGACAGCCATGGAACGCCTGGCCCTGATCGATCACCCGCCTTCGGTTGGCCGGTTCAAAATTTATTTTGAACGGGTTATCGAAAAGATCCGCTATCTGTGCAACCGGTCGAAGGGCAATCTGGTAACTCTGATGCACGCCGGTTTCGAGTTTCATTCGAACTATTTTGCCAATCTGGCGGCGGGTTTTGCTTTGCCGGGTGTTGAACGGCTTTTTGACCGTTTTTCCGGTATTCCGGCCATAGTTGTTGCTGCCGGGCCGTCGCTCGATAAAAATATGCATCTTCTGGCACAGGTTAAGGGCAAATTTCCGATTATCGCAGTTGATACGGCTCTCAGGCAGCTGGTAGCAAACGGCATAAAACCTGATATCGTCTGTGCCGCCGATCCGTCATACGAAAATTCGCTCGATTTCGTCGGGGTTGAAAACGAAACCGACGTGGTTCTGGCTGTAGAGCCGATGACCCACCCGGATATCTTTACCAGTTTCAAGGGGCCTTTGATGCTGATGACTTTCGGTGGCGGCCTGCACCCGATCTGTAAAGATCTGCGCGAACCCGTCGGCACCCTTGGCTGCTGGGGCTCGATTGCTACCACAGTCTTTGACCTGGTTCGCCGCATGGGGGCAGACCCGATTGTTTTTGTCGGTCTCGATCTGTCATTTCAGGATGGTCGCCTGC
>JAKQQP010000048.1 GCA_029564115.1 Candidatus Rifleibacteriota bacterium | reverse complement strand
CAGGCCGACGTGCGCATCATCAGCGCCACCAATATCAGACTCGAAGAGAAGGTCAGGCATGGCAAATTCAGAGAAGACCTTTATTACCGGCTCAATGTTTTTCCAATCGTGGTGCCGCCACTGCGTGAGCGCCAGAGCGATGTCGTTCTGCTCGCGCATCATTTTGTCGAGAAAATGCGGTCGCGCTTTGGCTACGATCGGGTTATGCTTTCGGGGCTGGCAATCAGAAAGCTTCTCGAAAATAGCTGGCCGGGCAATGTCAGAGAGCTTCAGAATACCATCGAAAGATCCCTTATTAATTGCCGTGGCGGCCAGATAGAAGCCGAGCACATATTTTTCGAGTCGCAGGCAAAGTCGCCAAAGCCGGAAAAGTCTGTGATATCTGCATCAGATGTCGGGGTTTCAGACTTTGAAACCGAAGTTGGCCGTATCATCGCCCGGGCTCTGCAGCAATGCGGCGGCCGCATCTACGGTAAAGACGGCGCAGCGGCCCGGCTGAATCTCAAACCGACCACTCTGCAGAGCAAGATTAAAAAACTGGGTCTCGATAAAAAGCCGGGCGGTTGATAAATGCGTATTGAAAGTAGAATTTTTTGAAACAGGATATGCGGATAGGCATGACCGTGCCAATCCTGCGGTGCTGCGCATAAATATCCCTCCCCTGTTTGCTTGTGCAGTAGGCAACAATGGTTGAATTTCACCGAAATCTGGTTGATACCGAAATCTGGTTGATACCGAAATATCGGTAGAAAAATAACTTTATTTCGGTGCCAGTTTTAGGTTAAAACCTTTATAATTCGCTCTCAGAGCTGATTGTGAAGACGTGGCATGTAGATTGCTAATTCCTCAGCGTTGATAAATTAAACTCTGGAGGAATTAAAAATGGAAAACGCGCAAAATTGCAGTATGCCCCTTCTTGGCGACAGAATGCCCGAATTTACTGTTCCCACCACGCACGGAATGAAAAGCTTTCCGAATGATTATGCCGGCAAGTGGATCGTTCTGTTCAGCCACCCTGGCGATTTTACTCCGGTCTGCACAACTGAGTTCGTCGCTTTTGCAAAACGCGAAGCCGAATTCAAAAAACTGAATGCCGAACTGGTTGGTCTCTCTATTGACCAGGTGTTTTCTCACATCAAATGGGTCGAATGGATCGAAGAAAAGCTGCAGGTCAAGATTCCGTTCCCGATCATCGCTGATGATATGGGCAATGTAGCTAAAAAACTTGGCATGCTCCACCCCGGCAAAGGTTCAAACACCGTTCGGGCCGTGTTCCTGATTGATCCTAACGGCATTACCCGCCTGATGATCTACTACCCCCAGGAAATCGGTCGCCAGGTCGATGAAATTTTGCGGGCTCTCAAAGCTTTACAGGTTGCCGATGCTCACAAGGTCGCTCTTCCTGAAAACTGGCCAAACAATGAATTGCTTAAAGACAAGGTTATTGTTCCCCCGCCCAAAGATGTCGAAACCGCCGCCAAACGTAAAGGCGAAAAGAACAGCTACGACTGGTGGTTTGTTTACAAAGACCTTAAGTAAAGCTATCTGCCGTGGCTGATGTCTGATAAGCTTTTGTCTCCGCTTCTGTCTGAAAACCCGGCAGAGGCGGAGATTTCTTTTCAGCAGAAAAGTCTGCCATGAAGATGGCTTTTTGAAGCCGATTCTGCCGAAGTTGCGCAATGGCGTTTTTCTGACTATGATTTATATCTGTCATAAAGCTTTAAAATTCAGTCGGTAAGGATGGATCTGAAATAATGAAACCCGGTTTGAAAAAAATGTTCTGTGCCGCTTTTGGTTTTGGCATGCTCGTGGTGCCGGCATTCGCTCAGAATGCAGAAACCGCCGACGCGATTGTCGGGCCGATTCTCGATAACGTTGGTAAACTCACCGAAATGACCGCCGGCTCAACCGATCTCGATCTCAAGAAGGCCATCGACGGCATGAAACTCAACCTCGACGGCATCATGGGTAAATCTCTCGGAGCCAACGATGAAAAGGTTAAAGCGACAATCGAAGGCATCAATACCCAGGTCGAGAGCCTGTTGCAGAAATCACTCGGTGAAAACGGCGAGATGATTGGCAAGTTGCTCGAAACTATCAATGGTCAGGTAGACACCTTTCTGCAGCAGACCAACGAATTCACCAACAAAGTTGTCGAGCAGAGTCTTAAAACTGCCAACGAAGCTACTGCCCAGGGCCTCGAAATGGGCCGGCAGCTGACCGAACAGGCACTGCAGGACGCCAATCAGACGATGAATCAGGCTCTCGAAGAAGGTCTGCAGAGCGGCCAGGATCTCAGCAACCAGATCATCAACGAAACGATGCAGGATCTGCAGAACCAGTCATCCGGCACCTCTGATTAACGGCCACGGATGAACCCGATCAAAGAAAGCGGCCACGGATGAATACAGATAAACACTGATTGCGCTGGAGTCAACGGCAGGGTATTTGTCCTGCTGGATCTGGCGTAATTTTTTGTTATTTATAGATTACTTCAAAGCGAAAATAGAACCGGGCCGCCGAACCGGTTAACCAGATTTTAATTTTACAGGAATCAATAAAATGGGATTTGCAAACCATGAAAATGATAGCCTTCTGACCAGACTGCGCCTGTTCAGATTCTGGGCTGAAAAAGAGTTTGAAGTCGTTATCGACGGAGAGCGCAGAAAAATCCGCTGCCGGGCCGGCTCGAATGAATCGAAGCGCGCGGCTGAGGAACTTTGTCGGCAAAAAGCCGAAAGGGTACAGCTCATTGTTGATAAGAAGATTCAGCGCCAGAGCTCATACGAAAAGCCCACGCGTGAGCACATCATCGAAGAGATTGATTCTGAAAACATCATCACCCGCAATTATTACGGGGCCCTGATTCTAAATACCTCTTCAGTTAATATTTTCGATATTGATACCTACCAGAAAACCTTCTGGGAAAGACTGACCTTTAAAAAAATCGATAACAAGCAGGGCATTATCGGTCTTTTGCGCCGGCTGCATGCCGAGCAGATAATTCCCGGCACCACCTGGCGAATCTACGAAACCTGCAAAGGCATCAGAGTGATGGTGCTTGGCAGATTCATCGAACCCGGCTCTGACCAGTTCAAGACTTTCTGCGAAAAATCGAACGCTGACGGCCTGTATTCATGGCTTTGTGTGCAGCAGCGCTGTTACCGCGCCAGGCTGACGCCGAAACCATATCGCGTGCACATTGACTGCATAAAGTATCGTTGCCCGGTTCCAGAAGGCCAGGAACAGGCTTATAAAAACTGGGAACATGAATATGACAACGCTGCTCGCGGCTTCGCCGTCTGCCGGTATGTCGAAACACTTGGCAACGGGGTTGTAGACAGCCGCATCATCGACCTGCACGACCGTTATTGTCTGAATGACCAGGCCGAAAAGCTCGCTTGAAACCATGAAGGTAAACCAATGAAAAATACTGAGAGACTCGATCTGACTTTTCTCGTCGATAACAACGCCGGGCCAGGCTGTGGTGCTGAACATGGTCTGTCGATAATTGTTGAAACTGACGATGCGTGCATTCTTTTCGATTCAGGCCAGAGTTCTCTTTTTAAAAGCAATGCCATGAGCCTCGGCATCGAGCTGGATCGCATCGAGCTCGCAGTCTTGAGCCATGGGCACTACGATCATGGCAATGGCTTTGAATACTTTGCCGGCCGGCGACTGGTATGCCACCCGGAAATTTTCATTCGTCGCTATCGCGAGAAAAATGGCACCTATATCGGGCTGAGCTATGATCGACAACAGGCCGAAACCTGGTTTGACCTGCAGTTGAGCGCCAGGCCGATGAAACTCTCGGATTCAATAACTTTTCTCGGCCAGATCCCGCGGTTGAACGATTTTGAGGCAAAGCAGACGCCGTTTTATGACGAAGCCGGCCAGCCTGATTTTGTGCCTGATGATTCGGCAATTGCTGTCGAAACTGCAAAAGGGCTGGTGGTCATCGCAGGCTGTTCGCATTCTGGTATCTGCAATATCGTTGACTACGCCTGTGCTGTGACCGGCTGTAATGATATTGCCGCAGTCATTGGCGGCTTTCACCTTAAAGAGGGCAGCCTGGCGATCGAACCGACCATGTCTTACCTGAAAAGCAGAAACATCAAACTTCTTATGCCATGCCACTGTGTCGATGCTTCTGTCATTCAGCTTCTGCATGCAGAAATGCCCTGCGAACCCGTTTTTTCAGGCCGCAGGTTTGTTTTTGCCTGATAATTCAGCTTTTCAATTTGAGTTATTGCAACAGGCCGGAACCCTGCTTAAAAGCGAAAATTTTATCCGGAGGAAATTTATGTCACGCAGCGACGGAAGGGGCCCATGCGGCAATAATACCGGCAAAAAATAAATACCTGTTCGGGCCGGTGCCATCTAGGCGCCTCGGGCGGTCTCTCGGGATCGATCTGACCCCTTTCAAAACCTGCAGCTTCGATTGTATTTTTTGCCAGCTTGGCAGAACGACCTGTCTGATGGCTGATCGGGCAGAGTATGTGCCGGTCGCAGCTGTTGTTGACGAACTTGATGTCTGGCTGAAAAACGGCGGTCAGGCCGATATCATAACTTTTGCCGGTTCAGGTGAGCCAACCCTGCATTCAGGTATTGGCGAGATAATTGCGCACCTGAAAAAGCAGACGCGGATTCCGGTCGCTGTTCTCACTAATGGTTCTTTACTGCATCTGCCCGAAATTCGCAAAAGCATAGCTCTGGCAGATATCGTGAAAGTGTCTTTGAGTGCCTGGAACGATGCGTCTCTGCAGACCATCAATCGCCCGGCGTCGGGTCTTAATTTTTCGAGTCTGGTCGCTGGCGAACGCCAGTTCAGGCAGGAATTTTCCGGGCAGTTGTGGATGGAAGTCTTTGCTCTCGATGGCATTAACTCATCGCCTGAGCAGATGCAACAGATTGCTGAAACGGCAAAAACCATCGCTCCAGATCGTATTCAGCTCAACACCGCGGTTCGCCCTCCGTCCGAAGCCTATGTTAAAGCTGTTGTCAGCGGGAAACTCAATGAATTGTGTCATCTGTTCGGCAATAAAGCCGAAATTATCGCTGACTTCAATTCTGCCGCCAACCCCAAGGTTAAAGCTGATGAAAATGCGATTTTTGAAATGCTGCAGCGCCGGCCGTGCACTGCAAAACAGATTGCCGATGTTTTCGGCATGCATCTCAACGAAGTGGCAAAATTCACCGGCATGTTGCTGAAGGCCGGCAAAATAATGGCTATAGAACGTAGCGGCGATACCTATTACCTTGTTGAAGGGCCAAAGAACTGAAAATATGTATGGGGTCGCGGGTCTGAAGCTAGAAAGTCAGCACTTTGTCACTGTCGATTACCCACTGCGCCAGTGCCGGCATGGTCGAATTCTCGGCGCCGGCAAAATATGGCTCGCTCTTGTAAATACCGCACCTGGCCATGCAGGTGCCACAGACTTTTACCTCAACACCGTTTTTGATAAGCTCTTTGAGCATCTGAACGAGGTTCTGGTCGTAACTTTCCGGCTTTTTGCATGTGTCACGGGCCATATCAACCGAATCATTCATCAGGAAAATACGAACTTGCTGGCCGGCTTCGATGAGCTTTCCTGCCAGGCGCAGCCCGTTCCAGGTAACGTCGGTACCGTCATAGGGCTGGCGGTTAAAAATGATGAGAATTTTCACTCTGTTGTTTTCCTTTCGGTTGCGTGTAGTATAAATATGGTAACACTTTATATGTCGCGGACACAAAAAACCGCGACCGATACCATGGAAAATAAATCAGGAAGTCTGCAATGAACGACCAGGAACTGTTTGAATGGTATGAAAAGGCTGTCTATTTTCATAAAAAGCGAGTGCCGGGGCTGTTAATAGCCGCTGTCATGATCGATGTCTGCCGCAATGAGCTTGGTAAGGTCAAAGACCGGCTCAACGCTGTCTGCGAATCGGTATCATGCCTTACTGATGTAATCATGCTGATGACCGGCTGTACGGTTGGCAACCGATATCTGACAATTTACGGTGATATCGGGCGCTTTGCCCTGACTCTGTTTGACCGTGCCGATGGTCGCGGTGTCAGGGTATTCATTGACCTTGACCGCATTTCGCCAGACGAAACACCAGAACTTTACAGGTTCTTTTATCGAACCCGTTCCGCCGAAGTCAAGGCGGGCGGCGAGGCACGTCTTAAATCAGGCGAACAGGTGATCAGAGAGTTTCTGACAGTGCGCGACAAGGTAATCGGGCTGCAGAAAGTCCAGGTTGAACGTTTTGGTAAACATGACAAGCCGGGTGCCAGTCGTTGCCCGCAGTGCGGCGAATCTTTTCTTCAGAAAAACGGTAAAACCAGCTGCAGTATCTGCTGCGGTGAATTTAGCTACTACCGGCCTATTGACTGATTATCTGTCTGCGTATCCTTTCAAAGGCTCAGTTGCGTGTTTTTTATTCCCAACAAAGCAGCATGGACTTAAAAACTTCTGTGAAATTAAAGGTATTGTTTTGTTGATGCCCATGTATGTTGATTTGTAAGCAGGCAAGCCCACTTTAGTTTCGAGCTGTCTGCAGGTTAATATGAGACTTTTTTTGCTTTATTCTTGGCATTTGCCTTAAATAGTTTGAAAGATTTAATTGTAAAAATCGCTTTCAAAAAAGACCTAATGAATTTTTAATTAGCAAATGCCAAAAACATTCTTGTTTTTTTGTTGGTATTATTTTATCTTATTAAAGTGGGTTCAAAAATTCACAAATAAGGAGTAAAATTATGCCAGGTTTTGACAGAACAGGTCCGAATGGTCAGGGGCCGATCACCGGCCGTGGAATGGGTTGTTGTCAGGCTATCGATCAGACTGGTCGTATGCCGGTGGGTCGACGTGGTGGCTGCGGTTTTGCCCGTCGCGGTGGCAGGGGTCTCAAGGGATTCGGCCCGGCTGCCGGTCGAGGCCACTATCGCAATATTGAAGCCGGCTACGAGCAGGTTGAGTCGGTCGATATCGAAGGGCGTGAAGATGGCAGAATCGAAATGCAGAATCAGATCGATTCGCTTAAGGTGCAGCTCAACGAGATCAAAGACCTTCTTACCGCAAAAGCCACTGAAAAAATCACTGAAAAGAAAGAAAAGTAAAGGAACCAGAATATGAGTCAGACCAGCAGCAGTTCTTCAGGTTGCAGC
>JAKQQP010000033.1 GCA_029564115.1 Candidatus Rifleibacteriota bacterium | reverse complement strand
TAACGATGGCTGATTCCCGGATATGGTTAT
This sequence comes from Candidatus Rifleibacteriota bacterium, assembly GCA_029564115.1. Next base: position 1,172 of record JAKQQP010000033.1, on the reverse strand, counting down.
TTTGAACAGGTGTTTGAATTGAGTCGTAAAGTAGTTTGTAACTCCGTTGAGGGAAATGTCCAGCAGGTGCTGGTCTTTGTCTGACAGACGGGAGTAAAGATCGTTGAAGTGCTGGCAGACCGGAAGGTTCAGCATATCTAAGAAGTTGCGGTCGCAGGTCATCTGTGCGGTTTTCAGGTTGAGTCTGAAAGTGCCGAATCTGTAAAAGGAAGCGACCAGATTCTCTGACGGCGGGGGTAAAAAATCGGGTTCTGATATTAACAACAGCGGTTTCCTCTCTGATTTAATTGCTCCATAGCAGATTGTAATGGCTTTCACTGGTCGATGCAAGGAAAGAGACCGGCCGAAAAACAGCGTTGCTCTTTTTCGGTGTTTATTAAGGCTTGTCAAAACATGATAAACCTGTGAAATTACTTCTATCGCAAAACAGAGGAAAGACCATGTTTTTTCTGGTTGAATACGGTGAAGAGTTGAAGCCACAAGGTGGCAGTAATAATGCAAGAATTGATTACCGCGAAATTCTGAACCAGCAGGAATATGTTCTTTTCGACCGGCTTCGCGAACTGAGAAAAACAATCTCAGAAAAGCAGGGTGTTCCGGTCTATGCGATTTTCACCAACGAACAGCTTGCCGCCATGGTTAAAACACCTCCGACAGCGTTGGGCGATTTCCATGCAATAAACGGGGTGGGCGAGGGGCGGGTAAAAAATGAGAGAAAACCGCCTGCTAGTATCTGTGAGAAAGCCGGCGTCGGATCCAAAAATAATTCGGGCAATTAGAATTGCATCACCTACCCCGGCTGAGGTAATTACTGCAGATCGGCTATCTTAAAATGCCTCAGGTATTGGGCGTCGATGCAGGCAGTCTGGTTATCTCGTCTTCGCTCAAACCGGTGATTTTTTGAATCAGGGCGGCAGGCATGCCTTCGGCTTTGAGCTTTCTGGCGATTTCGAGTTTTTCTGCGTTTCTGCCTTCGACTTTACCTTCTTCACGACCGATGGCGCGGCCTTCTTTGATTGCGGCGCTGCGCTTGATTATCTCTTCGATGCGGTCACGTTCGCGGTCTTCCATGCGCAGGCGCATCGCCGCGTCGGCGTTCAGCTTAACATGCTCTTCAAGGGCCATGGCCAGTTCCTCCTCATCAGGAAACACCGCAGTGTTCTTCAACCCCA